>NZ_CAJTSC010000032.1 GCF_910578895.1 uncultured Bacteroides sp.
AAACAGACCGGAAAGAAAATCAAAAGAAGCCGAAGAAGACTTTTTGAAGAAAATTTAAACAGGCTCTTAATCTTTCTTTAAAAAGAATGCCCGAAAGAGTATACCGATACGGCATGTTGCACTGCAAGGAGCCGGAGGAGCTATCAGCCGCCGGCCGGTTTAAGCGCTAAAGCCGATGCCCCGCAACGATGTCGTACACAAGGGCATCGGCTCTAACTCCTGTAAACAAAGAAACCTGTTCTATTTATTCCTACCCCTTTGGGAATATATTCTTGCCTGCAGGCACGGCTTCTTCAAGAGCCGTGCCGCCCAAGTATCCATCCCTCTTTTTGTAGGTTTAACAGAAAACCTCTATCTTTGCATATCCTAAAAAGCGTTCATAACAAAAGAGATACAAGAGGACGAGAGCCAAGGAAACAAGAGAAGAAACTTTAATAACGCAACTATAACATGGAAAAGAAATTCAAACGTACCACCGTGACGTCGGCACTGCCCTACGCCAACGGTCCCGTTCATATCGGACACCTGGCGGGCGTCTACGTGCCTGCCGACATCTACGTCCGCTACCTGCGGCTGAAGAAGGAAGACGTAGTCTTTATCGGCGGTTCCGACGAGCACGGAGTGCCCATCACCATCCGCGCCAAGAAAGAAGGCATCACGCCGCAAGATGTGGTAGACCGCTATCACACGCTCATCAAAGACTCTTTCAAGGAGTTCGGCATCTCGTTCGACGTGTACAGCCGCACCTCCTCGGAGACGCACCACAAGACGGCTTCCGATTTCTTCCGCAAGCTGTACGACAAGGGCGAGTTCATCGAAAAGACCAGCATGCAGTATTACGACGAGGAGGCCAAGACCTTCCTTGCCGACCGCTACATCACCGGCGAGTGCCCGCACTGCCATGCGGAAGGCGCATACGGCGACCAGTGCGAGAAGTGCGGCACGAGCCTCAGCCCCACCGACCTGATTAATCCGAAAAGCGCCATCAGCGGCAGCCAGCCCGTGATGCGCGAAACCAAGCATTGGTACCTGCCGCTCGACAAACACGAGGCATGGTTGCGCCAATGGATACTGGAGGACCACAAGGAGTGGCGCCCCAACGTGTACGGCCAGTGCAAGAGCTGGCTCGACATGGGACTGCAACCGCGCGCCGTGAGCCGCGACCTGGACTGGGGCATCCCCGTCCCCGTGGAGGGTGCCGACGGCAAAGTGCTCTACGTGTGGTTCGACGCTCCCATCGGCTACATCAGCAACACGAAAGAGCTGCTGCCCGACTCTTGGGAGAAATGGTGGAAAGACCCCGAGACACGTCTCGTCCACTTCATCGGAAAGGACAACATCGTGTTCCACTGCATCGTGTTCCCCGCCATGCTGAAGGCGGAAGGCAGTTATATCCTGCCCGACAATGTGCCGAGCAACGAGTTCCTGAACCTGGAGGGCGACAAGATTTCCACCTCACGCAACTGGGCAGTATGGCTGCACGAATACTTGCAGGACTTCCCCGGCAAGCAGGATGTGCTGCGCTACGTGCTCACCGCCAACGCTCCGGAGACGAAAGACAACGACTTCACCTGGAAAGACTTCCAGGCACGCAACAACAACGAGCTGGTAGCCGTGTACGGCAACTTCGTGAACCGCGCCCTGCAACTCACCAAGAAGTACTTCGACGGCGCAGTGCCCGCCGCCGGCGAGCTGAACGACTACGACCGCGAGACGCTGAAGGAGTTTGCCGATGTAAAGGCAGAGGTGGAAAAGCTGCTCAACGTATTCAAGTTCCGCGATGCGCAGAAAGAGGCGATGAACCTTGCCCGCATCGGCAACAAGTACCTTGCCGACACCGAACCGTGGAAACTTGCCAAGACGGACATGGGGCGCGTGGCAACCATCCTGAACATTTCCCTGCAACTGGTGGCAAACCTCGCCATCGCCTTCGAGCCGTTCCTGCCCTTCAGCAGCGAAAGACTCCGCAAGATGCTGAACATGGAAAGCTTCGACTGGGCTACGCTGGGAAGCACCGGCCTTCTGCCCGTAGGGCATCAGCTGGGCACGCCCGAACTGCTGTTCGAGAAACTGGAAGATGACATCATCCAGGCGCAGGTGGACAAGCTGCTTGCCACCAAGAAGGCAAACGAAGCGGCAAACTACAAGGCAAACCCCATCAAGCCGACCATCGCTTTCGAGGAGTTCGAGAAACTGGATATCCGCGTAGGTACGGTGCTGGAGTGCGAAGCCGTGCCCAAGATGAAGAAACTGCTGAAGTTCAAGATTGCCGACGGGCTGGAGAACCGCACCATCGTGAGCGGCATCGCGCAACACTACCGGCCGGAAGAGCTGGTGGGCAAGCAGGTGCTGTTCATCGCCAACCTGGCTCCGCGCCAATTCAAGAACGGGCTGGTAAGCGAGGGCATGATACTCTCTGCCGAAAATCATGACGGATCGCTTGCCGTGACATCGTTGCTACGCGAGGTGAAGCCGGGCAGTGAGGTGAAGTAATTTTTATTCAAGGAGTCATCGGGAGTTAGAAGGAGTTATCAGCCGGCATTGCCGGCCGCCAACTCTTACCAATTACCGATAACTCCTGTTAACTCCCCACCCAAATACCAACCGAATGACAACCCAAGAACTGATAACATTATTAGAGGCATTCATCCAATTACCGGGCGAGAATGAAGTTGTAGAGTTCAAGAAAGCCCAAAACGGATTCGACACGCAAAAGTTAGGAGAATACTTTTCCGCACTTAGCAACGAAGCCAATCTCGGACAGGAAGAATTTGCCTGGTTGTTATTCGGCATCCACGATAAGACCCATGCCGTCTTAGGCAGTTCATACAAACCGACACGCCCCTCACTCGATGCCCTGAAAAGAGAAATAGCCGAAGGAACCAACTGCGGCATCACTTTTACGGAAATACATGAAATAGCGTATCAGGGAAAGAGAGTACTCATGTTTCAAATCCCTGCCGCCCCCACAGGCATCCCCACTTCTTATAAAGGACACTTTTATGGCCGTGACGGAGAGTCTCTCGTCGCACTAAGCCTGCACAAACTGGAAGCCATCCGCAGCCAAAGCAAGCAGACGGATTGGAGCGCGCAAATCATTCCCCATGCAACCATCAATGATTTGGACGAACAAGCCATTGCGACAGCCCGCTCCCTCTACATGGCAAAAAACAGGCAAAATGCCGCAGAAATAGCTACATGGGACACTCCTACTTTCTTAAACAAAGCCAAACTGACCATCAAAGGCAAAATCACCAATGCCGCTATCGTCCTTTTAGGCAAAGAAGAGAGCGAGGTACTGATTTCTCCTGCCGTAGCCAAGATACGCTGGATTCTAAAAGACTCTCAAGGAATGGAGCGGGACTACTTAATCAAGAGTTGCCCTTTTATTCTCTCCATAGAAGAAATCTATCGGAAAATACGTAACTTGAAGTACCGTTACATCAATCCGGAGTTCCGCACCTTGTTCCCCGAAGAAGTAGACACCTACGAACCTTACGTCATACGCGAAGCCATCAATAATGCCGTAGCACATCAGGACTACACACAAGGAGGGCAAATCAACGTGGTGGAATACGAAGACAAGCTTGTTTTTACCAACAAAGGCGGATTTATCCCACAATCCATCAGCAATGTCCTGAAAGACGATGCGCCGGAAGAAGTCTACCGCAATCCTTTCCTGGCTCGTGCAATGGTAGGATTGCAGATGGTGGACACGATAGGAAGCGGCATCAGAAAGATGTTCAATTTCCAAAGGCAGCGGCTGTTTCCCCTGCCGGACTATGAGATTGAAAAGAACAGAGTGCAAGTCACCATCATCGGAAAGATACTGAATATGGAATATGCCAACATCTTGGCCAAACGCCAAGAATTGACATTGGCAGAAGTGGAAACACTAAACCGGATACAATTAAACCGCTCCATATCCAATGAAGAGATTTCCCATCTTAGGAAGAAAAAACTTATCGAAGGAAGAAAGCCGAATGTGTTCATAGCCAAAACCGTAGCACAACAACTGGATAAAAAAACGGATTACTCAAATAACAAAGGATTTGAGGACGGATATTATTGTGACCTGATAATGAAAGCATTGAAGGAACACAATGTGCTCACCAAACAAGAAATAACCAAGTTGCTTTGGAAGAAGTTGCCGGACATACTGAACGAAGAACAAAAATATCATAAAGTTACCAACCTGCTGACCAAACTACGCTTGCAGAACAGGATTGTCAATCAAAGACAAGGAAGTATCTCATACTGGCAGATTAAAACATGATATCATCCGAAAGTTATCCCTAAAACATCCGAGATTTAAATGAGATTTAAATGAGATTTAAATGAGATTTAAATGAAAACAAAATATAATACCCTAATAATAAACAACATACACACCTATATTTACGAGCAATTTAAATGCGATTTACGAACAATCTAAACGCAATCAGACAATATTCTAATTATCAATCAAGCAATGCCAGCAACATCACTTAAAGAAAAGACAGCCAAAGGACTCCTGTGGGGCGGCATAGGCAATGGCGCCATGCAATTGCTGAACCTTGCCTTCGGGATATTCCTTGCCCGCCTGCTGACCGATACGGACTACGGCATGGTGGCGGTGCTCACCATCTTTTCCGCCACTGCCAGTATTTTTGCCGACAGCGGCTTCGTGACGGCCATCGTCAACAAGAAGACAGTCAAGGACGAAGACTATAATGCGGTGTTCTGGTTCAGCCTTTGCATGGGCATCGCGCTCTATGCGCTGTTGTTCGCCTGCGCCCCTCTCATCGCCCGCTTTTTTGAAGTCCCGGAGCTATGCCCTTTGGCAAGAGTGCTCTTTCTCGGTTTCCTGTCCGGCAGTTGTTCCACAGCTCCTTCCGCCTATCTTTTCCGCAACCTGATGGTGAAGGAGCGTAGCCAGATACAAATCACTGCCATCATCCTCTCCGGAATCACCGGTATCACTCTTGCTTATTTCGGTTTCGGATATTGGGGCATCGCACTGCAAACACTCCTTTACGCCGGAAGCAACACCCTGCTGCTTTGGCTGCGCTGCCCTTGGCGGCCCAACCGGCATTTCCACACAGCCCCCCTGCGCGAAATGCTTCCGTTCAGCCTGAAGATATTCTTCACTACCCTGTTCACGCACATCAACAACAACATCCTCTCCTTGCTGATAGGAAAGTTCTACACGATTGCGCAAGCGGGATACTACTCGCAGGGAAGCAAATGGACCACTATGGGATATTCCACCATCTATGGGATGATCAACAGTGTGGGGCAACCCGTATTCCGCGAGGCATACACCGACACGGAACGACTTCGGAACATCTTCCGCAAGCTGCTCCGCTTCACCGCATTCATAGCATTTCCCGCCATGCTGGGACTTGGCATCATCGCCGAGGAACTCATCACCATCACCATCACCGAGAAGTGGCTGCCGTGCGTGCCTGTGATGCAAGTGCTTTGCGTGTGGGGTGCTTTCATGCCAATAAGCACGTTGTACACCAACCTGATGAACAGCATAGGCCGCCCCCATATTTACATGTGGAACACGATAGCATTGGGAATCGCCCAGCTCCTGCTGGTATGTTTCAGCCATCCTCTCGGCATCCATACGATGCTGGTGGTATATACGGCTACCAATGTGGCGTGGCTGGGCATCTGGCATTACTTCGGACACAAGCACATCGGGCTTTCCCCGCTTTCCCTTCTGAAAGACATTGCTCCCTACCTGCTTCTGGCCCTGTGTTCGTTGGGAGCCGCCCGTTATGCCGCCTCTTTTTTTACGAATGTCTATGCAACGCTCGCCGTCAAGATAACCGTAGCGGCTTCGCTCTATGCGGCAGCCCTATGGAGACTGAGGTCGAAGATATTCGAGGAGAGCATCCGTTTCCTGTTCAAACGCAACAACCGACCGTTATGAAAATACTGATTCTTACTCAAGACATTACCGTAAAGGAGGTGTCCAGAAACTACAACACGGGATTCTCGCTTATGGTGGTACAAATAGCCGCCGCCCTTGCTGCCGAAGGCGCCGAGGTATTCGTATCTTCTTCTTCACTGACCAACGACACCATCGTAGTCCGTTCCGAAAAGGGAGAAAAGCGGTTCGTCCTGCTGGAGCGGAAGATAAGAAAACTGCTTACCTGCCTTCGTTGGAAAGATGCGCCGCGTGCCGTGCGCCATGCCCTGTCCTCGCACAAGATGCCCACGGTGCGGCGTCTCAAACTACTGAAGTATACAGCCAGCATCGGCTTCAACATACGTCTGATACAAGAGACCAATCCGGACGTAGTATTCATCCACTCGTTAGGACCGGAGACGCTCCCTTTCATCACCGCCGCCCTGCACACGCGCAAACCCTTCGTGCTTGCACTGCACGGACTGTTTCACGACCAGCCCGGACCGGACGATTTCAGCACGCAAGGCGAGATACAGTTGTTGCCCGAACTGCTACGGGCAGGCATGCCGCTCACCGTGGTAGGCAGCGGGATGCGCGGCAAACTGCTCAAGCTTTACGGGTGGAAAGAGTGCGGCAACATACACGTTGTCCCGAATGCGCTGAATGATGACGCGGATGAAGCCGGCAACACCGACAATGCGGAAAATAGCGGTAATACCGACGGGTGCGCCAATTCCGGCGATCCCTGGACACGGACATACCGGATACTCTCCATCGGTAACCTTTGCGAGCGGAAAAACCAGTTGCAGACGTTACGGGCATTCGCCCTCTTGCCGCCCGGCATCAGGGAAAACAGCCAACTGTGCCTGATAGGCAAAGACACCTTGGGCGGTGCATTGCAAAAGGAAGCGGAAAGATTGGGCATCGACCAATGGTGCACCTTCACCGGAAGCCTGCCGCACGATGAAGTGTTCCGCTGGGCAAAGAAAGCAAGTGTCATGGTATTGGCAAGCAAATCCGAGGGTTTCGGGCTCTCCATCATCGAAGGATACCGCTACGGAGTACCCGCCGTCTGCTTCAACCTCATAGATGCTTTTGAGGACCTGTACCACGGGGAGTGCATGACACCGGTTCGCGAATACAGCGACGAGGCGCTCTCCAACGCCATCCGCGAGACACTGCTGCGAGAATGGGACAAGGAGTTCATCCGTATGTTCGCCCGGAAATTCAGCAATCATGCCATGGCGTCTGCATACATCAATGTCTTGCGGCAGGCACAACCCGCCGCGCTCACGGAAAGGGATTTTAACCGTCTGGCAGACAGGTTCCTGTCATAACTTCCCGCCGGAAGCCGGCAACTGGCTATGGGAAATGCTATGAAAAGCGTTATAGAGTGCTATGAGAAGTGTTCCAACAGTGGTTCCAACGCCCCGTTGTCGCTCAGCAGTTTCTCCACAAACTCGCGGAAGGCACCGAAACCTCCATGCGCGGCAGTGACGTACTTCACCTCGCGCTTCACATACTCGGGGGTATTAGAAGGGGAAGCGCTGTAGCCCACCAGCCGCAGCAGCGGCAAGTCGTTCAGGTCGTCACCGATGAAGGCAACCTCGTCCAGCGAGATGCCCAGCTCCGCACAAAGCGCCCGCGCCTGCGCCACTTTGTCCTTCACACCCAAATAGCAATACTTGATTTTCAGTTTGTCGGCACGCTTCTGTACAATCTGTGTGTTCTCACCCGTCATAATGGCTACGGGGATACCCAGCTCGCGCAGGAAAATCACACCCCAGCCGTCTTTCACGGAGAAACGTTTCATCACATCGCCATCGGCGGTGTAATACATTCCGCCATCGGTCCACACACCGTCTATATCGGTAATAACTAACTTCGGTAACATACTTTCTTCAATCATTTAAAAATTAAAAACAAGGGAAATCCTATCAGGCACGTTTGCCCAACCTGCCGCGTTTCCCATCGCGGAAACCATCCCAAAGGGCTTTCCACTTAGCAATCTTCTGTTGTTCATACAGAAGCACAAAGACCATACGTTTATATAAATGATAACGCAAATGGGCTTTCAAATTTAACTTTTCAGGATAAAGCCTGTGGAGAATTATACCATTCCGCACATTGTAATAAGTACGCGCCGGAGGATATTCGTTCGGGAAAACTTCCTTGCCCAACAGGCGGTGTTTCTTTTTCTGATATCCCAGGTCGTGCTGCAACAGAATGTTTTTGAAACAAACGGTACGCACCCCTTTCCGTGCCGCACGCCAACAATATTCACAATCGATGCCCCAAACAAACAATTCGTCCATAAAGACGCCCAGTTCTGCAAACAAGCCAACCGGGTAAACAGTGCCGGAAGTCATCGCGGAAGAGACCTCATCAATGGTGTCCGTTACGGGATAAAGAGAAGAACGTTGAGACTTGATAAAATAATTCACAGAGAAAATAACCCGCCTGTCTTCTCCATAATCCTGAATGGACTTCCGGTATCGTCCGAAGTCTCCATCCAGGAAAAAGCTGTCTTGGTCCAATGTCAGCAGATGCGTATAGCCGTGCTCACGGGCATAGGCTACGGCATCGTTCAATGCAGCACCGATGCCTACATTCCGACCGCATCCCCGATACTCCAAACGTTCCGGATGGCAGACACCCGCCAAAGAAATCCGTCCTGCGGCATCTGCGGGCGTATTGTCCCACAAAAGTAGTTTATCCACTTGCGGCAGGCAGCTGTTGATATTCCCGACCAAGTCCTCACCCGGATGATAGAGGACGACAACGGCAAGCAATCTCATTGCGCAATCAATGAGGGATAAACAATCTCGTTGCGCGGTATCTCCTTGAGCACGCGATGCCCCACCACCTTGTCGCGCTCCGCCCACTTGAAACCGTCGCCCGGGCTGAGCAGGTGGATATCCGCCTCCGTGATGATGTCGCCGGGATGCAACGCCCTGTTTGTGGCAATGGAACGTTCCAGCTTCACCTTGGCGGCAGAGACGGCAGGGTCTATATAGAGTTCTTCCTTGCCCAACCAATGCTCGGCGATGCGGATGTCGCGAATCATGCGGTTTACGCCGTCCGGCCCCAGGGAGCCTTGCTGGTCGGTGCCTTTCATGCGGCGGTCTATGGTGACGTGCTTCTCTATAATCTCCGCACCCATGCCTACGGCAACCACCGGGGCGGCAATGCCGATAGTGTGGTCGGAGAAGCCTATGGGATATTGCCCGTAGTGCTGCTTCAGATAGGCAATCGTCTTCAGGTTGAGATTGTCGGGGCGGGTGGGATATTGCGACACGCAGTGCAGTATGGATATATCGCTGTGATAGCGGGTGATGACATCCAGCGCATCGTCCAGTTCCTTCTTGCCCGCCATGCCGGTGGAGAGGATGATGGGTATCTTGGTCTCTGCCATCACTTCCAGCAGCGGCAGGTTGGTGAGGTCGCGGCTCGCCACCTTCAGGCGGTCGGGCGTGAAGAGTTTCAGCAGAGACATGCAGCCCTTTGAACACAACGTTTCCACGAAATCCATGCCCAATGACTTGGCGTGCCTGTACACTTCGAAGTGCTCTTCGTCCGTCAGTTCCAGACGGGCGCGGTGCTCGCCGTAGGTGCTGCCGAAGGAGTGGGGTGAGTCGTACGGACGGTTCATCTGCGAGTCGGTCAACTCTTCATTCAGGTCGCGTTTGGTCATCTTCACCGCGTCCATAGGGCGAAGTTCCAGATTAAAGACCTCTTCGCGTACAGGACGTGACACCAGGTCGACTATCAACTTGGCTATATCGACGGAACCATTGTGGTTCTGTCCGATTTCTCCGATAATGTATGTACTCTTCATTCGGCAACTGTTATTTATATTTACTATCATCAAGTCTATCTTCCACCCCTGCCACAACCTATTGTAGCAAGGGTCACAATGAGTCAGGGAGTGAATGGCATTCAGTCAGTGAGTCAAAGCCTTTCAGTCAGGGACTGAATGGGACTCGGTCGGCAACTGTTTCCGGCCCCTTCCGGCAATGTAATCTTTTTTCCTTTCCCAAGAAGTTGCCCCGTAATGAGACCGGAGCTTATTTCTCGTTTCTCGCTATGTTTTCCAGCATTTTGTCCCTATACTCCGGATGCGCCTCCACCAACCGGAGCAGGGCGTGGATGCTACGGTCGGTCTGCTCGTAAAAGGTGGCATAAAGCTCTTGCAACAGGGTGAAATCCTCCATTGTGTCGAGCGTAAAGCGGAGGTCCAACCGCCCTTCCAGTTCATCGGGCAACGGAAGCAGGCGGACACTGAAGGCTTCGGGATGTGTATAGAGATAAATCGTAACGTGCTCTATGTATAGTTTTTCCTGTGTAGCGGCAGCGGCACGGCGAAGCGCGTCGGCGGTTGTCAGTTCGGCAAACAAACCCAAATGGGATTTGATAGTGGGGCGACCGTCTGCAAAGCCGTAAGCGATATAATCTGCCGGACGGGCATCGTGCTCCTCGAAGAACACCCGGAACGTGTCGGGCCGCAGGAAGGGATTGTCCGAACAGACGCGGACAAAACGGTCGAGACCGAATGCGGCGGCGGCACGGATAAAGCGGTCGAGCACATTGTCCTCGTCTCCCCGGTAGCAGCAGATGCCTGCTTCGCGGGCAACCTCCGCCAGGACATCGTCCTGCGCACGGTCGGTGGTGGCAAGGACAATTGTCTTGCCGGCGCATGCCTGCTTGATATTGGCAATCAGTATGTCAATGATGCGTTGCCCGCCGTAAAAGGGGAGCAGTATCTTGTTGTGCAACCGGGTGGAACCGGTGCGTGCCTGAATGATAATTCCGTCTTTCATAACCTCATCCGTTTAAAAGCGTCTATGTAGCTGCCGGGCGTGATGTTAATCACCTCCTTACCCAAGCGGCGCGCGTATGCCTCGAGCACGAAGTAGGATTTGAACGCCACGTACATGTGATACATTATCGTATAGAGCCGCGCGCTACGCAGGTTTTCCTGCTTCACCGTTGCCGCCTGCGACTTGTTTTGGTCGTAGAAATGCTTCTGGTGCATCAACACCACGTTCTCGTCCGTCACCGTGATTTCCGGCAACCAGGAGTGGTCGGCGCCCGCCAGGTATATCTTCTTGAAAGGCAAACGCAACCCTATGGCGATAGAGGGTATCAACACGTTGTGCGGACGGGGCACGCCCCAGCCTTTGCGGAAGATACAGTTGCAGAAACCTTGAAAACCTTCAATCGGGGTAGTATTGTAGATATAGAGCCTGATATGAGGGTTGCCTGCCAGAAGCGGTTGCCACTCTTTGCTCTTCAGGGCGCGGGCGGGGACAAAAAGACTCATATCCCATGCGGTCTTCTCCGCCAAGGTCCGGAACAACTGTACGCGCTTTTCGGGGACAATCCAAAACAGCGGGTCGGCAATCAGATAGATTTCGGGACGGAGACGCTCGAACATGGGCGAGGTGACACAGAAGTTCACTGCCAACAGGGTTTTTCCTTTGATGAAATCTGCCGATTCTTCTACCGTGCGGTTCAATGAGGGACCATTGGCAAGTATCAGCAACTCGTCCGGATTGCCAAACGATGACGGCAGGCGTGTACGCCACTTGGATTGCAACAATATCTTCACTATGCTAAGAAAGCACTGCCAAAGCTGCCCCGACCATTTCAAGATTTTCTCTTCCATACTCATACATTTTCTTCCGGCAAGGATAAATCCGCATTCTCCCGCCTTCGTTTCCGCGTTTCCGGCGTTGCAGGTTCTTTCCGCCCCGGCAAAGATAGGGAGTTTAGCCGTGACAGACTAAAAAAACGGAAGATTTATGGAGCGGAAAGCGGCAAAAGCAGTACTTTTGTATCAAAGATATTGGAATCCTAAAGACCGGCGAGAGAAACCTGATATTCCAAAATGGAACTTCAAGTAAAGAAAAAACGCTGTCCGGTTCCATCGGCTATAAAGCCATTCAAGACAGAAGAAAGAAGAAGAATTATGAGAGTATTACTTATCAATACATCCGAACGCATCGGCGGGGCCGCCGTAGCCGCCAGCAGGCTGATGGAAGCGCTCAAGAACAACGGCATCAAAGCCAAGCTCCTGGTGCGCGACAAGCAGACCGACCAAATCACCGTAGTCTCCTTGCGCTACGACTGGCGCATGGTATGGAAGTTCGTCTGGGAGCGTATCGTTATATGGAAAGCCAACCACTTCAAACGGGATAATATCTTTGCCGTCGACATTGCCAATACGGGAACGGACATCACTTCGCTTCCGGAGTTCCAGCAGGCAGACGTCATTCATCTGCACTGGATAAACCAAGGCATGCTGTCGCTCAAGAACATCGGGAAGATACTCGCTTCGGGCAAGCCCGTGGTATGGACCATGCACGACATGTGGTCCTGCACCGGCATCTGCCACCACGCCCGCGAGTGCACCCGCTACCAGCAGGAGTGCCATAACTGCCCGTTTATCTACGGCAACGGGGGCAAGAAAGACCTCTCCCACCGGACTTTCCGCAAAAAACAAGAGTTATACCACGGACGGCACATCAATTTCGTGGCATGCAGCCACTGGCTGGAACGCCTGGCAAAAAAAAGTACCTTGCTCGCCGGACACACAATCACCTGCATTCCGAATCCTATCAATACCAACCTGTTCAGACCGCGCAACAAGCAAGAAGCACGCCACAAGTACAAACTGCCGCAGGATGCCAAACTCGTACTGTTCGGTTCGGTAAAGATTACGGATAAACGAAAAGGCATCGACTACCTGACCGAATCGTGCAAACTGCTGGTGGAAAAGCACCCGGAACTGAAAGAAAAGCTCGGTGTCGTTGTCTTTGGCAAGGAGTCGCAACAATTGGCAAACTTACTGCCTTTCAAGGTCTATCCGTTGGACTTCGTGAGCAACGAACACTCATTAGTGGACATCTACAATGCGGTAGACCTTTTCGTCACCCCTTCGTTGGAAGAGAACCTGCCCAATATGATTATGGAAGCCATGGCATGCGGCATCCCCTGCGTGGGCTTCAACGTGGGCGGTATCCCCGAGATGATAGACCACCTGCACAACGGCTATGTGGCGCAATACAAATCTTCGGAAGACTTCGCCAACGGCATCTATTGGGCATTGACCGACCCCGACTATGCCGTCTTGGCAGAACAAGCCTGCCGCAAGGTGGCAACCCACTACTCCGAAAGCACCATTGCCAAGAAATATATCGACCTGTACAACAAAGCCATCGGAAGAAATGTATAACCGCCCTACCCCGAAATTCAGCATCATCACCGTGACCTACAATGCCGAAGCGGTATTGGAAGACACCATTCAAAGCGTTATCTCGCAAACCTACCGCCACGTGGAGTATATCGTTGTGGACGGTGCATCGAAAGATAAAACGCTGTCCGTCATAGAGCGTTACAGGAACCACATCGCACAGGTAGTGAGCGAACCCGACAAAGGACTGTACGATGCCATGAACAAAGGCATCCGGCTTGCCACGGGCGACTACCTCTGTTTTCTCAATGCCGGCGACAGTTTTCGTGAAGATGACACGCTGCAAAAAATGGTACATACGCTGCCGGGAGGTGAACTGCCCGATGTGATATATGGCGAAACGGCACTGGTGGATAAAGAGAGGCGCTTCGTCCGCATGCGCCGGCTTTCCGCCCCGAAAACACTGACGTGGAAAAGCTTCAGGCAAGGGATGCTCGTCTGCCACCAGGCGTTCTTTGCCAACCGCAGCCTGGTGGAACCGTACGACCTGAAATACCGCTTCTCCGCCGACTTCGACTGGTGCATCCGCATCATGAAAAAAGCGAAAACGCTGCACAACACCCATCTGACCCTCATCGACTACCTGGACGAGGGCATGACCACGCGCAACCGGAACGCTTCGCTGAAAGAGCGCTTCCGCATCATGGCGCGGCACTACGGATGGACAAGCACCGTGGCACGCCACGCCTGGTTCGTGCTGAGGGCGGTACTGAAAAAATAGGTATCTCTTTGTCGCATAACATACCGTCCCACAAATGTGCAAATATGCCGTAAGCGATATAAAAACAACTCACGAACCGTATATAGGTGTCACAAAAGGCATCTGTAGTCTCCTGAAATCAAGTAAAAAGATGCCGCAGAATCAGACTCCGAGCAGTGTAACCAACTCCCGTACCCCTTCCGAAGCTCCCTTTTGGATGACGTGCACCGGCCGCACGGAATGCACGTCTACCGGCTTGGGGTCTATCAGATAGACCTCGGCATCGCGGGGCACGTAGTGCAGCAATCCCGCCGCCGGATAGACGTTCATCGACGTGCCGATGATGACAAACACATCCGCCTGCTCCACGTATCCGATGGCTGTCTCAATTGCCGGCACCGCCTCGCCGAACCACACGATGAACGGACGGAGCTGCGAACCGTCGCCTGCCTTGTCGCCCAGACGCACGTCATACTCGTCCGGACGCAGTTCCTTTATGTAGTTTGGATTATAGGGATCGCGGCTGGAGCAGACCTTCGTCAGCTCGCCGTGCAGGTGTATCACCCGCGTGCTTCCGGCACGCTCGTGCAGATTGTCCACATTCTGCGTGACGACCGTCACATTGAAATCCTTCTCCAGCCCGGCAAGCCCGATGTGCCCGGCATTCGGCTCCACATCCAGCAACTGCTTACGGCGCTCGTTGTAAAAGTTGATGACCAACTCCGGATTACGGGCATATCCCTCAGGGGTAGCCACCTGCTCCACCGGATACTTGTCCCACAGTCCGCCTGCATCGCGGAACGTACTGATACCACTCTCGGCGCTCATACCCGCGCCAGACAAAACCACTAAATTCTTCATCTTTTATATCTCCTTAAGATTCATATGACCACAACAAAAGTAATAAATACAACCGGAAAGGGAATAGTTATTTTCGCTTACTAAGATTTTTTAATCCGTAAAAAACAGAATCATTCAAATAAAAGACGTACTTTTGCCACTCATAAATTTGCAATAGGCTGGAAAAGAAACCGTTTTCAGCTGCCAACAAAAACAATTTATGGATAAATTCAGTTACGCTATCGGCCTTGGAATAGGTCAAAATCTTTTAAGTATGGGCGCTAAGGGCATCGAAGTAGATGACTTTGCACAAGCAATCAAAGATGTGTTGGAAGGCAACCAAACGGTAATCAGCCACACGGAAGCCCGCGAAATAGTAAACAAATACTTCGAAGAACTGGAACAGAAAATGAACGCCGCCAACATCGAAGCCGGCAAGAAGTTCCTTGAAGAGAACAAAAAACGCCCGGAAGTGATTACACTGCCCAGCGGACTCCAGTACGAAGTTATCAACGAAGGCAATACAGGCACGTATGCCAAAGCCACCGACCAGGTGCAATGCCACTACGAGGGCACGCTGATTGACGGAACCCTGTTCGACAGCTCCATCAAGCGCGGACAACCTGCCACATTCGGCGTGAACCAAGTAATTCCGGGTTGGGTGGAAGCCTTGCAACTGATGCCCGAAGGCGCCAAATGGAAACTGTATATCCCCAGCGAACTGGCTTACGGCGCACAAGGAGCAGGTGAAATGATTCCGCCGCACAGCACACTCATATTTGAAGTGGAACTACTTAAAGTATTAAATAAATAATTTAAAGGCAAAATGAAAAAAGTAACATTTATGATGGCTCTTGCAGTAGCTGCCGGTCTGGCTTCCTGTACTGCACAAAGTCCGAAAGCAAACCTGAAAACGGACGTTGACTCACTCTCTTACGCTATCGGTATGGCACGTACCGAAGGACTGGACCAATATCTTGCACAACAAGGTATCGACTCTACCCAGATGGCAGACTTCCTGAAAGGCTTCAACGAAGGCGCAAGCAAAATCAATGACAAAGATGTTGCCTACATGGCAGGTCTGCAAATCGGACAGATGGTAAGCAAGCAGTGGGTAGAAGGCTTCAACCAACAGGTTTTCGGTGGAGACTCTACGCAAACTATCAGCCGTGAGAATCTGTTGGCAGGTTTCGTTGCCGGCGTTGTAGGCAAAGGCATCATGACCAAAGAAGAGGCCCAGACTTTCATGCAGACTCAAATGGAGGCAGTAAAAGCCAAAGCAATGGAAAAGAAATATGCCGACAACAAAGCTGCCGGCGAGAAGTTCCTCGAAGAGAACAAAACCAAAGAAGGCGTTGTAACCACTCCGAGCGGACTGCAATACAAAATCATCACCAAAGGTACAGGTGAAATCCCCGCAGACAGCAGCAAAGTGAAAGTGAACTACAAAGGTACGCTGATTGACGGAACTGAGTTCGACAGCTCTTACAAGCGCAACGAACCCGCCACATTCCGCGCCAACCAAGTTATCAAAGGCTGGACGGAAGCCCTCACCATGATGCCTGTAGGTTCTAAGTGGGAACTCTACATCCCGCAGGAACTGGCTTACGGTGCAAGAGAAACCGGCGGTCAGATCAAACCGTTCTCTACGCTGATTTTCGAAGTGGAACTGGTAGAAATCGAAAAATAATACGATAACACAATAAAGTATAAGGCGGTAAAGTGGCAACATTTTACCGCCTTATTGCATTATCATCCCACCACTTTATCACTTCGCCTCCTTCCTGCCACGCTATCACTTTATCACCTTATTGCCCCATCGCTTTAGCGCATTATCACTTTTATTCTTTTTTTCTTCTCATTTTATAGATAAATTAAAATAAAGTCCTATATTTGCTTACTATTTGATAATAACAAGAACTTTACTTATTTACCATTATGGAAAAAATAGACAATCTTGACCGGCAGATTCTGGAAATCATTTCCCAAAACGCCCGTATTCCCTTTAAAGATGTAGCAGCCGAATGCGGTGTATCGCGTGCTGCAATCCATCAACGTGTACAGCGTTTGATTGATTTGGGTGTCATTGTCGGCTCCGGTTACCATGTAAACCCCAAGTCGCTGGGTTACAGAACATGTACTTATGTAGGAATCAAACTGGAAAAAGGTTCCATGTACAAGGCTGTTGTAGCTGAAATGCAAAAAATTCCCGAAATCGTGGAATGCCATTTCACTACCGGTCCATACACCATGCTGACCAAAGTGTACGCCCGCGACAACGAGCACTTGATGGATTTGCTCAACAACAAGATGCAGGAAATCCCCGGTGTGACTGCAACGGAGACTTTAATCTCACTGGAACAGAGTATCAAGAAAGAAATTCCTATTTGCCCGGAGAAGTAAGATAAAAGCTATGGCGGGTGTGTCACAATAAAAAGACCAAGACGCACCCGTATTTTTATCACCTTATCACTTTATAATAGACAATATATCGAATAAGATTTTAGGATACTGATTTTCAACAACCCTGTTCCTTATTCTGTATAAACTCTAATAAATATGGATTCCTTAAACGAATATCACCTGTCGGGACTTGTAATCGGCATCTGCACGTTCCTTATCATAGGCATCTTCCACCCCATAGTAATAAAAGCCGAATACTATTGGGGCACTAAGTGTTGGTGGATTTTTCTATTGTCGGGGATTGGCGGTGTCATTGCTTCATTATATACCGAGAATATCCTGATAGCATCTCTTCTTGGAGTATTTGCCTTTTCATCATTCTGGACTATCAAAGAGGTCTTTGAGCAAGAAGAACGGGTAAAAAAAGGCTGGTTTCCCAAGAACCCCAAACGGACATATAAGTTCTGAATGAAAAGACTTTCGTATTTTCTCTTGAAATGCTTGCATATCTCAAGAGAAAATACTACTTTTGTCCCCGCTATCCGAGATAAGGATACACCGGACTTGTAGCTCAGTTGGTTAGAGCAACAGACTCATAATCTGGAGGTCCCTGGTTCAAGCCCAGGCTGGTCCACTTTAAAAATCAAGGAGTTACGAATTTCGCAACTCCTTTTTTCTTGCCTTTGCGTAAACAATGCGTAAACAAACTGTTTGAGTTGGCGTGTTTTATACATAGAATTTCTATGATGCTCCATGCAATCCTGTAACATCTTTACCAATAGATTTTGTTATTGTGACTGCATTTTATGATTAAATAGACTCAAATATCTTCCATTTGTATGTGATTTACAGAATAATGTTTTAACTTTGCAAATGCAATGCATTTATGGCGAGCCATGACCAAATGGTGCTCTTTCTTGAAAAAGAAAAGTGAGTTTGCCTAACCATCGTGGGAGGATTATCCCATTCCGATGAATCGAAGCGTAGAGGGAGTATTAGTCGGAGAATACTCTATTTCAAAACGAAACGTGAGAGTTGCTTCAGGGGTTGAGACCGATTAGCAGAAGCCCGGTTACCAGTCAGCGACAGAAGATAACGAGATTGCACCGCTGCATATAACGACAATGTTTTATCCGTCAAAGGATAGGGACTCAGTGGTTATATGCAGCGTTTTGTATATGTACGCCTCACATTGCAAAGCGGCTGTATTCAGAGGTTATGTTGAACATAAACAATGAATGCAATGGAAAAATTAACCAAGTCATTGCCACTTTTCAAAGAGCGTAACTGTTCTGTCTCTATTGTGTTGGATTCACGTACTCGCAGGAAAAATGCGTATGAGTTCCCTTTATCCCTACGCTTCACGATAGACCGCAAGTTCTTCTACTTTACAGTTGGAAGTTCTTTTACTGAGAAAAAGTTCTCGGACATCTGCAATGCGACGAAATGTAAAAGCGAGAACTACAAACTTCAGAAGGAGTGGAAAGATACCGTTGCCCCTAAGTACAAAGAAATCTTGATGAATCTGAACAAAGGCGGCATCCTGACATTTGAGATGGTACGTCAATGTATCATGGGTGAAGAAGTGGTGCTATCTAAAGAGGACACAACCCAATCACAATCCTTTATTAGTATATGGGAGCAAATCATTCACGAGTTGCGTACAGAAGACGGAGGAGCACGTTTCACCACGGCAGAGAGTTATGAGTGTTCTCTCAAATCATTCAGAAAGATTCTTGGAGAAAATGCAATTAAGGGCTTCTGTATCTGTGCGGCAGAACTTCAGAAGTGGAAGGATGGTATGCACAATGGAGTAAAAGACGAAAATGGTGCGATTGTCGGAAAAATCAGTGACACTACGGCCGGTATCTATTTGCGTTGTTGCCGTGCCGTATGGAACAGGTGTGTACATGAGGGCTACCTCAAAGATGTTCCCTATCCTTTTTCCAACAAAAAAGAGAAAGGACTTGTGAGCATTCCAAAGAGTGCAAAGCGCAAGCAGAGCTTCTTGAACGTAAATCAGATGACGGAACTATACAACCTTTTCGTATCAAAGAAGTATCCAGAACATTGGTCGGAAGAATATGTGCAACGTGCGCATTATTCATTGGGATTATTTCTTGCTCAATACTTATGTAACGGTTTCAACATGGCTGATGCAGGCCGCTTGACCTATAATAGTTATTATTATCAGACAAATGGCAAAGCTTTCCGCTTCAATCGAAAGAAAACATCCCGACGGAGTGCTGACGGCTCAGAGGTAATAGTCCCTATCATCCTTCCCTTACGATATATCTTGGATGAGATAGCCGCACCTCCGACTCGGGACGGTTTTGTGTTCCCCGATATATTAAAAGGAGCGGAAACGGAAGGGTTACGCCGCAAATACACTATGCAAGAGAACTCAAACGTGAAAGACCGCGTCATTAAGATTTGCCATGAGGCATTGAATTGGGACAAGTCCATCTGTCCGTCCGGCACATGGTGCCGACACTCGTTTGCTACTAATCTACATAATGCCGGAGTGGATATGGATTATATCTCTGAAAGCATGGGGCATTCAACTTCTGATCATGCCATTACCCAAATCTACATTGAGCATTATCCTCTTGATATACAGATACAGAACAATTCGAAGTTGTTAAACTTGGAGAATTCTTCTGAAAGGGATGTCCTATTGGCGAAGTTGGCGAGTATGTCCACAGAAGAATTGCTCAAACTGTTCAGACAACCTTAATCCGTAATGCTGATGATAAACTTCATAGAAAGGATAAAATCCTATTCCAAAAGAAAGGATACTGCTGATATGGCTATACGTGCATGGAAATCGGCCAATGAGGAAGTGTATGCCAACTTTTGTAAGCGCATGGATGCTGTGGCTAAAGGCGATATATCTGTTCTGATAGATATGTATCTGATGATGCGTGACTGCGTTCCACCCGAAGCCCTGATGATGTATAACTGGCTCTCTGATTTTGTGAACAGCAAGGATGTAACAGCCATCACGAACCAACAATGGGCTGGTCAATATACCGAGACCATTGCCCAATGTATCACCAACAAGCGTTTGTGGATAGGTGTCAATATCAAAATGGGGACAATAGAACTGCTTACATCGCCAAAGTCAGAGCTGCTGATGGTTCATTCTGAAACGCCTATTGAAATATGGAATCGTCTGCCGCAGGAGTTAAGGTCCTACTTGATTGGGCAATTAGATATGTTCATGAGAAACAGCAAAGGATGTTATCTGTTGAGCAAACTGGAAAGAAAAATGGTTTATCAGTTCCTGACCTATATCTCTCAAATTATTTTCCTCTCTTATGCGGTGTTCATTAGCGGGTTCATGGCTAATCTCTATGACCGTGTAATGGAAAAGAAAGAGGACTTGGCTTATTGCATGTATCATTTTGTAGTGTTTGACCATGGTCTGTCCCGTATGGCCAAGTTGCTTAATCGTCTGCTGAACAGTGAAGAGGTTAACCATGGTGATATGCTTTTAGTAAAGTCATGCGTTACCCTGCTTGTCAATGGAAGTATAGAGATGGGCGCAGAAACCAAAGCAGACTGGGAAGATACTATAGAAAACTGTACCCCGGAAATCTGGAAGGAGGTGATGTTTGCCTTACGAAAAGTAAAAGGCAGGCGAGGCAATAGAAAGGTGATACAATCGTTGGATGATATTCTTTTGGGCGACAAGAAACGTATCAAGCAGGGTATTCGTTTGTTTCTTGAAGAGAATACAGAGGACATAAGTCTTGCCTATCTGTTGAAATCATTGGTAAAATCCGGCAAAATAAAAGCGTCCACAAGATACATGACATTCCACCGTGCCATAGAACAGCTCTCTCAACAACATTACGGGCACGATATACCGCAGAAGCGATACGGGGAAATCAAGGAACTTACTTTGAACTCGCCCCAAAGAGGAAGCAGTTACACCAAAGCAAAACGGATAATAGACCGATGGACGGATTATTTTGTAAATAACGGGTAGTTGGGAAATTCAGCTATCCGTATTTACTTTGCAAACAACTGTTGTAATTCGGTCGGTTAAATTAAGGTATAAATAAACCGACCAACACACAGAGTTTCATACACTACCTTTGCTTGCGAAATTGGTTTCACAGAGTTGAACCGAGGCTTAAAGTATTTAATCATCAAACAAGTAAAGATATGGAAGAAAAACTCAATTTTACCCAACTACTCCAAAAGCCCATCGCCATGATGACGGGAGAAGAGCTTTGCTTTCTCATCACCAGAAGTGTGGAGAGTACAGAAACTGCCACTCCCCAAGTGGCATCCAAAGGCAACTACTATGGCATAGAGGGTATCGCCCGTGTGTTCGGCTGTAGTGTACCCACTGCCAATCGCATTAAGAAGAGCGGCATCATAGACAAAGCCATCACGCAGATAGGACGAAAAATCGTAGTGGATGCAGACCTTGCATTGGCTTTGGCAAAGGAATCTGGTGGCATCCATATCAAAGAATAGTGGTATGGAAGAGAATTGGAAAAAGAATCTGGCAACAGACAGTTACGGGAATCCGGCTCGTTCCATCAGCAATCTCCGGCTTATTTTCACACTAGATGAGAATCTTAGTCAGATAAGATACGACACTTTTTGCCAAGACGATGTATGTTTCAACCCTTTGTTCTGCAATGTCAACGGCAACAAGATTGATGAAGAATCAGCAGGAAAGATACAAGACTACTTGGAAAGAACATACAGAATACGCCTGACGCAGAATAAGGTATTTGAGATACTGAAGACCACTTCTTCTGAACGGAGTTTCAATCCTGTACAGGAATTCATCGCACAAGAGACATGGGACGGACAACTTCGCATAGCCACAACCATCATAGATTATCTTGGAGCGGATGACACTCCGCTTGTCAGGGAACAAACGAAAATATGGTTTGTGGCAGCAGTAACCAGGGTATTCAGCCCTGGTTGCAAGTTTGACAACGTTCTGACCTTGCCAGGTCCGCAAGGCATTGGGAAAAGTACCTTTTTCAAAGCCATCAGTGGAAGATGGTTCAACGATTCATTCTCTTTTGCCAGTGGTGACAAGGAGAAAGTGGAAACCATAACCAATGGCTGGATTATTGAAATCAGTGAGTTGAATGGTTTGAAACGGGCGAATGACGCGGAAGCTGCCAAGGCTTTTCTAAGCCGTTGCAGTGATTATATGCGTCCGGCTTATGGACATAAAGTAGTGGAGTTCATGCGACATAATGTTTTTGCGGCTACCACCAATGAGGCAAACTTCCTGCAAGGAGACAATGGAAACCGCCGATGGTGGATTATCCCGGTCAAAGGCAATGGTCATGTGTCGGATTGGCTGGATAAACTACTGTGTTCCGTTCCTCAGCTTTGGGCAGAGGCATACGCCTATTATCGACAAGGAATGAAACTCTACTTGTCACCGGATATGGAGAATAAGGCCAACGAGGTGCAGATGCAACATTCCAACATTCTTGTTGACCCAATCATGGAGGACATAGAAATGTATCTGGAACGTGAGGTTCCCATTCAATATGCAAGCTGGATGATTCCGACACGACTGGCTTATCAGAAAGGAGCATACTCAGAGCCAAATTCCACAATGACCTCACTCAACATGGTTTGCGCCCGGCAAATTATAGAGGAACTGCCCAATGACTTGGTCAGACGAAATCCGTCCAAATACACTTCACAATACATCAACCGTCTGATGTCCATGTTTCCCAATTGGAAACGGAGTGAACTGGAGAAGGTCAAGGGGCTGCATCCTGCCTATTGCGACAAGACGGGACGGACGAAATATCCATGGGTGAGGGTGGACGCTCCAAGTGAAGAGTCCTGCGCGACACTGCCAAGTGAACAGGAATTGCCATTCTAATTTTAAAATAAGGGAAAAGAAAGAACTAATGTCCTTATGTCCCCTTGTCCCTTTTGCCCTCAAAAAAGAATAAAAACAGGAAGTAAACAAAATAGAAAGTTATTAAAAACGCTTGGGACACGGGACAATATAAACCAACAATATGAGGAAAGAAGAACTTATCAAACAGCTACAAGAACGTGACCCTTTGCTGGCAAATGCGGTCAGCCACATGGTTACGTATGTTCAAGACCGTTACCCTTCCACCTTTCCAAGTAAGGAGCAGACCGAAACGGTGAACAATTACCTGCGAAGTGTCCATGCCGATGGAGACGGAAGTATATCAGAACGGAATTGTGAACATCGGCGTATTGCGTCACAGAACATTACCATTGCCGCCATCCATGTATTGGACGGCCAACAACTGGACAGGCTACAAAACGTACTTGATCACATCGCATACGACAAGGAATATTATATGCCGGAGAGAGGTTACGGTATGCACCGCTGACTTTCTCTTTTGGCTGCACCATTTATAAACCATCTCAAATTATACAGACGATGAAAACAGATTTGAACTATTGTATAGTGCTTTCGTCAGAGCAACTTGCGTATCTGGCAGGAAGCAAATACGGCATTGACCGTATGAAGATATTGCACCAACTTATTGAAGCGGCTGTGTTGGAAGAAAACGACTATGCCATAAAAGGATTTTCCACAACCTTACAAGTGGGGCAAGCCATCCTTTCGGAAGTGGATTTGTCCTGCAAGTTAGGCTATGACAAAAAGACCATATCCCGCGTACTTGACAAGATGAACCAGTTAGGAATTGTCACATCCACGCAGAGTAATCGCACAAGCATCCACACGCTGAAATGTATATCAGCATGGATGTTGGATGGCAACCGAATAGACAATCCTTTCTATGTTCGACTAAAAGACCGGCAAGAAAAAGGAGAGGATGATTGCAGGCAAACAGAAGCAACGAATGAGGGGTACGTTTCCGATTCAGATTTTTCCTTCGCAGGCAAAATGCCTGTTATATCAGATAATGGAGAAATACCTTCTTCCCTTATTTCTGTTTCTTCACAGTCTACGGCAGAGGAAGAATCCAACGAGGATATTTCTGCGGATAGCCCAACATCATCATATTAGAAATGCGGTGGAGCCTATGTTCTCGTGTGGGGTCTTGCAAGAAGTTCCTATGTCGCACAAATTTGCTTCGCTTATTCGTACCACATAGGCGTATTCCGGCAGTCGCAAGCTCCCACCGTGTTGTCCCTTTTTAGATTGATGTCTCACCCATAACATAACAAAACATGAAGAAGAAAAAGATTACCAACAAAGATGTTGATGAAAAAAATAACAAGAAAGTTACGAGGCGCACCTTGCGACTTGAAGCCAGAGTAACGGAGCAGGAATACACCCAAGCGAAAGAACTTGCCAAAACCTGCGGTTTGTCCATGAGTAACTATGTACGTCGCACAGCCTTAGGGCAGCATCCACGGCAACGGCTGACTGACCGTGAGGTAGAAGCCTTGTGCAGCCTGACGGATGCAAGGGGCGACCTTATCCGTATTGCGGCAGCAGTAAAGTCCATTCAAGCGGATAAACGTGCAATGTATTTCAGCGATACCCGGTTTGTGGAACAATGGATGAGAGCTGCCACGCAACTAATCAACCGCTGGAGCCAAATAGAGAATTATCTTACCGAATAAAATTCCTTACCCGTTATGATAGCAAAAGCCAGTACCATACCGCATGGCGCAAATGCCATAAGATATTCCGTCAATAAAGACAGAGCGGATATAGTCAAAGCCAACCTATTGCCCGATGATATTTCACCGGAAGCAATGTACGGTCGGATGATGCTCGTGCAGAAGATGTTTGCCGAGAAAATCAACAAGGGCAGACCTCTTGGCAGAAATGTGATAAGAATTGAAATTTCCCCATCCGAAGAAGAGAGCCGGAACTGGACAATGGATGACTGGACACGTTTGGCAGATGAGTTCATCCGGGTATTCGATTCCATAGACCTTTCTGAAAAGACCCAACGAGCTTCCTCAAAGCAAACCAATCTCAAAGGTTCGCAATACATAGCCGCCCTGCATCGTGATTCTAAAAGTGGCATTCTTCACCTGCACATTGATGCCAACCGTGTGGATATGAATGGAAAAATAAATGATAGCCATAAGATTGGCGAGAGGGCAGTCATGGCTGCGAATATCATCAACGAAAAACGAGGATGGGTACAGTCCAAAGAAATCGGCATACGGCACAGGCAGGAAATCTCAAAATGTTGCATGGAGATACTTCGTACAATGGACAAATTCAGTTGGCGACAATATGAAATGGAACTGACAAAACGGGGTTACAAAGTACACATACAAGAAAATGATAAGGGAAAGGTTTATGGTTATTCAGTCAAACGGGGTAACTCAAATTATAAATCATCCGTGTTGGGTATCGGGAGAAATCTGACTCCATCAAAGATAGAGGCTACTTGGGCAAAACTGCATCAGCAGGAAAGGAAATCCGAGCCAACAAATTCTATTCTCCAACAAACACGGACAGCCAACGTTGATTCTGTTGTACAACCCAAGATGGCTCCACAGCCTGCTATAAGGCACTATGATATAGCAACAGACGAATATCACAGCTACCATGTGGAGATACCCGAGGTCGCTGACAATATCATCAGGCAGGAATGTTCTTTGGAGGAAGCTCATCCGTTGGCTAAGATTGAAGAGATACAACACACGGCTCTTTTACTCTTTGCCGGGTATTTGGATGCTGCCACAAGCATGGCGGTTTCAAGTGGTGGTGGCAGCTCTGACACAGGTGACTGGGGAAGAGACAAGGACGAGGATGAACTTGAATGGGCACGCCGCTGTGCAAGAATGGCAAATACTATGTGCAAACGCAGAAAAGGACTTCACAGATAATTTACCTTCTATAAATATAAGAAAATGGGCATAGGAAAATCAAGGGGCACTTCACCTATAAATGTCAATGATATGCTGGAGAAAGTTGAAATCAACCAGCAAATTGAGTCAGAAAAACAAGAAATTGATAAACTTCTCATAGAAATAAGAGAAGCAAAAGAAACGTTGATAAAGTTCAATGAGGATTTGGAGAAAGCCATCGCTGCCGAATGTCACATTGAAGGTGCGCTCAAAGCGGCAGCTGGTAGTTGTGATAATATAGTCAATGGCATCTGCAATGCCATTGTGAAAGCAGAACGAGACACGGAATTCAAGGCAACCATCACTCCCGAGCAGCTTACCGAACTTAGGCAACTCATAGACCATTCTATAAATAGTTGGACTTCAGTGTTGGCAAATCACCGTGCCGAACAAACGAAACTTATTACCGAACATGAATCCAATATGCGCAAAATGCTCAGACGGAATGAAGGCGTTTGGTATTCGGATTTCTGGATGAAAGTCTTGGTGATATTCTTGCTCGTTTATACGGTGGGGGTGGGATTAGTGGTATATTGTGCCACATAAAGTATCATTTGCAACGTAATAACAATAGGAAACAGTTTGGTCAGTCTCCTTTTTACCACCAAGAATTACGTCTCATATGTTCATGTAAAGGATTACAACGTTCTCCTTCTATGTAGAGATTGGCGCGTTTCAAACGAACAATAACCGCTTCTTGAGACACATTAAACTTGGACGATAATGCTCCAACTACTACGTTACAATCTCGTATATTGCATGGTTGATAATCGTGATAAAGTCTACCTGTTGTAATCCAATTTTCTTTGAAAAGCTTATTTACTTCTGCCATGAATGGAATATTAGGCATAAGAAGGTACGATGCAAAGGTGTTAGCCTGATACTCCATTCTACCATAAATTGATTTACTAATAATCGTATTCTTGTCACTTTCTCTGTCTTCAATTGAAAATAAGTTTTCTACGATAGACGAATGTAAAGCTATATGTCCTAATTCATGAGCAATGGTAAAATTTTGACGATGTTTGCTCAATGTTGAATTAATAGTAATTACATGTTCTTTGAAATCGCATTTGCCTAAACAATCTTCTTGCATTTCAACAAAATCAAATTTGTAATTGGGAGCGATTAGAGAGAAACAACGATCTATAAAATTCTCATTTACTAAGTATTTAGTATTTTGCAGAATATCTTCCACTTTTTTACAAATCACATTATCTTCCATAAATGGTATATGTAATGCCTTTGACATCGGAATGCCGCATTCTTGTAATAAATCCGAAACTGTAACAAACGAATTTCCAGAATATACTATTGGATAGCTAGTTGATGCTTCACCAGTTAAAACTTTATGTCCAAATTGATGCTGTTCAAAACTATTTATTTTTCTCCAAATAATCGTTTCCCAATCACTCTGTTCAGACAATACAACTAGTGCAATATTATCACTTTGAGCTAATGTAATCACTTGTTGAGTAAAACCTGCAGACGAAATCATTATACCACGAACTCCTGAACGCGGATAATCAGAAAGATTCCCCACAAACTCACGATATATAGAGTTATCAATCTTTCTTCCGTGATTTTTACATTCAACAACAAGAAGGTTACTCCATGTTTCCTTGTTTGAGTTAGAATATACTTCTATAGTTATATCTGGATTCAACATAACGTCAGGTGCAGTTTTACTGGCATATTGCTTGTGTAAAAAAATCTCGTTATACCGTGATACGCCAGGTATATCTTGATTTTTAATAAGCTCTTTTAATTTCTTGAAAACCAAATTCTCAAAATAATCTCCTTTATGTTGGTTGTTAAATTTTTTCGCCATAAATTCTATCTTAGAACGTTATTACACAAGAATCTGTATGCATATTTTACGTTGTAAACATATCAGAAATATTGCTGACACGGTTTATTTTACAGGTCCAAGGAATACATACAATAGGACTCTGTTTCCATTTACATAAAATTGTGGACTGTGTCATTAGATATTTGGCGCGAAGTGAGGCACATTGTCTATGTACTCTTCCTTACTTTGCTGTTCAATCGTAACTTTCTCCCATTTTATTTCTTTCAATCTTGTAGGTGCATTATCTGCATGAATTTCATATTTGATACACGGCAAATTAACAATTTCTTTAATTTCATCAATACACAATTTTAAAGAATGTTTTCTGTCGCACATACCTGGAAGTATTGGGTCATAACGAGCTGGACCATATAGGGGTCTTCCTAATTCAAAACCGACAACATCCCTAATTGTATTGTCCTCATATATCACAGAATAACCATCCTCTAAGTCATATTCTTTAGACTGTTCTACTATTTGCTGGGGAATATAAATATAGAAATTTACATACTTTGCAAGAATTTGCCCATTATTTACAGCCCGAAATTTTAAGGTGTATTCATATCTCGTACTCCTTTCTTCTATTTTGTTTGCTGTAAAGAGACCAAAAGGAGTTTTATTTTGAGTTACATCTATTTTTGTGACTAACAAAGTGAAATCAATATCAATTATTGGAGTTTTGCTCCGATTCATTACGTCTCTAATTTCATAATCCTCCATAGCCTCTACTGTGGCATTTCTCCTTTTATAATAAACATGTGAAAGCCTATTTTGATGTGCAGTATTGCTGCGAGGTACAGAAACAACATAAAAACCACTTTCTTCGTCATGTGATATATATGTGATTTCCAACCCTTCAATTTTTGGCTGAATATTTGATGATAAAAGTTGAGATAGTTTGTCTTTTGACATTTCTGTATTTGGTATAGGGAGCAATTCTTTAGGTATAGAATTTCCCCCTTCACTCTCTTTTTCTCTTATTCCAAATATAATAGTACCTCCATTGGAATTAGCCAATGCACTAATGTCTTTAGCCAATTCTTCTTTCCATTTTGGATTTTGTTTTGCAAAAGAACCCTTATATTCCAAAACGGTTGATTCTTCTATTTCGTTTTGGATAAGTTTTTGTAAATCATTTATTGTTTTTATCTGCTGCATGATTATAAGCCAAATTCAATTGTACATGTTTTAATCCATTCAATAGTATCATCTTTAGCATTTATCTGTTTGGCATACTCCAATAACAGATGAGCCAATTGATTTATTGAGACATCTCCATTCATAGAATATAGACGCATACGTACAAAATCAAGGATTGATACTACTGAACAAAAATATCCTTTTTTCCCGAGTACAGCTGCCGTTTCATGTA
Source organism: uncultured Bacteroides sp. (assembly GCF_910578895.1). Classification (GTDB taxonomy): domain Bacteria; phylum Bacteroidota; class Bacteroidia; order Bacteroidales; family Bacteroidaceae; genus Bacteroides. The sequence goes on from NZ_CAJTSC010000032.1 coordinate 29,151, forward strand.
CTTCATGCTGTTCAAAGTTAACATGCTTGCCAAATATAAAAAGGCTTTTTTCTATCTGAGCTTGTGCAAATTTTGCAATAGCGTGTTCCACATCTTCTTTTGTAAAGTCTTTATCCTTAACTTCGATAGATGACACCAATTGTTCCGCATTGTCAAAAATGTCAATATCGCCAACCTCCTTTGAAGATGCCCCACTTTCATTAACTTTATGCGGAACCACAGTCTTTGCCCCTTTATAATAAAGGTGTTCTATAGCAGCAACAACTAATGGACACATTTCACCTTCAAATGAGTTTTTAATGAGAGTATTCACATAGTCTAGGATGGATTGAGGATTTGTTTCATCCTCAATCTCCAAATCTGGAATTGAATACTTTTCCTTAACTTCACTATAGATATGTTGCAAGGTATACAAAGCTGACGATAAGTATATCTGTGCTTGTTCCTTTGTTTTGATTTCCGACAAAGTATTTATCATACTTTCAAGAATTTTCGAATCGTTACCACTTCTAACGGCATTAGTCATAGCCAGTCGTTGGAAACGGGCAGGTTTATTCAAGAAGGGTTCGTTTGAACCGCCAAGACTATTAGGGTAAGTACTCCTTTCAAATGGAACTATTACCTTATGACATAGGCTTCTTGCATCATATGCTCCAACGGAGCTATCTTTTGCTTGAAGGCTCAAAATATCAACATCTTTATTGACGCTCTTAGCTAACAATGCCGTAACCAATACATATCTGTATGTCTTATGAGAACCTTTTAGTATAAAATCTATAGAGACTCCAATAGGATCGTTTTGAAATATAGGTTTTTCATTAGTCTTTAGAAGAATCTTTTCCGCCTCTTCTTTATCAATTTTCTGCATAACAAAAATCAAATAAATTATGTTCTTTAGATTGATAAATTACATTTTCATCACCATTAAGAACGTTAATAACCATTGTTGCAACAGCCTTAGCCATATTACATGGAACTGCATTTCCTATTTGAGTATATTTCGATGATTGAGAACCACAGAATTTATATTCTATAGGAAACGTTTGTAAGATTGCTGCTTCTTCCACAGTCATTCTTCTTAAAAAAGAAGGAGCTTCCATAAATGCTGCTTTAGTAGGATCTTTCATAATTTCATCATGGTAAGTTACAATCCAAGGAGCGCAATTTTCATATAGCTCTTTTTCATCAATGATGGGTGTTTTATTTCCTCCCATTGAAGCTGGTAATGTCGCGCTATATCCATCTATACGAGTAGGTCTCCCCAAACCATTAAATAACATACCTGCATAAGGAGACTTGCGCAGTATTGGATTTGATGCCAATGTTATTTTCGCTCTACATGTACTAGGATTGTTGCCGTATCCTGCCTTATCCAACACTTGCAATGCCTCACGAACAGTTGGAGCTTTATGGGAATAGTGCTTTATCATCTTTTCCCAATTTGGCACATTATTACAATTTCCTTTTATTCCAATAACAAAAATTCTCTCCCTAGCTTGTGGCACATCATAGTCAGAAGCATTAAGAATTATAAAATTGACAGAATACCCTAAGTTTCGGAACTCCAATAATAATTTTTCTCTTATCGGTTTCCATTTATCAAGAAGTCCTAAAGCCTTAACATTTTCCATGATGAATGCTTTTGGTTTAACCTTTGAAACAACCTTTACATAGCTCCAAATCAATTGGCTTCTTTTGTCATTTACATCCATCTTTCCTGCCACGGAAAAACCTTGACATGGAGGACCACCAATAACCATATCAACATCTTCAATTCCGTCAAGTCTATTCATGACAGAATTAATATCACCGTTTATAATATGGCTACCAATATTAGTTGAGTATGACATACAAGCTTCTTTCATCATATCATTTGCGAATACGATATGTGCTCCTGCCATAATTGCCCCAATATCCAAACCTCCTGCTCCAGAAAAAAGCGAAATTGTCTTGATTTTGTTGGTATTGTTACGTTCTTTTATAGTCATTGCTTTATATCGTTTATTAAATCCTTAGGACTAATTTCTAATGCTTTGGCTATTTCAACCAATTGTTCAAGTGATGGCTGGGTTTTATTTTGTACCCATCGGCTTATTGTAATATCACTTTTGCCCGTTTTTTCTGCAAGCCAACGGTTTGTCTTATTTTGCTCTGCTAAAGCTATTTTTATTCTGTTAATGTATTCCTTACACATGGCGTATAATCTTATTACGATACAAAATTATCAAAAATCAGCAAAATATAGTCGTTATATGATGATTATTTTCCAAAAACATTCCTATTTTAGATATTTCCTATGTTGATCGGATAAAGTATCGTGAAAGGGTCAGAGTCACCAAACCATTGTCAGAGTGTCTAAGTTTGGTGTCTGAGTTTGAACTAAAAGTGTCAGAGTTAGTGTCTAAGTTGGTTTCAGAAGTGTCCAAGTTGGTGTCTAAGTCGACATATGAATGACAAGTATGGTGTCAGAGTTGGAGTCAAAAGTGTCAGAGTGTCCTTACTGTCTATATTTAGAGTGGAAATACATTTTTACTTGGCATTATGTCTTATGCACCATACCATGGAACTACATTTCGCATAACTCCGGATGGCAATCTGGCAGTTTTCTGCGTAAACAATGCGTAAACAAACGGTTTCAGTTAGGGGTATTTGGTGAGTTTCATAGAGGATAGCGAATTTTGCAACTAACTGACATTCAGTAAATATTAACGAAACAAACTATTACAGAATATCATCTTATCGTTCTCATAATCTGGAGGTCCCTGGTTCAAGCCCAGGCTGGTCCACAAGACATAAAGCAAAGAAAACCAGGCCGTTACAAGCAACCTTGTAGCGGCTTTTTTCTTGCACACCGAAACTCCTTGCACACAATTTACACACAACCTCTGGAAAGTGGTGATAATCAATAACAAACGTGACACACCAGTAAATGATATTCTTTTTCTTTTAGTTTCTTCTATTGGCAAGAGTTCTCTCCGATTCATGCCCATGATGAGGTTTTCGCATATAATTTGCACAAACGGATATAGGAAAAGAGATAAGCTACACACCGGTAGTTATCCCTTTTCTTCTCAAAATTATTTTTTGATTGGGGAAATGAGCTTGTATTCTGCGGCTATTTCAAATAAGCGGTCACTATTATATCGATACCGTCCAATTATCATAACGGAATATTCCCTATCAGTTTCATCATAATCATAATTGGGATAAAAACTACTGACCTTATGAAATAAAGCCCTACCTTCCTCACCAAACATATTCTTAATAATATTGCCAATGGCAATCCAATCATTGTAGTAATAAGTAATATCCACTTGATTTCTGATTATTTCATTCAATAGCCGTTCAACCTTTTGTTTCTTTGTTAAAGGAGTGGCGCTTTCCAAAACCAAATTACTTGGACGAAGAAATGTTTCTATAACGCTGGGAATAAGAATCGTTTGGGGTTTAGGTGGTTTCGTTTTAGATCTCTGTTTTGGCTTATAAATATATTCCACTGCTTTTGATTTTGGCTCAGACATATAAACTTCCGCATGTTTATTGACATACGGTTGCGTATCATGCGAAAGGAAGCGTAAACGGCATATATCGCCACAGCTTTTGTCTATAATGATACCCATTTCTTCAAAATCGTTTTTAATAGATTCAAAGACATTCTTATGATTAGTAGGGTCTGCATAAGGAATGATACAGAACAAGCCATTTCCGCTTGCAGACAAACCACAATACATAATATAAGGCAGTTCACCCAACTTAATCTTAAGGTCTTCTATGTTTGATATTGACGGGTTATCTTTTCCGTCAATATCAATACAAATCAAATTCGTATACTCGTAAATTTTTTCAGTTCGTCGTTCAGAACAAACACAACTGACAGTTATTGCAGGAAGAAGTTCTTTCAATTCTCGCCGTTTCATCGAATCAGATTCATTCCGAAGTTCTTTGATTAAAACAGTACGATAGTCCTCTAAGAACAACCAATCCCACAAGTTCACTACTCCGCTTGCATAACGACTTTGCGCACTTTCAAACATTGATACTTTTATGATATTTTCCATATTTCTTACTTTTTTACAGGCCATCAGGCAATGAATTTTCTAAAAATTGTCTAGCAATATCGTTACGTTTCACAAAAATATAATTATTTCCACCGCCACCTTTCTGAATCTCAAATTTCAAACTCTTTATGCGGGTCGAAAATTCTTTTTGCCCTACAGGTATCAGCTTCTTGATGTGACAATACGCTTGATATTCTTCTCTAAATCTTTTCAACAAGATTTTATCATTTCCTGACGTGGAAGGCAAATATTGTTTTTCTTCAAGGAATTGCGCCACACTATCAGACTCAAATCTCATTTCCTCAAGAAGTTCTTTTGCTTTTGGTGATTCTGTAAATTGCTGTTGTTTTAACAATCTGCCCAATCCCTCAAGCACCCAATTGAAAATACCGCTTAATTCTTTGGATATTATTCTCTCGGCGAGATGCTTATCTTGCTCTTCATCCGGAATAATAACTTCAAAGTTCAAGATTATAAACCTTCGCAAGTAGGCATGGGTAAATTCAATATTATTAGGAAACTTATTCGTATTGAACATGAACTTCCCGTAATGACGAAGTATAAACGGATGGCCGTAAGGAGAACGTGCATCAATAGGCTCATTGCTAATTAGCTTCTTAAATAAGTCTGGATTGATATTCTTTCCTCCAAGTTCCGAAGAATAGTTAAGCAGATAATTACCTAGCTGCGCCCTAAAATATCCATTTTCATTACATAAATTACTTATCGTATAGGAACAAGTGTTATGTTCTCCCAGCAGTGCTTGCACTATTTCAAATATGACGGATTTACCGTTGCTTCCTTCACCTTTCAGAATCAAGCACTTTTCCAATTTCAAGTTTTGAGTAAAAATATACCCCAAGTATTCTGCAAGAATCATTTGTGATTCTTTTTCAGGCAAAACCTTATTTAAAAAAGCCTTAAATTCATCACAAGTCGCTTCAGGATTATATTCAAAAGGCAATTGGTATTTAAAAAAATCCCGCTTGTCAAAGTCTCTCGATACTTGTCTGTCCTTTGAAATGACAAATGTCCCATTCTTTAGATTAATTTTCACCTCATCTTTTTTCTCATTCAAATCCGGTACAAGAGTGCAAAGAGCGACAAACTGGTTATACAGTTTTTCAAGATTCCTACTCAGTCTTATATCATAATAATTGAAGCCCGCCTTATTTGCTGCTACAGCAAGAAATTCCTTCAAAAGTGGACGGGTTATGTTTTTCCAGTAACAGCCCATATAAATATATGGCTGAATACTGTCCGGCTCAATGCCGAGCCCCAATTTAAACTCATCCGCATTCTTCAATAATTCTTCTATCAATATAATATATTTGACTTCATCATCCGGTTCGAAGCTCATTAATTCTCTTTTTTCATTTTCTGACAATCCCCCGTTGTTTTCTTTCCTACGTAGTTCTGAAAGTTTTTCAAGTTTTTTATCATCATCAAGATGATAAATAACCGGATAATCTATTTTAGAAGATATATCTATTATTTTCTTCAATGTTTCCTCTTGTTGTACTTGCTTCAAAATATCTCTTACATACCGTTTCAAGCCTTTTGCTGTTTTATATGGATGATTTATCATTGGGATATTATTATTATTACTATTCATATTATTTATCTCCTATCTTTTTTGAGCCGATTTTATAATTAATTGTATTGATTGAGTTGAAAGATTTTGGCTCGTTTTGTCTTCCTCCTCAATTTGGTTGTTTAACCATTTATCCAATTCTTCAGCAAAGAAATACAGATTACGCCCTGACCTATGGCAAGGTATATTGTCTGTCGCTGATAATTTATAGAGTTTAGATGAACTTAATTTATACCCTTGTTTTTGGATATATCTTAAGGCTTGCTCCTTATTCAGCCACTTTGGTATTTTTTCCCTTTTTTCTATTCTGTTCATCAGAATGTTTTTTATCTCCGATATTTCCTGAATCAGATAATCTATCCGTTCCGGCAACGTGTCATAACTTGTTTTTTGATGTTCCATACCTTTTGTTTTTTGTTTCTGGTGCAAAGTTCGGCAACTTTTGGAAGGGCATAAAAAGGCACGTTCAGGCACATTTAGGCACGATTATATCATATTAATTATCAACCGGTTACATGTATTATCGAAAAGAAATTATTGATTTTGGCACGTTCAGGCATGAAATATATTTGATTAGTTGGCTACGTTTTGTATTTTTGTCATAAACATCATGTAGCAATATGGCAAAGAAAAGAATACCGATAGACAAAGAGAGGTTTGAAACTTTAAAAAACGAGTTAGTAAGAGTTTCTAATATAGATTTGAGTTCAGACAATGCATACTCTGACCTATGCGATTATATAAAGAAACAGAGCGATACAAATTTTCCTCTCTCAAAATATGAGGATGGAAGCGTTATCCAGCAATCTGAAACTATCAGCGTTGATACATTACGTCGTTATTGGGGAGATAAGGATGCAGACAAGGAAAGAAAGCCGGATGTTGGAAAATTATCTTTCATGGCTCGTGCTTTAGGATATAAGGATTGGGAAACATTCTGCCACGAATACAAACAGACCAATACGGACTTTGACATAGAGAAAGGATTCAATGGAATGGACTATTTCAAGTTTTCATCATTGCTTGAAGGTGAAATCGTCTGTATCGGCTGGTATCCTCAAAAATATTGCAGATTGAAGTTTTTAGGAGAGTATTCTTTTGAGGTCGTTGAATCCTATAGAATGAAAAGTGAGGTTGGACGCAAATTTGAAACTTCCGGTTTCCGTCTCGCCCCAATATCAGACAAGGCTATTTTACCAGAAGTCTTAATAGAGCCATTATATGAATATCAGGAAGACTTATGGAATGCCATAGAAAATTTTGATATAAAGAATTTCCCTCCCGAAATCCTTCTATAAGAATAAGTAAAAAGTGAATAAAGTGAGTGAAGTGAACTATATTTCTATAATAGAGCATATTTCTTATTCTATAGACCATATAACGATATAAAACCTTATACTTTTTATAAAATATAGTTCACTTCACTCACTTTATTCACTATGTAATAATTTTCTACTTTTATTTATTCTTTCATATTCGAGATATGCTCGTGCTTCTTTATACCAAGTATTAGAGGCAGGAGAAAAGTTCGATACAGGAGACGAAAACATCCTCATTTTTGGTATGAGGAAATAATAATTTCACGTCTATTTGGAAGCGAAAAGGACATGCAGAAAATCGTTTATTCTTGTGAGAAAACTGTTGCGTTTCGTGAGCTTCATATCGCCTTCTCCCAAAAGTAGCCACCTTGCATTTATAGACGGAAAGGCAATTAGTATCTTTTGCACAATCCAAACGGTAGGAAGTTCTTTTCTGAATAAAATGTTCATCAGTATAGTAAAAGACAATCCCGTTCTTTGACAAAAATCAGAAACGGAAGGAGATTCTTTTTCGGCAACCTGTTTGATTCTGGCTTGTATGCCACCATTCAGAACATCCCAAAAGGACAAAGGCAAATTGATGTTCTTTATATGAACCGCTTCTTTGAATAACGGTGCAATCTCAAATGGCGAATGTTTGGATATTCCGCATCCTATCTCTGTAACTAAAAAAGTATATTCCGAATGTTGTTCTGCATACAGTAGAAAATCATCAATATGTTTTTTAAGATTCTCAATGTGTTTGGAAGGCATCGCATAGGTCTGTCCCTGTATTCCCACAGCCTGTCCCATAATAGCACCGAATTTCATCGCTGTTGCTGCGGCATTTCCATTATGTACACCGTTTGAGTTTGAACCGAACACGAATATTTCATTTGCTTTCAGTTTCGTAATGTTGGATGGAGTAATTCTTTCGTTCATGTTTTAAAGTTTTTGGGTATAAAAAATCCTCTTACTACATAAGCAATAAGAGGATTAGATTATTTGTGAAAAAAATCAATACTTGATAGAGAACAGAGTTTCAATATATGGCAAACTACTGTTTGAAACATTTACTTCTTTTGAATCAAAGTTGTATTCCATAACATAGTCTTCTGATGTGCCATTACTGCTTTCCCAATATATTGAATTTGTTTTTTCATTATATATGGCAGATGTAATGTATTCGCCAATTTCAGCCAAGATAGATGTTGTTTCTAAAGTTTCGGGATTGATTGTTTTTACAATAGTCTTATCAATATCTTTTCCTATTTCAAGTAAAACAAATCCCTGTTTCGTGTTAAGCACTTCATAATAATATGCGTCATTCTGTTCATCACGCAGAAGCTTGATGTCGCCTGTTTTCATGTTTAAAGATAGAAGACAGTCAAAAGATTCTCTATCATCTTCAAATCTGATACTTCCGGTAACTAAGACACAACGGCTTTTTGAGTCATAATTAAACAGTAGATTATCATCTTCACAATAAAATTGAGTAACGTATTTCCCGTTAATTCGGTCGTAAGGGAAAGCCTTTTTCAAAAGAGTTGTTTTTCCATTATCGTCAAAAGAAACAATTTCAAACCCTTTGTCTACAGATGCTTCCAAACCGCATAACGTATTCTCAATCATACCAATGGCCATTCCGGGCGAAGCATTGTAAAATTTATTCAGCCAATTGGCACAAACCTTCTTTTCTTCCTGTTTTGCAAGATTATATTTGTACAAACTGACTTCTTTACTTATTGGTAAACAGCGTTTGAAATAATAAATATTCTGATTTCCGTTATTCTCAGCCAATATGAATTTTATGATTTCTCCATTGGGTAGTTCGTTCTTCTTTTCAAAGTCTCCACTTTGCCTATCGAATACATATAATATAGGAAAAGTATTTTCGTTGTCTTCAAAATCCACAACGTTGTAACCTGCGGCATAGGTATAATCATTCATATTGTCCACATCTTTTTCTTCCAAGAACATTTGGCCTAATGTTTTTTCTTTTCCTTCTTGTCTTAAAATGACATCACAATTACCTGTCATATTAGGTGCGATGAATGAGATACTTTCATCAGAATATGAAATAACATCTGCCTTTTTCTCGCCTGAGCGTGAAGATGTTTGAAACCATATCTCACTATTTTCGGAGAAACCATTACCACGTATAACAACTAACTTACCGCTGACAATCGGAGATTCAGCACCAGATGATGGCATTTCAATGTTTTGTATGTCATTATTCGGGTCTGAATTATCCGCATCATCGGAACAGGCTGCCATGAATAGAAACACCATGCCGAGTAAGGGCATGGTGCTTACGTTAAATAATTTGTTCATCATTTCTTCTTCAATATGATTTTCTCACCTTCTATTGTAAAGGTCATTTCTGTTTTGGTAATAGTCCCAGCAATGGACATATCTTCATAGCTTGAAGTGAATTTACCATCTTTCGCATTGTATTGGTATTTCAATACAGCGTTATCAACATACTTGTCTCCATCTTCACTTGTAATGTTCAAAGTTAAATCCGTTTTGCTTGTCAGCTTGATTTGATAAGCGTCTTTGTCAGCATTGACTCCAGTCCATACAGTTCCAACAAGTTCTTCCGCTGTAGGATAAGGAGATGGATTTTCATCATCGTCATCACTGCATGCAACGAAATTCAAACACAACACAATCATTAATAACGAGGTTGCAATCATTCTAAAAGTTTTCATTTTGATTTTAATTTTATCTCCCTTAGCCTCAAATCAGAAGAGTTAATTAAATGCAGAAAGCGTGAGGCCATTAACTTATTTTATACGACGGGCTCTGGTAAGACCTTGAACTAAAACAAGCAACAGTCCCCACGCCATATACGGATATGACGCGAGAGATGCCAACTTATTCCCGTTCTACAGATAGTTTACCAGACTTCGTCGTAGAGAATCAGTTAAACACTTTCGTGTACCTTAAATTTCTAATATGTCCGCCATGTTGCCACGACGGTACAAAATTAGAAAAAATAAGGCACATCACAAAGTTACATCCCATAAAGTGAATTAGTCAAGACTTAATCTGACAGTTACGTATAAAAAGAATAAATTTGTAACAGAAAACAGATTGAGTTATGACAACATCAGAAAAGGTCATCAAGAACAAACTGGGATTGCTTGAACTCTCCCAACAGTTAGGAAACGTATCACGTGCTTGTAAGATTATGGGCTACAGCCGTGACAGTTTTTATCGTTTCAAAGAGTTGTATGAACAAGGCGGTGAAGTCGCCTTGCAGGAGATTTCCCGCCGCAAGCCTGTCATAAAGAACCGTGTGGAAGAACACATTGAGCAGGCAGTCGTACAGATGGCGATAGACAATCCTGCATTGGGGCAAGTTCGTGTATCCAATGAACTGCGCAAGAAAGGTATTCTTATTTCGCCAGGCGGAGTACGTTCCATTTGGTTACGGAACGATATGGAGACCTTCCAGAAACGCTTGAAAGCATTGTCGGCCAAAGTGGAACAAGAGGGCATTGTCCTCGACGAGAACCAAGTGGCGGCATTGGAGAAAGCAAAAGAAGAAAAGCAGGCTCATGGAGAGATAGAAACTTATTATCCCGGTTTTCTTGTTGCCCAAGACACTTATTATGTAGGATATATCAAAGGTGTGGGACACATTTATCAACAGACCGTCATTGATACTTACTCCAAAATCGGATTTGCCAAGCTGTATGACAGAAAGAATGCGCTTGTCGCTGCCGATATGCTTAACGATAGGGTTATTCCTTTTTTCGAGCAGCATAACTTGAAACTGATGCGTATGCTAACAGATAGAGGAACGGAATACTGCGGAAATAGAGAAAATCATGAGTATGAACTGTATTTGGCTGTGGAAGACATTGATCATTCCAAGATTAAGGCGAAAAGCCCTCAGACAAACGGTATATGTGAGCGATTTAACAGAACCGTGCAGAATGAGTTCTATGCTATTGCATTCAGAAAGAAAATCTATACCTCTATCGAACAACTGCAAGCAGACCTTGATGCGTGGATGAACTCCTACAATACCCAAAGAACACACTCCGGAAAGTACTGTTTCGGAAAAACGCCCATGCAAACTTTTATCGAAGGAATCGCTGTGGCAAGAAAGTATCAACTGCAAAATCTGGAAATGATAAAACCGAATGAGCATGATAAAATCTCATTCGGTTGTGAGGATGAAGAAAGTTGTGTAACTTCGCAACAAACATCTGACAGTTTTTTTGTCCGATAGTAAAACAAATGTCAGAACAAGTCTTGACTATTACACATAAAGAGACTGTTGCAGGTTACAAAATTAGATATTCTTATTCATTCAGCATTTCATCAATGGCGAATTCGTGAAGTTCATGCTCCAGATCCATTTCTTTAAGCCGTTCTTCTTTCTTCCGAAAATAATCATCGCCCAAACCTTTTTCTTCGAGTGTCTTGTCGAATTTATCAAGTATTTCATCTGAAACACATTCTTCATCGTCATCATCGATTGACTCGTCCAATGCGGAAAGCATATCCTCTATTGTGTATTCCTGTTCTTGTGAAGAAGTATTTTCCGTTAATGAAAACTCTGTATCATCCTCACAATCAATATCCGGCCCTAACATATCTATAAGCTCATCGATTGTATAATCTTTGTCTTTAAAAGAATCTTTCGTATTTTCTTCTTTGACAATCGGCTCTTGAACACCGGTTTCCTGTATGCTTTCTTTTTGAGTAGACATTTTAGTCTTTGGTGCTTTCTTTGAAGATTTCTTTTTAGTCTCTACAACTTCGGCAGTCACCGGTTGTTCTTCTTCTACTTTTTCTTTCGTGCCATAACTTTATTTATTTTTGAATTTAGTAATACTCCGAATACATGAATCATCGGACATTACATATATCCTCTTTTTTGTCGGAATATAAAAGAAAAAGGTATTTTAACTATATTCTTAACCTGAATTAAACTCTCGCACCGGTAATTTTGCATAAAGAAAGCCCGATCCCTAATGAATAGAATTACCGGGCAGGAAAGTAAGAAGAGCCCCATATAGGCT
>NZ_CAJTSC010000033.1 GCF_910578895.1 uncultured Bacteroides sp.
CAGTTAAGAGTTAACAATATGAATATGCAGAATTGTTGTGATTTGCTTTCATTTTAGTATCTTTGAACCATTGGAAACAGTATATATCAAGTAATAGGAAGAATCTTTTGAGTTGTGATTTGCTTTCATTTTAGTATCTTTGAACCATTGGAAACAGTCAAAGATAATGGTAAGAAATGAGATTGCAAGTTGTGATTTGCTTTCATTTTAGTATCTTTGAACCATTGGAAACAGTAGAGTATATATAATAATTTGATATATAAATATTTACATAAAATATTAGAATCTAAAAAAGGATGCCGTTTCCAAGAAAAAATCCCGCTATTATGCGGGATTTTCTTTTAAAACAGCTCCAACTGTTGTCCGGGAGTATTCACATCCACTGTCTTTTTGCCATAAAAAAGCTCAATATTTCCAAATTGCTTGTCCGTAATGCACATAATTCCGACATTTCCATATTCTGGTAAAAAAGATTTAACTCTTTTTATATGTACCTCTGCATTCTCACTACTTGCACAATGACGAACATATATAGAGAACTGGAACATGGTAAATCCATCCCTTTGCAGATTTTTTTTAAAGTCCGCATACGCCTTTTTATCCTTCTTTGTTTCGGTAGGCAAATCAAACAACACTAATACCCACATAATGCGATATTCACTAAATCGGTCCATTACATCTCCGGATAGGATATTTTGCGCAATTCACCGCTGAAACATTTATACAGAGAAGCTGTAGTCTGCCCCACAGCCACCATCAAGGGACTACGCTTTCCCAAAATAACAGTTTCTAATGTAGGAATTGTCAATAACCTCGCTTTCAGTGCTTTCGTCAATTCAACACAATCCAATTCCTTTTCCTTGAACATATCATATACCAGTCTATCCACATACGGACGATAAGGTTCCATTATATCATCTGCCAGACAATAAGCATTATAACGATTATGGTGATGTATCCCTAAAGTAGGCAAAAGTCCACTTGTAACCAATCCACGGGCAACAACTGCCCGCAAAATGGCATACCCATAATTCAACATATTATTAGGAGGAATACCTTCCCTATCTCTTGTAAAGCCCTCTATCTTAAACTTAAACAAGTTCTTCCAATAATAAGCAGCTGCACGAGCCTCCAAGTTATCCGGATCCCCACTCTTCACATCGGCAGCCCATACCTTCATACACTTTATTTCTTCTCCAGCACACTCACGCAATACCACTGCCTGGTTTTCTATTTTAGCTTTTATTGTTTGCTGCCAAAGTTGCTTCATTAATGGTAAAGAAGCACCTAATTGATGACGAAACCTTTCGTTCTGTGTAGTATTCCCATACAAAGGAAGCATTAAACCAACCGGCATACTTTTAGAATCGCAGGTTATAACTGCACAATTATTTTCGAGCAAGGACTCCAACACTCCCGAAGTAATGGTTATCTGCTTATTATCCAATACCACTACTCCAATATCTTCTATTGGTTTAGTTATCTCAGACATTTGCTTGAATCTTTCAGGCAAAGTGCTGTTTTTAACCACTTCCGGCAATTTAATCACCAACTGGGCATTTTTTAAAGACAGATAAACCGGATTTCCAAAATAAAGTGTCTTCTTAATCATAGCATATAGACTTTATACAATTATTTATTCATCATTTTCAGAGAAAGGAAGTTCTAAAGTAGCATCCAGCTTATCGAAATCCGACAGAAAATTTTCAGGAGAGACAACACTTCTACCCAACTCTTTTTTCGACTTGCTCACGAGAGCCACCCCGGCAACGTTTCCGCCATGCTGTGCCACTTGTTTGTTTTTGGTAAATGTATCTTTTCCGTAATTCCCCTTTCCTTCCACTTATCCATCAGATTCTGACGAATGACAATACCTCTCAAGCACTTGTCAATCCAATCTTTGGGATAACCTTCCTGCTCATAAAGTTCCTTCATACGTTCTTGAACCAATGCAGGATTCTCAATTTCCTGCACACGCTCATACCCCACTTGCGCCAACCAAAACTTGAAAGATTCAGCCTTAGGAGAAGGTATGGATTGAATGATACGAAATAAAGCCTGCACATTATCTGCCAAAGTTTTTCTTCTTTCCCCTACATCTATCACCATTTCTATCTGGGGACAATTTGTCCCCAGATCAGTAGCCAGTTCTTCATCCCGTTTTCGCATCTTCTTCAGATAATCTGTAGGATTCACACTATCAGTCAATACACCAAATACATCTACAACAGAGAAATACCATTGCTGTTCTTCCTCGTTCCATACGGAACGAATCTTTTTTTAAAATAACTTTATATTATTCATCTATTCTATACTTAACTTCTATAATACGGCCTAACCTATCAACTCTAATAGGAATACAAATATCTTTTATCATTTCATTACTCCACGCTCTTTGCGCCTTATTATTACTACCCAACTCAACAACAGGAACTATCGGATTAGCCACATTTGCAGGAATGAAATGCCCTTCATTGCCTGTACAACTTACCATCTTATAAATCCTCCCCCTATCTACCGGCTCATTTATCCTACCAAATTCCAGTTCTTCTTCAGTTGGCAGATATACCAAATCATTAGGAGACAGCCAAAACAACAGTTTATCTCCCTTTTCATTTTTATCCGGAACAGGAACAAGTCCTTGTTTCTCACGCTCTATAACCATATTTAAAGGAATAGTCTCATACGTTCTTTTTCCATCTTCTGTCATATAAATAGCGAAAAACAAATTGGTTCCTTTGGCAGCTTCCACCCATTTAGCTCCTTTATTACCAAGTACACCGACTTTAAATTTATTTCCACGTGGTTCATATACTCTTACCTTATATATCGGCTGATGTCTTTTACCATTATTCAGCTGCAAAAGATTACGGTTCATTTCCTCTATGCCTTCCGCAGAAAATGCTAAATCGGGCTTTCCTTCCTTTGCATACAAATGATTCAGAAGTATTTTCTGTATGCCAGTATCCGTTACCGATTCTTTTATTTTCTTCTCATTGAAAGTTGCATCGAGAGATTTACGTACTGCAACCAAAGGCTCTGCCGTATCCTCTGTAAAATAATAAACTGCAATTTTAGCCAAATCCAGTTCCTTCCACAAGAAAGCATTCTCTTTAAAATATTTTTCAATTCTCTTCTTATCATATTTATATGATAACAGTTCAAACACTTTGTTCCTCATTCTTTTGTCAACAATCATGGCAGGAGTATCCAAAGCTACGGATAATCGTACAACTTTTACTTTTCTCAAGTTCACCACTCCAAAGACTGTATCTTTGTGCATCGGTTTACGGATAGCCCAACTATCACCGGTTTTCTGTTTCTCATAAACACGTTTTCCGTCTGTGTCAAAACGCTGATAAACGTTAGTTGTCTTATTTATTATGCGTAAATTCTGCTTCAAACTAACTACAATTTTGCTTAATACCTCCCTCGCGTCTTGCGTAAAAGTATCCCACGGCTTCTTTATAACCCACTTATAATTACCATTATCATCCGTCCTACTCTTGTCACACAACAATCTTTGCAAATCATAACGAGATATTTTCGCATTCCGGCTTGCAGACTCATTACTTAGATAGTTCACATGATTCCGCGTAGCACAAGCTATCACTATTGCATCCATAGCGTGATGCCGATGGTCAATGCGTTTCTTGCTGAATCCTTTTTGATATTCAAGAGGCAACTCCGTTTGAAAAAATTTCTTCCCGCTTTTATTCTCCCAACGCCCAAAGTTCTGAGTATCGGTCAAGGAGTTTAAACGTTCAAAACGAGGATACACAATACTGTTCCAGACATCGTTCATTCCCCAATCCTTTTTCAGCCTGTCCGTCACGCTTCCTGTGCAAACTACGATATTTTTAGAAACAGCCTCCGGTTCATACTCACCGCTATCATTCTTTTCACGAACAATATTTGACAAAAGTCCCTTAATCACTTTACTGATATACCGGCTATCATTCAATTGCCGTTCTATAAATTGTTCGGGAATCTCATCCATCAGCAATTTCTTCATTTTCATGCCCGATTTAGCATATTGTTCTTTTACAAATCTTTCGTAGCTATCCACAGAAAAGATTTCTACCGCTTTCCCAAGGCCCACTTCCACTTTCTGCCCATGATGGTTCTTGATAAATTCATACCCCAGCTGATTGTCTTTCAACTTATTCACAGCAGACTCGCATATCACCTTATTGGAAAATGAATCATCAAAATAGCGGGATTGAGGAATGACATGTTCTATTTCATAAGCAGCAGTAAACAATTTGCCCAAAGGTATCAGCTCACCGGTATAAGGCGAACGATATTTCTGCTCCAGCCATAATTTATAACGCAGGAACTCTGATTTGGTCGGCATCTTACTGCTATTGAACTTTTTCAATATTGCATCTATTTCTTCAGGCAACCGGTCTTCGGCATGTAAAACCGTATCTTCATAAATCCGCAAGATTTCTTGCTGACTCGGTGAATAAGGACGGACATTCTCTATCCCATATTCCGGATTCATGAACTCAGCAAGCAATGCCTTTATACGAAGATTGGCATTCTCATTTTCCAAAATCTGCGCAGTCATTCTTTTACGTTTATCCGCAGGATTTTTCATCTCACGTCCTAACTCTATATGGATTTCATCAATTCTCCCCACCTGCTTCCAAATATCCCTGACAACACGCAATGTTTCGGTTATCACTTGTTCCACAATAGGATTGCGTAATGAATGTTGCTTGAAAGAAGCCA
Source organism: uncultured Bacteroides sp. (assembly GCF_910578895.1). Classification (GTDB taxonomy): domain Bacteria; phylum Bacteroidota; class Bacteroidia; order Bacteroidales; family Bacteroidaceae; genus Bacteroides. The sequence goes on from NZ_CAJTSC010000033.1 coordinate 4,738, forward strand.
AATAAGCATCAATATCCGCAGGAGTTTCCCATTTGACCGCCTCTTTATCCTCCGAATGACGATTGTACACAATGTAACAAACCAGCCATAATGGAAGCCTCTTAAAACAAGAAATATCTGATAAGTTCATCACCTTATCCCTAACCTTGACGGCTATTCTCTCGTCATACTCACCTGCAACAATCTTTTTGATTCTTTCTTTGGTTGTATCATCAATCAAAGACACATCCCAATATTTTCCGCATCTCATCAAAGGCAGCATTTTTTTTATCGCCTTGGCAGAATAGGCCCCATATTCAGGTTTGAATGGAGGGAACTTCTTAAACGCTTCCACAAAAGATTCATCCAGCCCATTCTTTGCCGCAAAAGTTCGTAAAGCTTTCTCTATTTCCTGTTTGTCGCTTACAGAATATAAAATATGCCATAAAGCCACCTCTTTCTCATTTGACAAGAAATCAATACAAACATCGGCTTTTTCCAAACGGGAAAGAATAGCATGCCGCGTCTCATTACACGGATACGATTTATCTTCCACATAATTCCACCGATAATTACCGATTTCCTTTTTCAGTCCAAACTTAGGGTATTTTAGGAAGACCTTTTGTTCTATTTCCTTCCGAGAATTCATCCAATCAAACAATGCTGCATAATCATCCTCTGTTTTCAGGAACTCTGCTGTCACATCCACATCAAGATGTAAAGTTCCATTTATTTCTTTTTCTTTTTGATATATCCGAATGTTAGAAAGGAAATGCCACAAACGGAACTCTTGAAAAAGAGGGTGTGATTTGGCTATACATTTTAAAGGAGCCTTTTTGATTTCGCCCGTTTCCCTATCTACATATTCATTTTCCTCGTAAGGACAATTGGCTATCAGTGACTTTTTGGTTTTTAACGGCCTTTGATAAAACAAGATATCATCCATTAATAAATATATAAAATCCCGATTAGCTATATTCCTACGTTGCACTTCATTGCTCGGATATAATGCTTCAACACACCTTGCATATAAAGTTCTGTCTTGCAACTCAGCATGGAAAGCACACTGTTTCTGCAATATCAAGTTCAGTTCGTCCCTATAAAGTTTCCGCTCCACCGTCTTCACCAGTTTCCCTATTATTTTTTGTTGCGGTTTCTGCAACAAAGTATCATAAATATAGGTCCCAACTGTCTTATGAGTATTGGCAATGTCAGCTTCAGTCCTTTTCTTTATCAACATCCAGTCATCCTCCTTGGGAGCTCTGAAAGAACGCTTCACCTCACCATATTTATCTAATTTCGGAGTACCATCCGGATTCAAGTCAGTAGTTACAATAAACTCTTTTACTTGACCTTCCCAATCCAAAGGCACATTGCTGCTCCTACGATATATCCACCCGTTCTCCAAATGTACATTATACCATACGTCCCGTCCTTTCTTTTCATCAGTCGCTTCCACTGTCAGCACTTTCAACGCATAAAATTCAACTGATTTCCCGGGATTATCTTCCTCCTCTTCTCCCCTAAGTTGATAATAACCACGTTTCTGATTAAAGTTCAAAAGAATCCAAGCCAATTCTTCCTTGCTAATCATTTTTGTCAAGGCTTTCTTGCGAAGGTAATAAATAGTCCAATCGTAAGGTACCTTTTTACCACCAGAAACCAATGAAGGCTGATGTATTGCAAAATCCGCCAACATTTCATCAAATGCTGCTTGAAATAAAAAAGTATATTTCCCTTGCCCGTCTTTTACCCATGGTAATTTGGGCTCGGCATCGGCTAAGAATTTTCCGGGATATTTCTCAAAATCAACATATTCTAAATAATGCTTGGGTAAAAAGCCTAAAATCTTCAACACTTTATGTAATCGTTCACGACGCAATAGTTGACGCTCGCGCAACCGGCGAACCCCTCTGAGCCGTGTCCTTTCAGATGTTTGTGATATAGAATTCCCTTTGTCAAAATCTCCCAATACAGCGGCATCCATCGGAATAATTCTGCTTCCTGCCATTTCTATCCAAACTCTCTTGGTCTGTTCTTTAATTACAGAATTTATTACAGCCCATCCTACACTATTGGTTCCCAAATCCAATCCAAGTATTGTTTTCATAGCATATATTTTGAGTATTTTCTTCAAAGATATTTTTTTTATTAATACAAACATTGTATTTCCATATTTATTTTATATATTTGCCATACTAAAATGAAGCAAGTCACAATAAGGATTATTCCGTTGTGAAAACATTAGGCTCCCTCGTCCTCAACGGGGGATTTTTTTTTGTCTCTATATATATTTTTTATACGCCAAAAAGAAAAGCAAAACTTCCTACAAACTTCATCTCTCTATTCCATTAAAATCTGCCAAAATCTCACGAATTCTTCCTATATTTGTAATGTATTCATCGGATTACAATTAAAGAAAAACAATTGTTAACCATATCGTAAACTAAAAAACAACTGAAATTATGAATCAGGACTTCTCAATGCATGCCAACCCGTTGGTAGCTAAACTTCAAAAAACGGCTTCCGAATTTACAAAAGCTGACATCGTGTCTTATATCGACGGACGCTTGAAAACTTTGAACTTCGTTATTAATGATGCCGCCTATCTTGACGCGATACTCACGTGTGGGGAACGTGTGGACGGTTCCAGCCTGTTTCCTTTCATAGAAGCGGGCAGCAGCGATTTATACGTAGTACCCCGTTTCCGTACGGCTTTTGTCGACCCCTTTGCCGAGCAGCCTACGCTTTCCATGCTTTGCTCTTTCTTTAATAAAGACGGTCAACCGCTGGAGAGTTCGCCAGAGCATACTTTGCGCAAGGCATGCCGGGCATTTACAGAGGCAACAGGTATGGAGTTTCAAGCTATGGGAGAGTTGGAGTATTATGTCATTTCGGAGGATAACGGCATGTTTCCGGCTACCGACCAGCGTGGCTACCATGAGTCTGCTCCTTATGCCAAGTTCAATGAGTTCCGCACCGCATGTATGGCGTACATCGCACAAGCAGGCGGGCAAATAAAATACGGGCATTCCGAAGTGGGGAATTTTACGCTCAATGGCAAGATATACGAGCAAAACGAGATAGAGTTCCTGCCGGTACGTGCCGAGCAGGCTGCCGACCAACTGGTGATTGCCAAGTGGATTATCCGTAATCTTGCTTATCAATATGGATATGACATTACTTTCGCTCCGAAGATAACTGCCGGAAAGGCGGGTTCCGGGTTGCATATCCACATGCGTATCATGAAGGACGGCAAGAACCGGATGTTGCAAGACGGTGTGCTCTCCGAAACAGCCCACAGGGCGATTGCCGGAATGATGGAACTGGCTCCTTCCATTACTGCTTTCGGCAATACGAATCCTACTTCTTATTTCCGCCTTGTTCCTCATCAGGAAGCACCTACCAACATTTGCTGGGGCGACCGTAACCGTTCCGTACTGGTCCGCGTTCCGTTAGGCTGGTCGGCAAAGACGGATATGTGCATGCTTGCCAATCCTTTGGAAGTGCCAAGCAACTATGATACTACCCAAAAGCAGACTGTGGAGATGCGGTCGCCGGACGGTTCTGCCGATTTGTACCAGCTCATTGCAGGTCTGGCAGTGGCGTGTCGTCATGGTTTTGAAATTTCCGATGCTTTGGAAATTGCGGATAAGACTTATGTGAATGTAAATATCCACAAGAAAGAGAATGAGGGTAAACTGGAACAATTGGCACAGTTGCCCGACAGTTGTGCCGCCTCTGCCGATTGTTTGGAAAAACAACGTGCCGTTTTCGAGAAGTACAATGTTTTCAGCCCTGCCATGATTGATGGAATCATTGCCAAGTTGCGCTCTTATGAGGATAAGGATTTACGTGGTGAGGTTCAGGACAATCCGGAGAAGATGCTGAAATTGGTTGAGAAATATTTCCATTGCGGATAACGGGTGAAGTAGAGATATGTTTGACACCCCTTTCTTGTATTTTTGCCATTTTGTCAGCATTTGTCTGCCATGAGGATTTTGGCACGGTTTTCGTAATTCCTTTATCGCTTGCATAAAGCACATTACTATTACAATAAATTGTATAACATAAATAATAAAAGAAACTATGAACATTAAACCATTGGCAGACAGAGTACTGATACTCCCTGCACCTGCAGAAGAAAAGACAATAGGCGGTATCATTATTCCTGATACGGCAAAAGAAAAACCTTTGAAGGGTGAAGTTATCGCAGTAGGCAACGGAACTAAGGACGAAGAAATGGTGCTGAAGACGGGGGATACGGTGCTGTATGGCAAATATGCCGGTACGGAGCTGGAAGTTGAAGGAACCAAGTATCTCATCATGCGTCAAAGCGATGTTCTTGCTGTGTTGGGATAATAAATTTATAAATAGAAAACTGATAAAATAATAGAGAAATTATGGCAAAAGAAATATTATTCAATATCGATGCCCGCGACCAATTGAAGAAGGGTATCGATACATTGGCAAATGCGGTAAAAGTAACGCTCGGTCCGAAAGGACGTAACGTCATTATCGAGAAGAAATTCGGTGCTCCCCACATCACGAAAGACGGTGTGACAGTTGCCAAAGAAGTGGAATTGGCTGATGCTTACCAGAATACCGGTGCACAATTGGTGAAGGAAGTGGCTTCCAAAACAGGTGATGATGCAGGTGACGGTACAACTACTGCAACTGTATTGGCTCAGGCTATCGTGGCAGAAGGTCTGAAGAATGTAACTGCCGGCGCAAGTCCTATGGACATCAAACGCGGTATCGATAAGGCTGTTGCCAAAGTGGTTGAGTCTATCAAGGGTCAGGCTGAAATGGTAGGTGACAACTACGATAAGATTGAACAGGTAGGTACGGTATCTGCCAATAACGATCCGGTTATCGGTAAACTGATTGCAGACGCTATGCGTAAGGTTTCCAAAGACGGTGTTATCACTATTGAAGAGGCTAAGGGTACGGATACTACTATCGGTGTGGTAGAAGGTATGCAGTTCGACCGCGGTTATCTTTCTGCTTATTTCGTTACCAATACTGAAAAGATGGAATGCGAAATGGAGAAACCGTACATCCTGATTTATGATAAGAAGATTTCCAATCTGAAAGATTTCTTGCCTATCCTTGAACCGGCTGTACAAACAGGTCGTCCTCTGTTGGTAATTGCAGAAGATGTGGATAGCGAAGCGTTGACTACATTGGTTGTGAACCGTTTGCGTTCTCAGTTGAAGATATGTGCCGTGAAGGCTCCGGGCTTCGGCGACCGTCGCAAGGAAATGCTGGAAGACATTGCCGTATTGACAGGTGGTGTTGTAATCAGCGAAGAAAAGGGCTTGAAATTGGAACAGGCTACTATCGAAATGTTGGGTACTGCCGACAAGATTACCGTGTCTAAAGACAATACCACTATCGTAAACGGTGCCGGCGACAAGCAGAACATCAAGGAACGTTGCGAGCAAATCAAAGCTCAGATTGCAGCTACTAAGTCCGACTATGATAAGGAGAAGTTGCAGGAACGTCTGGCTAAGTTGTCCGGTGGTGTGGCTGTCCTGTATGTAGGTGCTGCATCCGAAGTAGAGATGAAAGAGAAGAAAGACCGCGTAGACGATGCTCTCCGTGCCACTCGTGCCGCTATCGAAGAAGGTATCGTAGCTGGTGGCGGTGTGGCTTATATCCGTGCCCTCGAAGCATTGGAAGGCCTGACTGGTGACAATGCCGACGAGACTACCGGTATCCATATCATCCAGCGTGCCATCGAAGAGCCTTTGCGTCAGATTTGCGCCAATGCAGGCAAGGAAGGTGCTGTGGTAGTACAGAAGGTACGTGAAGGCAAGGCTGACTTCGGTTACAATGCACGTACCGATGTTTATGAAAACCTGCATGCTGCCGGTGTGGTAGATCCTGCCAAGGTAACTCGTGTGGCTCTTGAGAATGCCGCTTCTATCGCAGGTATGTTCCTTACTACAGAATGTGTAATTGTTGAAAAGAAAGAAGATAAGCCCGAAATGCCGATGGGTGCTCCCGGAATGGGTGGCATGGGCGGAATGATGTAATATCGTTTTTCCTTCGTTTTTTGATTATATAAGGCGACCGCGACATCTTTTGAAAAGGTGTCGCGGTCTTTTTTATTGGTTTGTTTTTGATTGCCTGTTTTAGTTGTGTCAACAGGTAAGAGTGTGTAAAATTGCGAAACTGTTACAAAAGTGATTAATTTCCGTATCTTTTGTCCGTTTTCTGTGTTGTTGATTTAAAGCCTGTTTAAATTTTCTTTAAGAAATTTTTCTTCAGCTTCTTTTGAGTCTCTTTCCGGCCTGTTTTACTCTTTTTATTTGTCACATAGCCCGCTATGTTCCTTGTAAAAACAGAAAAACATCCTCGGAAAGAACTCTCAAAACAGTGCTGAACAAAATTTAAATAGGCTCTTAATCTGAATAATGTCTTTATGCTTAGTAAAGATCAACCTGATAATAAACTATTAACCTCTTTAATTGAAAAAGTGAAATGAACAAAAGCGAAATAGGACTGAATGCTTGTAAAGTGTGGCAGTTATTAAGTGATTATGCTAAATGGAGCTATAGTGCGCTGAAAATGAACTCCGGATTGCAAGACAAGGAATTGAGCGCAGCCATTGGTTGGCTTGTCCACGAGGATAAGATTATACTCTCTCAGGAAGAAGATGAACTTTACATCTCATTGGGAGTAAACGTGTATATCGGATAAGTAAAAGTCCCCGGACCTTCGCAGGCAGGGGACTTGGTTTAAAACTTTCCCTCTCTTGGGGGTGAGAAGGAAATCTGCTGAAAACAAACTGATTGATTTTACCTTAAATACCTATTCTTGATAACCTTTTAACTAACCTTTTTATAATGCCGAGTCTGTTTTGATGCCTGTTGCTTGGAGCACAGGAACAAATGTATAGCCTTTACGTTTCAGTGTTTTTATCAATTTGTCCAAATGACCGTTGTAGAACTTATCCGTACGGCGGTCGTCAGTTCCGAAGTGTATCAGCATCAAGTGTCCGTTCAATCCTTCTTTTTTTTCAATTTCCATGATTTTGTCATAGATGAACTTGCTGCTCCGGTATTTCGGTCCCATATCGGGGGTGGTGTAATCTGCATTGCTCATAGTACCTGGGGTATAGTTGATGACTTGTATTCCCATGCTTTTTGCCCAGGCGGCTATCTCTTTGTTGTAATATTCGTAGGGTGGGATGTATATGGGAGCATCTTTGTATGCGATACCTGCCTTGCGCATAATCTCGTAACTTTTCAGCATGTCCTTTTCAAAGTCTTCACGGGTCACCAATAAGGAGTCGCGATTTCCCCAGGGCATGTAAAGCAGATGTCCATAACTATGGCTACCTACCAGGTGTCCTTCATCAAGAAGGCGTTTTACTACTTCGGGATAAAGTTCGTAAAATTCGCCGGTGAAGAAGAAACCGCCTTTTATGCCGTGTTTTTTCAAAGTGCTGATAATGGCATCGGCGCCGTCTGCCTTGTCGGCTGCTGTGAACACAAGGCTGATTTGTTTCTTTGAGGGGTCCGTACGTATGATGCCTCCATTGACGTATATGTTCTTGTCTGCCGGGATACAGGCTTGCTTCATGCCTTCCTTCTGCATGGCAGAGAGGTAGTAAGTAAGGCAGGCGGTTCCGTCCATGGTAGGTTCGTTGGTGGAATAGTCATGGATTGCATCGTGGTATACCATCAAATCCGGTTGAAAACGTTCGTAATCTTGTCCGGGTATGCCGGGAATGCCGGTCATGTTGACACCCCGCAGGCTTTCGAAGATGCTGCGGTATACAGGTCCGTCCACCAGTCCGCCTGTCGTGTTGCCCACACCTGCATTGAGCAGGGAAGAGTGGGGTTGTGAAGGATAATCGCCGTAAAGCGGCAGTTCCACAATCATGCTTGTGCCCCACGGATTGCATCCGAACAGCCAGTCGCGCAGGGAGGCTTCCATTTCGGCATAAGTCTCATCGCCGGTGGTCTCACGATACAGACGGCATTGTGTCAACATGGCAGTCGTCAGGTTATTGGAACACCAGATATAGGGAATGCCGTGCAGAAAGGGACTTTCAACGGCTTTTTCGTAGGTACGTGCAATTCCTGTACGCATATTGCGGGTGAACTCTTTACTGATGTGCCGGTTGTTTACGGTAGCCAAGTGATAGTGTCCCATATTCATAAACGGATACCACTGGTAGTGACGGGCACTGTCGGCGCCCATCCACGGAGTGACAGGTTCGCGACGTCCGTACTCGATGGCTTGCGACAGGTATTCGGGGTTACCGGTAGCTTTGTACAGTTCCATCGCTCCGAGTTCCATATCGTCTACCCAGTTGTCCTCTTCATAGATATAGGGCGATTTTACGGAAGCGGTCTGGCAGGCTCCGGGCTGCTTTATACCTTCCTGATAAGCGGCATCGGCTTTTTCACCGATTTCAGCGGCAAATTCAGGATAGAAATCTTTCAGTATCTTGGCTCCCAAGGCAAAACAAGAGGCAAACTTGCCGGCTGTGCTTGCTACGCCTGTAGTGGCATTTATAAATTTCCCGCGTACTTGAGGCTTACCGTTGCAAAAATAAACAGGGCGGCCTTTGCCCGGTCCGTAACCGTAATCCACTTCGTCTTTGTTGGGCAGGCGCATGCCGGCATGGTCGCGGTCGTCGGCAATCTGGTTATACAGTTCGCCGGGAGCGGGGTTCATGCGATTCAGCCAGTCCAATCCCCATTTAATTTCGTCCACAATGTCGGGGATGCCATTTGCACCCGGCAATCCGTTTGCATCGTAAGCATCGCCGAATGCTTCGGGATTTTCCTGATAGGCAAACATCATCTGGTATATGGCGTTGGCGGAAGTCGTGGTATATTGCAGGTAATCGGTCGCATCGTGCCAGCCGCCGCGCACATCAATATGCTGCCCGGTTTTTGTAGGGTGGTACACTATATAACCGTCGTGCACATGGCAACTGTCCTTCAGGAACGGATTGTAACCGCAACGTTGCTGGCGCATGTAGTGCAGCAGGAAATCGGCTGTGCCGTTATAGACTTGCGCATTGATCGGGAAGCGTGGAGAAACGGCTTTGCCTGCTTTCAGATAATACGTACCCGGTGTCTGGAAGTTGCTGAAGTCCAATCGGTAGGTGCTGTTCATGCCGCCTAATTTGCCGGTAGCTTTCGGAGTGGTAAAAGTACGTACTGTTTCTCCGGTAAATGCGTCGACCAATGCGTATTCTTTTACGTGGGTTTCCGCTTCGCTCATAAATACTGCTACTTTGATGGATTGGGGAAGATAGCCAAGTTGGTTAATTCTAATCCACTCCTCTGCCTTGCACGGGAGTGTGATAAATACCGAAATGAGTGTTAAGAGCCGATAATAAGTTTTCATAAGGGGCTTTGTTTTATTTAAGGTTGGGGGAATTGTGCAAAAACAAATTTTATCCCATACAAATAAAGCGGTTTCTGTCAATTTTAGGAAGATTTAGAATGAATAATTACACGATATTAAGTGTCGTTTACGAAATTTTAGAATATAGCAGGTGTGATAAAGACGCACGTGTAATAGGTAAGTATCTAAAATTAAGTATACATGCTTGCTGAATTGTTGTTTGTCATTTGTTTAGGTATACGAGAGGTGATTTTAGTTTTCATTTACATATTTTGATTTCTGAGAAACAATGTTACCGCATTGTTTGTTTTATCTTTTTTAAAATGCAAAACTTATAAACTATGACATACATTGATTATTATCAAGTTCTTGGAGTAGACAAAACGGCATCTCAGGATGATATCAAGAAAGCGTTCCGTAAGTTGGCACGAAAATATCATCCGGACTTGAATCCGGATGACGCTACCGCCAAAGATAAGTTTCAGGCTCTCAACGAAGCCAATGAGGTGCTTGGTGATCCTGAAAAAAGAAAGAAGTATGATGAATACGGCGAATATTGGAAGCATGCCGATGAATTTGAAGCTCGGAAACAGACACGGCAACAAGGTGGTGCCGGCAGTTTCTCCGGTTTCGATACGGATGGAAGCGGTACATACTGGTACTCTTCCGACGGGCAGCAATTTTCCGGAAGCAAGGCAGGAGGTTTTTCCGACTTCTTTGAACAGATATTCGGACATCGTGCGCATAACGGTAACGGAACGGGTGCGGGCTTTCGCGGGCAAGATTTTCATGCGGACTTGAAACTGTCGCTTCGCGATGCCGCCCAAACCCATAAGCAGATATTCACGATAAACGGCAGGAATGTTCGTATCACCGTTCCTGCCGGTGTGGCGAACGGTCAGGTCATTAGGCTGAAAGGGTATGGCGGAGAAGGTATCGATGGCGGACCTGCAGGCGACCTGTACATTACGTTCGTGATAGCGGAATCTCCTGTTTTCAAACGTTTGGGTGATGATTTATATATAGATGTGGATATTGACCTCTATACGGCGTTGTTGGGTGGTGAAAAGTTGGTAGACACGTTGGATGGCAGGGTGAAACTGAAAGTAAATCCCGAAACGCAAAACGGAACGAAAGTCCGGCTGAAAGGGAAAGGCTTTCCGGTGTACAAGAAAGAGGGCAGTTTCGGCGACTTGATTGTGAATTATGCCGTAAAGTTACCGGTAAATCTGACGGAACAACAGAAAGAAATGTTCCTTAAAATTCAAAGTATGAACTAAACACGGCTTTTTCATTTACAGGAGTTAAAAAAGGGGAGGGAGAAGGAGTTGTCGCTCTCTGACTTCTGTAAATGAAAGAGCTGTGTGAACTCAACAGGAGAACGGGTTGTGCAGAACGAATCACTGCATCATGACTTGTCCGTCGGCATTGAAGGGAGTGACGCTTGCAGCAGTATAAAATAGAAAGGGAGACGATATTCCGGCAACCACATCATTCTGCCGGAGTATTGCCTCCCCCTTATGTATAGGTCGGAATGTTTACTTGCGATAACCTTCCAGCTCTTCAGCCTTGAACTTACGGATAAAGTTGAAGTGCTTCTCTATTTCCGACTCTGCGTAGTTTACGTATACCAGTGCCGACTTGGCAAACAGTTCGGGAGCTTTTGTCGCATCCTGGATTAGCAAGTGAGACATCACGCATACGGCAGCCATTTCGTAAAGACGACGTGCCACGAAATCCAGCAACTCCTGATTGCCGTTTTCCTTGACGGCATTGGTGCAGGCTTCGAACTTGTTTGTCATTTCTTTCACACGATCCATCAGCGGCTGCATTTCCTCGCTGCAAGGAACCAGTTCGTAGTCGCGCAAGGTGGCGGCGTAAGAACCGTTGGTGACGTAGCGGATAGCGGCTACCGTCTGCAACTGCGTAGTACCTTCGTAAATGGAAGTGATACGCGCGTCACGATAGATGCGTTGGCAAGCATATTCCAGCATGAAGCCCGAGCCGCCGTGAATCTGAATGCTGTCGTAAGCATTCTGGTTGGCATATTCCGAATTCATACCTTTTGCCAGCGGAGTGAAAGAGTCCGCCAGTTTGGCATATTTCTTCTGTTCCTGACGTTCTTCCGGAGTCAGTTTGCGTTCGCGGGCAATGTCGTCCAGTGCCTTGTAGATGTCTACGTAGCGTGAAGTCTGGTACAACAAGGCACGACCGGCATCCAACTTGGCTTTCATGATGGCGAGCATGTCGTACACTGCCGGAAACTCAATGATGGCCTTGCCGAACTGCTTGCGGTCTTTGGCGTATGCCAAACCTTCGTTATAGGCAGCCTGGCTCAAACCTACCGATTGGGCGGCGATGCCCAGGCGGGCACCGTTCATCAATGCCATCACATATTTAATCAGACCGAGTTTGCGGTCGCCGCAAAGTTCGCATTTGGCATTCTTGTAGACCAGCTCGCAAGTGGGAGAACCGTGGATACCCAACTTGTTTTCGATGCGGCGAACGTTCACGCCGCCGTCACGCTTGTCGTAGATGAACATGGACAAGCCGCGGCCGTCCTTTGTTCCTTCTTCCGAACGTGCCAGTACGAGGTGCAGGTCGGCATCACCGTTGGTGATGAAACGCTTCACGCCGTTCAGGCGCCAGCAGTTGTTGGCTTCATCGAAAGTAGCTTTCAGCATCACGCTCTGGAGGTCGGAACCGGCATCCGGTTCGGTCAGGTCCATAGACATGGTTTCGCCGGCGCAGATGCGGGGGATGAAACGGCTGTGCTGGTCTTCGTTACCGAATTCGTACAGCGTTTCGATACAGTCTTGCAGCGACCAGATGTTACCGAAACCGGCATCGGCTGCCGCTACGATTTCCGCGCACATGGTGTACGGAGTAATCGGGAAGTTCAGTCCGCCGAAACGCCGCGGCATGGTCATACCGTTCAGTCCGGCTTTTACCATGGCATCCAGGTTCTGCTTGGTGCCGCTGGCATATTCCACGCGGCCGTTGGCGCAATGAGGACCTTCCTCGTCCACGCCTTCGGCATTGGGAGCGATAATCTCACCTGTGATTTCTCCTGTGATTTCGAGCACTTTGTCGTATGAGTCGATAGCATCCGCATAGTCCTGCGGGGCATAATCGAACTTGTCTTTATCTTCGTAGCCGCGTTCTTTCAGTTCGCAGATACGCTGCATCATCGGATTGTTCAGATGATACTTCAATTCGGGAACTTCGGTATAAAAGTTTGCCATATTGTTTTCTTTTTATTTTATAATTTTTGTGTGAGAACTTCTGAGAACGGTTATTGGTTGTTCTCTTAAAGTCTTGTCTTTTTAACTGTAACATAGGACTGGACACGGAGCGGGACGACGACGATGGTCGTACATTTCCGGTTGTCTATCTCTCCGGGAATGAAAGTATGCTTGTCCAACACATCCAGCAGACCGTCGAGGTGACTTGCATTCGCCCTGGGATCTTCTGTCTTGAGGGTAAGGAGATCCACTGCCTTGCCATTGGCGTTGATTACAATGCCAATGGCAATGTTTATTGTCTTTTGGCTGTTCTTGCTGACGTCTTCGTACATTCCTTCAGGCCAGCGGGCAGTCTTGCTCGCGACTTTCCGGTTGCTGTTGTTCATTTCTTCATACAGTTCTGCCGGAAATTTGGCTGTACTGCCTAAGATTTTCGCAAGTTCCGATTCGTTACCCACGAGACGGGCAGGCTGGTAGAAAGGTGAATGACTGATTTCCATACCGTCCGGTGCGAAACATTTGCCGTATGCGCATTTGTTCCTTTTGTACACTTCTATCCGTTTCAACTTCCCGTTTTCGTAGAATTGCCGTAGCGTGTCGTTCAACACTCCGTTTTTGTATTGGCATTTTGCCATTATCTCTCCACCGGGATAGTAGAACGTGGCGTCTCCTGTCCGGCAGTTGTTTTGATAGTCAACTTGCAGACTGTCTTGCCCGGATCCGTGGAAGAGGTAACGGGTGGTACCGTGCAGAATTTGGTAATCAGGCGTTTTGCCGAATAACCTGTATTGGCTGCTGGCAGTCAGTTTTCCGTCGAGGGTATAGAAATCTACCCATTCGATACCTTTCTCTATCTTCCGGACGAGGGCACACTCTTTGGCTTTGGATTTCTTCTTTACAAATTCTCGGTTAGCATTGAGATAAATAGTGTCCTGCTGTGCCCATGCCGAAAGGCTCAGGCAAGCGATGATGGCGGAAGACAGTATGCGTTTCATAATGTTACGTTTTTTAAGATAAGCTTACTTACTGTTCTGTTTATAATACTTAATCATCTTCGGAATAACTTCCTCCACCGTGCCGTTGATGACATAATCGGCAATCGTATTGATAGGGGCATTCTCATCGTTGTTGATGGAGATGATGATACCACTTTCCTGCATGCCGGCGATGTGCTGGATTTGTCCGCTGATGCCGCAAGCGATATACAGTTTGGGACGGACCGTTACACCCGTCTGACCAATCTGACGGTCGTGGTCGCAGAAACCGGCATCCACGGCGGCACGGCTGGCACCTACCTCGGCATGGAGTTCCTTCGCAAGTTCGAACAGCATGTCGAAACCCTCCTTGCTGCCCATGCCGTATCCGCCGGCAATCACGATGGGAGCGCCTTTCAGGTTGTGTTTCGCCTTTTCCACGTGGCGGTCGATGACTTTTACCACATAGTCCGTTTCAGGAACATACTTGGCAACGTCGTGGTTGATGACTTCGCCCTTATAGTCGGCGTCCAGTATCTCTTTCTTCATCACGCCTTCGCGAACGGTAGCCATCTGCGGGCGGTGTTCGGGGTTCACAATCGTGGCAACGATGTTACCGCCGAATGCGGGACGGATTTGGTACAACAGGTTCTCGTATGTCTTGCCTTCTTTCTTATCCTCGTGGTCGCCGATTTCGAGCGAGGTACAGTCGGCTGTCAGTCCGCTGGTCAGTGCGGAAGAGACGCGCGGACCGAGGTCGCGGCCGATAACGGTTGCCCCCATCAGGCAGATTTGCGGCTGTTCTTCTTTAAACAGGTTGATGAGGACGGAAGAGTGGGGAAGGGAAGTGTAAGGGAACAGCCCCGGAGCGTCGAACACATGCAGTTTGTCAACGCCGAAGGGCAATACTTGCTTTTCAATGCCTGCCAGATTGCTTCCGGCGGCGACAGCTTCCAGTTGGCAACCCAACTGATTAGCCAATTTACGACCTTTGGTCAGGAGTTCGAGACTGACATCGGCAACCGTAGTGCCTTCTATCTCTAAATATACAAATACGTTGTTCATGTTCTTTTAGTTTTTTAGTTGACGAGTTGACGGGTTGGCAAGTTGACAAACTGGTTGACAGGTTGACGGGTTGACAAGGATATGCCTTGTAAGCCTTGTATGCTTGTCTCCTTGTCTCCTTATTAACTATCCAATCGTATGGTTAGCCAACAGTTCAACAATCAAATCTTCCACATCCTTGTCGCTGCCTGTCAGCGTTTTGCTTTCTTTGGCTTGGAAAGAGATGTTCTGAATGGTTTTCACTTTGGTGGGCGAGCCGCTCAGGCCGCATTGTGCGAGGTCGCCGTTGACGTCCGCCACACTCCATTCCGTGATGTTCAGATAAGGATGTTTTTCATAAAGAGCTGCGTAGGGCAGTTCTGCGCCTTCTTTTTCGATGGCAGCTTTCTCTTGTGCACCGAGGGCGCGTTTGTACTTCTGTATCAGTTTGGCGTTGCGCGGACGGCAGGGAGCAGCGCTTCCGTTAACGGTGATGACGATAGGCAGCGGACCTTCCACTGTCTCTACGCCGCCGTCGATGTGGCGTTTCACGGTAATCTTCTTGGCGGCTTTGTCCACGTTCAGAATTTCTTCCGCATACGTCACCTGCGTCAATCCCAACTTCTCGGCAACCTGCGGGCCTACTTGCGCCGTGTCGCCGTCGATGGCCTGGCGGCCGCCGATGATGATGTCGTAATCGCCTATTTTCTTGATGGCTGTGGCAAGGGCATACGAAGTGGCAAGCGTATCGGCACCGGCAAAAGCACGGTCGGTAAGCAGATAGCCGTTGTCGGCACCGCGGTAAAGTCCTTCACGAATAATTTCGGCTGCACGTCCCGGTCCCATGGTCAGGATGGTAACGGTGGAGCCCGGATGTTCATCTTTCAGTCGGAGAGCCTGCTCAAGAGCGTTCAAGTCTTCGGGGTTGAAGATGGCAGGGAGTGCCGCGCGGTTGATGGTTCCGTCGGCTTTCATGGCATCTTTCCCAACGTTGCGTGTGTCGGGAACTTGTTTTGCCAATACAACAATTTTCAAACTCATGCTATTAATTATTAGTATTAGTATTTCTTTGTATGTCAGTGCCGGGAGAAATAGGAGTAGTGAAGGGAAATTCCTGCTACTGAAATTGTCCGGTTAACTCATTATCAGCATGCAAATTTACGGAAAGAGTTGGGTTTGACAAGAAAACAAGGTAAAAAATGCACATCCGGTGAGATTTTGAGCAAAAGTACAAACCTGGAATTGAAAAGAGTCATTACCCTTTGGGTTCGGAATTAAGGGTCTGCAGCCCTGTTGATGTATAGCGATGCTGGCGGCTTCCGGTCTGCTTTTGCTTTTTTTCATGACAAAAAGACGGCGAAATCCCCTTTTTGCTTACTTCCGCTCTTCCGTATTTCTGCCGGAATAGCGAAGGGTTGCATAAAGTGCGGATGGATATGCGGTGTTTTCCGATGGAAATACGCTGTTTATGCAGTTTTCCGGTTTTTCTGTTGTCGGATACGGGTGTTTCAGCCGATGGATGTTAGTGTCTGACGTGAGCGGCATTAATGTCTGTCGCGATAGACATTAATGTCCATCACGAGCGGCATTAATGTCCATCGGCTGAAACACCAATATCCGGCAAACGGGATGCCCGTACAGGGCATTTCCGGCGCTTTTCTGCGCTGGTTGGTTTGTAAGGATTTCGCTATCGTATTGATAATGCGGAAGATGGATGTTTTTCGTTCCGTTTTTTCCGACCGGCAGCACATCGGGGCGGAAACAGGCGATTCTGAGGAGTTGGAAAATACAAATTGTCATTCTGATGCACGGTTTTTCATTTGCAGGAGTTAAAAGAGAGTATCGTCCCTCGGGTTCGGAATTAAAGTCCTGCGGTTCTGTTGATGTATAGCGATGCTATCGGCATCTGACTCCCTTGAATGAAAGAAATGTGCCGATGGAGTGGGGCTTTAGCGGTTATGCAGGATGAGGTATCAATTATACAGTGGGGTTGTGGGTAAGGGCAAAAGCGGAAGGCGATGTGGAATGGCAGAAAAAAAGTGCGTGCATCCAAACCCTGGCAGCCGTATCACTCTGCCCGGGTTTGGACGCACGCACCCTTGCGTGTTCTTTGTATCTTCTGTGGGGATTACTTGATACCGAGTTTCTTGGCGATATCCTTAGGCAGCGCATCTTTGTGTACAATGATGTTCATTGTCTTGTAGCGCACGAATGCCTTGGAGGCATACCATTTGCCTTCGTATTTGCCGGCTTTGCCCCAGGAGTTTTTCACCATGTAGTACTCGTTGCCTGTCTGGTCCTTGGCGATGCCGTAAATCTGCATGCCGTGGTCATCGGTGGTTTCCCAGTTGTCGTATGCCACTTGGCGTTCTTCCTGGGTGCACCATTTCTGCGGTTGGGGCTTGGTGTTGAGTTTCTTCTCTTCGGGTTTCATCTTCAACCAGTGTGCCATGTCCGAGCCGCTCAGTTCCTGTACCTTTTCGGCATCGGGCAGTACGGCGATGCCGTCGCGTGTGAAGCCCTGTTCGCTCACATCGCTGCCCCAGGCAATGGTATAACCTTTGTTGATGGCATTGTCGAACACCTGCATCAGCTCGTCGATGGGCAGGTTGTAGGAAGAAGCCCAACGCCAGTTGTCTTGGATTTCGAGAATGAATGGCTGGTAGAACGGATGGTGCGTGTAGGATGTCAGTGAGATGTAGTCGTCGGCATTCAGTCCGGTAGACTCATAGAAAGATTTCGGGGTGTATTCCTTGCCTTTGTAAGTGAACTTCTCGGGACGTTCGCCCAGGTAGATGTCATGGATGGAGGCGATTGCCTTCTTCCAGAGCGGGGTTTTGTCCTTGTCGGTCTGCAGGCTGCGGTGGTTGCCTTTGGCGATGGCGGCTACTACGGCATTGGACACGGCTGTCAGTTCGTTGTGGTTGCTCAGCGTGTCGCCATACATTACGCCCGGGCGCATCTCTTCTTCGGGCACCAGTCCGAAAGTCTTCATTCCGTAAATCACATCGTAGAACGAACCGCCTTGCGAGAAGGAGATATCGCCGTGTGTGCGCACTGCCTTGTCGGCGCGGTCCAGGTAGGTGTTGTGTACGAGGAACATTTCGGACAAGTCATACTCTCCTTTGCCCATACGGAGCAATTCGGACTCGATGAATGCCAGTCCGGAATAGCA
The DNA here is from genome assembly GCF_910578895.1 of uncultured Bacteroides sp. GTDB lineage: Bacteria > Bacteroidota > Bacteroidia > Bacteroidales > Bacteroidaceae > Bacteroides. Next base: position 22,533 of record NZ_CAJTSC010000033.1, read on the forward strand.
CCAGCAGGTGCCCGCACGGTTCTGGTTCTTGATGGATGTAATCGGGTTTTCTTTTACGGTAGTAAAGACGAATCCCTCTTCTTTCGGGGCGTCTTGCGCCATTGTGTTAAGACTGAACAGTCCTAAGGCGGCAATCAGTATAGGCTTTTTCATCATGATTAAATTGTTGTTAATTGATAGTTGTAGCCGCAAATATAGGCAGAATATCGTAAACAAAAGCTATCTTTGGCACGTTAATTCGGGTATTTATGGATAAAATAGTAAATATAGACCATCGGAGCGGCCTGATTCTTGAGGGCGGCGGCATGCGCGGTGTCTTCACATGCGGCGTGTTGGATAATTTCATGGACCGCGGCATCCGCTTTCCTTATACGATTGGCGTCAGCGCAGGTGCCTGCAACGGATTGTCGTATATGTCGGGACAGCGGGGGCGTGCCAAATACAGCAATATAGACCTGCTGCAGAAGTATAATTACATCGGGTTGAAATATCTGTTGAAGAAGCGCAACATAATGGATTTCGATTTGCTGTTCCGGGAGTTTCCCGAGCATATACTGCCGTACGACTATGATGCCTATTTCAGTTGTCCGGAACGCTTTGTCATGGTCACTACCAACTGCCTGACCGGAACGGCAGGCTACTTTGAGGAAAAGCGGAGCAAGGAGCGTGTCATCGATATCGTGCGTGCTTCGAGCAGCCTGCCTTTTGTTTGCCCCGTTACGTATGTGGACGGCATTCCGATGCTGGACGGCGGTATTGTGGACAGCATTCCCTTGATGCGTGCCCGCCGTGACGGTTACGACCGTAATGTGGTGGTGCTGACACGCAACCGTGGATACAGGAAAGATATCCGGGGCACGAAAGTGCCGTCTTTCATTTATCGCAAATACCCCCGGTTGCGTGAGGCAATCAATCGGCGTTGTTATGTCTATAACGAACAGCTGGAACTGGTGGAACGGTTGGAAGATGCGGGAGAGATAACCGTGATACGTCCGCAGAATCCGGTAGCGGTAGACCGTATCGAGCGGGATGTGAACAAACTGAAGGACCTTTATGACGAGGGGTATGCGTGTGCGGCGGCTTTCCGTTTTTCTTCCGATGTTCCCACTTGATTGAGAACGTGTTTCGTAAATGAAAAAACGTGGCATCAGCTAATATTTGCAAATATATGATGGTCGGTAACAAAAGAATATGTATATTTGCATCGAAAGAAAGCGGCAGGGCATGAAAATAATGTATCATGTATTCCTTTTTCATCCCCCGGCTTGGAAATAAGCATCGCAATCTTTTGTTATTTCAGACTGTTACAAAGTCATGGGGTTGACTGGATTTGACAGCGGGCAGAAATGGTAAGTAAGCATGCAGTGCGTCGTTGATTTGCACTTAAATCTCAGTCTTCAAAATTTTATCTGGCGAAAGACAATTTGCTCTTGCTGCTTAATCGAAGTATAGTAGGTTAGCTTAATCCCGACACAAGGTGTTGGGACGAGACATCACTCGGAAGCTGTTGCTCCGAAGCGTTCCGGCAGAGTGGTGCAGTGAAATCGGGGATAGTTCGTGTCAGCCTCGTGGCACGGATGAAACTTTAGAGGATAAGGTAGCGGTTGATGGCTTTGGTTCTGCCGCTGCACGAAAACTTAGGCAAAGATAAGCATGTAGAAAGCTTATGATTTCCTCGTTTGGACGAGGGTTCGATTCCCTCCAGCTCCACGGACAAATGCTGGGTAGTCAGTATTTAAGTATTACACCTGATTTTACGTTGCGACAGCGTGAAATCAGGTGTTTTTTCTAAAATAATAGCCGGTTTTCCTATTTTTGTATCGGCGGTGAGTTACAGTAATGACCGAACGGAAGATAATACATATTGATATGGACGCTTTCTATGCGTCCGTAGAGCAGCGTGATAATCCGGAACTGCGTGGCAAACCCGTGGCAGTGGGACATGCGGAAGAACGGGGCGTGGTATCTGCTGCCAGCTACGAAGCCCGGCGGTTTGGAGTGCGTTCGGCAATGTCATCCCAAAAGGCGAAACGGTTGTGTCCGCAGCTCATCTTTGTTCCCGGGCGTATGGATGTCTATAAATCGGTATCCCGCCGGATACATGAGATTTTCCATGAGTACACGGATGTCATCGAGCCGCTTTCGTTGGATGAGGCTTTTCTTGATGTGACGGAAAACAAACTTGGCATTCCGCTGGCTGTGGACATTGCGAAGGAGATTAAGCGGAAGATTCGGGAAGAACTCAACCTGGTGGCGTCTGCCGGTGTGTCTTACAATAAATTTCTGGCAAAAATAGCTTCGGACTATCGCAAGCCGGACGGTCTATGCACCATACATCCCGACCAGGCACTCGACTTCATAGCCGGGCTTCCCATTGAAAGTTTTTGGGGAGTAGGTCCGGTGACGGCAAAGAAGATGCACCTGTTGGGAATTCACAATGGTGGACAGCTGCGCACCCGTTCGCGTGCCACGTTGTTGCGTGAGTTCGGCAAGGTCGGTTCGCTATATTATGATTGTGCAAGAGGGATTGATCTTCGTCCGGTAGAATTTGTGCGTATCCGTAAGTCGGTCGGTTGTGAGCATACGTTGGAGAGGGATATCTCATTGCGCTCATCGGTCATCATCGAACTATACCACGTGGCGGTGGAACTTACAGGCAGGTTGGAACGCAGGGATTTCAAGGGAAACACGCTGACGCTGAAAATCAAATTCCACGATTTCAGCCAGATAACCCGGAGCATCACGCAATCCAAAGAACTCGTCACACTCGATGTAATCTTGCCTTTGGCAAAACAATTGTTGAAAGAGGTGGAGTATGAACATCGGCCTATCCGCCTGATTGGTCTTTCGATATCCAATCCGCGTGAAGAAACGGAAGAGAAAGGTGTCTGGGAACAGTTGAGTTTTGAATTCAGTGACTGGCTGTGATTCGAGTGCCAATGATTAATTAAGCATCCATTATTATTATGAGCCTGTTTGAATTTTCTTCAAAAGGCTTTTCCTCAGCTTCCTTCCAAGTCTCTTTCCGGTCTGTTTTTCTCTTTTCCTCTTTTCCTCTTTTCATTTGTCACATAGTCCGCTATGCTCCTCATAAAAACAGAAAAACATCCTCAAAAAGAACGCTCAAAAGGAGGCTCAAAAGAAGGCTGAACAAAATTTAAACAGGCTCTAATAATCACAACGCATCTGCTTTTCACACGAAAACAGTACATCATTTGTACGATAAGTGAGGTTATACTGATTAATATTTGTGATATTTGCATCTGATTTACTATAACAGATAACTTATTTTTGAATATTATTATTGATTGTCATGAAGAAAAACACGCTTTATCGCATTATCCTTTCTTTCTGCCTGCTTCTTATTGCGGGAGTTTCGGCGCATGCCTATACCGAACGCAATCTTTTGCAAAAGGCGGCGGGTAGTGAAGAAAAACTTAAAGAAGTATTGGTGATGAATCAGGCTTGGGTGCCTTATCCTGCCTATAACGACCGTTCTGCCTGGGATGCTTTGCTGGGGGCTGATAAAGAAGCGCTTGTCCGCGCCGGTGAAAAACAGCTGAACTACGAATGGAAAGTAATCCGTGCCACCGATTACTTGGAGTATGAACGCAGTGGTGAACGCAATATCATGCAGAACCCTTATGAAGCAAACCGCAAAGCCATCAATGCCCTGATGCTTGCCGAACTTGCCGAAGGAAAAGGACGCTTTATCGACCAACTGGCAAACGGCGTGTTCTTCAGTTGCGAGATGACTTCCTGGGTGCTTTCCGCCCATCTGGTACGCCAAAGTACGAAACGCTCTTTGCCCGATTACCGGGAACAGGTGATTGACCTCGGTTCCGGCAACTACGGCTCCATGCTGTCGTGGGTATATTACTTCTTCCGCCATTCATTCGACAAACTGGATCCTGCGATTTCCCTATGCTTGCGCCAGACATTACAGGAACGTATTCTCGACCCCTATATGAGTAATGACCGCGAATGGTGGATGGCTTTTCGTTGGAAACCGGGAGAGATTATCAATAACTGGAATCCGTGGTGCAACTCGAATGTGTTGCAATGTTATCTTTTACTGGAAAATGACCGTGAACGCCTGGCAAAGGCAGTATGGCGCAGCATGCAGTCGGTCGATAAGTTCATCAACTTCGTAAAAGCCGACGGTGCCTGCGAGGAAGGTCCTTCTTATTGGGGGCATGCCGCTGGAAAGATGTACGACTATCTTCAGATACTCTTCGACGGTACGGGCGGAAAAGTCTCGCTTTTTGAAGAACCGATGATACGCCGGATGGGAGAGTACATCAGCCGTACATACGTAGGAAATGGTTGGGTAGTGAACTTTGCCGATGCTTCTGCCAAGGGTGGAGGTGATGCGCCGTTGATTTACCGCTACGGTCATGCTGTGGGCAGTGATGAAATGATGCGGTTTGCAGCCTATCTTCTGAATGGCAAACGTCCTTCCATACCTGTGGGAAATGATACCTTCCGTTCCTTGCAGTCCATCTTGTGGAATGGGGAACTGGAAAAGACGGTGGCAGCTCATATCGTGCCCGACTGCACCTGGTATCCCGAAACGGAATTCTGCTACCTGACGAATAAATCCGGTTGGTTCCTGGCAACAAAAGGCGGCTTCAATAATGAGAGCCATAACCACAATGACGTGGGTACTTTCTCCTTGTATGTCAACACCATACCGATGCTGATTGATGCAGGCGTGGGAACCTATACGCGTCAGACATTCAGCAAAGACCGTTACACCATCTGGACGATGCAAAGCAACTATCACAATCTGCCGATGATTAACGGTGTGCCGCAAAGTTACGGACAGCAATATAAAGCTACGGACGTTGTCTGCCAGCCTAAAAAGCGCTTCTTCTCAGCCAATATAGCCACAGCCTATCCCGAAGAAGCCGGAGTGGGCAACTGGACACGTGCATACTCTTTGGGCGAAAAGCAACTGGTTATCACCGATAATTTCTCCCTGAAATCGGCGAAAGTGCCCAATCAGGTTAATTTCCTTGCCTGGGGGAAAGTGGATATTTCCGTTCCCGGGAGAGTGACCGTCGAAGTGCAGGGACAGAAAGTCACGCTGGAATATCCCCGCGAGTTCACGGCAGGGCTTGAAACAATCGAGTTGCCGGATACGCGTCTTTCCAACGTTTGGGGGGCCGAAATCTATCGAATAACGTTGAAAGATAAAGAAGCGCGATTAACGGGTAAGTATAAGTTCGTTATCAAATAAATAATCTATATTTGCGTTTTAGAATATAAAACGCAGGACTATGGGTTGTTTTATGAACTTTTTGTGGCTGATATTCGGAGGCATCCTTACAGCTATTGAATATCTTGTTGCCAGTTTGCTGATGATGATTACCATCATCGGCATTCCGTTTGGCATGCAAACGTTGAAACTTGCTGCGCTTGCGCTGTGGCCCTTCGGAAAAACGGTGCGGAGCGGAGAGCGTTCGGGCGGATGTCTCTACGTGTTGATGAATGTGCTGTGGATATTCTTGGGTGGTATCTGGATTTGCCTTTCGCACTTGGTGTTTGGAGTGATTTTGTGCATCTCCATTATCGGTATTCCCTTCGGTTTGCAGCACTTCAAACTGGCGGCATTGGCGTTGACGCCTTTTGGAAAAGATATCGTTGCAGATTAAACAAAAAGAAAGAGGGCGAAGAACCTTTCAGTTCTTCGCCCTCTTTCATTTTATTTAAAGGTGTTGTTTACATGGTAATGTTAGCTTGCTTTGCAAGCAGTTTCTGAAGTTTGCCGTTCAGAGCCTGGCACATTGCACCGTTTCCCATTGCCTGATAGCGTTTAATACGGTACTGTAACATAAAGATTTCATTTGCATTCTTTTTCATAATCGTCTTGTTTTGTGCTTTCCGCGTTTCGGAAAGCGGGTTTTACATCTTTTTCTTTATCTTATTAACGCTGCAAAGATACAAAATGTTCACGATAAATATGTTCTATAACATAAAAATATGCACTCTTTCTTCAATTATCTCTTGAAAAGCACAGTTTTGCCATCTGTATATTACAAATAGGTGGCTATATACTGCCTTACAGCAAAGCCCCCTATAAACAATTATAATGCTTATAGGGGACTTATCTTTTATATACTCCATTACTTAACAGGGATTCACACTGTAAGGCAATAATCTGTAGATATATGTCATACCTTTGTAATATCTTACATGAAATGGAAGTTATAAACAGGAGATTAAGATGGTAAATAAGTTGTTGATACTTTTGTATGGTCCTTGAGCAATGTAGTTTCACGTTTTCTGAAGACACCACTTTAGTGGTAAATTTAAGGTGAGTTTTCGGATAATTCTTTAACTTTGTGGCTTACACCTTAATATATAAGTATTATGAGACGAGCTACACATCTTTTCGGAATATGCTGGCTGCTTTGCCTGTTTGCTTCCTGTGGAAAATCCCATTTCATAACTGATGAATCCTACCGCTCCCGTGTGAAACAGGATTTGCGGCAGAAACAGACGATGCTATCGCAAGGAGAACTGTTTACCATATTGGACGATGAGTCGTTGACCACCTATGAACGGGAAGCTTTGGAGTTTCTCTATGCATATATGCCGTTGGCAGATATCACGGACTATCCCGGACAGTTTCACCTGATGAATATCCGTGCTTCCCGGCGCACGGCGGAGGAAATGCCTTGGGGAAAGAAGATTCCCGAAGATTTGTTCCGTCACTTCGTACTTCCGGCGCGGGTGAACAATGAGCATCTGGACAGTGCCCGGGTTGTATTCTACGATGAACTGAAAGACCGTGTCAAGTCTCTTTCTCTATACGATGCCATATTGGAAGTGAACCATTGGTGCCATGAAAAGGCGGTCTATATGCCCTCCGACGCCCGTACCAGTTCTCCGTTGGCAACTGTGCGTACTGCTTACGGCCGTTGCGGAGAAGAATCCACGCTTCTGGTAGCCGCCCTTCGTTCGGTAGGCATTCCGGCACGGCAGGTTTATACTCCGCGTTGGGCGCATACCGATGACAATCATGCTTGGGTGGAAGCCTGGGCGGATGGCAAGTGGTATTTCTTGGGTGCCTGTGAGCCGGAGCCGGTGTTGAACCTCGGTTGGTTCAACGCCCCTGCCAGTCGCGGCATGCTGATGCACACAAAAGTGTTCGGACGTTATGAGGGGAAAGAAGAGGTAATGTCCGTCACCTCCAACTATACGGAAATCAATGTGATTGAGAATTACGCACCTGCGGCACAAGCCAAAGTAAAAGTGACCGATGACCAAGGAAATCCCGTTTCCGGTGCGCAGGTAGAATTTAAACTCTACAACTATGCGGAATTTTACACGGTAGCAACCAAACAGACCGATGCCGACGGTACTTGTGCCCTGACTGCCGGAAAGGGAGATATGCTGGTGTGGGCATCCAAAGACGGAAAGTTCGGTTTCGCCAAACTCTCTTTCGGCAGGGATGATGAACTGACTGTGGCGTTGGATAAAACTCCCGGTGATAACTGTATTGCCGACTTTGACATCGTTCCACCGGCGGAAAGTGTAAACCTGCCTGCCGTTACTGACGAACAACGTGCCGAAAACAATCGCCGTTTGGCGCAGGAAGACTCCATCCGCAATGCCTACGTTGCTACATTCATGTCAGAAGACTCTGCCCGTTGTTTGGCGAAACAGTATAAGTTGGATGCGGATGTAGTGGCAAAGATTCTGGCGGCTTCCCGTGGCAATCATAAAGTGATTGCGGATTTCATTACCCGTCTGCGTTCCGAAGACTCCAGGAAGGGTGGCATCGACCTGTTGCAGCAGATTTCGGCAAAAGACCTCCGTGATGTCAGTCTGGAGGTGTTGATAGAAAACATGTTGTCTCATGTACGCACAAGTGCCGTGAACTTCCGCAAATATGTACGCAATCCGCGCATAAGCAACGAGATGCTGACCCCATACAAAACCTTCTTTGACAAGGTGATTTCTCAGGAAACAGAACGCATGTATCTCGAAGAGCCTGCCAAGTTGATTGCGTGGGTAGCTGAGAATATCCGTGTGGAGAAAGGCTGCAATCTGGGTGCTCCTGCCATTTCTCCTGCGGGAGTGTGGAAAGCACGCGTGGCGGACGCTCACAGCCGCGATATTTTCTTTGTGGCGATGGCTCGCAGCATGGGCATACCTGCGCGTATTGATGAGGTGACGGGTAAGGTGCAGCTGATTACCGATGAAGGTGCTGTAGATGTGGATTTGAACCGCAATCCTAAAGAAACTACATTTTCGGTGGAAATGACTCCGTTACGGGGTACGCTCGTTGCCGGATACCAGCCCGTCAAGTCGTTGGATAATCCGAAATATTATTCTCATTTCACTATTTCCAAAATCACTCCTCAGGGACGTTTGCAGTTGCTCACTTATGATGAAGGCGATGCGGATATGGGTAGCGGCACCACATGGAGCAACCTGTTGAAGAGAGGGACGGCATTGGATGCCGGAAACTATATGTTGGTCACAGGTATACGTCTGGCGAGCGGGGCCGTACTTTCCAATGTCACTTTCTTTAGCATCGAGCCGCAAAAGACGACAAAAATAGATTTGGTGATGCGTGAAAGCAAAGACGAGGTGCAGGTCATCGGGAACTTCAACTCCGAATCTCTTTTCACTCCGATAACGGATAAGGGAGCATCTTCTCCCCGACAGAGCCTTTTGCAGGCTTGCGGACGTGGTTACTTCGTGGTCGGCATATTGGGTGTCAATCAGGAGCCTACCAATCATGCATTGCGTGACATAGCCGCATACAAGGCGGATTTGGAGAAATGGGGACAAAAGATGGTGCTGCTTTTCCCCGATGAGGCCCAAGCCGGAAGATTTGCTGAAGAATCATTCCCCGGTATGCCCTCTACCATTATCTATGGTGTAGATACGGACGGCATCGCCAATCAGATAGCCGGAGCCATGAAATTGAGGAATAAGAATAACCTGCCTGTCTTTATTATTGCCGATACCTTCAACCGCGTGGTGTTTGTTTCGCAAGGATACACCATCGGGCTGGGTGAGCAATTGATGAAAACGGTGAAGGGGTTATAAGGGATAAGGAGTTGACGAGGGAACAAGGGACTGTACTGCACTTTGTTCCCTTTTTTGTCAACTGATTCAAATCCGTGCAGGCACGTTATTATTTTTTAGACATAAGAACATAAGAATATAAGAACAAAAAGGGAAACAGAAGCCAACTACGCTGAATGGAAAATCTATTCCTTTGTTCTTATGTCTAAAAATAATTCTTTTGTCATTTAACTCAAAACCGAGCTGAAATGAACAAAATTTAAACAGGCTCTAATACTTCAATCGTTTTTCTGACCCGTCTTGCAGTAGTCACAGGGTGGCAATACTCTTCTATGTGTACTGTACCACCCATAGATACTGACTCATTGTGGTGCATCATGGCACTGTTTACATTCTCCCTTGCCGAGAAGTGAAATTCCCGGATGCCTGTTTCGGTGGCAATGCGGGCGATGTTGTTTTCGTTCACTCCGCATCCTGCCAGTAGGGTGATGCGTCCCGCAGCCTGTTGCTGTAACTCTTTCAGCAGGGTGATGCCTTGCTCTGCCGTGGACTGCTGCCCGGAAGTAAGTATGCGGCTGCATCCCAGTTCTATAATCTGCTCCAATGCTTCCTGCGGGTTGCGGCATACATCGAAAGCACGGTGAAAGGTGACAGGGATGCCTTGCGAGGCCTCCATGAGTTGCTTCATGAGCGGTATGTCTATATCGCCTTGCGCAGTGAGACAGCCGAATACCAATCCGTCTGCCCCCAACTGGCGGGCATTGCAGATGTCTTTCAGCATGATACGCCGTTCGACAGGAGAATACAGAAAATCTCCGCCACGCGGACGGATGATGACATGCAGCAGTGTATGGTGCAAAACTTCGCGTGCAACGGCAATTTCTCCGTAGGATGGGGTAGTGCCGCCTTCCGGTATGCCTGCGCATAACTCTACCCGGTCCGCTCCCCCTGCCTGGGCGGCAAGGCAACTCTCTACGGAGTTGGCGCAAACTTCAAATTGATAGGGTCTCATGACTGATAATCAGGATTACTTGGTTCGTGTCACTGCTTTTTCATTTGCGGGAATTAGAGGAGTTGTCGGGAGCCAGAAGAAGTTATCGTCCTTCGGACTCGGAGTTATATGCCGATAGCTCTGTTGATGTATGGCGATATTATCGGCATATAACTCCCTTTAACTCCCGACAACTCCTCTAACTCCCGTAAATGAAAAAGCAGTGGGTTTGTGGATACAAAAATAAGAAACAGTTTCGTGAATGGCAAAGAAAACAAAAAGAGACGGGATTTTTATTATCCCGTCTCTTTATCATTGAGCCTCAATCGTTGTGGCTTATTTTGCATAGCTTACGGCGCGCGTCTCGCGGATTACCGTAATCTTCACCTGTCCCGGATAGGTCATTTCATCCTGTATTTTCTTCGCGATTTCACCGGAAAGGTTTTCGGTCTGTTTGTCGTCAATCTTATCGGCACCTACGATTACACGCAACTCGCGACCTGCCTGGATGGCGTATGTTTTCGTTACGCCCTGATAAGACATTGCCAACTGTTCCAAGTCGTTCAGGCGCTTGATATAGGCTTCTACGATTTCGCGGCGTGCTCCCGGGCGTGCGCCTGAGATAGCGTCACATACCTGTACGATGGGAGCCAGCAGGCTCGTCATTTCCACTTCGTCGTGGTGGGCGCCGATAGCGTTGCAGATATCCGGTTTTTCCTTGAACTTTTCGGCAAGCTTCATTCCGTAGAGCGCATGCGGCAATTCCGGTTCTTCATCGGGCACTTTACCGATGTCATGCAGCAGGCCGGCACGTTTTGCCTTCTTGGGGTTCAGCCCCAGTTCGGATGCCATCACAGCGCAGAGGTTGGCTGTCTCGCGGGCATGCTGCAACAGGTTCTGGCCGTATGAGGAGCGGTATTTCATCTTACCGATGATGCGAATCAGTTCGGGATGCAGGCCATGGATGCCGAGGTCGATTGTAGTGCGTTTACCGGTTTCGATAATCTCTTCTTCCACCTGCTTGCGTACTTTAGCCACCACTTCCTCGATGCGTGCCGGGTGGATACGTCCGTCTGTTACCAATTGGTGCAGTGCCAGGCGGGCAATCTCGCGGCGAACCGGGTCGAAGGCTGACAGAACGATGGCTTCCGGCGTGTCGTCCACAACGATTTCCACACCCGTAGCCGCTTCCAGCGCACGGATGTTGCGTCCTTCGCGACCGATGATACGTCCTTTGATTTCGTCCGATTCGATGTGGAATACGGTGACGGAGTTTTCGATAGCCGTCTCCGTTGCCACACGCTGAATGGATTGTATGACAATACGCTTCGCCTCTTTGCTTGCCGTCAGCTTTGCATCGTCCATGATGTCGTTGATGTAGGATTGCGCCTGTGTCTTGGCTTCTTCCTTCAACGACTCTACCATACGCTCTTTGGCTTCTTCGGCGGAGAGGCCGGAAATGGCTTCCAGTTTTTCGATTTCCTGGCGTTGCAGATGTTCCAGCTCCTCTTTCTTTTTGTCAACGATAACCAGTTGGGCTTCCAGGTTCTCTTTCACCGCTTCGGCTTCCGTCTTCTTGCGCTGAATCTCTTCCTGGCGCTGGTTCAGTACCAGTTCGCGTTGTTTCAACTTGTTCTCGGCTTGTTGTATCTTTTGGTTACGAAGCGATACTTCCTTCTCCAAATCCGCTTTCTTGTTCAGGAATTTTTCCTTTACTTCCAGCAACTTGTTCTTTTTAATCACTTCCGCTTCGGTCTCGGCTTCCTTGAGGATGCTGTCGTATTTGGACTTCAATCCATGCTTGAAGAACATGTACGAAGCAAACCCGCCGACGATGAAACAGGCAATGGATGCTACTATTGTAACTACTGTCATTTTATTAATTTGTTTTTAAGTATATAAATAAAAAACACTGTATAAAAACCGGTCTGTTGGGGACAGGATTTTCGTACAGTGCGCGATATTATCTCTCTCGTAAAACGGGGGACAGAAAAGTTGTCTCCTTATTCTTCCTTGAAATAAGCTTCCAACACCTCTGTCAGTTCCTCGATCTTGGCTGTGTAGGGTTCGGTGTCATTACGGTCTTTCAACTGAAGTGTCTCCAAAGCAAATTGATAGGCCACCATGGCTATGATTCTCTCTGAAGAGACGTTCTGAAAACGTTCCCGATACGCATTGATCCGGATATTTACCTGTTTGGCGGCTTCTCTTACCTTTTCCTCATCCTCACGGTTGATGGTGAGGGGATAGGTGGCTCCGGCCATTTGCAGGTTTATCTTTATCTTATCGTTCATACATCCTCTTTCTTTTATTCATTCAACAAAGCGATGCACTTATCGACTTCACGCACTAATTTGGACAATCGCAGCTTCGTCTCTTTTACGTCGCTGCCGTTAAGGCTGATTGTCGTAGCTGTTTTTAGGTTTGTATAGTTGGTTTCCAGCTCATTGTAATCGGCTTGTACTTTATTGCACTCTTCTTCCTTTGCTTCGAGAAGTCGCTTAAGTTCAGCATTTTCGCGTTTTAATTCATCGTGCAGATAGATTAAATGCCGCAGCCTGGCTTCGAAAGTACTTAATAGCTTCTTTTCTTTGTCTGTCATTACTACACCAAAAATGTACACAAAAATACAATTAATTTGGATATTACAAAAGTTTTTCAAAGAAAATGTTTTATATCTGTCACGGCTCTTTCATTTGGGAAAGTTGGGGGAGTTAGGGGAAGAAGGAGTTGAAGGTGGTTGGAAGGAGTTATCGCCCTTCGGGTTCGGAGTCAAGTGCCGATAGCTCTGTTGATGGATGGCGATACTGTCGGCATCCGGTTTCCTTTAACTCCCGGTACCTTCTGTAGCTCCCTTAAATAAAAGTTTCGTCTACAGTAAGTGAACCCCGCACATCACAATGGTGTGCACCTGTAATTCCCTTCAATGAAAACACCGTCTGCAGCTTGTCTTTCTGACAATCTGTATTTCCCGACGCCGCAGAATCGCCTGTTTCCGTCCCGATGTGCTGCCGGTCGGAAAAAACGAAACGGGAAACGCCCATCTTGCGCATTCTCAACGCGATAGCGAAATCCTTACAAACCAACCAGTGCGGAAAAGCATCGGAAATGCCTTGTGCGGGCATCCCGTTTGCCGGATATTGGTGTTTGCGGCGAGGGGCATTAATGTCGCTCGTGATGGACATTGGTGTCTATCGCGACAGACATTAATGTCCCTCACTTCAGACGTTAACATCCATCGGTTGAAACGCTTGCATCCAACGGGAGAAAATTCTGTTTTCTGCATAAACGGTGCATTTTTACAACAAAAAGAAGCATATCCATCCGCGTTTTATGCAAGCTGTTTCTGTTTTGGAAGAAAGATGTAGGGGCGGAAGTAAGTGAAAGGAAGGTTTTTCTGTCTTTTTGCCATGAAGCGGAGTCGTTCGGTTCTTTTTGAGAATGTTCTTCTTTCTGTTTGAATTCCTAAATTTGCAATCGTGAAAGGGCTTTTTATGCCATTCCGATACAGTATTAAAATAAAACAGAGATTGAAAAACAGGAAAAAGATGAGGGTTTTGGTTACTTACGCCGTCCAAGGCGAATTTACGGAATTGAATATCCCCGGTTTGATAGGGGAGGAAGAAGTGCAGGTAGGCTATCTGCGTACCGGCATAGGAAAGGTGAAATCGGCTTTCTATCTGACGGAAGCGATTAATCGCTCGCAACCTGATTTGGTTATCAATGTGGGCACGGCAGGCACCGTCCGTCATCAGGTAGGCGATGTTTTCGTGTGCCGTCATTTCGTAGACCGCGATATGCAGAAGCTGGCGGCATTTGACATGGAGTGTGAGATAGATTCGTCGGAACTGTTGGCGCAAAAAGGATATTGCCTGCATTGGCAGGGGGAGGGTATCTGCAATACGGGCGATACTTTCTTGACGGAGTTGTCGGATGTAAAAGGGGATGTGGTGGATATGGAAGCCTATGCGCAGGCATTGGTGTGCCGTGCCAAGAACACGCCGTTCATTGCCGTGAAGTATGTGACGGATATTATCGGGCAGAACTCGGTGAAACATTGGGAAGATAAACTTGCAGATGCCCGCAAGGGTTTGGGAGAGTTCCTTGGGGCATTGGGTGGGGTGATTTAGTACATGATTGGCAATGGCGGAACTCCGTCTCATTTCAGTGTTTTGAAAGAGAGGATGTGACGGCTTGTTCCTGCCGCAATCAGTAACAACACTATTTTTAGCCACCAATAGGGGACGATGAAAAAGACGCAGTGGAGAATTGTTATCCATATCAGTGATACGGAAACGATTTTGGCTCTCAACGGAATGGCTTTGTTCTCGCGGAAGTTACGGATATAGTTTCCCAGGTATTTCTGGCGTAACAGCCAGTCGTATAGGTGGGGAGAACTGCGCATGTAAAGGGCGGCTGTGAGCAGCAGGAATGGGGTTGTGGGCAGCAATGGAAGGAAGATTCCGATGATGCCGAGTATTAAAGAAACCGTGCCGAGTAGAATATAAAGGGCTTTCATGTTGCAAAAATAGAATAAATAACTGTCAATTCCAGTGTTTTTTGTACTTTTGCAGTTGCATCGAGGTGACATTAGATGCGTATTTTTATAAATGTTTTAATTAGCGTATTAACCGTATGTATACAGTCATTAAACGAATGGAGGTTTCGGCGGCCCATAGCTTGAAGCTTTCTTATCAGAGTAAATGTGAAAATCTGCATGGTCACAACTGGATAATCACAGTTTATTGCCGTTCCAAAGAGTTGAATGCCGATGGAATGGTGGTCGATTTCAGCCATATCAAACAAATGGTAAAAGAAAAACTGGACCACCGGAATATTAACGAAGTACTTGCCTTTAATCCTACGGCCGAAAACATTGCGCGTTGGATATGCGACCAAATACCGGTTTGTTTTAAAGTAGAGGTGCAGGAATCCGAGTCGAATATAGCCGTTTATGAGAAGGATTGATGAGGCTGCTTATGAGAAAGATTAACGAAATATTTTATAGTTTGCAGGGAGAAGGATTCCATACGGGTACTCCGGCTGTCTTCATCCGTTTTTCCGGTTGCAACCTGAAATGCTCCTTTTGTGATACGTTGCATGAAGAGGGTGTTCTGATGTCCGATGAGGAGATTTTGGCGGAGGTGGGGAAATATCCCGCGACGATGGTGATACTGACCGGCGGAGAACCTTCGCTTTGGATTGACCGGGAGTTTGTAGACCGTCTGCATCGGATGGGGAAGTATGTTTGTGTCGAAACGAACGGCACCCGTCAGTTGCCGGATAATGTGGACTGGGTGACTTGTTCTCCCAAGCAGGGGGCGAAGTTGGGCATTTCCCGTATGGATGAGGTGAAGGTGGTGTATGAAGGGCAGGATATTGCCGTATACGAGCCGCTTCCCGCCAAGCATTTTTTTCTGCAACCTTGTTCGTGTGGCAATACCGCGGAGACTGTGGCTTGCGTGATGCGGCATCCGGGGTGGCGGTTGAGTTTGCAGACGCATAAACTGATAGAAATAAAATAAGAGGGTGTCAAAACCCTCCTGTTAACCAAATGTCCCCTGTCTCAGATAGCTGCGACAGGGGACATTTGTATGTTTGATGTGTTTCGATACATCCTCTTGTTCTGCACGGGAGGAGAGGCTCGAACTCCCGACACCCGGTTTTGGAGACCGGTGCTCTACCAACTGAGCTACTCCCGTGTTTGCGGTTGCAAAGGTAATGGAAACTTTCAAATCTGCAAGCCCTTTGTTACTTTATTTTGAAGAGAAAATAACTTATAGCATTTGTAGGTCTTGATACATAATGCGATATGCCGCCGCTTTTTTTTCCAAAGCCAGCGGATAAGCTCTTGATGAAGAGGGCATGCGGTAGAGCCGCATGGGGCGATTTTCGTAAATGAACTCTGTGAAATCTCCCACTTTAGGTTCTTTCAACGAAAACAGGGCGCAGAGAATATCTGTTGCCTTTTGCCCTGTAGTGACAATTGCTTTGCATAATGGCAATTGTCGCAGCAATGCCGCTACATCGGTAGGTTGAACCACTTCAAGATATTTGTCCGATGCATTGTCTTGCAGCCTTCTTATGGCGGTGGCGG
>NZ_CAJTSC010000034.1:0-30517 GCF_910578895.1 uncultured Bacteroides sp.
CCAGGGTTCGAATCCCTGAGGGTGTACTTAAAAAAGGAACAACAAAAGTTGTTCCTTTTTTGTTATATATTCATGTTTTTCTATCTTTGTGACTGACAGCAGATATTTTAAATTAAAACAAAACACTATGGATAAAGATGCAAAGCAAGTCGTGGTTCTTTTGGCACATCCCGACATTAAAAGTTCGCAAGCCAACAAGGCATTAACGGATGCCATTAAAGAATTGGAGGAAGTGGCAATATACAATTTGTACGAAATGCGTCCTGAAGATGCTTATGACGTGGATTCATGGAGCAAAATTATATCGCAGGCATCTACTCTCGTATTTCAATTCCCGCTGTATTGGATGTCGGCTCCTTCATTGCTGAAAAAATGGCAAGATGAGGTATTTACTTATTTGGCAAAGACTCCGGCGGTAGCAGGCAAGGCATTATTGGTGGCGGTTACTACCGGTTCCGAGTATAGCGCATACCGTAGTGGCGGAAGAAATCGCTTCACGATAGACGAACTGTTAAGACCTTATCAGGCAAGTGCCATACATGCCGGAATGATATGGCAAACTCCTGTCGTTGCGTATGGAATGGGGACGGCAGATGCCGCAAAAAGCATAGCGGAAGGAGTTAATGGCTACAAACTGAAAATAGAATCCCTAATCGGGAAAAATCACATAGGCACCGACTGGTAAGTGTATGACAAAGCATCATTCGAAATCTCAAACGAATGGTGCTTTGTTGTTTCAGCAATGGGTATATTGGCGCCAGCCGGTATAGCATTTCTTTCGTTTGCGACATAGTCCTTTGCTACTAAAATTTCAGGTCAAAACTTCTTCCTGATTGGGCATCCATAATTTCCTCTGAATATTTTAATCCCGCCATTGGCAGAACATTCCTTAATTTCTTACGTTTCTTCTTAATAAACAAAGGATAAATGATATATGAAAACGGCAATGGATATACCGGCTAAAGAGGGACGTAAACGCCTGGTCATTGTAGGCGGCGGTTTTGGCGGACTGAAGCTGGCAAGAAAACTCAAGAGTGATAAGTTTCAGATTATTTTACTGGATAAGAACAATCATCATATTTTTCAGCCACTACTCTATCAGGTGGCTACGGCAGGTATCGAACCAAGCGCCATCTCCTTTCCTTACCGCAAGATTTTTAAGAAGAGAGCACATTTCCATATACGTATTTGTGAGGCTCAATGCGTCATTCCGGACGACAACTTACTGGAAACGTCTATTGGCACATTGGCTTATGACTATCTGGTGATTGCTACAGGATGTGATACGAATTATTTTGGCAACAACGGTATAGCCGAACAGACTATGGCTTTGAAGAATACATCGGAAGCATTGTTCAACCGTAATCAAATTATAAACAGTTTTGAGCAAGCCCAAAATACTGCCGACCGGGAAGAGCGCAAACGTCTGATGACTTTTGCCATAGTGGGTGGTGGTGCTACAGGCATTGAATTGGCAGGCGCTTTGGCAGAAATGCGAAAATTTGTCTTGCCGCAAGATTATCCGGATTTGGATATCAGAGAAATGCGTATCATTCTGATAGATGGCGCCCCTCGCCTTTTGTCCGCCTTTTCAGAAAAATCCTCTCAAGAAGTGACGGAATATTTAAGAGACCGGAATGTAGAGATTATGCTGAATGCACGGGTCACCAATTATACAGATAATAAGCTCACACTAAATGAAGGACCTGTAATCGATACGAAAAATGTATTTTGGGTGGCAGGAGTGAAAGCCAACAGCTTGCAAGGTTTCCCGCCTGAAGCCTACGGACAGGGAAACCGCCTGAAAGTAGACAGTTGCAATCGTCTGTACGGACATTTTAATATCTTTGCCATTGGCGATACGGCTTTGATGATTTCGGATGCTTTTCCAAAGGGACATCCGCAGGTAGTTCAACCCGCCATTCAGCAGGCAAGAAATTTAATAATAAACTTGCAGCGTATCGAACAAGGGTTACCTCTACGGCCTTTTGTGTATCACAATAAAGGGGCTATGGCTACCATTGGCCGTAATCACGCAGTTGTTGAGTTAAAAAAAATGCGTTTTGGCGGCTTCCCGGCATGGGCAGTGTGGCTATTCATTCATTTAATGAGCATAGTGGGCGTAAAGAACCGTTTGTTTATATTTTTAGACTGGATGTGGAGTTACTTTACCTATGATCCGTCATTACGGATAATCATCAAACCGTTGAAACGGGAGTAAACATTTATTTATTCTTATTTGTTAAGAGTATATATCAACTAAAAAAAACAAACGATTATGTTAAAACGATTTTTATTTCCTTCCAAGCCAGACGGCACTCTTATATCCGCTATATTATTAATAGTTAGAATTGTATTCGGCATTCTGCTTATGAATCACGGTATTGATAAATGGGCAAATTATCAGGAACTTTCTTCCACATTTCCCGACCCTTTGGGAATTGGAAGTTCCCTTTCTTTGGGGTTGGCTATTTTTGGCGAACTGTTTTGTTCGATGGCATTCATTATTGGTTTTCTGTATAGGTTGGTAATGCTCCCTATGATATTTACGCTGTTCGTGGCATTCTTCATCGTTCATGGAAACGACCCGTTCGCTGTGAAGGAACTTGCCTTTGTATATTGGGTAGTATTTGTGCTGATGTATGTAATAGGTCCGGGGAGATTTGCAGTGGACCGTTGGATTTTTCAATCTTTTTTTCGCAAATAGAGATTAATACTGTTCTTTTATTTTACAAAATGTAATTTTTCGCAGCATTTTTGGGCTTTTTTTATAAATATTTCTATATTTGCACTAAACTAAAGATGGCTAATGGGATATTAATCTCAATA
The DNA here is from genome assembly GCF_910578895.1 of uncultured Bacteroides sp. Classification (GTDB taxonomy): domain Bacteria; phylum Bacteroidota; class Bacteroidia; order Bacteroidales; family Bacteroidaceae; genus Bacteroides. The sequence continues at coordinate 2,830 of NZ_CAJTSC010000034.1, forward strand.
TAAACACAGTAAAATAAAAGAAAGTAGTTATGAAGAAGTTCAATTTAAAAATGGCTGCAACTGTAATGGTATGCGGTGCTTTTCTTTTCAGTTCATGTATCGGCTCTTTTGCTTTGCATGGTAAGTTGGTAAGTTGGAACCAGGGTGTTAGCAATAAATTTGTCAATGAACTTGTTTTTCTTGCATTCAATATCATTCCGGTGTACGGCGTATGCTATTTGGCAGATGCGTTGGTTGTCAACTCTATTGAGTTCTGGAGCGGAAGCAATCCTTTGGCAAGTATCGGCGATGTCAAGAAAGTGAAAGGTGAAAATGGCAACTACTTGGTGGAGACTCTTGAAAACGGTTATTCTATTACAAAAGAAGGCGAAACCGCATCTATGGAGTTGATTTATGACAAGGATTTGAATACTTGGAATGTTGTGGCAGACGGTGTCAGCACCGAGCTCTTAAAGATAAATAATGACGGTACTGCACAGATGACTTTACCCAACGGTGAAGATCTGACTGTTACTTTGGATGCTCAAGGCGTGTCTGCCGCTCGTCAGGCAACAATGGTCAATACTTATTATGCCGCACGTTGAGAAGCACAAGTAAGAAATAGAAAATAAAAATTGAAGGTTGCACAGTTGATAAAGCATTGTGCAACCTTTGTTTTTTATTTCGGGGGGAATATCTTTTAGAACGGATAGCCCACTGCAAAATGGAATGCAAAGTCACGGCTGAATTTAGGATGTATGACAGGGAAATGCTCTTTTCTATTGTTATATACAGGGCTGACTGCTTTCATGCCCCCGTCAAAACGCAGGACGAAGAAGTCTAAATCCAACCGTAATCCCAAACCGTAGGCTACGGCTATCTGTTTATAGAATTTGTCAAATTCGAATTTGCCGCCCGGCTGGTCTTTATAATCACGCAATGTCCAAATATTACCGGCATCCACAAAGACAGCCCCTTTGAATTTCCAGAAAAGACGCGTGCGATATTCTATGTTGGCGTCCAATTTGATATCTCCCGACTGATTCATGAAATTTCCATCGCCGGGAAATGCCCCCGGACCTAAATCGCGTACCGACCAGCCGCGCACACTGTTTGCTCCTCCGGAAAAATAACGTTTTTCAAAAGGTACAATCGTTGCATTGCCGTAAGGCACAGCTATACCGGTTCCTACATGGAATGCAATGGAGTTACGATTGTCTATGACAACGTTCTTGGCAAAGTCGAAATCTCCCTTGACGTATTGTGCGAATGGGATACTCAGCAATGAGAACTCTCCGTCTTCATTTTTCTCCATGTTCGCCATTTTGGCAAAAGCATACAAAAGATTGCCTGCCGATTCGAAATTGACACGAATGGAATACGAATTACCTATGATACTATTATTCGTCAAGGCTTGTCCTGCACTGTTGTATGTATAGCTATATCCTGTGCGGACAATCAGGCGATCGTCATAATTGTATTTCAAAATATAGTTTTTCTCATTGTTCAGGTATTTGTCACGGAACTCCTGCGAAATGGAAGGCATATACAGATAGTTGATGTCCAACAAGTCGATACGGTGCTGTGCACGTTGGCGCTGCATTCCCCATTTATAACTCCAACTGGCAGAGGCGATAATACGTGAGAACTCAGGACGTATCTGATAATTGTATTGTACGCCAAACTCTGTGGTGGCACGTATCTTGCGCCGGAAGTCGTTGGAAAGAAACGGAAAAAGAAAACGAGGGAAGTTTATAGTTGCCTCTGCTCCGAATTCCGTGTAGTCCTCGTGGTTGTATCCGCTCTGCAAACCGGATACCGCTTCGTAAGCGCCTCGCAGTTTTATCATAAAGGTTTCGGAGCCTTTGAACATATTCCGGTTCTGGAATGATACGGATGCGGCAGCTCCCAAATCTCCCGCGGAATTGGTTCCTTCCAACTCAAATGATATGGATTGGTATTTACTTTTTGTCAGCATTACGTAGGCATTCAGTTTGGCCGTATCGCCCATCTGCGTTTCAAAAAAACGGATATTGGTGTATTTCAATGCTTGCAGGCGTCCGAAATTGGAGTAAGTACGTTGCACATCCGTTTCATTATATAAACTTCCCGGTTCAATACGCAGATTATTGGTCAGGATTTTCGGGCGCAAATAGAGTTTGTCTTTATAATAAATGGGATATCCCTTGTAATGTAGTGAATCGTTAATCTCTACGCTGCTCAAGGCGGATGATTCCAATACGTTGTAATCCGTTATAAAATTTACTTTATTGATATAATACTGCGGGTGATTTTGCGGAGTATCATCCTTGTGCCGGCGGAAAGGTGCCAGATGCATGGTTACATCCACCTGATAGGTATTTCTTACCGTATCTGCCGTATAAGAAATATATTCCTTGTTAAATTTGTAATAGCCGTTGCGGAGAAGGTTGTCGGTAATGCGTTGGCGTTCTGCGTCCAGGCGGTTCACATCGAAATACATTCCTTCAACCAGATAGGTATCTGCCGAATCCAGCTGCATATATCCCCTGATTTTCTCGTCTTTGATATCGTATTTGAGAGAACGGATTTTATAGGGCTTCCCGCCGGACACTTTGTATGTCAGTTTCAATTTTTTCTTTTTCACGTGTGTGATTGGCTCTACAGTGGCACCCATGTAGCCCATATTTTGTACGGCCTTTGTCATTTCCTCGCTTGAACGTTCAGTGTCTTCCGCATTGTAAATGACCGGAGCGTCTCCCAGCCGTTGTAAAGTACGGTTTATCCAACGTGTGGAGTCTCTGCCGGACCAGTTATAAACATATAACTGCGTCTTTATCAAACTGAACCATTTGGCATTGGGATTTTGGCGGACATACATCGAAAGATTGGAAGGTTTGATTTCCTTGTTGTCCGTTTGTATGCGCACTTCGTCCAATAAATATGAACCTTCCGGCACATATTTCGTGGCAGAACATGAAGCTAATAAAAATACGGCGGTAACAAGTAGCGCGTAGCGAAAGCCTTTCTTCATACTAAGTTATTAATTGCGCATAAATTACTGCAAATATAGAAATAATCGTGTACTTTTGCCAAATAAAACCAAACAACTTATGGCACTAAGCAAGAATCGCATTAAATATATCCGCTCATTGGAGCTGAAGAAAAATCGTAAAGCCGATAAAGTGTTTTTGGCGGAGGGACCGAAACTGGTAGGAGATTTATTGGGACACTTCCATTGTCATTTCCTGATTGCAACTGCCGAATGGCTCTCTACGCACAAACATTTGGCCGTGGAAGATATAACGGAGGTCTCCGAAGAGGAACTCTCACGCGCCAGTTTGCTGAAAACTCCCCAACAGGTACTTGCCGTATTCCGGCAACCGGACGAAACAATGGATATTTCCGTTATAAACCGTTCGCTTTGTTTGGCATTGGACGATGTACAGGATCCCGGTAATTTGGGGACTATCATCCGGCTTGCCGACTGGTTTGGCATTGAACATATCTTCTGTTCACCCAATACAGTAGATGTTTATAATCCCAAAACGGTACAAGCTACCATGGGGGGAATTGCGCGGGTGAAACTGCACTATACTTCCCTACCCGAGCTAATCAGTTCATTGAAGGATGTACCTGTGTACGGTACTTTTTTGGATGGGGAAAACATGTATGCACAACCGCTTTCAGCCTACGGTCTGATAGTTATGGGAAATGAAGGCAATGGCATAGGAAGTGAAGTGGAACGGCTTGTCAATAGGAAACTATACATTCCCAATTATCCGTCAGAACGTGAAACTTCCGAATCTTTGAATGTTGCCATTGCTACCGCAGTAGTTTGTGCCGAGTTCCGACGACAGGCAGCATCGTTGTAATGTCAAAATTGGAGAAATAGACAGGCAATAGCCTACACCGCCCGTCAATAGAGGGTGGTGTAGTTATTAATAAATTTCGAGGGAATTTTAGTAAAATCTCAGAAGAATTATAGTAAAATTCTTCTGAGATTTTACTAAAATCCTGGAAAGCATTTATTGCAAGGGAGTTTTTGTCAAGTTCTTTCAACTCTTCTTGGGTCAACAATACGATTGCTCCCGGCAGCCATTCCACATTTTCTATCTCCTCGGTTAATGGAAATAGACGTACTACCAGTCCTTCTTCCGTTTCTACTACATACTGTTTAAGGTAACAATCATATACAGGCAGAAACAGGAAATGTGAAGCGAAACGTTTCATTTCTTTTCGATGGTTTGGCGTATTCTTGGACGAGGACGTATTCCGGAACGAAGGCGAATAGTGTCTTTTTCCGTACCCGACTTCTCCAGTTCTATCGGTTTAATGGGAGCTGTTTCTGCCTTTGTTGCTGTTCCGTTGGTTTCAAGGCTGTCCTTCCGAGCATTAAACAACGTATCCTTTGCATGGTAGCGCATCAGGCTGATACGGTCTGCCAATATGCTCTGTGTGGATTTTTGTGTAGGATAATAGATAAAACCACGTATTTCCTTTATGCCACCCAATGTGTCGGCAAACAAGGAAATTGTCTCCATACCCGACTGCTTTATTTTCAGCATATCATTTATGGTATCTTTGGCATAGAAAATCTGCATTGCCATCAACGGCAAATGCAAACTGTCGGGCATCCCGTTTAGGAAACGGAAACGAACTGTCCACCGTAACGTATCTCTATCTTTGAAGTTGGTGTCCGAAGGAAGCGTGAAAGCCAGTTTATTGTTTAATGGCATTCCGGTCAGGTGATAACTATGTTGTCCTATCCATACGTCTATACTGTCGCCCGAAAGAGATTCCTTGGGTCTGTTGTCGCGTAAAGCAATAAGATGATTGATACCCTCTCTCTCTGCTTTCAGCCGTTGGTTTACTTTCTCGTAGACTTTTGTAAGGGCATCCGGATGGCGGGCATACCATACCATTGAAGTGTCGAAATCAGCTTGGGTAATGCCATGCTTCTTATATACCGATTCAATGTATAACACACGCTTGTAGCTGTCATTGTAAGGTACTTCTTCTCCCATTGCCTTTGCTATGTGAAAGTCATAAAGCACCTTTTCCATTTGGGCGTCCGGCAGAACCGTATCGGGTCTTTTCACCTGGCACGCTGTCAGACCGAACGCCAAAAGGATTACACTATACCATTGAATCCGCTTTTTCCTTTTCATGATTTCTTTATAACATGATAGGAATCATTCAAATATTTACTATAGAAGAGCAACAATGCTATGATACCGCAACTGATAGCAGCATCGGCAAAGTTGAAAATAGGGCTGAAGAAGACAAAATGTTTCCCACCTACAAATGGCATCCATGCAGGCCAATTCGTTTCAATGATAGGAAAATAAAACATATCGACTACTTTGCCGTAGAACAGCGGCGCATATCCGCCGTTATCGGGCATAAAGGTTGCCAACTGTGAATAGGTACTTTCATTGAACAACACTCCATAGAGTACACTGTCGATGATATTGCCTAATGCTCCTGTCAGAATGAGCGAGACACAGACAATAAACCCTGTCTTCATGCCATGCTTTATAAACTTGTACAAGAACCAGCCTATCACTCCTACTGCGATAATCCGAAATGAAGTAAGGAATAATTTTCCGAATATCTCCAAGCCGAAAGCCATACCATTGTTTTCAGTAAAATAGATGTAAAACCAATCGGTAATACGGATACTCTCGTGCCAATACATGTGGGTTTTGACAATCACTTTTATTACCTGATCGATAATCAATACCGAGAAAATAACGAGTAAGGCTATCCGCCCTTTCGTGAAAAAATTCTTCATTCTTATTTCGTGCCGTTGTTTTTAGCTTCAATGCTCAATGTCGCATGAGGCACCGCACGCAAACGTTCGGCAGGAATCAGCTTACCCGTTTCGCGACAGATGCCATAGGTTTTGTTCTCAATACGTACCAAAGCCGCTTGCAATCCTTGTATAAACTTTAACTGACGTTGTGCCAGCCGTGTTGTTTCTTCCTTGGAAAGCGTGTTGGCCCCTTCTTCCAATACTTTATACGTTGGGGATGTATCATCGGTGTCATTACCGTCTGCGCCTGTCAGACTGGCTTTCAACAATTCGTAATCGCGCTGAGCCAACTCTAACTTTTCCATAATAATGGCACGGAATTCTTCCAATTCCGCATCCGAGTATCTTGTTTTTTCTGTCATAACTCTACGTGTTTAATCAATTAGTAAGTATTAATAATTTATTCTTTCACAACGCTTACATGCAGTTTAAAATCATCGAACTCAAGTTCCATACCGCTTACTACATCATCTGCCAGCGTCAGTGAGGTTCCCAAAACCTGGTTACAAATATAGTCTTTATATTCATTCACCGCATCATCTGTTTGCGGATTTTTTGATAAAGTAATCTTTATTTTGTCCGTTATTTCGAAGCCGCTCGATTTACGGATGTTCTGAATGCGGTTCACCAATTCGCGTGCGATACCCTCACGGCGAAGTTCTTCGGTGATGGTCACTTCCAGGGCTACAGTCAGCTTGCCCTCATTGGCTACCAGCCATCCTGGAATATCTTCACTGAAGATTTCTACATCGGATGTTTCGATTACAGCTTCCGCACCGTCCAATTTCAACGTATAGGAACCGTTCTTTTCCAATTCGGCAATGGCTTCCTGCGGCATTTCGGCAACGGCTGCGGCAACGGCTTTCATTTGTTTACCGAACTTCGGACCGAGCTTCTTGAAGTCGCATTTCACTTTCTTTACAAGCACACCGGCTGCACCGTCCACAAACTTGATTTCCTTTACATTCACCTCATTCATGATAAGTGTTTTCACAGCTTCGATGTGAGCGTGTTGCTCTTCGTCCACTACCGGAACCATGATACACTGTAGCGGTTGGCGCACTTTGATATTCACTTTACGGCGCAAAGCCAATACCATAGAAGTGACATCTTGTGCCATCTGCATGCGTGCTTCCAACTCCTTGTCTATCATCGCTTCTTCGCTTTCGGGGAATTTAGCCAAATGGACAGAAACCGCACTGTCGCGTCCGGTAGCGTTTGTGAGGTCTGAGTAGAGCATATCGGCATAGAACGGGGCAATAGGTGCCATCAGTTTGGCTACGGTTTCCAAACATGTGTAGAGCGTTTGGAAAGCAGATAATTTATCTTGCGTCATACCGCCGCCCCAAAAACGTTTACGATTTAGACGAACATACCAATTGGAGAGATTGTCGTTCACGAAGTCTGAAATCAGTCTGCCGGCTTTGGTCGGTTCGTAGTCGTTGTAACAGTTGTCTACGTTTTTCACCAACGTGTTCAATACTGAAATTATCCAACGGTCTATTTCCGGGCGTTCCGCCATGGGAACATCAGCTTCCTGGTATTCAAACCCGTCTACATTGGCATAGAGGGCGAAGAAAGAATACGTATTATATAAGGTTCCGAAAAATTTGCGGCGCACCTCTTCCACCCCGTCTACATCGAATTTCAGATTGTCCCACGGAGAAGAGTTGGTTATCATATACCAGCGCAAGGGGTCGGAACCGTATTTCTCGATTGTCGAGAACGGGTCTACGGCATTGCCCAGACGTTTGGACATCTTGTTACCGTTTTTGTCGAGAACCAGCCCGTTTGAAATTACAGCCTTGTAAGATATGCTGTCGAATACCATTGTAGCAATGGCGTGCAGGGTGAAGAACCAGCCTCGTGTCTGGTCTACACCTTCTGCTATGAAATCGGCAGGATATACCTGATGGTTATCCAGCAATTCTTTGTTTTCGAACGGATAATGTATCTGTGCATACGGCATGGAACCGGAATCGAACCATACGTCAATTAAATCCGCTTCACGCTTCATAGGCTTGCCGTTTTTGGAAACGAGAATGATATCGTCTACATAAGGACGGTGAAGGTCTATCTTGTCATAGTTCTCCTGCGTGTATACACCCGGCTGGAAGCCTTTGTCCTTGTAGGGATTGGATGTCATCAGTCCGGCGGCAACGGATTTCTCTATCTCGTTGTAAAGTTCTTCTACAGATTCGATACACTTTTCCTCATCGCCATCTTCCGTACGCCAGATAGGTAACGGAGTACCCCAATAACGCGAACGGCTCAAGTTCCAGTCGTTCAAGTTTTCCAGCCACTTGCCAAAACGTCCCGTACCGGTGCTTTCCGGTTTCCAATTGATAGTCTTGTTCAGCTCTATCATACGCTCTTTGCAGGCGGTACTACGGATAAACCAGCTATCCAACGGATAGTACAATACCGGTTTGTCCGTACGCCAGCAGTGCGGATAATTATGCACATGTTTCTCTATCTTGAATGCTTGGTTGGCGGCTTTCATCATCATACAGATATAGATGTCAAGCGTTTCGGCTGCTTGTGCCGCTTTCTCATCATATTTACCGTCAACGGTGAACTGCGGGTCGTAGGCATTCTTTACCCAACGTCCCTGATATTCCTTGTATGCATCTACATCGACGCACTCTTTCACAAATGCTTCATCCAGCTCGTCCAGTAAATAGAACTTACCGGTGAGGTCCACCATCGGACGGGTTTCACCACGCTTGTTAATCATGAACAAAGAAGGAATACCTGCAGCACGGGCTACGAAAGCATCATCCGCACCGAATGTCGGAGCAATGTGCACGATACCCGTACCATCTTCCGTAGTTACATAGTCACCGAGAATTACACGGAAACCTTTGTCGCTGACGCTCCAATTACCGTTATTATCCACTTCTACCGGTTTTACCCACGGAATGAGCTGTTCGTATTCCATTCCTGCCAAGTCCGGACCTTTATATTCGCCTGTTATCTTGAACGGAATTAGTTTATCTCCCGGCTTATAATCCTCTAATGCAATATCTTCCGCCTTTTTGTTGAAGTGGGTATAGAGCAATGCTTTGGCGAGTATCACAGTCATTTTCTCTCCGGTATAGCCGTTGTAAGTCTGTACGGCAACATAGTCTATTTTCGGACCTACGCAGAGAGCGGTATTTGAGGGTAATGTCCACGGAGTAGTGGTCCATGCCAGAAAGTAAGGAGTTCCCCACTCTGCCATTTCGGGCTTAGGGTTCTTTATCTTGAACTGTCCTACCACGGTGGTATCCTTTACATCGCGATAACAACCGGGTTGGTTCAACTCGTGCGAGCTTAAACCGGTTCCCGCAGCCGGAGAATACGGTTGTATGGTATATCCTTTATAAAGGAGTCCTTTCTTGTGAAGTTGTTTCAGCAGCCACCATAAAGTTTCGATATAACGGTTGTCATAGGTGATATAAGGATCCTGCATATCTACCCAATATCCCATTTTATGTGTAAGGTCTTCCCACTCTTTGGTGAACTTCATTACATCTTTACGGCAGGCAGCGTTATATTCGGCAACAGAAATAGTCTTACTGATATCTTCTTTGGTGATGCCTAGCGCCTTTTCCACGCCCAGCTCCACAGGAAGACCGTGTGTATCCCAACCGGCTTTACGCTTCACCTGAAAACCTTTCATGGTTTTGTAACGGCAGAAAATATCTTTAATGGAACGGGCCATTACATGATGAATGCCCGGCATACCATTTGCCGAGGGTGGTCCTTCGAAAAACACGAAAGAAGGACAACCTTCACGTTCTGTCATACTCTTGGCGAAAACTTCGTTTTCGTCCCATTTCTTCAACACTTCCTTATTTATTTCCGAAAGGTCAAACTTTGAATATTCGGCAAACTTCTTACCCATTTTGATATTTACGATTTGACTATTTAGATTTACTGTTTTTCTCTTAGATGTAGCCAGGAAAGACGTTTTCCGGTGTTTTCCAAAGCTATCCTCTTTGTTTTAAGGGTGCAAATTTACAAAAAAGTTAGAGAAAAGAGATTTTTGAGTGGATAATTTTAAAAAAGGCCACACAATTCGTTTTGAACTGTGCAGCCTTCAATATTCAGTTGAAATAATTTGCAGAAACTTATTTCTCTTTCTTCCAAAGTTTGGTCATATCTTCCAAGGTCTTGCCTTTTGTTTCAGGCACGAGTTTCCATACGAAGATGGCAGCCGCCACACAGATAATACCATATAGGGCGTATGCAAACATGTGGCCGAACTTGTCTCCCATCTCTCCCAGGCGCATATTGTACATCGGGAGGAAAGTAGATGAGACAATAAAGTTGAAAACCCATTGGAATGCCACCGCAATGGCCACTGCAGCGCCGCGGATGGTATTCGGGAAGATTTCGGCAATCAGTACCCAACAGATAGGTCCCCAACTGAACATGAACGAAGCACTGTAAACCATGATGCTGATGACAGATATTATTGCCGGAAGCCCTGTCACGATATTGCATAACGCTACACCGAAAGCACCTATCGCCATACCGATGGAACCGGAGATAAGCAATGGCTTACGTCCCCATTTTTCCACTGTAAATACGGCCAGTAAAGTGAACAGAATATTGACGATACCCATAAGAACTGTCTGCACCATAGGATTTGCCATCCCCATTGTATCAAAAATACGTGGCGCAAAATAAAGCACTGCATTAATACCGACAGCCTGCTGGAACACACTCAGCATGATACCTATGAAGATAACCATCCAACCGTACGTAAAAAGTTTTTCCGTCTTTTCTTCGGTGGTTGCCTTGATTTCCGCAAGGATAACTTTTGCTCGAGAAGTGCCATTGATACGGTTTAATACATTCAATGCCTTGTCATCCTTACCACACATGGCAAGGTAGCGTGGCGTTTCAGGAACCAGCAATACCATCAAAGCGAACAGGCCGGCAGGAACAGCTTCGCTTCCGAACATCAGGCGCCAACCGGTTTCCGTAGTCCATGTAGCTGCTTCGGGGTTCATGACCTGATTCACTCCGTTAACCAAGTCTATTACCGGATTGGCATGGCTGCCTAAAATCAGGAAGTTGACAAAGTATACTACCAACTGACCGAAAATAATGGCAAACTGATTCCACGACACCAGTGTTCCGCGGATATTACTCGGAGCGATTTCGGCGATGTACATCGGACAGATGGCAGATGCAAGCCCCACACCTATACCGCCCAGAACGCGATAAAGATTGAAGGCTACCAAAAGTGAATATGAAGGCACACCCTGTTCGAAAAACAAGAACTCCGGACAATAGGAACCTAATGCCGACAAAAAGAACAGGATACCTGCCAAAAAGAGGGAATTCTTGCGCCCCAATCTTGAAGCGAAGAAACCGGAGATTGCGCTACCTATGATACAGCCTATCAATGCGCTGGACGATGTAATGCCGTGTATTGTGTCTGTATACTCAAAATCGGCTCCCATGAAGAAGGCTTGAAGCCCCTTTTCCGCACCGGAAATAACCGCTGTGTCGTATCCGAAAAGCAGACCGCCAATGACAGCCACAAGTACAATAGAGAAGAGGTAGAGTTTGCTACCTTTTTCCGTATGAATCATGATATTATATAGATTAGGAGTTAGTTATAAGTTACAGGGGTTACAAATAATAAATTACCGGCAGTGGCAAGGCAACCGTTGCAGAGCCGCCACTCCGGTAATTCACTATTTATAATCCGTAACCAATCAAAATCAGCAATACATATTTAAGATTGCTTCGTACAGTTCTTGTTTACCGCTGGTCTGTTTCGGTTCGCCGTTAGCTTTTGCATAAGCAACCACATCTTCCAGAGTCAGTTTGCCTTCTTCGAATTCCTTACCCTTGCCGGCATCGAATGATGCGTAACGGTCGGCGAGCATCTTCTTGTAAGGAGACTCTTCGAGCAGTTTGGCTGCGCTTTCCAAAGCACGTGCCATAGCATCCATACCTGCGATGTGGGCGATGAAGATATCTTCCAAATCGGTAGAGTTACGACGAGTTTTAGCATCGAAGTTCGTACCGCCGTTGCCCAGACCGCCGTTACGGATAATCTGCATCATAGCCTGAGTCAATTCGTAATTGTCGATGGGGAATTGGTCGGTATCCCAGCCGTTTTGGTAATCACCGCGGTTAGCGTCGATAGAACCCAACATGCCATTGTCGACAGCTACAGCCAACTCATGTTCGAATGTATGGCCCGCCAAAGTAGCATGGTTCACTTCGATGTTTACTTTGAAGTCGTTTTCCAGACCGTGAGCTTTCAGGAAGCCGACAACGGTTTCGGTATCCACGTCATATTGATGTTTAGACGGTTCCATCGGTTTCGGCTCAATCAGGAAAGTACCTTTGAAGCCACGTGCACGGGCATAGTCACGAGCCAAAGTCAACATTTTGGCCAAGTGTTCTTTCTCGCGCTTCTGGTCGGTGTTCAGCAATGACATGTAACCTTCGCGGCCACCCCAGAATACGTAGTTGGTACCACCCAGTTCTATTGTAGCGTCAATGGCATTCTTAACTTGAACAGCAGCACGTGCCACAACATCAAAATCAGGATTGGTAGCAGCACCATTCATATAACGTGCGTGGCTGAATACGTTGGCAGTACCCCACAACAGTTTGATGCCGGTTTCAGCTTGTTTCTGTTTTGCATAGGCCACGATAGCTTTCAGGTTAGCTTCGTATTCTTCGATGCTTGAGCCTTCCGATACGAGGTCTACATCGTGGAAGCAGTAGTATTCGATACCCATCTTTTGCATGAATTCGAAACCGGCATCCATTTTGTTTTTAGCAGCCTGTACGGCATCAACATCACCGTTCCACGGGAATTGCTTGGTTCCGCCGCCGAACTGGTCGCCGCCTTCTGCACAGAGAGTGTGCCACCATGCCATAGCAAACTTCAACCAATCTTTCATTTTCTTGCCCATGATGACTTTCTCAGCATCGTAGTAGCGGAATGCCATCGGGTTCATACTTTCTTTACCTTCGAATTTGATTTTTCCTATTCCGGGAAAATACTCTTTTGTTGCCATAATGATTAAATGTGTTAATGCGGTAATGTGCCGATGTGCAGACAACGGGCACATTACTCACGGGTTAATTATTAAATTGTTCTATTTTTATTTATAAGTTCTGCATCAGATATTGCTTCCAGCGTGCATAAGCATCGGCGTATGCCTGGCGGTCCGCCTGTTTCGGTTCGATGATTTCCAGTTTTTCGAGCGTTGCAAAGGCTTCGTTGTTGTCTTTATAGATGCCTGCACCGATACCTGCGCCTTTGGCGGCACCTACCGAACCGTCGGTATCATAAAGTTCGATAACGGCACCCGTTACGCCCGCCAGCGTTTCGCGGAACAGCGGACTAAGGAACATATTGGCTTTTCCCGCATGGATTTTCTGTACGGGGATGCCCATTTGCTCCATAATGTCGATACCATATTTGAAAGAGAATACGATACCCTCTTGTGCGGCACGGATAATGTGCTGCTTGCCGTGCTGGTTGAAATTGACTCCTTGAATGGAACAACCTATCTCCTTGTTTTCCAACATACGCTCGGCGCCATTACCGAAAGGCAGGATACTGATGCCGGCACTTCCGATGGGTGCCTGGGCAGCAAGTACATTCATGTCGCTGTAAGAAATACCTTCGGGGGCAACGGTGCGTTTTACCCACGAATTGAGAATACCCGTGCCGTTGATGCACAAAAGCACCCCGAGACGCGTTTGCTCTGCCGTATGATTGACATGTGCAAATGTATTGACACGCGATTTCGGATCGTAGTTCACTGCACCGTTCACTCCGTAAACCACTCCCGACGTGCCTGCTGTAGATGCTATTTCACCGGGGTTGAACACGTTCAGTGACAGGGCATTGTTAGGTTGATCGCCGGCACGGTATGTGATGGGCGTACCCTCTTTCAAGCCCAGTTCCTGCGCAGCAGCGGCGTTGACGCGACCTTGTTCGGAGAAAGTAGGCTTGATGTCGGCTATCAGCGAAGAGTCGAAGCCGTAGTATTTCATCAGGAAGTCCGCCACTTGGTTGTTCTTGAAATCCCAGAACATACCTTCGGACAGTCCGGATACTGTAGTGCAGATTGTACCGCTCAATTTCATGGCGATGTAGTCGCCCGGCAGCATAATCTTGTATATTTTCTCATAAATAGCCGGTTCGTTCTCCTTAATCCAGGCAAGTTTGGACGCGGTGAAGTTACCCGGAGAGTTTAGCAGATGCGAAAGACACATTTCCTCTCCCAATGTTTCAAACGCCTTTTGTCCGTAAGGCACGGCTCTGGAGTCGCACCAGATGATGGCGGGGCGCAACACATTCTGGTCCTTGTCGACACACACCAATCCGTGCATCTGATAAGAAATACCGATGGCTTTGATGTCTGCGGCATCTACACGCGCTTCTGCCAATACGGCTTGCGTTGCCAACTTCAAGTTTTCCCACCAGTTTTCCGGGTTCTGTTCCGCCCAACCCGGTTTCACTGCCATAATTTCCGCTTCCGTCTTCGGGAAGAATGCAGAAGATACGCATTTGCCGCTTTCTGCATTTACCAAGCTCGCTTTTACGGACGAGCTGCCGATATCATATCCTAATAAATACATGATGAAGATTTATGATTTTAAAATTATGAATTTCGAATTATTAATTATGATTTCAGACAGATTCATTCCACACGGAATTTATAAATCATAAATCTGAAATCATAAATTCTTTCATCGTCTCACCTTATTATATATTTTTTTGTCAAAACGATAATAACGTGCCGCACGGTGAGCCACTCCCTGTTGCTTTTCTTCCAAAGGAACCACATACTCCATAAGTGCTATCTTTTTGTGGAAGTTGCGCACGTCAATCTGCTTTCCGTATAAGAGTTCGTACAATGTCCGGAGCTGGGATGCGGTGAATTTACGCGGCAATAAGTCGAACAGCGAAGAGGGGTTGAACTCAATGTATTGACGGATATAGGTTATCGCTTCCTCTATAATAAGGTTATGGTCGAATGCCAATGCCTTGATGTCCGGCAGGGCAACCCAATTTGCCATATATTCGTCCAAATCACGGTTGAGCGCACGGTCTATCTTTACAAGAGAGAGGTATGCGATGGTTACGATACGTTCCACTTTGGATTTCATTGCACGTTCCAGCCAATGTACATCCCTGGGGTCTTTCGTGCGGTTTTTGGAACCGAATGCCTTGAATTGCATCAGATTTACATTCTTAAGCCCTGTCAGTTCGTTCAGCACCCGTTGGGCGGCTTCATCCAAATCTTCGTCCATATAAATCAAACTGCCGGGCAATTTCATATCATGAAAAATTTCACCTTCCTCCTCTCCCGCCCGTTTAATCAACAAGACCTTCAATTGCTCTCCGTCAAAGCCGATTACCACACAGTCTACGGAAATATGATTGTTTGCCAACGGCATGTTTTGTTCCACGTTTTGCATAATATTTTTGTTTAAGCGCTGCAAATATAGTGAGGTTTTTCTAATATCCAACAAATGAAAATGATATTTTTATGATGTTATAAAGCATTATTTTTCAAATATATACATATCGTATATTTTACAATATCAACTTATTGTGTTATCATAAAAAATACAATATGTAGTTTAAGGTATAAGCGACAGGTGGTAATTGTAGCGAGTACAATAACTATGAAGTGCTTAATTCATAAGTATTTCTATATCCGGATGCCCGCCTTGCGGAGAGGCCACATATTGTATTATAAACATACTATGAAAAAGGTACATTGCACAAAAAACACTCTTTTGTGCGGTGGTTACCGGAAAAACCTCTACCTTTGCGCCACTTTTTAATCAAACACTAAAAACGAGTAAATATGAAAGCATTTGTATTTCCGGGTCAAGGTGCCCAATTCGTTGGAATGGGAAAAGACCTGTACGAAAATTCGGCTTTAGCCAAGGAACTTTTTGAAAAGGCAAATGATATCCTCGGATATCGTATTACAGATATCATGTTCAACGGTACGGACGAAGATCTGCGCCAGACCAAAGTGACACAGCCTGCCGTGTTCCTTCATTCCGTAATCTCCGCGCTTTGCATGGGCGATGACTTCAAACCCGAAATGACCGCCGGTCACTCATTGGGCGAGTTCTCTGCATTGGTTGCTGCCGGTGCGCTGAGTTTTGAAGATGGCCTGAAATTGGTTTATGCACGTGCGATGGCTATGCAAAAAGCCTGTGAGGCACAACCCTCTACGATGGCGGCAATCATTGCCCTGCCGGATGAAAAAGTTGAAGAAATCTGCGCGCAGGTAAGTGCAGATGGCGAAGTTTGCGTTGCAGCCAACTACAATTGCCCGGGACAGATTGTTATTTCCGGTTCTATCGAAGGAATCAACAAGGCTTGCGAGCTGATGAAGGCTGCCGGTGCCAAACGTGCCTTGCCGTTGAAAGTGGGCGGTGCATTCCACTCCCCGCTGATGGACCCTGCCAAGGTTGAATTGGAAGCCGCTATCAACGCTACCGAGTTCCATACTCCGAAGTGTCCTGTCTATCAGAATGTGGACGCTCTGCCTCATACCGATCCTGCCGAAATCAAGAAAAACCTTGTTGCCCAGCTGACAGCTTCAGTACGTTGGACGCAAACGGTCAAGAATATGGTTGCCGATGGCGCTGCCGACTTCACGGAATGCGGACCGGGTGCAGTGCTGCAAGGACTTATTAAGAAAATCGATAACAGTGTATCGGCTCACGGCATTGCATAATCCATAAAGAATATCAACTAATTCTAAAAAAGCGGCAAATCACCAAGTGAAATGCCGCTTTTTTAGGACTCATTTATTAATAGAGATTATGTCATCATTCCGCTTCTCCCCACCCTATCAGGGCAGGACCGCTTTCTTCCGTAACCACTCTTTCCACAGTCAAAGGCCGGGCTTTTGCCGATACCGCAGATATTATGACCGCTAACAGGGCAAGCATAACAATCGTCAGACTTTTAGTTTTCATATCTCTAAGTTTTTTACTTCTTTGCCGCAAATATAAGATTTTATCGGTCTATTACACTGATTACATGAAGAAATTGTAGTAGAAAAATAATTTGGAAATCAATGAATTATAACTTTTTCTGAAAAAACATGCCCTAAAGGCGGTAAAAGGGGGCGTACTCCTAATGCCCTATCTTATCTTTGCATAGCCATTGAAACCAATGGCAATAGTAAACCTTTATTTTTTAACCAATTAAACTTTAACAATTATGGCTTTAGAGTATGTAGTAACGAAAAGAGTGTTCGGCTTTGACGAGTCGAAAGCAGAAAAGTATGTGGCAAAAGCTGTCGGTTCGGGACAAGTGAGTTTCAACAAGATGTGTGCAAAGGTCAGCCGCCTTTGCGGCATTCACCGCAAGGTGGTGGAGCTGGTAGTGAGCGGTCTGGTAGACATGATGGCGGAGGAAATTGACGATGGCAAAACCGTACAAATGGGTGAGTTCGGACTGTTCCGTCCTACTATCAGAACGAAGAGTGCCGATACTGAAGAAGATGTAAAGGCAAGCAACATCCTTTCCAAACGTATCGTGTTCACTCCGGGAAAGATATTTCACCGTACATTGAAGGAGATGAGCGTCACCCGTGCCATGCCCGTTGACACCGACTATACGGACGGAAGCAGCAGCAATGGCGGCGGCTCCCTCAATGGGGGTGAAGAAACGGATCCGTTAGGCTGATTGCCGTGAAGAAAGGAGAAGGCTGTTCTCCAAAACGTATAAAGAGGTTGTCCAATTTTGGGCAACCTCTTGTCGTTTGTAACTATATCTTCTGCTGTTTTATGGCATATTGATACATGTTTTCCAATGCGAGGAATCGCGTACAAATAATACGCGGACGGATTATGTAGACCTTCTGCCCTACTTTTATATCATATACCTGCCATTATTTGATTTTATCTATTATTTTTGCAAAAACAATCACAATAAAGATATATACATGGAAAAAGCAAAAGTGTATTTTTCAGACTTACGCACCTCTCCTACTTCCAATCTTTTAGACAAGATGGAACGTCTGCTTAAACGTGCAGGCATCGGACAGCTTCCGTTGAAAGACAGTTTTACGGCTATCAAGATACATTTCGGCGAACCGGGCAATCTGGCGTATATCCGCCCTAATTATGCCGCGCGTATGGCAACCCTGCTACGCAGCTTCGGCGCCAAGCCTTTTTTGACGGATTGCAATACGCTGTATTCAGGACGCCGTTCCAATGCGGTAGACCATTTGCAAAGCGCTATGGAGAATGGCTTCAATCCCATATCCGCCCAATGCCAAGTGATTATAGCTGACGGGCTGAAAGGCACGGACTACAGAGAGATTCCGGTAGACGGAGAATACTGCCCTGCCCCAAAAATCGGTACCGCCATTGCCGATGCGGATGTCATTATCAGCATGAACCACTTCAAAGGGCACGAACAAGCCGGATTTGGAGGCGCACTGAAGAATTTGGGAATGGGATGCGCCAGTGTAGGCGGCAAACTGGAACTGCACGCATCGTCACAGCCTAAAGTGGTTGCTGAAAATTGCATCGGATGCAATATATGCGTAAAGCATTGCGCACACAACGCCATACATCTGAATGCCGGCCGTAGAGCGGAAATAGATTATGCAAAATGCGTGGGATGCGGACAGTGCGTGGCGCTGTGCCAGCATGATGCCGCTGTAGTGAGCGACTGGGACACTTCCGAACGCCTGAACTACAAGATTGCAGAATATTCCGCAGCCGTGCTGAAAGACAAGCCGCACTTCCATATCAGTTTTATAATGAACGTATCGCCCGAATGCGACTGCTGGAACCATAATGACGCCGCCATAATCCCGGACCTCGGCATGCTGGCATCGGCAGACCCTGTGGCGCTGGACAAGGCTTGTGCGGACATGGTTATTCAGGCACCCGTGTTGCACGGCAATAATGTGCTTGCCCAAAAGCATGAACACGATGACCTTTGCGGCTGCGACAAATTCCACATAATACATCCCGATACGGACTGGCTTGCCGGACTGCGTCATGCCGAAAAGATTGGTTTGGGAACAATGGATTACGAGTTGATAAAAATATAAATACAAATTACATTACTCTTATGGCAAAAACAATGGAAGAAGTGCTGGAACGTTTCCGCACGATTGAGTTTCACGACGATTTCGATATGATTGTCGCCATTGCCAATGGCGGAATAGTTCCGGCAGGCATCATCAACCAGCGCCTGCAAAAAGAGGTGCATCTGCTGCGCATCAATCTGAGGGACGAATACCAGCATCCCAAATTCGATGCTCCGCAGTTGTTGGCACCTATTGATTTTGATTTCAAAGGAAAGAGTATCCTGTTGGTGGATGACCGTATAAAAACGGGGGCTACCATAAAACTGGCGCGCGAACTGCTGAAAGAGGCGCGCTGTGTCAGGACATTTGCCGTGAACGGTACTGCCGATTATGCCTTGTTTGATGAAACGTGCTTTAAATTTCCGTGGATACTATAGATGAATATACCGAAAACATGGAAGTAGCAACAAACAATTGGTTCTCTAATAAATACCCTATCGGTTATGCCTTGAGTGGAGGGTTCATTAAGGGATTTGCCCATTTGGGTGCGATGCAGGCATTGTTGGAGCACGATATTAAGCCCGATATCATTTCCGGTGTCAGTGCAGGTGCGCTGGCGGGTGTGTTTTATGCAGACGGCAATGAACCTCATAAGGTGCTGGAGTATTTTGCCGGACATAAATTTCAGGACTTGACGAAGTTGGTAATTCCCAAAGTAGGCCTGTTCGACCTCAGTGAATTTAAAGATTTCCTGAAAAGCAACCTGAAAGCGAAGAGGTTGGAAGAACTGAAGTTGCCGCTGATTGTCACCGCTACCGATTTGGATCATGGGCGTCTTGCACACTTCCATAAAGGAGATATTGCAGAACGTGTAGCCGCATCTTGTTGTATGCCTGTGCTGTTTGCGCCCGTAAAAATAGACGAAACGTATTACGTGGACGGCGGATTGTTGATGAACCTGCCGGTAACCATCATCCGGCGCGTATGTGAAAAAATTGTAGCTATCAACGTCAGTCCTTTGATGGCGCCCAAATATAAAATGAATATCGTAAGCGTTGCCTTGCGTTCGTATCACTTCATGTTTCGTTCCAACTCGTTCCCCGAACGGGAAAAAGCCGACTTGCTGATAGAGCCTTACAATCTGGACGGCTATAGCAACAGGGAATTGGAAAAGGCGGAGGAGATATTTATGCAAGGATACAGTGCCACCAACAACATATTGGAACGCTTGCAAATAGAAAAAGGCACTATATGGAAATAATAACAATAACCACTTTCTAAATAAGAAGAAATGAGTGACGAAAACAAACTGATTATTTATCAAGTGTTTACCCGATTGTTCGGAAATAACAATAATCATTGTATTCACAACGGTAACATTGCCGAAAACGGTTGTGGCAAAATGGCGGATTTTACCGTCAAGGCATTGGGGGAAATCAAGAAACTGGGAGCTACCCACATCTGGTATACCGGTATTATCGAACATGCCACACAAACGGATTACCGCCGTTATAACATCCGCCCCGACCATCCGGCTGTTGTGAAAGGCAAAGCCGGTTCGCCCTACGCCATAAAGGATTATTATGACGTAGACCCTGACTTGGCGACAGATGTTCCTGAACGTATGAGAGAATTCGAGAAACTGGTGCAACGCACTCATCGCAGCGGGTTGAAGGTGATTATCGACTTCGTACCCAACCACGTGGCACGCCAATACCATTCGGATATGCAACCCGACGGTACTTCCCAGTTGGGAGCAGACGATGATGCGGGCTATGCATTCAGCCCTTATAATAATTTCTATTATATTCCGCAGTCGGAACTGCACGGGCAGTTCGATATGAAAAGCGTTGCCGCCGAACCTTATAAAGAGCTTCCCGCCAAAGCTACCGGTAACAATCGCTTTGACGCATATCCCGACATTAACGACTGGTACGAGACGATTAAACTGAATTATGGTGTAGACTATCAGAATGGCGGTACTTGCCACTTTGATCCGATTCCCGATACATGGACCAAAATGCTGGATATTCTGATGTTTTGGGCGGGAAAACATATCGACGGATTCCGTTGTGATATGGCGGAAATGGTTCCTGTTGAGTTTTGGGAATGGGCCATTCCCAAAGTAAAAGCCAAGTATCCCACCCTGCTCTTCATTGCCGAGGTTTATAATCCGAAGGAATATGGCAATTATCTGTTTCGCGGAAAATTTGATTACCTCTATGATAAAGTGGGATTGTACGACACGCTTCGGGCAATTGTCTGCGGCAATGAATCGGCAACCGCCATCACACGGGCATGGCAGGGTTTGGGTGGAATAGAAAAACGAATGCTGAATTTTCTGGAAAACCATGACGAGCAACGTATCGCTTCCGAATTCTTTGCAGGTGATCCGCGCAAAGCCGTTCCCGCTCTTATCGTATCGGCATGTATGAATGTAAATCCTATGATGATTTACTTCGGACAAGAGTTCGGCGAGCCGGGCATGGACAGTGAAGGTTTCAGTGGCAGAGACGGGCGTACCACTATTTTTGACTATTGGAGCGTAGATACTATCCGCCGCTGGCGTAATGGCGGGAAATTCGACGGGAAGATGCTGACGGACAACCAGAAATATCTGTATGGCATCTATCAGCGCATATTGACATTATGCAACGAGGAGAAGGCTGTTTCGCAAGGAGAGTTCTTCGACTTGATGTATGCCAACATCAACGGCTGGCGCTTCAACGAGCATAAACAATATACTTTCTTGCGTAAGTCCGGACGGGATTTACTGTTATTTGTCGTGAACTTCGATCACATGTCGGCAGACCTGGCAATCAATATCCCCTCCCACGCTTTTGATTTTCTGCAAATACCGCAAATGGACCGGTATCAAGCCGTGGATTTATTGACCGGTAAAGAAGAGGTGTTAAGCTTATTACCCTATAAGGCAACGGAAATATCCGTAGAAGGATATAGCGGAAAAATCCTTAAAATAAAGCTGTAAATCCAACGAAGTAATGCAGGGTGATTCAATCACTCTGCATTATCTTTGCCTTCCATCTTATCTTTCAACTGATATAAACGGGTGATGGCGGGATTATAAAATTCATCCGGATAATGGCTGGCGATATCGTTCAAATTAGCCTGTACATACTGTTTCACATCAAATATATTTGCCGCCTCGCTCAACATGACATGTTCGGGGAATGATGCTGTTTTAGTCCACTCTATCAGAGCGTTGACGCTTTCTTCGTCATATTTATACTCTTTCATATTCTGCATATTTTCTTGCAAAGATATAACAAATGCTAAAGTTATGCTTATCCTTATGAACAAAATCTGAAAGTGCAATGTTATATAGATGTGTTTTTCATAGTATTAGATATAAGATTAATTAAAGGAGACGTACCCGCTTGTGATAAGTAAGTACATCAAAGAACAGAAGCGTCTGTTTTGATTGATAAATGTGTAAG
Source organism: uncultured Bacteroides sp. (assembly GCF_910578895.1). GTDB lineage: Bacteria > Bacteroidota > Bacteroidia > Bacteroidales > Bacteroidaceae > Bacteroides. The sequence goes on from NZ_CAJTSC010000034.1 coordinate 25,125, forward strand.
AAGCATCGGTTTACCCCAAGCCGATGCTTTTTTTATCTCTATTTGTAGCATGTTAAAAATATTATCCGTAAATTTGGCAGAAATAAGGATTTATATGGTATGAATATTCCTGTTATATTTCAATTTCTAAAAGAGCTGTCCGCCAACAACAATCGTGAATGGTTTAATGCTCATCGGGAGCAGTATGAAAACGCCCGGGACGAGTTTGAGAACTTGTTGACAGTAATTATATCCCGTATCTCTTTGTTTGACGAGAGTATCCGTGGCATTGAAGCTAAGGACTGCACATACCGTATCTATCGGGATACGCGTTTTACAGAAGACAAAACGCCTTATAAAAATCATTTTGGCGGCTACATCAATGCCAGAGGAAAGAAATCGGATCATTGCGGATATTATGTCCATCTGCAACCGGGAAATTGCCTGTTGGCAGGTGGCAGTTATTGTCCGCCTTCTCCACTCCTGAAAGCCTTGCGGCAAGCGGTTTATGACAATATGGATGAATTTCGGGAAATTGTTGAGGATCCCGCCTTCAAGCAATATTTTCCTGTTATCGGGGAGAATTTTCTGAAAACAGCTCCGAAAGGTTTCCCTAAGGATTATCCGTACTTGAAATATCTGCAATGCAAGGAATATACCGTTACCTGCTATCAGCCTGACAATTTTTTTCTGGCTCCCGACTTCCTGGATCGTACGGATGATATTTTCAGACAGATGAAACGCTTTTCGGACTTTGTGAACTACACAATAGACGATTTTATATAATTATTTATAACCAACTTAAAACATTTGAATTATGGTAGTAGACAGACTTGAAAACATAGAGAAATATGCTTCGCTGAATCCTTTATTCGCACAGGCAATCGAGTTTTTGAAATCGCACGATTTAAACGCGCTGGAAGTAGGGAAAATAGAGCTTAAAGGCAAGGATTTGCTTGTGAATGTAGCGCAGACCAAGCCGAAAGCAAAGGAAGATGCCAAGTTGGAAACCCATAGGGATTTTATTGATATTCAGATTCCCCTGTCAGGTACCGAATTAATGGGTTACACCGCTGCGGCGGATTGCGTTCCGGCAGATGCTCCTTATAATGCAGAAAAGGATATTACTTTTTTTGCCGGTCTGGCGGAAAGCTATATTGAAGTAAAGCCGGGCATGTTTGCCATTTTCTTTCCACAAGACGGACATGCTCCCGGTATCACCCCGGACGGTGTGAAAAAAGTAATTGTGAAAGTTAAAGCATAATATCAAATATTCCAAATCAATCCTCTATGGAAATATTGAATTTGATTAAGAACGATTCGTGGCTGGAACCATATACGGATGCCATAAACGGACGCCATAAACATGCCGCTGAAAAAGAGGCGGAGTTGACAGGCAAGGGAAAGCAGACGTTATCGGATTTTGCATCCGGTTACCTTTATTTCGGCTTGCATCGTACCAACGATGGTTGGGTGTTTCGGGAATGGGCTCCTAATGCCACACGGATTTTTCTGGTTGGAACATTCAACAGTTGGAAGGAAGAGAAAAAATACAGCCTGAAGCGGAAGGCAAATGGTAACTGGGAAATAAAACTCCCTGCCGATGCCATGAAACACGGTGACTTATACAAGCTGATGATATATTGGGACGGCGGTTGCGGTGAACGAATTCCGGCATGGGCAAATCGGGTTGTGCAAGACGAGCAAACCAAGATATTCAGTGCGCAGGTATGGGCTCCGGAGAAACCATATAAAATGAAAAAAAAGACTTTCAAGGCTGTTACCGATCCGTTGCTGATTTATGAATGCCACATCGGCATGGCGCAACAGGAAGAAAAGGTTGGCAGCTACAGAGAGTTCAAAGAAAAAGTTCTTCCGCGCATTGCCAAAGACGGATATAACTGCATTCAGATTATGGCGATTCAGGAGCATCCGTATTATGGAAGTTTCGGCTATCACGTTTCCAGCTTTTTTGCCGCTTCTTCCCGTTTCGGCACTCCGGACGAATTGAAAGAATTGATTGATGCAGCCCACAGCATGGGCATTGCAGTTATCATGGACATCGTCCATTCGCATGCAGTGAAAAACGAGGTCGAGGGACTGGGTAACTTTGCCGGCGATCCGAATCAATATTTCTATCCGGGTATTCGGCGCGAACATCCGGCATGGGATTCCCTTTGTTTTGATTATGGAAAGAATGAAGTGATTCATTTCTTGCTGTCCAACTGCAAATATTGGATGGAAGAGTATCATTTTGACGGTTTCCGCTTTGACGGTGTGACTTCCATGTTGTATTACAGCCATGGTTTAGGAGAAGCTTTCTGTAACTATGGAGATTACTTCAATGGTCACCAAGATGACAATGCTGTTTGTTATCTGACGCTTGCAAACCGCTTGATTCATCAGGTTAATCCTAAAGCAATCACTATTGCGGAAGAAGTATCGGGAATGCCGGGTCTGGCTGCAAAATTCGAGGACGGCGGCTATGGTTTCGACTATCGTATGGCAATGAACATTCCCGATTATTGGATTAAAACTATCAAGGAAAAGATTGACGAGGACTGGAAGCCGTCCAGTATGTTTTGGGAAGTAACCAACCGGCGCCAGGATGAAAAAACAATATCCTATGCGGAAAGCCACGATCAGGCATTGGTGGGTGACAAAACCATTGTCTTCCGTCTGATAGATGCCGATATGTATTGGCACATGCAGAAGGGTGATGAGAACTATATGGTACATCGTGGCATCGCCTTGCACAAAATGATACGCTTGCTGACGGCAACGACTATCAATGGAGGTTATCTCAATTTCATGGGCAATGAATTCGGTCATCCCGAATGGATAGACTTTCCTCGCGAAGGCAATGGATGGTCGTGCAAGTATGCTCGTCGTCAATGGAATTTGGTTGATAATAAGAATTTGGCATATCACTATCTGGGCGATTTCGATTGCGCCATGCTGGGAGTTATCAAAAGTGTGAAGAAATTCCAAGCTACAAAGGTTCAGGAAATATGGCATAATGACGGCGACCAGATATTGGCATATATGCGTAAGGATTTGGTATTTGTATTTAACTTCAATCCCAAACAGTCTTTCGCCGACTATGGTTTCCTGGTACCGGCAGGTTCCTATGAGGTTATATTAAATACGGATAATCCTGATTATGGCGGCAATGGGCTGACAGATGATACAGTGAAACATTTCACCCTTTCGGATCCTTTATATAAGAAAGAGAAGAAAGAATGGCTGAAACTCTATATTCCGGCACGTACAGCGGTTGTATTGAGAAAGACTAAATAGGTTGCCCCTCAAAAGTGCTTATCTGCGGGATATTGAAAGGAAACAGTATCCTGCAGATTTTTTCAATAAGTAGGGGTGTTCCGTAAATGCTCCTCTTTCTCACAAATCAAGAGAAAAGTTTTACTTTCCGTGGACTTTTCTCTTGATTTTTTTCTGCAAAATCTCAAGTCCTCTTTCTTTTATAAAATATTGTTTACAAATTCCTATTTTTCCTTTCCATCCATACATTATGTACATGTAGTTTTTAGGAGAAGTTAAAACCTCTCCTCCTTTCTTGTTATTTCAGTCTGATTATGTAGCCTTCCTTTTTTCTTTTCAACCTTTTCTATCATGAAGGTGTGCATTTGACACATCCTCCTAAATCTTTATCCTAAACACAAAATAGTGAATGTATAATCATTTTGTTTTCCACTTGACCATGTATGATAAATACTACTTTGTACGAGGAAAGGCTGATATTCGGTCATACGCTGATAACGCACAATTCGATAAAGATCCGAATTTTTCAACAGGGTACGACTATACGGTAGCCAAGATATTAGCCAATGAAATGAGGATTATATTCCCAGTCCTAAATAATCGTAATGTATTTTGGGATTAGATATAAATATCTAAAGAAGAGTGATAAAACTCTCTTATTAGCCAAATCACCCCTGTTACAGAACTGTAACAGGGGTGATTTATATATTTTAGGTGTTTTGACACACCTTCCTTTTTGGGATATCTTTTTTATTTACTGCAATTGAGAATTAATGAAATTCAACATTGTAGTTGCATTATCTTTCATTTTCTTTTGAGCCGGCTTGTCGGCAGACAGTAACGGAATAAGTTTATCCAGATGTTCCTTGGCTTGTTTGAATTCCTCTTTTGCCTTGTCTGCATCTGTCTTCAGCAGATTTGCACCTTGACTGTAATATAATGAACCTAAACTATTAAGCGCATTCACATTGTCAGGCTGGATAGCGATAGCTTGCTTGAAAGCTTCTTCTGCAGCATTGTTTTTCTTGGCTCTCTGTGCCAAAATACCTTGATTTACATAGTAAGTGGCATACAATTTGGTCAATGTTTTATTATCAGGAACAGCTTCCAGACCTTCTTTCAAAGTAGCAACATACTCATCGTTTTTCTTCAGGTCCTTTAATGCACTGGCTTTTCCAATATAGGCGTTGGCTAAATTATACTTTTTCTGTACGGCTATGTCAAAGTATTTCAGTGCATCAGCAGGTTTATTGATTTTGTCGGCACAAACTCCACAGTTAAAAGCGATTACAGAATCCTGATTATTGGTTTGTGTCAGATAGGTGCTGAACTTTGTAAATGCTTCTTGATAATTTTTTGCTTCAAGAGCGGTTTTACCTTCGTTAACCAATTGTGCAGGATCAGCGTTCTGCGCAAAGAAATTAGTAGCTGCGCAGCTTAATGCAAGAGATAAAATTAATTTTTTCATATGCTTTTATAATTTTAGAAGTTGATATTTCAAAGTTAGCAGCCTATAACGTAGGAGCAAAACCTTTTTATTTTTTTTTACCTTTTTACAAGAGTAGTAACAAGTGTTATTTTACGTAAACAAGAAAACCGTGGATTAGCAATCTCCATGGATAAAAATAGGCGATAGAGCACATCCTGTACCGAACGACAAACGATGTCTCCTACTATTGGAAGATGGAAGTATTGTTGACGAAAATTCGGACTGGGAGGACAAATGCTTACTTGTTATAGCATATATACCCATCCCCTCTTTCGATGAAATACTTGAAGCGAACAAGGATGTGCTGAAACGGATTAAAGAGAAAGGAGATTGATATGGAACTAACCAAGCAAGACTGTTACTGTATTAAAAAGCAAGTTAAGAAACTCACCATGCGGATAGACGTGTAAAAAGAAGAGCATGCACGTTTGTACGAACGCACTTGTCTCGAAGAACTGAAATCGGAAATTGACAAACGAATTGAAGCGATGGACGATTGTGTTGATGGAATAATAAAATATATAACGGATAAAAAGAGAAGATTGAAATGAGCCCCATCCGTTAAGACGGGGCTCAAACATTACATTAAATTTAAAATCAGATGGGAAATAATAGCCTTGGAATTGTATTGTTACAGCGAACGTAT
>NZ_CAJTSC010000034.1:30527-36294 GCF_910578895.1 uncultured Bacteroides sp.
AAAGAAGGATTAAGACTTTGGCACTTCTGAATAATAAACTAAAGGAAATTAATTTGAAAAATGAAGAAATGAAAACCTTTGGACTGATGCCAAGTGCGTAACCCTTTGGGTGGGATTCCTCAACACGACAGAAGAACTCCACCTCTATGCCAGTGCCATCTACTCTGCTATGATGTGGGGAATGAAGTTGAACAAAGAACACTGTAAAAAGAAAGAGCTGGACCACGCCTTAACATGAACCAGTTCCTCACACAATTATGATGCAAATATACTTTTACTTTTAAAATAATCGTGTTATGGTAAAAGAATTTTCTGCTATATCGGAGATATTACCTTTCCCACAATGTGGAAACTGTGGTTTTTATGTATCAGAATTACAAAGATTTTCGGCAGGACATAAGCTATCTTTATACCGAGATTCTAAATCGGTTGAAATTTAAAGGGCTAATCAATGAAAATGTCAGGGCTTAGTGTTCCGGCATTTGTTTTTTTTGTGAGTATACATTTATAAGTGCTACAAATGGATGAAATTATAAGAGAGTGTGTCGAAACACCTCAAATACACCCTCCATTAGATATATTTCGATATCTTTGGTTGTGGTAGTACCTTTGAATGAATAATAGTAGTTCAAAGGTATTTTTTATGCAAAGAGCCAAACTTGACATATCAAAAGTCCTTCATAACGATGGACAGATAGAAGGACTTCCTCGTAATCCTCGCCTTATCAAGGATAAGAAGTTCAGGAAACTGTGCAAATCCATCAAGGAATTGCCGGAAATGACTGAAGCGAGAGATTTACTTGTCTATCCATATCAAGGGAAATATGTTGTTATTGGCGGGAATATGCGCCTTCAAGCATATAAAAAACTAAAATGGGAAGAAGTTCCTTGTTGCATATTGCCTGAAGATACACCGGTAGAGAAACTTCGCCAAATGCTTATCCAAGATAATAATCCTTTTGGTGAAAACGATTGGAAATTGCTTGCGAACGAATGGGACAGCGAAGAATTGAATGATTGGGGATTTGACGTATGGCAGGAAGAGAAAGATAGAAATAAACCTGTACCGAAGCAGGAAACGGAAGAAAAGGATTGCCAACAAGAAAATGCCAATTTCTTTGACATGATGTTGGGAGACAGGATATACGAGAGCAACAATGACTTCGACATACCTAATTTACGGATGGATGAGCAGCCTATATCAGGTTTGTTGCTTCCATTTTCTGTCTGGGGAGCAGATACCCGCCTAAAGAAAGACATCCAGACTTATCATTTCTACGTAGAGGATTACCGCTTTGAAGCGATATGGAAAGACTCTACGGTTGTTCTGAACAGCGGATGCTCTGCTGTTATTGAGCCTAACCTGTCATTATTCGATACAACACCTGTTGCATACGGGTTGCAACAAATCTATAAGAAGCGTTGGATTGCCCGCTACTTTCAAGAGTGCGGAGTAAAGGTGTATGCCGACCTTAATGTAGCACGGAAGTTCTACAAGTACAATCGTATGGGTATTCCAGAAGGTTACAATGCTTTTGCAACACGCGGCTATGCCGATAGACAGGAATACTTGAAGATGGAAATACAAATAGCTTGTGAAATATCAGGGAAAGATATTCCCAATATGATAGTTTACGGCGGAGGTGAGAAAATAAAGGAACTTTGTGTACAAAACAATGTACTGTATGTGGAGCAGTTCATGGCAAACAGGGTTAAGAAAACCAAGAGAGGAGGTAATAATGGATAAAACAAGTGGAGGAATACGGAGCACTAGTGGTGGTAACTTTCAAGCATCAGTATCGGTGACAAACAGGAATGGTGATGTAAGATGGCTACAAAAGAATTTCAGGTCTCAATCGCAAGCCGAGAAGTGGATTGGCAGGGTGACGGAACGATTTGACAGTCCGGCAAAGTCGGGATTTGCAACAGCTGCTGCTATTGATAAAGATACGAAGCGAGGGACTATTTATGATGTCTACAACCGCGATTTGGCTCGCGAGTTTGAGGTAAAAGACAAACGAGAGTTTAGGGCTGGCAGAGGTGGATATGCAGGTAGTGCAACAAGCCGGAAACGTAAAAAGAAATAAACTTATGGCTAAAACGGCAGGAGGAGTAAGAAGTACCAGAACTTCACGAATTAGAGGTTCAAAAGTCATGTTCATGGCTCACAAACTCCATAAGCTCTATGGGGGTAAGATGTCTTTTACCGAAAGCATGAAAATGGCTTGGAAATCGTATGGCGGTAGGGCTGACAATACCGACTACAAAGCTGCCGGAAACAAGGCTTACCTTGACAGAATAAGAAAGCTTGGAGGAAACGCACAGCAAGCTAAAAGGAGTTCGTATGATGATTTTAACATACCGGAATCAGCTTTCTACACAAATAACAAGAGAGGACGTTTCGGAAGCAATTTTGTGGGGGATTAATATGGCTAAGACTTCTGGCGGCGTTCGCACATACCAGCAAGGGACTTCCACCTACCGTAAACGGCAAGCAGAAGTTGAAGCCATGCGAGCCAGTGGGCGGTACTCCAGTGTGGAGATGGGAAAAGGAGGTGGATATTTTGCCATAGAGAAAAGCCCGGCACGCCACAAACCCGAAGAACTGGAAGCGGCTCGCATCCTTGCGGGCAAGGGTTATAAGGTGACATTGAAAAATGAAAGCGGAATGAATAAAACACCTGACGGTTATTTGTTCAAGGCTTCTTTCGAGCAAAGGACACCTACAGGCAACTCTGCAAAAAACATCCGTTCATCCCTTTATCATGGAAGAGATAAGAAAGCCGATATTCCAGTGCTTTACATGAAAGGCAATGGACACACAAGAAAAAGTGTAGAGGATGGAATAAAGTATTTTGAGAGTTCAAGTAAATACCGATTTAAGGAAATCATAATAGTTACGCAAGATGGAAGAATACATCGGCATAAACACAACTCTTAAAAACAACGGTCACTGACTTACGTTGCCGCCTTACCCGATAGGAAATGCCCTACTACGCAACCGGGGGGCTGCCAGTTCCCGACCCGGACTATAAGTATGTTGCAAATATAGTGATAATAACTCAAAAACAATAGGAATCGGTTAAAAAACGGTTGAAAATGGCAGGAAAAAAAGACATATACAAGTATGGAAAGAATACATAATTTTCAAGCACGAACCAGCCGCAGAATAGCGGCAGGAAGCCCAAACTATATACCATCGCCAAGAAAGCCTATAACGTGTCTCGTGAAGAATGGAATGAAGTGAAGCTGTATTTGCTCCAGTGTACTCCGCAAGAGATTGATAAGATAATTGGCAAGGAAGACACCCCTATGTGGGTACTCATCCTTGCTCGAGGATTGAAACGGAATGCGGCAAAAGGTGTGACCGATGTATTGGATGTAATGGAAGACAGGCTGTTCGGGCGTGTATCTGTTGCATCGAATGAAGACGCTGATATTCCAACAGACATAGAGCACGGCATCAACATTGATTCATGGATTAAGGATAAGCTGAAATGATCGAACCCCAAGAAATATATCATCCGTTGTATGAGGATAAGGAGAAATTTATAATTCTTATCACTGGCGGTCGTGGCTCCGGCAAGTCCTTCAATGCTTCCACTTTCATTGAACGTCTGACCTTTGAAATGACGGAAGCCGAAAAGATTGTTCATCAGATTCCCTACACCCGCTACACGATGGTTTCTGCCGGTATGTCTATCATCCCGGAAATGATGGAGAAGATAGAGCTAGATGGAACAACTAAGTATTTCAAGACCACCAAGACGGATATAGTCAATAAAATGACTAATAGCCGTATCATGTTCCGAGGCATCAAAACTTCTTCCGGTAATCAGACGGCAAAACTAAAATCTATTCAGGGTATCACTACTTTCGTCTGCGATGAAGCGGAAGAGTGGACAAGCAAGGATGAATTCGACAAGATAATGCTCTCCATTCGCAAGAAGAGTATTCAGAACCGTATTATCATCATAATGAATCCGTGCGATTCCAATCACTTCATTTACAAGAAGTACATTGAGAAAACCCATAAACTGGTAGAGATTGACGGTGTGCAGGTTCAAATCTCCACTCACCCGAATGTACTTCATATCCATACCACGTATTTTGATAACTTGGAGAACCTTTCTCCTGAGTTCTTGAAGGAGATTGAGGATATGAAAGCGAACAATCCCGAAAAGTACGCTCATGTCGTTATTGGTCGGTGGGCTGACGTTGCGGAAGGTGCGGTATTCAAAAGAATAGGAATAGTAAAAGAGTTCCCTACAAATGCTAAGAAGGTGGCTCTTGGTCTTGACTTCGGTTTCACACATGACCCTTCAGCAATCGTAAAGTGTGGAATAGTTGATAACGACTTATATTTGGATAAACTTTGCTATAAGACTGATATGGTATCTTCCGACCTTATTAAAGAACTACGAAAAGAGAGTCTATTTGTCTATGCAGACTGCGCAACCCCCCGGCTTATACAGGAAATTGCAAATGGAGGAATCATCATATATCCAGTGCAGAAGGGAGATGGCTCTATTGTGGCAGGAATAGACAAGATAAAGGACTTTGATAACATATTTGTTACGGAACGTTCCTACAATCTCATACATGAGGGACGTAATTATGTATGGGCTAAGGATAAAGACGGAAACTATATCAACGAGCCGGAAGACCACGATAATCACTGTTGGGATGCCATCCAGTATTATATAAATGGCAAGATTCTCGGAAAGATAGTTTGTGAAAAAGAAGAAAGAAAAATATGTTGATTATGTCGTTCATGATTATCCGATTCGAGGCTGTAATTTAAACTGTGTTAGCAAAGTTAATATTTTATTCCTTGCTGACACAGTTTATTTTACGCCCCCGAGAAATCCGGCTTTATCATAGTGCGAAATCAAACGGAATCACGCCTAAAATATTCTTCTTATAAGCTAATCAGAAACCCAACATTGCGGCTGGAGGTATATTCAGCACTCGACATAGCAATCTCGCAATTTTGAGAGTAGGCTCTGAACGACCGGAGATATAATCATTCACACGTGAGGGACTTATTCCAATCTCACCTGCAAGTTGCTTCTGACTCATCCCTTTTTCCTCAAGAGATAATTCAATCAATTCCGCAACGGTCGGCTTTTCTATCGGATAATGTTCTTTTTCGTAAGCTATCACAATGTCGGACATAACTGTGAGTTCCACCGCATTCTTATCGTTTGAAGGCGTATTGTCATCAACCAATGGCAGAAGTTCTTCCACTCTCGCCAAAGCAAATTCATACTGTTCTTTCGTTACTTTATTCATACTTCTATCTCTTAAATGGTTGAACAATCTATCTTATCATAATCTTTATGAGTACCCACCCAACGAATGAATATATAACCTATCGTAAACTTGACAACTACCACAAGCCGATAATTGTTACCTCTAATATTAAATACATAGTGCTGGTTACCTACATAATCAACTGAAAGAAAATCCACTTTAATGTCTGATAGGTTCTTCCATTCAGCTTTCTCTGCTATATCGTACCAACGTTCTAAGGCAATGCGTGAATCTTCATAACCTTTCGTCTCGTAGAACTCTCTCAATTTCTTATGTGATACAATTCTCATATCTCTTTTGTTTGATGCAAAAATATGAATTACTTTTGAATTATAAAATTTTTCCAAGGAATATATTTTATAATGTAGAATTTATCTATAAAAAGCGGAGGTAAATTGGCTCAGTTGTAATTCTTGGGGGATTAACCTTTGTTAATTCCCCTTTATGCATA
>NZ_CAJTSC010000035.1 GCF_910578895.1 uncultured Bacteroides sp.
ACATCACCATTTACCGTCAGTCTGACCATTATGCAGACTGTTCCATCCTTGTTTACTTGATTCTTTCTAACATAGAAGAGAATCTTAAATGTACTCTTGCTCATATACCTTGCTTTTTATGTCCGTAACAATGGGATTATTATTACCACTGCAAAGGAACGATTAACAATTAGTTTATGAATGGACATCTAAGAGACAACGAGCTATAAATCAGCAACTTAACATCAAAATCATTCCTACTTTATTTCGCTCAATTTTCAGTAACGATTTAGTAACACTACTTTGTCCAAACGGGGCATTTTCTTGTCTTTTGCTTGTCTGCCGACAAAACGAAAAAAAGTCCCGTAAAACCTTGATTTTACGGGACTTGTCTTAACTTTTCCACTATTTGTCTTTAGTGTTCAGCGGAGAGACAGGGATTCGAACCCCGGGTACCTCGCAGTACAACGGTTTTCAAGACCGCCGCAATCGACCACTCTGCCACCTCTCCAAAACTTCTCTTTCAAGAAGTGCTCTTCTCTTAAAGCGCTGCAAAGGTACGAATCATTTTTAATTCTGCAAACTTCTTTTCTATTTTTTCGTGAATTAATAGTACTTTTGCGCCATGATATATCCGCAGAACTTTGAACAGAAGATAGGTTTCGACCAAATACGCCAATTACTGAAAGAAAAATGCCTCAGTACACTTGGCGAAGAAAGAGTGGCAGACATGGCATTCTCCGACCGTTTTCAGGAAGTAGAAGAACGGCTGGACCAAGTCACCGAATTTGTACGCATACTTCAAGAAGAAGATAACTTCCCGGCACAATACTTTTTTGATGTACGCCCGTCCCTGAAACGTATACGGGTGGAAGGCATGTATCTGGACGAACAGGAACTTTTCGACCTGCGCCGTTCCTTAGAGACAATACGTGATATCGTGCGCTTCCTGCAGAAAAGCGAGGATAACGAAAAAGAAGAAGAAAGCGCCTCCCCCTACCCTTGCCTGAAACGGCTTGCCGGAGATATCACCGTGTTCCCGCAACTCATCGGTAAAATCAACGGCATACTTTCTCCCTACGGGAAAATAAAAGATAGCGCATCGGCAGAACTGGCACGCATCCGCCGCGAGCTGGCAAGCACGATGGGAAGTATTTCGCGCTCATTGAACAGCATCCTGCGCAATGCCCAATCGGAAGGTGTCGTAGACAAGGACGTAACACCCACAATGCGCGACGGGCGATTAGTCATTCCGGTAGTACCCGCTTTGAAACGAAAAATAAAGGGCATCATACACGACGAATCCGCCAGTGGAAAGACCGTATTCATCGAGCCTGCCGAAGTGGTAGAAGCCAACAACCGCATCCGCGAACTCGAAGGAGACGAGCGGCGGGAAATTATCCGTATCCTTATGGAGTTCTCCAATCTTTTGCGCCCGTCTATCCCCGATGTTTTGCTGTCGTATGAATTTCTTGCGGAAATAGACTTTATACGCGCCAAAGCCCTGTTTTCCGAACAAATTACCGGACTGAAACCGGCGTTCGAAAACAAACAGGTCTTAGATTGGACAATGGCAGTGCACCCGCTACTGCAACTCTCTCTTGCCAAACACGGAAAAAAAGTAGTGCCATTAGACATAGAACTGAACGAAAAGCAACGCATCCTCATCATTTCCGGTCCGAATGCCGGCGGAAAATCCGTCTGCCTGAAAACCGTAGGACTACTGCAATACATGCTGCAATGTGGTTTGCTTGTCCCGATGCACGAACGTAGCCATGCCGGCATATTCAGCAACATCTTCATAGACATCGGCGATGAACAATCTATCGAAGACGACCTCAGCACCTATTCCTCGCACCTTACGAATATGAAGATAATGATGAAGACCTGCAACGAACGCAGCCTTATCCTTATCGATGAATTTGGCGGTGGCACGGAGCCCCAAATTGGCGGAGCGATAGCCGAAGCGGTACTGAAACGTTTCAACCATAAGCAGACTTTCGGGGTCATCACCACGCACTACCAAAACCTGAAACATTTTGCCGAAGACCACGAAGGAGTGGTAAACGGCGCCATGCTCTACGACCGCCACCTGATGCAGGCACTGTTTCAGCTACAGATAGGCAATCCGGGCAGTTCATTCGCCGTGGAGATTGCCCGTAAAATCGGCTTGCCGGAAGACGTTATCGCCGATGCTTCGGAGATTGTAGGCAGCGAATACATCAATGCCGACAAATACCTGCAAGACATCGTGCGCGACAAACGCTATTGGGAAGGCAAACGCCAGACCATCCGGCAACGCGAAAAGCACATGGAAGAAACAATTGCCCGCTACCAGGCGGAAATAGAAGAATTGCAGAAATCGCGCAAGGAGATTTTGCGAAAAGCCAAAGAGGAAGCGGAACAACTGATGCAGGAAGCCAACGCCCGCATTGAAAACACCATCCGCACCATTAAAGAGGTGCAGGCTGAAAAGGAAAAGACCCGCCAGGTGCGGCAGGAATTAAATGATTTCCGCGAGTCTATGGAAGCCCTTGCCGCCAAAGAGCAGGAAGAGAAGATTGCCCGCAAAATAGAGAAGCTGAAAGAAAAGCAAAACCGGAAGAAAGAAAAAAAGACCAACAAGGGTCAGGAGAATGCGTTGTCCGCACAAGCGTTGGCAGAACAACAGGCACGGAAAGAAGCCGAGCGCCTGGCGGCAATACTTCCGGGAAGCAATGTCAAGATAAAAGGACAAACCTCAGTAGGTGAAGTACTGGAAATAAACGGCAAGAATGCCATCGTCATATTCGGCAGCATCAAAACCACCGTCAAGGTGGATAGGCTGGAACGCACAAACGCGCAACCCAAACAAGCCGACGTCTCTACCAAAAGCACTTACATCAGTTCGCAAACCCAAGACAGCATGTACGAAAAGAAGCTGAACTTCAAGCAAGACATCGATGTGCGCGGCATGCGCGGTGATGAAGCCTTGCAGGCAGTGACCTACTTCATAGACGATGCAATACTGGTAGGAATGTCGCGCGTACGCATCCTGCATGGCACAGGCACAGGCATCCTACGCACCCTCATCCGCCAATATCTGCAAACCGTGTCCGGCGTAAGCCATTTTGCCGACGAACATATACAGTTCGGCGGAGCAGGAATCACGGTAGTAGATTTAAGTTAACCGAGAACCCGGAAATACAAATCAGAAAACAAAGGCGTCATAAATCCAATAACCCAATAACCTATTAGCAAGATGAAATCAATCAAAGAACTCTATCGTATCGGTACAGGTCCTTCAAGCAGCCACACCATGGGACCCCGTAAGGCTGCCGAGATATTTCTGGAAAAACATCCGGATGCGGCGGCATTCACAGTTACGCTATATGGCAGCTTGGCAGCCACAGGCAAAGGCCACATGACCAATATCGCCATCACCGAAGTGCTGCAACCGACGGCACCTGTAGAGATTATCTGGGAACCCAAGATTTTCCTTCCTTTCCACCCTAACGGAATGAAATTCGTTGCCGTAGACAAAGAGGGGAAAGAAACCGACCAATGGACCGTGTTCAGCATTGGCGGCGGAGCTTTGGCAGAAGAGAACGACGGGATATCCTCGGTCAATACTCCCGATGTATATTCCATGAACAACATGACGGAAATCCTGCAATGGTGCGAACGTACAGGGAAGAGTTATTGGGAATATGTCAAAGAATGTGAGAACAGCGACATCTGGGACTACCTGCAAGAAGTATGGAAAACCATGCAGGATGCCGTGAAACGAGGACTGGAACAAGAGGGTGTATTACCCGGCCCGCTGAACCTGCGCCGTAAAGCCTCAACCTATTACATACGTGCCAGCGGATATAAACAATCCCTGCAATCGCGCGGACTGGTATTCGCCTACGCATTGGCCGTGAGTGAGGAAAACGCCTCGGGCGGGGTGATTGTCACTGCCCCTACATGCGGTTCGTGCGGTGTGATGCCTGCCGTACTTTACCACCTCTCAAAGAGCCGCGATTTCAGCGACACACGCATCTTGCGTGCGCTTGCCACAGCCGGACTGATAGGAAATATAGTAAAGACCAACGCTTCCATTTCGGGTGCGGAAGTGGGATGCCAGGGTGAAGTCGGTGTAGCCT
Organism: uncultured Bacteroides sp.; assembly: GCF_910578895.1. Classification (GTDB taxonomy): domain Bacteria; phylum Bacteroidota; class Bacteroidia; order Bacteroidales; family Bacteroidaceae; genus Bacteroides. The sequence goes on from NZ_CAJTSC010000035.1 coordinate 4,107, forward strand.
GCGCAATGGCCTCGGCGGCAGCCAACCAACTGTTTGGCGGCAGCCCCGCACAAATAGAGTATGCCGCAGAAATGGGATTGGAACACCATTTGGGAATGACCTGCGATCCTGTATGCGGCTTGGTACAGATTCCATGTATAGAGCGGAATGCCTATGCCGCCGCACGTGCTTTGGATGCCAACCTCTACTCCTCGTTCACAGACGGCATGCACCGCGTATCTTTCGACAGAGTGGTAGAGGTTATGAAAGAAACCGGAAACGACCTGCCCTCACTCTACAAGGAAACAAGCGAGGGAGGACTGGCTAAAGATTATAAACCGATGTAGGCAGTTTGCAAACCGGCATCAATCATCCATGCTGACAAACTTGCCTTTGCTGTTGAACTTCAAAGAGTAGTCGTTACCGAGTTCAACCTCCATCCCACTGCGTTCGCGTTCAATCTTGACGATAACCTCCTGTGGGAAATTTCTTTTTACATACTCTCTCACAGATACCGGGACCAATGCTTCGGGCACGGCAGTCTTATCGCAGTCCACTTCAGTCCAATTGCCGTTGCCGTCAAAATCAATCTCAGTACGATTTGCCAATGACACCTCATACTTTTTGGACCCCAGCATCCCGGTTTCAATCTTAATACGCGAGACTTGCTGCTTGGCAAAATACTGATTGATAAAGTTGCGGGCAGCCAAAGGCAACCGCTTGGTATCTTGTGTAATGACATCGCCGGCAAAGGCAAACTGAACGGCTGCAAGAGCCAATACAAGGACAGATAATACTTTCTTCATAATTGTTATTTTTTTAATGTTACCAAGAGCCGGGTTAAATTCTCTTTGAATGCCGGACAAAATTCAAGCAGGCTCTAATTTGTTACGTATAATTCACACTATAAATAACGGCAAAGCATCAAGAAAGGTTTCGGGAAGACCGGAGCCGGCAATTATTTTTTATTTTCTTTAACAAGCAGAAACTTCATGTACCTTCCTCATACACGTCTTCCAGCAGTTCCTCTTTTGTCACAGAAATTCTGCCATCGGCAGACACTGTCAATATAAAAGGTATGTAAAGATCCGTTTGCGGATAGCAGATGCTGGCAGCATAGACAATACCCTGGGGAGTGGTCTTGTCATATACCAACCCTTCCAGAATGGCATATTTCATAAACCGGGTCTCGACCAGCGAAGCAAAACTGTTCTTCGTAAACACCTTGTCCACAATCGGTTTACCGTCACAGGTGATGCGCAAGGCAATGCTGTTATCCACAAACCTCTCCCCTTGCTCACTCTTTATAATGGGCAAACTTTCATCCGGCCGGCGGACAACGGACGAACGATACTCCTTACCTTTGTAAGTAATAGTCACTTTCGTATCGGAAACCTGCATACGCTGTGGAGCAGATATCACCGCGCTGTCTTTCATCAATATCTGTACATCGTTTCCGTTTTTATCCTGTAATGTACAGGAAACGGCAAACAGCGCCACTATACCAAACACTACATAAACAACAGTTTTCATTGTTCCTTTTTTTTAATTGACAAAGAAACAAAAAGAGTAGGAAAAATACAAATGTAAGCCATTAAAAACGATAGAGGGGGCATGTCTTTTTCTTTTACAGGAGTTAAAGAAGTTATCACTTCGCTCCGCTTCGTCAGAAGTTAAAGAAGTTAGAGCTGATACTCTGGCGTATGCACTCACAGCAGTATCGGCTTTTAACGAACCAAGTAGACTTGTCGGATGACACCTTCCCTCAACACCCTCTAACTCCTCTAAACGAAAAGCCGTTTCCTTGGGAAACGTTCTCAAAAGACTATGACAAAATCGGAAAACCGGAAGATGCTTTGAGCGAAGCCGATGCCGGACAAAATCTGAACAGGCTCTGAAAACAGCCGGAAAAACCTTTTTGTCTTTTTGTTATTATACCTGTACTTTCTGACAGTTTGTATTTTCCAATCCCGCAGAATCGCCTGTTTCCGTCCCGATGTGCTGCCGGCGGGAAAAAACGAAACGGGAAACACCCAACTACGGCATACTCAAGGCAATAGCGAAATCCTTACAAACCAACCGGAGCGGAAAAACGCCGGAAATGCCGTGTGCGGACATCCCGTTTGCCGGATATTGGTGTTTGCGGCGATGGACATTAATGCCGCTTATGATGAACATTAATGTCTATCGCGAGGGACATTAATGCCGCTCACGTCAGACACTAACATCCATCGGCTGAAATGCCGGTATCCAACGGAAGAAAAACTTATTTTTTGCATAAACGGCGCATCTTTATCGAGGAAAGAAGTATATCTATCCGTACTTTATGCAAACCGCTCCTGTTTCGGAAGAAAGGCACATGGATGGGAGTAAGCAAAAAGAATATTTTACTGTCTTTTTATCATAGAACAGAGGCAATCCCCTATCTTTATGCATCCACAAAGAAAGAACCGGTTCCGCTCAAATATTTTTTGACAGTTCCATCAGGATATGCCATCTTCCCGACTTTCTCCGTCACACAACCCTCCCACCCCTCGGGCAAGCCCAAAACATCTCCATAGAAACCCTCAAAAGGTTATACCAAAATCAAAAAAAATAAAAGACGTTCCGGGCAAAGCTAATGCCGGGCAGAATTAAAAACAGGCTCCAATACATTTTGAAAACTTCAGAAGCGGCAAACAAAAATACGTTGTATCAGACCTTTAATCTTTCAACTTCCTTATTTCTATCCTCTATATATGCACGAACCTGATTTAATATATTCTCCTGGCTAATCTCATGATACTGTTTTAATACATCATTCAGAATGGAATATTCGTTCCAATCATTTCCATAGATTACATGTGTCAACCTCGCTAAATTCAATCGATTGTGTTTGGCATAATCTTCCATTCGCTTGACTTGCACTTCCCTGCAGTGCCAATCATTAGAAGGAATATTCAACAAAATCTGCAGACAGTCCAATAGCTCCAACCATAGTGTATGGTTTCTTTTTTGTTCAATCAAAAAAGGAATTGCTTCAAATTGCCGAGCCGTATAATGTAAGGCGAATTGACTGTATTTATTCATTGCAGATTGATATATTCCTCTTAACTTTTCCATTGAAATCTGTTTCGGAAACTTCCTTTCCAAACAAAACAAATAAACAAATTCCAACTGTTTGAAATCATACAATTGCAAATACAGACTTAAACGTTCAATTTCTTTTTCCAAATTCTTTTTCGCCTCCTTGTATTCATTTTTCTTACATTCTAAAAAACAAGCATCCTGTCTCTCTTTTTCATAATCCTTCCTGTTTTGAAACAATATATAGAGAGCTATCAAACCGGTCAAAAGGCTGCCACTATAAGTAGCCCAGAAATCAAGCCATATCACTTCAGGCCTATTACCGTCAACATTGTCACCAATAACGCTTGTGAAGGGATATCTTAATATCCAATTCAACAAGACCGGATATAAGACAATCGCCCCTATAACAAACAATGTTTTTGTTATGAACCTGATTCTTTCTTTTTTCATCACATTCCATTTTTATACCACACTACTCCAAACCTTATCATTTCTTCAACTCCTATGCCGTAAGCGAAAAAACCGTAAGCCAAGAGGGTGCATCGCGAGCTAAAGAACCGTCACAATGCCTTCCAGAACTTCCGGAAATCCCGGTACCTTCCATAGCAAACCAATTGGTCGCCCGCCTGTATCAGGTCATTGTCCGGCAGTTCGTTCACAACATCATGTTCCGTGAAAGAGATTCCCAAGCAGTTCTTCAACTTCTCGGCACGTTTCAGGGCAAGCAGCTTCAAACCGAACTCGCTATCGAGTTTCAGTTCATTGACATTGTAACCGACAAACCTTTCGGGCACCGTGAACTTCATGACATAGTAATTGGAATCTACGCGGAAAGTCTCGATGTCCGCACCAAATTCCAACAGATGCACCAGACCGCGCGCCGCATCTTCTTCGGGTGTAAGGATACGTTCCAACCCGAAAGCCTCAAGCACCGAACGGTGAACGTTATCAATGGCACGGGCATAAATGCGCTTCACCTTTTTCCGTTTCAACAACGCCACCACACGAATGGATGCGCCGAAATTCTCACCGATAGCCACAATCACCACATCTACATTGTTCAGCGGGAGCACGGACAAAGCCTGTTCGTCAGTCGCATCAATCACGAACGCGGTTGCTATCTTGTCCTTCAGGCTGTCCACACGGCCGACACTGGTATCCGCCCCTATCACTTCGTGCCCCAAGGCGGAAAGTTCCTCGGCAAGCACATGACCGTAATTTCCTAAACCGATAATAATATACTTCATAAGATTTATGATTTTAGAGATAGTATAGGCTGCCTATACACACTCGCTTACACTAATTAATAATAATCTGCCCGCTCGGACACTGATACTTCGTATGTTTCTTCTGCTTAATGATGCCGAGCATCAACGTTATCAACCCCACGCGCCCCACGAACATCAGAAGCACCACCAGCAGTTTGCTGTCGCTGCCCAACAGAGGGGTGACATTCAAGCTGGAACCGACGGTGCTGATGGCGGAGACGCACTCGAAAGTTATTGCCAACAAGGATAGTTCCGGCTCCAACATACTGATAACGAACACAAAGACAAACAGTACGCCAAACGACATCACTACCGTTGCATTGGAACGGCGAATGGAATCGTAAGACAGCTCACGCCCGAACACTTCCACCCGTTCCGTCCCGCGCAACACTGCCACAAGATTCAACACCACGACTGCAAAAGCATTCACCTTGATGCCACCCGCCGTGGATTGCGAACCACCGCCAATCCACATAAGAAGAAGGTAAAGCAACAAAGTCTGTACACTAAGACCCGCCAAATCCACACTGGAGAAACCTGCCGTGCGGGGACAAGCGGCATTGAAGAACGCCTGTGTCCACTTATCGGCAACCGGCATGCCCGCAAACGATGCGTTCCACTCGAAGAAAGCAATGCCTGCCGTGCCCGCTACCAACAGCAGAAACGTGACAATCAGCGCAATGCGCGTATTCAGGTTATAAAGATGGCGGAAACGGCGACCATCCCACTGCCATGTACGCAGGAATTGCCAGAAGCGGCGTATGTGGTAAAGGATAATATCTTTGAAATTCACCAATATCGGAAAGCCGATACCGCCAAGGATAATCAATAAGGAGATGTATATATAGAACGGATTATGCCCTTCCATCAACAACGGATTGCCCAAATTGCCCGGCATAGTGGAAAAGCCTGCATTGCAGAACGCCGATATGGAGTGGAAAGCCGAGAAAGCCAGTTCCTCACGTATATCCATACCCATTGTGCCATGAATATCGCTCCAGATGGCAAGCATTCCCGCCCCCTCTATCGCCAAGGTAAAACCAAGGATATAGACCAACGTGGACAGCAGTGAGTTCAATGAATCGGAACTGACCATGTCGCGCACTACCAACTGGTTATACAAAGAGGTGTTGCCCATAAAGAACATCGCGAAGAAACTTGTCAGCGTCATCACCCCCAGGCCGCCAATCTGAATCAGCAGGACAATGATTGTCAAACCCGTCGGCGTAAAGGCAGACGCCACATCTACCGAAGTGAGTCCCGTCACACACACCGCGCTGGTGGAGATGAAGAGCGAATCCACCCACGAAATGCCCGCCACCGTGGAACGGGGAAGCATGAGCAGTCCCGCCCCGATGAGTATGATAATCAGGAAACTGACAGCCAGGATGAGCGAAGGATTGGTACGGCGTCCCAGCAACCGCACCAAGCCGTAAGACAAATTCAGGAAAGAGAGCAGCAACAGCAATACAAGATGATACATCTTCCCGTTCAGGAAATCCCAAACAGCCTGTATTCCCCCCTCGACTTCCGGACGATGAAAAATCACCGGAACCAACGTCAGGTAAAGCAAGCAAGTCAATATCCACGTCAACTTGCTGAATGTCCGCTTCGTATCCTTATACTCCAATATGATATGCAGGGATATGTCAATCAGGAAAACAAGCCATACTCCATGATACAGACGCTGCAACCGGTGTGCCTCCTCGGCCGAGATTGTAAATCCGTGTTCATACACCAAACCGACAATCAGCAGAATGGACGCCAGGTAGGTCAAGGTGGTCATTATCCCCAACGCCACACGTATATAAGGATGAATCCATTTGTTCTGGTACAACAGGAATTTGTGATAAAGCTTCATAAACACATAAATTAATGAAACGCGGCAAACATAGACAAATCTGCCTTTATAAACAAAAAACAATAGAAAAAAGAAATTGTTTTAAAAATAATAGCTACATTTGGACACTGAATTACACTTAATATTTAGAACCACTATGAGCAATAAGACAAAAAGATTCTTTCTTTCGGAAGACGAAATCCCACGTTACTGGTACAACATACAAGCGGACATGGTGAACAAACCCATGCCGCCGCTCAACCCCGCCACCAAGCAACCGCTGAAGGCGGAAGACATGTATCCTATTTTCGCAAAGGAACTTTGCCATCAGGAACTCAACCAGACGGATGCCTGGATTGAGATTCCCGAACGCGTGCGCGAAATGTACAAGTACTACCGAAGCACTCCGCTGGTACGCGCCTACGGACTGGAACAAGCGCTCGACACACCGGCACACATCTATTTCAAGAACGAAAGTGTCAGCCCGATGGGTTCACATAAACTGAATTCCGCCATACCGCAGGCTTACTACTGCAAGCAGGAAGGCGTAACCAATGTCACCACCGAAACCGGAGCCGGACAGTGGGGAGCCTCGCTGGCATACGCCGCCCGGCTCTTCGGATTGGAAGCCGCCGTATATCAAGTAAAAATCAGCTACGAGCAAAAGCCGTATCGCCGCAGCATCATGCAGACATTCGGTGCGCAGGTCACTCCCTCCCCGTCCATGTCTACCCGTGCCGGAAAGGATGTGCTGACCGCCCACCCCAACCATCAGGGCTCGCTGGGAACGGCTATCTCCGAAGCTATCGAACTGGCACGCACCACTCCCAATTGTAAATACACGCTCGGCTCCGTATTGAGCCACGTCACCCTGCATCAAACCATAATCGGGCTGGAAGCCGAGAAACAGATGGAAATGGCGGGCGAATATCCCGATACGGTCATCGCCTGCTTTGGCGGCGGCTCCAACTTCGGCGGTATTGCATTCCCGTTCATGCGCCACACCATCCTTGAAGGCAAGCAGACACGTTTCATCGCTGCCGAACCGGACTCCTGCCCGAAGCTGACACGCGGTAAATTCCAATATGACTTCGGTGATGAGGCAGGATATACCCCGTTGCTGCCGATGTTTACATTGGGACATAACTTCGCTCCCGCCAACATTCATGCCGGCGGTCTGCGCTATCACGGTGCAGGCGTCATCGTGTCGCAACTGCTGAAAGACGGCTATATGGAAGCAATGGACATCAAGCAACTCGAATCATTCGAAGCCGGTTGCCTTTTCGCACAGGCAGAGGGCATTATTCCCGCACCTGAATCTTGCCACGCCATAGCAGCCGCTATCCGCGAAGCAAATAAATGCAAGGAAACAGGAGAAGAGAAAGTTATCCTGTTCAATCTGTCCGGACACGGTCTCATCGACATGGCATCGTACGACAAGTATCTTGCCGGCGATTTGCAGAACTATGAACTGACCGACAACGACATCCGGAAGAATCTGGATGAAATAGGCAGTCTGGCTTAATAACAAGCGGGCTTTTCATTTTCCTTTAATGCAAAGCCGCGTCATTCAACTCTGCCATTCAGAACGTAGTGAAGGATACCCTCTCCTGCTCATAAAGAGAACGGATTGGCTTCGCTCTGAATGATAGAGCCAAATGACGCGGCTATCAACATGCGGGGAGGCCTCCCCCACACATTATTATAGTATCAAGACTTCTGACCAGGACGGCGCGCCGTTTGTTTCTGTTTTCCCTGTGCGGCAGACTGCTTTTTTCTGCGGTCAAACTCTTTTCTCAGGTTATTGGCATTAGCCTGTTCCGTCCGGTAAATCCTCATAATCTGTTTGGGAGAAAGTATTTTCCTGAATTCATCATAATATTTCTCACGCACATCCAGTATCTTACGGCTTTGGGCAAAACGCTCCTTTATCTGCCGTTCTATTTCGGCATCCGTCAGCATCGGCTTAGGTTCCGGCTTTGTAACCGTTTTCTCCGCTCCCTGCTTTGCGGGAAATTTGCGGTTCATCATCCGGCATTCGCGCAATTCTTTCAAATAGTTCTGATAAACCGGAGTGAATTTGGCTGCAGTGGCATCGTCCAGCATCAATGCTCTTACCATTTGACCGGTCTGGCGTTCCATGAACTGTTCCGGTGTGCGGCGTTTCCTGTTTTCCTTATTTGCCTGGTTCTGAGCAGAGAGAGTGAATTGACAGCCTGCCATAAGGCAAGCCAGAAATACATAAACAAATCTTGCTTTCATAAATCTTTCTTTTTTAAGATAACATTATTAATTTAAAAATATATCGCTTTCGGAGAAGCTGACGAGCTCTTCCAACTCCTCGTCCGACATTTCATGAATCCATTGGTCGGCTGTTGCCGTACAGTTTTCGATGTCCAATGTCTGCAAATCGGAAGTTCCTCTCCCCGCCTGCCGAAAATGAGACGGCATGAAGAGGAGACTTGCCAATACGGCAGCCACAGCCATGCTTGCAGCAATGACCATCCGGAAACGACGCACTGCCGGCTTGCTGCCGTATGTATGTTGCCGCACCTTTTGCTGCATGTCCTCAAAGAAACCTTCGGGCACACGATAAGGCGTCCTCTTTCCTATATCATCAAAATCAAACTCTTTTTTCATAACCTTAATTATTTAATATGTACTCTTTAATCTTCTCCTTCGCATAATGATAATTCACCTTAAGCGTGTCAGCCTTGCTATCAAGGATATGGGCAATTTCCTCGTATTCAAGCTCATCATAATAACGAAGGTTGAATATCACCCGCTGCTTCTCCGGCAACTTCAGTATCGCTTCCTGAAATTTCACCGCCAGTTCATTTTCATAGTCCACATACTCGGAAGCCTTCAATTGGGAAATCAGACTCTCCTGAATGTCTTCGGTCGAGACGGTGTCCCGTTTTTTGCGGCTGTTCAGCAAGCGAAGGCTTTCATTCGTTGCAATCCGATAAATCCATGTACTCAACGAACTCTCATTGCGGAACTGCTCCCAATGCCTGTACACCTGAATAAAGACTTCCTGCAACACATCTTCCGCATCTTCATGCAACACCACCAAACGCCGTATATAGTAATATATCGGTTCTTGAAAACACTCCACCAACAGTTGAAACCCCTGTTGGCGGTTGGATTTATACAATTGCAGAATCTTATTTTCGTTTATCATCAGTTCATCCGGGTTTTACAGGTTAGAAACAGGAAAGGGAAGGAAGTTAAAACAAGGAGGGACCGATTTGTTGTTTATTAACAAAAAAAGCCGGGGCTGCATCTTCAGCAAGACACAGCCCCGGCTTATCTATTTAAGCTTACAGCAATTACCAGAACCTGTTTCGCTCGGGATTATACTCGAATCCCACCGCTTTCAGCGTCCGGACAATCACATCTTTCTCTACATTCATATCCTCACAAAGCGCATCCAGTGAAGGATAGAAATCACGCAATTTCATATTGATGAAACTATACAGCATCATCGGGTCTTCAGGCAATTTCATGGTCACAACCTTTGTTTAAATTAAAACTAATACCGCGGGCAAAAGTACAATAAAAAACAATAGGAAAGAGCATCATCCTTTGAAATCTGCAAGTTATCCATGCAAACGATTGAGAAGAGGTTTGGTTCGAAACCTCTTTCTTCCCCCGTCTTTAATCACGGTCTTTGGCAGAGCACTATAATCAATTAAAATGTTGCGGATTTCTCTGGCTGACGATGACATAGATGATTACCGGTGCCCCGATAACCGGCGTAACCGCATTCAAAGGAATAATACCCGACTCACCGGGCAGAATACAAATCAAATTGCAAAGCAGCGCCACTGCCCCCCCACTCAAGATAGTGACAGGCAGCAAGGAGTTATGATTGGCAGTACGCAATATCATACGGGCTATATGAGGCACAACAAGACCGATAAACGAAACCGGTCCGCAAAAAGCTGTGGTTATGGCGGTCAAGAGACCGGTGACAACCAAAAGCCAGTTCCGCACTTGACGTATATTGACTCCCAGATTCTCCGCATAACGCTCTCCCAGCAACAATACGTTCAGAGGTTTTATCAGCAACAAAGAACCGAACAGACCCGCAACGGTCACCATCGCAAAAGCAGGCATCTGTTGCAGGGAGACACCGCCAAAATTGCCCATTCCCCATATCATATAAGACTGTACCCCCTCTGCCGTAGCAAAAAAGTTCAGCAAAGCAATGGCGGACGAAGCGATGTATCCTATCATGATGCCCGTTATCAGCAGCATGACGTTGCTTTTCAACAGCGTGGAGAAGAAAAGGATAAGCCCCATTATCAGCATGGAGCCTGCAAACGCCCCTGCCAACACGGAAAAGAAGCCGGACAAACTGAACGTGCCCGCCGAAATGCTTCCGCCGAACAGCAACATCACCATTGCCACTCCCAGGCTTGCACCGGAATTTATACCTAATATGGAAGGACCTGCCAATGGATTTTTAAAAGCCGTCTGTAACATCAAACCGCAAACCGCCAGCGCGCTTCCGCAAAGCAACGCCGTCAAGGCTTGGGGCAAACGAGACTCCCATACAATAAAACTCCAACTTGCCTTTGCCCCTTCATGTCCCATCAGGATGCGGAATACATCGGATGCAGGAATCGCAACCGACCCCACCAACAGATTAGCCACAAACAGCAATACGATTACTATTCCTAATCCGGCGCCATATTTCCAACCTTTACTCATCAAGTTTGCAAAAATAGCGCAAACCGCCTAAATCTCCTATTTCAGGATGCAGAATTTGTATCAGGTCCGACAACAAATAATCCGGTCGGAATGGCGTTTCTTCATAAAAAGGGACTTTTGCCGTGTTGCATCCGTAAACATTCCGCGTCTTGAATGCCTTGAAGCCCGTGTAACCGATATAGTCGGCTTTCAAATCGGAATAGGTTATATCGCGGTCGCGATTGTACTTGATTGTCCAGACATCGGAATCGCCCGCCTTATCGAAGACCGTTTCGAAAGCCATAGGGACAGAGCCGCTATGCGGATTATCGGCAAAAGCATAATGCCCGCGGGCATCATTGAACAGACGTCCCGTTGTGCTACGTCCGCCCGGCACGTACCATGCCGAACCGCTTTTGAGTTCAGACACAATGGATAAAGAGGTAGACGAAAGTGCCGCCCGTCTTTCCAACCGCTTATAGCAACTGTCCACTTCGGCAAAAAGGCTGTCCGCCTGCGAAGCCACACCGAACAGCAGCCCGTAAAAACGCATCCATTCGGCACGTCCTAAGGCGGAAGTCTCCATATAATCGGCACACTCTATAACAGGAATGTCCAGTTTATCAATACGCCCGTAACCGCCACTGTTCTCAAAAGGAGAAAGCAGTATGGCATCGGGATGCAGGTCGATAATCTTTTCCATGTCGGGATTCATACCGTCGCCGCAGTCGGCAATCGTTCCATTACGGCATCCGTCCTGTATTGCCGGCAGCTTGATATACTTCAAATCGCAAACACCGCCTATACTGCCTGCAACTCCCAACTTATCCATAAGGCTACAATGAACCGCTGAATAAACTACCGATTTACGAAGAGGAGTACGGACGATTGTCCCTTCGGGCAGATGTGCAGGCAATGGTCGGGATGCCGGAATCAGAATGTAGGTATGCAAGGTTCTCAGCGTATCCCAGGGGTTGCGCAAGGTAGCGACGGTATAATCGGGATAAGACACCAATGTAAGGTTGCCGGCATAACGCAAGGGGATGGTGTCGCCGCAAATAAAAGCGGAAACAGCCTTGTTCTTTCCGCCGCAAGCGGAAAGAAGCAAGGCTGCCACTATTGCAAAAACAAATAAAGCTATGTTTCTCATGTCTAATTAAAAAATACAGCAGAATTGGGATTTTGACCGCCACAATCGAACTTGTCCACAAAAGTTCCGTCTTTCTTAAAGCGGTAGATATTGCCGTTGGCGGCAGAGAAATCAGTGACACCAATATAGATATCGCCGTTTTCATCATTCACCTGCAACATGGATATACTTGTTTCAGCCAATTCTTCAGGAGCATTTTTCAGGAAAGAAGACTCACTTAAGATTTTAGTCTTGATATTATAAGTACTGAAATGGTTGGTAGTGGCAGAGGTACTCCAATCGGTCAATGAATTAACCAAATATACCACATCGTCATCAGCTGCCATATAAGTTGCATTCCCAATGGTAGTCACCTTATTTCCATCAGCGGGATCAATCAACTGCAAAACATAACCCGATGCAGAAGAGAAGTCCCATGAAATCAGAAAGACCTTGTCTTCTTCCTCCATCAACATATTGGGATTAGACGCTACGACCAACGTTTCTTTCAAAGCAAAGCTATTCAGGTCTATTACAAACACATCAGTCAGATAGATAAATTCCGTGCCCTCTTGCTTATAGGAATTTGCCACATAAAGCATATTATTGCAAACCGCCACGCCTTCCAGATTATGGCCGCCCTCAATCGGCAACTTCTTCTCCACCTTTAGTGTATTAGCATTAATCTTAGCAATAACGCCCCCATAGAAAGAAGCATAGATATAACCGTCTTCGGCATCTATGGCACGGATACCGGCTTTCAGTTCCTGATCGTCCACAAACGATATGCGAACCTGCTCCACACCGGCTGCATTCAGTTTTACCAGATAGTTGGAACCATATACAGCCACATACATACAATCATCATACTCAATCATCGCCTGACCAAGGTCTCCCAACTTAGCCTTATTCTGCTTCTGGAATATATCGCCGATAAAATCAGCACCATCGTCAGGAGCATAAAAAGCGATGTTTGAATTGTTAGCTCCCCATGAACCTGCATTCAGGAAAAAGGCACGCACTTGCGGCAAAGCAACTGTCGAACCTGAATCATCTAACAAATCGTCATCATCACTACAAGATGAGAATGAAACACTCAACGCAAGCATGCAAAGCATACCGGCTAACAAACTTCTTACTTTCATAATTCTTACTTATTTAATTGGTTAAAATTCAATTGTCCCCGTCAGTCGCCACGAACGCCCCGGCATAGGATAATACTTTATCACATCATACTGTGCATCTGTCAAATTGACGGCTTCCGCCTGCAGGCGCAGCTTGCAACGCTTCAAAGAAAAATCCCTGGACAAGCTGGCAGTATGTTCCATATAACCATCAATCCTGTTCTCCGGTATATTCTGCGACATGCTATATCGTTCACTCACCCCCACAACGGAATATCCCACATTCACCCACGGCATTTCCAAGATGGCAGACACGTTCCCACTGTGTTCCGGCGTGTAAGGTAGCTGGTCTTTATAACTTTTTGAAGCAGGATCGGTCAGGTCAACAGCTCTCTGAAAGGTATATCCGGCGGATATGACAAGCGTGATATCCTTACTCAGCGAGGTTGCCGTTGCCAAGGTAGCATCCATTCCCGCAGCACGAACCTTTCCATAGTTAGCCATTTTCCACGCATAAGTGGTAGGGAATGCAACGATTTTATCTGTCACATCGTTATAATAGCCGTCAACCGTAACCGACATATAATCCAAAAAGGAGAAAACAGGCTTGCTCCATGTTATACCTATATTATACTCATTAGCCTTTTCCGGACGCAAGTTCCTGTTGCCCAACCGATAGTAGTACAAATCATTGAACGTAGGCATGCGGAACGTACTTTTATACATTAACCGCAAGAAAAACGAATGGTCGCGCCAAGGTTGCAGGCTAACCGCCAAAGAAGGAGCCAGACGTTGAAAATCGGCAGGCGCATCGCCCGTTTTCACCCGTTCGGCGGTATTGGTATAAATCAGCGAACCGGTAGCGGTTACCCCACCCTGCCGATAACGTGCGTTGAAAGCGGTCAATGAAGTATATCTTGTAGGAAAAGGACAGTCCGGCAAATTACTGCGCAACTTATTAACAATCCCGTCTTGCGCCAAAGAGAAAGACAAACAACTCCACGGACGGTATAACGCGGTTGCCGACAAATAATATTCATCCTGCCTGTGGACGGCACGGTACACCCCGTCTACATACTCATTGCCCTTGTCTTCGTATTTATTCCACCCATGATTATATTTGGCTTGTATCTGCATAGACCATTTCTGTGAAAATTGCTTTTTATAACGGGTTTGCACAAACGCATTCTCATCCCAAAGCATTTCGTCCGAAATCGGATTATAAAGCGTCACAGAACCGGGCAACCCTCTTTTCGAATAGAAATAGTAGGCTTTCAGTTCCAGGCTGCTACTGTCTTTAAAGGTATGGAATAAAGCCGGTTCTACCTGATAGGTATAGATGGCAGAATTATTGCGTTTCTCTTTTGTCACATACTTTCCGTTGACCAATGTAAACGGATAGTTGCCATCGGCACGCATATAATTAGCGTCTAAAGAAAAACGGGTACGTGCTCCCGATTTCTGCCACCAGCGGAATGAAGGACTGGCATATCCGAATGAGCCCCCCCGCATCTGTATCCGAAATGCCTGTTTACGTCCCTCCTCAAAATGAGGTTTTTCCGTTTCAATGCTTAATACGCCTGCCGAAGCATACATTCGTGCCGATTGCAGCAAATCTTCCGGCTGCCCGATATTCAAAGAGAGCATAGAGACATTATCCAACGAAAAGCGACCGATGTCTATCTGTCCCGCCTGGCAATTGCCTACAACCACCCCATCGTAACTGACAGCCGTATGTGCCGCTCCCATATTACGGACGGAAACGGTTTTCAATCCCCCTATTCCACCATAGTCTTTCACATCCGCACCGGTAAAACGCCGCACGGCATCTGCCATATTTTGTATGCCAAGCCTGCTGATATCCTGCTGCGACATAGTTTGTACGGGTACTGCCGTGGTTACTCTGTTGGGCAACCTGCGGGCTGTCACTGTCACTCTCTCTATCTGATGCACTTTCCCCGTTACCGTATCTTTCTCCACCATCTGTGCGGACAGAGAATATACATAAAAGAAAGCAACAGCACAGGCTATCCATGCTTTAGCTCTTTCTACCATGAGATAAATAAAGGTATCTTATACTATTCATACACTGACCGCTTTCCTCGAGCGGGCAATTTCTTAACTTCGTTTTGCAGGTCTTCTGACTTATTCCTAAATGTATTGCCTTCCCATCCTTCAAGAACAGTGGCGTTGGTATTTTAATACATCCTTAACGGAACTTACAGCAGCGGGACTGTCCGGGACTTTCACCCGATTCCCTTTTCATCCGCATCCCTGAACAGGAATGCAGAACAAAACAGCGGCAAAGATAGGAATATTTATATTAAGAAAGCTATCTTCAAACAAAAAAATCCGTGGTCTTGCACGGCTTTTTCATTTACAGGTATTAAAGGGAGTTAGAAGGAGTTATCTCCTTTTGGAACAGGCGTTAAAAGCCGACAGTCACACCGGAGGAACACGACCGGAGAGACCGCCCAAACAGACAGGCGGAAGCGGACAAACGGAAACGGAACGGTGAAGAACAAACGGAATAAGGGCAGACCAACCACAACAAAATACTTATTATCAGCAATATACGAGTGCCAGCCATTCCCTGCACGGTGGAACTTTATTCCCAGCTTGCTGGGAATGTGTTCCCACCTCATTGGGAATATGTTCCCAACGTGCAGGGAACACGTTCCCAATTAAGTGGGAACATCTGGGGAAAAAGAGGCTGTCAGTCACGGGGCTTTTATTTACGGGATTTATCAGAAGTCAGAGGAAGAGAGGAGACAACTCCTCTGACTCCTGTAAACTAAAAAAACGTGGTATGTAGCAATAAGTTTCGTAAAAATAGACTAAAATCCGTTTGTCTTAACCATCCTTTTATTAACTTTGTTTGCATAACCTCAAAACAAGCCGATATGAAATACAGATTATTAGTTCTCGATGTAGACGGAACACTTCTCAACGATACAAAAGAAATCAGCAAACGCACGCTTGCAGCTTTGCTCAAGGTGCAACAAATGGGTGTGCGCATCGCATTGGCGTCCGGCAGACCTACATACGGCCTCATGCCATTGGCAAAAACCCTTGAACTGGGCAACTATGGGGGCTACATTGTCTCCTATAACGGTTGCCAGATAATCAGTGCGCAGAATGGAGAAATCCTGTTCGAACGGCGAATCAACCCGGAGATGCTGCCCTACTTGGAGAAGAAAGCGCGTAAGAATGGCTTTGCCATATTTACCTACCACGATGATACCATAGTAACAGACAGTCCGGACAATGAGCATATCCGCACCGAAGCCACGCTGAATAACCTGAAAATCATTCCGGAAGAGGAGTTTTCCATAGCAATAGACTTTGCACCATGCAAGTGCATGCTGGTGGGTGACGATGAAGAAGCATTGACCGGTCTGGAAGAACATTGGAAAAGACGTTTGGGCGGAACTCTGGATGTATTTCGTTCGGAACCTTACTTTTTAGAGGTCGTACCTCCCGGAGTTGATAAAGCAAATACCGTAGGCGCACTATTGTCACACCTGGGCATTGCCCGTGAGGAAGTAATTGCCATCGGCGACGGAGTATGTGACGTCAATATGTTGCAAATTGCCGGTTTAGGCATAGCTATGGGACATTCGCAGGACTCTGTAAAAGCTTGCGCCGACTATGTGACGGCTTCCAATGAAGAAGACGGCGTGGCGCAAGCCGTCGAGAAAATGATTTTGGCGGAGGTTCATGCCGCCGAGATACCTCTCGACCTGCTCAATGCCCAAGCGCGCCATGCACTGATGGGCAATCTGGGTATCCAGTATACCTATGCGTCGGAAGACCGTATAGAAGCGACCATGCCCGTAGACCAGCGTACACGCCAGCCCTTTGGCATCCTGCATGGCGGCGCAACCCTTGCCCTTGCCGAAACCGTTGCCGGACTTGGTTCCATGATTACCTGCCAACCCGATGAAATAGTTGTAGGCATGCAAGTCAGTGGAAACCACATCTCCTCCGCACACGAAGGAGATACCGTACGGGCGGTAGCTACTATCGTGCATAAAGGACGTTCTTCCCATGTCTGGAATGTAGATGTGTTTACTTCTACCAATAAACTTGTTTCTTCTGTCAGAGTGGTAAATAGCGTATTAAAGAAAAGATAAGCCGGAAAGATAAATAACAAATTCAAGTTATAACCAATTATTATATTGATGTATGTCAATATGGAGCAAACTCATAGGGATTAAGAAAACCGAGGATAAAAACAATATCATTGGCAACAAAACCACCTCTGCACCATGTAGTGCCCGCAATTATGCAATAGTAGATGTGGAAGTCGGCTTGAAAGACCATAAGATCCATGATATAGGAGCGCTGAAACACGATGGCACGACATTCCATAAAACCTCGAAAGAAGAACTGTTTGTTTTCTTAAACGGCATAGATTACATCTGCGGCCACAATATCATCCACCATGATGCCAAGTACCTGTTTACCGACAACACATGCCGCCGGATTTTAGTTGATACGCTTTATATCTCACCTTTATTGTTTCCGGAACGTCCTTACCATAGGCTTGTGAAAGATGACAAACTGATTTGCGAACAGATGAACAATCCGGTAAACGATTGCAAGAAAGCAAAGGATCTGTTATGGGATGAAATAGCATGCTGGAATTCATTGCCGAAAGAGAAGCGTATGCTATTCGCATCGCTGCTGAAAGACAAGAAGGAGTTTGAGGGATTTCTCGGCATGGTAAGTGCGGAGTATATCCATAAAGGAATACCTGAACTTATAAAAGAACTTTATGCCGGAAAGATTTGCCAGCACGCCGACCTTGATATGCTCATCAACCGATACCCGTGCGGATTGGCATACGCATTGGCTCTGATTGATACGACAGATTATCGCTCCGTCACACCCGGGTGGGTGCTTCACAACTATCCCGAAGTGGAATTTATCATAAAACTGTTACGCCACACCAGCTGCAACAAGGGTTGCAACTACTGCCACACACAATTGGATGTACTCCATAACCTAAAATTATTTTTCGGATATGAACGCTTCCGGACATACGAAGGCGAACCTCTACAAGAACGGGCTGCCCAAGCTGCGGTAGAGGGTAAATCGCTACTGGCAATATTTCCTACCGGTGGCGGTAAGTCGCTGACCTTCCAATTGCCGGCACTTATGGCAGGACGCTCCGTGCACGGACTGACGGTTGTCATTTCTCCCTTGCAGTCCCTGATGAAAGACCAGGTAGACAACCTTGCCGACAGAGGCATCACGGATGCCGTAACCATCAATGGAATGTTAGATCCTATCACACGGTCGCTGTCCATACAAAGAGTGCAAGACGGGGAAGCTTCACTGTTGTACATATCTCCCGAAATGCTTCGTTCCCAAACAATTGAGAGAATATTGACAGCCCGGCATGTGGTAAGGTTTGTAATAGACGAAGCACATTGTTTTTCTTCATGGGGGCAGGATTTCAGGGTTGACTATCTCTACATCGGTAAATTCATCCGAAAATACCAGCAAAAGAAAAAATGCGAGCACCCGATACCTGTATCCTGTTTTACGGCTACGGCAAAACAGAAAGTGATACAAGATATCTGCGACTATTTCAAGCAAACCTTGGACTTGAACTTAGAACTGTTCGCATCAACGGCTTCAAGAACCAACCTGCACTATTCCGTCATACATGCAGAAAATGACAATGACAAGTATTTAAAACTGAGAGGGCTTGTAGCAGAGTCCGATTGCCCGACAATTGTTTATGTATCACGTACCAAACGGACAAAGGAGCTGGCTACGAAATTGACCCGCGACGGTTACAAGGCACTGCCTTTCAATGGTAAGATGGATGCGGATGAAAAAATTGCCAACCAGGATGCTTTCATGAACGATCAGGCACACATCATCGTGGCCACGTCTGCATTTGGTATGGGAGTCGATAAGAAAGACGTAGGTCTCGTGGTACATTATGACATTTCCGACTCTCTGGAAAACTACGTTCAAGAAGCAGGCAGGGCCGGTCGTGACCCAAGTCTCAGTGCACGTTGTTATGTGCTTTATAGTGACAATGACCTGGATAAGCATTTTATATTGCTAAACCAAACGAAACTCAGCATTAGTGAAATACAACAGGTATGGAAAACTGTCAAAAACCTTACCAAACATCGTATGAAAGTCAACTGTTCTGCATTGGAAATTGCCCGGCAAGCAGGATGGGACGATTCGGTATCTGACATTGAGACCCGCGTACGAACTGCATTGGCAGCATTGGAACAAAGCGGATATTTGGTAAGAGGGAACAATGTGCCTCATGTATATGCCACGGGAATTACGGTAAAAAACATGGACGAGGCAAGAGAACGCATATCGGCGTCAGTACTCTTTGGCAGTGATGAAATAGAGAAGTCGGTCCGCATCATCAAATCATTGATATCCCAAAAGCATATCGCTAAAGCTCAGGATTCGGAAGCAGAATCACGAATCGACTATCTGGCAGACATCTTGGGGCTAAGCAAAAGAGAAGTCATATCCATCGTGGAACGCATGCGGCAAGAAGGAATATTGGCAGACAGCAAAG
This sequence comes from uncultured Bacteroides sp., assembly GCF_910578895.1. GTDB lineage: Bacteria > Bacteroidota > Bacteroidia > Bacteroidales > Bacteroidaceae > Bacteroides. Next base: position 23,782 of record NZ_CAJTSC010000035.1, read on the forward strand.
ATATATCCGCCTATTTGCTGGATGCGGGAGACTCGGAACGAAAGTCGCAAATGCTCCTCGAACGTTTTGCTAAACTTGAACAATACATCCTTAATCATATTCCCGATGGAATTTTGCGAATATCATGCAAGCAATTGAATGAAAACGCCGTGAACGACGGAATCAACACATCCAAAGAAAAAGATATCCGGACGCTACTCTATTTCCTCACCGTCAAAGGTTATACCCGTAAGAAAGAAGATGCGGTCCGCAATATGGAAATAAGTCGTCAAGCGGACTTGGAGACTACTATGAGACGCTTTGAGAAGAGATTGGAAATAAGCCGTTTTGCCGTGGAATGGTTGTACCAATTAGCTTCTGATGCAGAAAAGGAAAACGTGCCCGGCAAAGCCATCCAGTTCTCCGTAGTAGAACTTTTGAACCAAATAAAATCAAGTTCTCAATCCCTTTTCGGCGGACTTGATGACATTCAATTGGAAGACGTAGAAGAGGCACTTCTGTATTTGTCGAAAATCGGTTCACTAAAACTTGAAGGCGGCTTTTTGGTACTTTATAATGCCATGAATATCCAAAGAATAAAGGACAACAAGTCGAGATACAAGCAAGACGACTACCGGATGCTCAACGAATTCTACAAGTTGAAAATCCAGCAAGTGCATATTGTAGGCGAATATGCCAATCTGATGGTGAGAGATTATCATGCAGCACTGCAATATGTTCAAGACTATTTCCAAATGGATTACAGGAAGTTTGTCACAAAATATTTCAAAGGTGACAGAGTAAGCGAGATACAACGTAATTTGACACCACAGAAGTACAAACAATTGTTCGGACAATTGTCCAAACGGCAAATGGATATTATTTCCGATAAGGGTTCACGTTGTATTGTAGTCGCAGCCGGTCCGGGTAGCGGAAAAACACGCGTATTGGTTCACAAACTGGCCTCACTCCTGTTACTTGAAGATGTGAAACACGAACAGCTACTGATGTTGACATTTTCAAGGGCTGCCGCTACGGAATTCAAACAAAGACTCATGGAGTTGATAGGCAACGCCGCCCACTTTGTCGAAATAAAAACATTCCATTCCTATTGTTTCGACCTTTTGGGACGGATAGGAAATCTTGAAGATTCAAGAAATGTCGTTGCAAAGGCGGCTGAGATGATATGTCAAGGAGAAGTGGAACCCAATAAGATTGGAAAGACGGTGTTGGTCATAGATGAGGCTCAGGATATGGGAGCCGAAGAGCATGCGCTTGTAAAGGCTTTAATGACTAATAATGAGGAGATGCGTGTGATAGCAGTGGGAGACGATGACCAGAACATCTATGAATTCCGCGGTTCCGATTCCGGTTATATGTACCAACTGGCACAAGAAAGCGGAAGCGCATTTATAGAAATGACCGAAAATTACCGCAGTGCGCGTCAGCCGGTGGATTTTGCCAACGGATTCTTGAAAAACATACATAAAAGGATAAAAAGTACGCCAATTATCTCCATGAGAAAAGAAAAAGGTTGGGTGGAAGTAATACGCTATCAATCGGAATATATGTATCAGCCGCTCGTCGAAAACTTGCTTCAGCATAGGGATAAAGGAACTTCTTGCGTGCTGACCCAAACAAATGAAGAGGCCGTTATCCTGATGGCTCTTTTGCGGAAACATGGTATAAACAGTAAACTGATACAATCAATGGACGGTTTACGTTTTTGGAACATGGCGGAAATGAGATATTTTCTGAGGTATATAAACAAGCGGATAAAAACACCGCTAATCACGGAAGAACTGTGGGAGGAAGCCAAGCATAACACCTTTTCTACTTATGACAAGAGTCTAAGCTTGATGTATGTGAAGCGTTGTGTAGACCAGTTTGAACAAACCAACAAGACTAAATATTTCAGTGACTTCAAAGAATTTGTATTTGAGTCGTCAGTGGAAGACTTCTGCGATGTATCAGGAGCCGACGTTGTGGTGTCAACCATTCATAAGGCAAAAGGCAGGGAGTTTGACGATGTGTATATGCTCATATCCGACAATTATGTAAAGGATGCCCATCTGATGCGTCGATACTACGTAGGAATAACCCGTGCGAAAAACCGGCTGTTCATACATACAAACGGCGATTGTTTCAATCATTTGGGTGCTGACCGGTATCTTATGGACCAGCGGCAATATGACATGCCTGAAGAAATTGTACTGCAACTCTCCCATAAAGATGTCAATTTGGGATTCTTCAAAGAACGAAAACAAGAAATCTTGGCATTGAGAGGAGGAGACTCCTTGACTTACAGTAATTTCTTTTTGTATAGTTCATTGAGTGATAAACCTATAGCTAAGTTATCATCAAAAATGCAGGATACATTATCCGAATGGGAACAAAGAGGTTACAAGGTAAAATCCGCATCTGTACGGTTCGTGGTGGCATGGAAATCTAAAGACGCTCCAAAAGATGAACCGGAAACGGTTGTTCTTTTGGCTGACTTGATGCTTTCTTTATAAGCTAAAACGCTTGAAATTATCACATTATTCATAATTTATCAAATCAATTAGAGAACTACTACGACTCAATGAAACTGACCAATAAACGATTTTGGATTTTGAAGGATTTACCTTTGTTTATGCGGCAGTAGTTTTGCCGCTTGCTGACTTATTTTTTGGAAAAGGTTCGGATATGGAGTTCAAGATTTTTGTAGCCGGACTATGTAGCATTTGTGGTATTATCACTTGGCTTTTGGTAAACGGCAAACATTGGGTCAAATTCGCTTTAGTGTATGAAGGTGTTTTTCTATTCTGTGTTTCTCTGACATTATGGATATCGGCATTATTCTATACTTCATTTAAATTTAACGAACTATTGTCGGATGTTTATATCTTCTTTAGTTTCATGATTTTTATTGCAATACTTACAATAATACCATCTTTCTTGTTGTCGTTTCTCGGATATGGGTTATTTCAAAAACATGAAAAGAGAGAGGGAGTAGAATCTAAAATAGGACATATTGACATGCCCCCATAAACGCAAAGAGCGTGCAACTCGTTGAGCTGCACGCTTTTGCTTATTATTTATTATCTGTTTCCTTATCGGAATCATTTGACTTCCTCAAAGATAATAACTATTGAATATAAATCATTTACGCACTACTTGGTACAAATATGATTGCTTTACTTCGATTACTCCATATCTCAGCCTATATAGGACAGAAAAAACGCCCAAGAAGAACTTTAACTTAGTTTAACTACACCTCTTTTGTGTAATTTCTGTTTTCTCTTGTTTTCAAATAGACTTGGATATTTTCTCTTGTTATGCTTTTATTTTCAAAAAGCAGTGATTACTATATGATTGCAAAAATGCACCTACGATTTATCTATCGTTTTTTATGAAAATCTATCGTACCTTTGCATTGGAAATAAAAAACAATAGGCATGAAGCAAAAAAGACATATACTCCATTCACTAACTATCGAAGTTATGGCTGTGCTACTGGCTTCAATGGTCGCTTTTCAAATATGCGATAAGTTTGGCATACGGATGAGCTTGCTGCCATTTGTTATGGTTGCCGGATATATCATCCTAAAACTCCTGTATCATCTCTGCATTATCGTGGCAAGATATATTATAGAAACCATCCCTCCATCATTTTGGGTATCAGTTAAGAAAAGGGATAGTAAGAAGACATTGGCTTTAGCTTCTTTTCCTATCTCAAACAGCGAAGAAGTTCAGAAAAAACAAATGGAGTTATTTCACTATGAATACCAGCGTGAGCAACAACAATACCAGCAGCAAAAAGAGAAAGAAGATGATGAAAAACTTAATGCTATTTTGAAATACACACGAGATACATTTAAACGTTTTGATTTGGATGAAACTGAGATTTTCCAAATATGTGAATGTGTTCGTTATTTTGTGACCAATAAGCGAGTTCTTTCTATGACTGAAATTCATATCAAGAAACACAGTTCTATCACCCAAATCTCTTTGAAGAACTTCGCTTGGAATATCGCTTTCCAATATAATATAGGTGGAGATATGACTACATCCTTTGTGATGGCGACATTTACCGAATGGTTCGCTAACTCTACATTTGACACTGTTAGAAAAAATCTGCGCACTACTACTGGACGGCATAAGATTGAAATTGACGAAAATATCTTATCAAAATACGCTATCTAATCCTTTTTTTGCTTCCTGATAATAATTATTATCGGAAGTTGCTTATACTGTCAGACAATTTATATAAATTTGCTCTCGAATTAAAACATTTTACTTCATGGCTAATTTAAATAGATTAAAAGTAGTACTTGCAGAGCAACAGAAAACAGGAAAATGGCTTGCAGAGCAAATTGGGAAGTCCAACTGTACTATCAGTAAATGGTGCAGCAATTCGGTTCAGCCAGACCTTAAAACGCTTAATGATATAGCCAATGTTCTTAATATTGACGTGAAAGACTTGCTTGTCAGCAGTTGCAAATCATAAAACAACTTATTGTCATGGAAGTAAACAAGAAAGAACTCAAAGAACAAGAGATACGCACTCTGTTCATTACTCCTGCACTCCAACAAAAAGGATGGGCGGTAAGTGTAAATATGCGTGAAGAGTATTATTTCACGGATGGTCGAGTACTTGTTGTTGGCAACCAACATTCAGTAGCAGAGGGGAAAAAAGCCGATTATCTATTATACCATAAAGGTAAGCCAATAGCGGTAGTTGAAGCTAAAGATAATAAACATGCAGTTGGAGGTGGCATTCAACAAGCTATGGATTATGCCCAAATCCTTGACTTGAAATTTGCCTACTCTAGTAATGGTGATGCATTCTTGGAACATGACTTTATTATGGGGAAAGAAACAGAAATCAAGTTAGAGGACTTTCCGACTGAGGAAGAACTATACAACCGTTATCTGGCATCTAAGAACTATACATCGGATGAACTCAATATAATAGAAACTCCTTTCTACTATGATGCCCATAGCCATGAACCAAGATATTATCAACGTATAGCTGTTGATCGCACAGTAGAGGCCATCGCAAGAGGGCAACAACGTGTACTTGTGGTAATGGCTACCGGTACTGGTAAGACTTTTACTGCTTTCCAGATTATCCATCGTCTTCATAAAAGTGGGGCTAAGAAAAAGATTCTTTATCTTGCAGACCGCAATATCCTCATTGACCAAACAATGGTGCAAGACTTCAAGCCTTTCAAGAAGTTTATGACCAAGATAACTTCTGTTGGAGAGGGGGAGGAAAAAATTGATTCGTCATACGAAGTGTATATGGCTTTATACCACCAATTGGTCGGGAAAGAGGGTAAACCAGACCCATTCTTGGAGGTGCAGCCAAATTTCTTTGATTTAATTATTGTTGATGAGTGTCATAGAGGAAGTGCAAAAGACGATTCCGCATGGCGCAAGGTGTTGGAATATTTTAGTTCGGCTACCCAAATTGGTATGACAGCCACACCGAAAGCAGACGAAGGAGCGAACAACTTGGATTATTTCGGTGAACCAGTATATACCTATTCACTTCTTCAAGGCATTCAAGATGGTTTCTTAGCTCCATATAGGGTTACAGCAGACTTTATTAATGTTGATTTACAAGGATGGACTCCAGAAGAAGGTGAAATAGATTTATTGGGTAAGGAGATTGAACAGAAACTATATCAAAGACAGAATATAGGTCGTGATCTTGCCATCAAGTTAAGGCGTAAAGTAGTAGCACATAGGATAACCCAAATGTTACATGACATTGGTCGTATGACAAAGACAATAGTATTCTGTTCTGATATTGAGGAAGCTGCCGAAATGCGGACGCTGCTTATCAATATGAATAGCGATTTATGTAAAAAGTCGCCTTACTATGTTACACGTATTGTTGGTGAGGATAAAGAAGGTAAGAAACAACTGGACAATTTCATTAGTGTGGATGAGCCTTATCCTGTAATTGTTACCACATCTGAACTTTTATCTACAGGAGTGGACTGCAAAACTTGTGGTTTAATCGTCATAGACAAAGAAATTGGTTCTATGACTGAATTTAAGCAAATCATTGGACGAGGCACACGACTTAGAAAAGACAAGGGCAAATGGCATTTGGAAATCCTTGATTTCCGCAATGCTACCGCAAAATTCAAAGATCCAGCATTTGATGGCGACCCGGAACCACCAAAAGGAGGAGGGGAAAAAACCAAACCTTACAAAATCATTGATGCTCCAGAAACTCCAATAGTATCTGAGCCTCGTGAGAAATATCTTATCAGCGGTAAGAATATTCGCATTGCCCATGAAATCGTTTCAGTGTTAGGAGAAGATGGTAAGACGATGAGAACGGAAAGTGTTCAGTCGTTTGCTAAAAAGCAATTATTACGCCATTACCAAACTTTGGATGATTTTATCCAAACGTGGACGGAGGTAGAACGCAAACAGGCCATTATGGATGAATTGAAGGAATATGCTATTCTGATAGATGCTGTACGTGAAGCTAATCCGGCATTGAAGGATGCCGACATCTTTGATGTGATATGCCACGTTGCGTTTGACCAACCGCCATTAACAAGAAAAGAGAGAGCAAACAATGTAAAGAAGCGTAATTACTTCGGGAAGTACGAAGGTAAAGCTCGTGAAGTATTGGAGGCTCTTCTTGACAAATATGCAGAGAATGGTATTCTCGACTTTGAGAAGGCGAACATCTTGGAGATACCGCCATTCAATAGCATAGGAAAACCAACAAAAATCATAAAGTTATTTGGCGGTAAGGTTGCTTTTGAGCAAGCCATCAGAGAACTAGAATATCAAATTTATAAATCAGCTTAAAAATGGCAGTAAACAACATCATAAAGCGAATCCAAAATATAATGCGCCAAGACGCTGGTATCAATGGTGACGCACAGAGAATTGAACAAATGACTTGGATGTTTTTCTTGAAAGTCTATGACACTCAGGAAGAAACTTGGGAATACAAAGATGAAAACTACAAGTCTATCATCCCCGAAGATTTGCGTTGGCGTAAATGGGCAGTAGATGAAAAAGACGGTGAAGCATTAACAGGAGAAGCATTGCTCTCTTTTGTCAATGAAAAACTGTTCCCTACTTTAAAGAATCTTCCGATAGACGCCAATACGCCAAGAGCCAAAAGCATTGTTCAAGAAACATTTGCTGACTTAAACCAGTATATGAAGAATGGAACGCTTTTGCGTCAAGTGGTCAACATCGTAAATGAAATCGAATTTGACGATGCTGATGATCGCCACACATTTGGAGATATTTATGAGGGAATCTTGAAAGACTTGCAATCAGCAGGCAATGCAGGTGAGTTCTATACTCCACGTGCTTTGACAGACTTTATCGTGATGATGCTTGACCCGAAATTGGGCGAAACCTTTGGTGACTTCACCAGTGGTACAGGCGGCTTCCTTACCTCTGCTCTCAATTATATGAGTAAGAGCGTCGGTTCTGCCGAAGATGGAGAAAAACTGCAAAATGCAGTCGTGGGACAAGAATGGAAACCGCTACCTTATCTTTTGAGTATAACAAATCTGTTACTCCATGATATTGAAGCTCCCAATATAGCTAACTGTGATTCGCTTGGAACAAATATCACTGATTTCAAGGAAAGCGATAAAGTGGATGTTATCGGTATGAATCCTCCGTATGGCGGTAGCACAGAAGATAGTGTAAAAAGCAATTTCCCGGTGCAATACCGTTCAAGTGAAACTGCGGATTTATTCATAGCCCTTATCATGTACCGCCTCAAAGCTAGTGGTAGATGTGGTGTGATTATCCCAGATGGTTTCTTGTTTGGTACGGATGGAGCAAAACTTGCACTTAAAGAAAATTTACTCCGCAAGTTCAATCTGCATACCATCATCCGTTTACCGGGCTCGATATTCTCCCCATATACCTCTATTGCAACCAACATTCTTTTCTTTAATAATGAAGAAGCAGAGGGTTGCGAAGAAGGATTCAAGACCAAAGAGACATGGTTCTATCGCTTGGATATGCCGGAAGGCTACAAGCACTTCTCAAAGACCAAACCAATGAAGGTGGAGCATACCCTACCTATTCAGGAATGGTGGAAAGACAGGAAAGAAATTATCAGTGATGAAGTGGGAGAAAAGAGCCGTGTGTTCACTGCCCAACAGTTGATTGATTTGGATTGCAACTTCGACCAGTGCAAGTTCCCGAAAGAGGAAGAAGAAATACTCCCTCCGGCAGAACTGCTCAAACAGTATTTTGAGAAACGTACTGCACTCGACCATGAAATAGACAAAACCCTTTCTGAGATTCAAAAAATTCTCGGCATAGACATAAAATCGTGTAACTGATAATAGTGAAGTGATATGAAAGATTTGACCATCTCAAACATAGAACGGCAGAATGTACTTAACAATCGTTTTGCGGTCAGTAAAGTACAAGAGCATCTTGATATAGAAGGAATGCTCTTTGAGGGAGAATACCGCTTTACAAAAAAAATGGTTGCCGACTTTTATCAAGTTGACACATCTACAATAGATCGTTACCTGCAATCAAATTCTGATGAATTGAAGCATAACGGATATATTTTATGTAAGGGCAAACAGCTGAAAGAGTTTAAGTTAGAATTTGCTCACCTTATTAATGAGGCGAGCAAAACAACACAACTTGGACTGTTTAATTTCCGCTCTTTCTTGAATATGGGTATGCTACTTACAGAGAGTGAAAAAGCCAAGAAAGTCCGTAGCCTTATCTTGGATTTTGTGATTACCACTATCAATGAAAAGACAGGTGGAGGAACAAAATATATCAACCGCAGGGATGTGCATTACCTTCCTGCCGCAATAACAGAGGAAAACTATCGTAAAAATCTCACTTCTGCCATCAATCAATATGTGGACGGACATCCCACATACAAATATTCTCAAATTACAGATTTCATATACAAGGCTGTATTCAAGGAGAATGCTAAGGAATACCGGGAAGTGTTGAAGTTGGATTCAAAAGACAATGTTCGGCACACCTTGTATTCAGAGGTTCTGTTGGTTATCTCTTCTTTTGAAAACGGAGTGGGTGCTGCTATCAGTGAACGATTCAAGGAAAATGGCGGCAGGTTACTTACCGTTGACGAAGTGGAGTGTATTGTAAACGAACTTGCCGAACACCCGATGCAGAAACCTTATCTGAATGATGCCAGGACAAAAATGGCTTCAAGGGATTTCAGTTTCCGGGATGCGTATCATGGTAATATAGCGGATTACCTGCAAGCTGTTACTCCTGAGGAATTTGAACGATTCATCGGTGACCAGTCTATTGATTTTGACCGTATCTTAGCGGATAACAAAGATGTGCTTAAACGCTTAAAGCAGGCAGAAGATGAGTAAGGAAATTATTTACATAGATTACGATGAAGCCTTAAACATCTATGGCAAAATGATTGATGCCAGCGAGGGTGGTTTTGAAGGAGTGCGTGATGAAGGTGGTATTCGAGCAACATTGGATTTTGTGCAAAATGATTTATACTATCCAACCTTTGCCGACAAACTAACCTATCTGATGTATAGATTTTGCTCAGGGCATTTCTTCAACGATGGGAATAAGCGTATTGCACTGACTTTGGGTACGTACTTCTTACATAAAAATAATTACTACTGGCACGCTTGCATCTGTATGCGTACATTGGAATCTATCATTTATCATGTGGCAGCATCGAATATCGACCAAGATTTGCTGCTGCGCATCGTCAATAGTTTTATGACAAGTAAAGACTATGATGAAGAACTAAAAATAGATATTGCCAATGCCATGAGCAAAGGAAAGTTAGGAATACAAGGAGAGGATTACGAACAATGAACGGAAAGCAACTTAAAAACAGCATACTCCAGTGGGCGATACAGGGCAAACTTGTACCGCAAGATCCTAATGACGAACCGGCATCTGTACTTCTTGAACGTATCAGAGCCGAAAAAGCCAGGCTGGTCAAGGAAAAAAAAATCAAAAAAGATAAAAACGAATCTATCATTTACCGTAGTGAGGACAATTCTTATTATGAGAAGTTTCTTGCTACGGGCGAGGTGAAGTGTATTGATGAGGAGATTCCCTTTGAGATTCCGCAGGGATGGGAATGGGCACGGATTAACACAATCGGTATTTCTCAATTAGGAAAAATGCTCGATCGAGGAAAGAACATTGGTCAGGAATACCCATATTTATGTTCTATAAATGTTTATTGGGATGGGATAGATTTATCAAAGATTAAAACATTTAAATTGCGTGATGATGAGTTGTCAAAATATAGATTACACAAAGGGGACCTCTTAATATGTGAAGGCGGAGATTATGGAAGATGCTGTGTATGGGATAGAGATGAGGAAATGTATTATCAAAATGCCCTACATCGTATCAGATTTTATTGTGGGCTATTCCCAATATTCTATAAGTTTGTTTTTGAGTTATATCGCAATATCGGATATATTGTTGGACAAGGGCAAACAATAAAACATTTTACCTATGAAAGCATGAAATCCATTGTATTTCCAGTTCCGTCTATAAGCGAACAGAAGAGGATAGTAGAGTTACTAAAAGAGGTGCTTTTTTTAGTAAAACGGTATGATAAAAAACAAGATGCATTAAATTATCTGAACGAACGAATTAATGTGAAATTACAGAAATCAATCTTACAAGAAGCAATACAAGGCAAGTTAGTACCCCAAGATTCTACAGAAGAATCTGCTTCTATGTTGCTTGAACGAATACGGAAAGAAAAGCAGAAACTTGCCACAGAGGGCAAGTTAAAGAAATCAGCTTTGACTGATTCTATCATCTATAAAGGTGACGATAACAAGTACTTCGAGAAGAACGAAAATACAGAAATGGATATTACTGACGAGATTCCATTTGAAATTCCTGATAGTTGGAGTTGGGTAAGACTTAATGATATATGCTCTTACATCCAAAGAGGTAAGTCTCCTAAGTACTCTCTGATAAAGAAATACCCTGTTGTAGCACAAAAGTGTAATCAATGGAGTGGATTTTCAATAGATAAAGCTCAATTCATAGATCCAGATACTTTATCATCGTATAGTGAAGAACGAATTTTGCAGAACGGAGATTTAATGTGGAACTCTACCGGATTGGGAACATTAGGGCGAATGGCTATTTATTGGCAAACATTAAATCCTTATGAATTGGCTGTTGCTGATAGCCACGTTACTATTATACGGGCAATGAAAAAGTTTGTTCTGCCTCAATACCTTTATTACTATTTTACAAGTAATACAGTAC
>NZ_CAJTSC010000036.1 GCF_910578895.1 uncultured Bacteroides sp.
CTCTTATTAACCAAATCACCCCTGTCACAGATATCTATGGCAGGGGTGATTGGTGCATTTGAGGTATTTCGGCACACTCTCTTTTGATTTTAATATGCTCTACTGCTCAAAACACATCATTCACCACATATACATGGCGGTTTCCAACGGACAACCGTTCGGGTATCCCTTTGACAGGATTGGAGAACAACAGCAATTTCAGTTCCGGACGGGCATTGTCTATGACATAGCAGCGTGAGAGAGAGTGCGGTGTTTCTATTTCCGTTTCTTTTTCTACTGTCATCCCTCCGTCGTTTGTAATGAAAGTGACCACTCCTTTGCCCATAGTGGAGTAGAAACGGAACCGGTCGGCGCCCAGCTTTTCAATGCTGCGGGGTTCTCCCTGTGCCGGGAAACCGGTGTGGTGCCAGCTGCTGCCGTTCCAGGTGGCAATCTGTCCGCCCCGTTCTTGCGGATACTGGTGGTGGATGACCGGATAGCCGTTGTCGCGGTAATGCACGGATACCTGCAAGCCGGCGGAATGTCCTCTTTCAGGGATGGGAGTCTCCAATACCAGGCAGTATTTGTCGGATTCGAGGTGGTCGATAGTGGTGCCCAGGTCCTTCCCTTCGATGTTGTACATGTGGTCATCGCTTAAATCGAGATAGGCATAATACACGTTGCGTCCGTACGTGGCGTGGGCATGCTTGCCTAATTTTTCTCCGCAAATGGTCCATGCCAGATGAATTCTTCCTTTCTTCCCGATGTTGGGCTGGTAAGATACCTGCCCGTTGTACACTTCCATCATGTTGTCGGTGGCTCTGGGATAAGGGTCGATGACCATCTGGCGGGTCCATGTCTTGCCGTTGTCCGCAGACTTCACAAACTGATAGGGGCGGTCGTCTGAATATTTGTTTGTACGGCGTGTGTCCCGGTAGAATACGTAGAAGACATTGTCGTCGGTCAGTACCGGAGCGGGGTAGGAAGCACGTTCCGCTTCCGGTATGAAACGGTCTTCCCAATCGCCTTCAATGCTGTTGGGTCGGGGAGACACCGCCATTTTCATGGTGGAGTTGTGGCAGCCGTAGAACATATAGATGCGGTCGTCCTTGCCCCGCAGGATGCCGGGATAATTGTGCTTGTCGGCAAAAGGAGACTGCGCCACGATTTTCGTATCGCTCCATTGCCGGTTGGTGTGGTCGAAAGCCTTCACGGCAGGATGGCTGTTGGCGGTCATCCAGCAGACAAATGTTTTCTGCGCCTTTTCGTCGTAGTATCCTACGGGGATGGGGCGGCGGTCCGAACGGATATTGGAGCATTCTGCAATCATGGATACTTGCGGTGTTTTCTTTTGTGCAAATAGGGATATGCATCCTAAGGCAAAGCACGAAATGAGGATTGTCTTTTTCATGTGTACTGTGTTTATTATTGTTTGGCACAAAAATAGGCGTTCGGCATGAGCCGGATTTGCAGTATTATGTCATAGACTTAAGGTTTTATATCATATCCTTGTTTTGAGAAGAGAAAAAGGAAGTGTGCCGACGAGAATTTTCACCACACTCCCTTTTCCGTACTGTCCGGCAGGCATAATCTTATGCCGCGTATTTCTTCCGTGCCATCAATAGGATGGCGGCTGTCCCGATAACCAGCAGCGCCAGTGCCCCGTAGGCAATGCCTTCCGTCACATGCAGGCTTTTGGGGTCGAAACGCATTTCGATGGTGTGCTTGCCGGCGGGGACATATAGGGTACGCAATACATAGTCCGCACGTGCCAATCCGGCAGGCTGTCCGTCTATGGTTGCTTGCCAGCCGTCAGGATAGTATATCTCGGAGAATACGGCAATTCCGTCTCCCGTGTTTTCCGTTTCATATACCAGGCGGTTGGGTTCGTAACTCGTCAGGCGGATGGTGGAAAGGCTGTCTTTGTGGGCTTCGGCGGTTCCTTTCAATACATCCTTGAAGCGGATGTCGACAACGGCGGTCTCGGTGGGAAGAACGGACCGGAGCGCATCAATCTCTTCGTTGGCGGTGTTTACGTATTGCACGTTTCTCACAAACCAGGCATTGCCGTAGGCATAAGGGTTGAGGACGGGAACGGTCTGCCCTTGCTGTCCGGCGGGGAAGATGAAGTATTTCGTGTTCAGCATGTTCAGCACGCGGAACAGGTTGGCGTCCACGCTTCCCATCTCTCCGCCTGTGGCGGCTATCGCCTGGTAGGCTGCCTGCATTTCGGGGGAGATGTGATGTTCTATCAGCTCCTGGTAGCGGCGCAACTTGGCGGCATGGTAACCGCCGATGTTCTTGTGCCAGTAAGAGGTGTTGTTCTCGTTGAAGGTATTGGTGGCAAAGTTCAGTACGCGGTAGTCGGGGCTTTCGTCCTCCAGGATTGCTTTGTCGGCGGAGCTTTGGTTGAAAGTCGCGGTCTGTGTGAAACGGGGTACGAACTGCTCATCGTTCAGGTATCGTTTGTTCACTGTCCACATGTCTGCCAGGCAGAGCAGGGCGATGCCTGCAACGGTCAGCGGCCGGCGCAACTTGCCTGCTGCGTAGAGCCAGAGCAAGGCACAGCCGATGCCGATGATGAGGAAGCTGCGCAGGGCATCGGAACTGACAAGCGCGGCACGCATTTCGGAAAGGTTGGCGAGGATGCCGGGAAGTTCTTCGGCAGGTATCATCTTTTGGCTGACGGCATTTTGCAACATCTGTGCCTCTTGTGCCGGTACGAAAGTGGAACTGAACATGCCCGGAGCCACTGCCAGCAGCAGGGCGATGCCGGCGGTAAGCAGCAGGCTGATGCCCACGGCTTTCTTTCCCCTACGGAGAATGTCGGGTTCGTCGAGCACGCGTTTCAGCGTGAAGACAGCCAGCAGGGGTATGGTAAATTCGGCGATGACAAGTATGGACGATACGGCGCGGAACTTACTGTACATCGGTATGTAGTCAATGAAGAAGTCTGTCAGCGGCATGAAGTTCTTGCCCCATGCCAATGCGATGGAGAAGAGGGTGGCTCCTGCCAATGCCCATTTCAGGGGACCTTTCAGGATGAAGTATCCCAATATGAAAAGGAAGAGGACGAATGCGCCCACGTATACAGGACCCGAGGTCATGGGTTGGTCGCCGAAGTATTGGGTCAGCTGGCTGTACAACCCGCCATACATGGGGTTGGCTTTCTCCATAGCCGTCTCGCTTTGGCTGAGGGGGACGGAAGCCCCGCCTTTGAAGTTGGGCACGAGCAGGGTAAGCGTTTCGCCTATGCCGTAGCTCCATTGGGTGATGTAGTCGCGGTCCAATCCGCTGCTGGTCTGCTTGGCGGCATCCCCGGTCTGCACCAGTTCGCTCTTGCCGCGCATGGTCTCTTTGCTGTAGGTATAGGTGTGGTAGAGGTTGGAGAGATTGGCGGCTACGCCGATAAGGGCGGCAACCAAGAGTACGGCGCTTGCCTTGAAGAATTGGGGCAGCGTCTTATTGCGCCGTGCTTCCTCAAAATAGGCGCCTGTGATAAACAGGATGACGAACAGGAAGTAGTAGGACATCTGTACGTGGTTCGACATGATTTGCAGGGCGAGGAAGAACGCTGTCAGGACACCGCCTGCCAGCAGCCTGCCCCGATAGGCAAGTACGATGCCCGCTATAGTGGGCGGCACGTAGGCAAGAGTGATGAACTTCCAGATGTGTCCCGCCGAAATCAGGATGAAGAAATAGGACGAGAACGCCCATATAATGCCGCCCAGGCCTGCCAGCCATGCCGGTATGCCGAACGCGCGCAGCAGGATGTAGAAACCCAGCATCAGGATGAACGTCAGGTTGACGTACGAGGGCAGAAACAGTTGGTATGCTTTCTGCGCCCATTGCAGCGGCATGGTAGAATCGTAAGACGGTGCTATCTGGTAGGTCGGCATTCCGCCGAACAGGGAGTTCGTCCAACGGGTCCGTTCACCCGTCTGCTCGTAGTAGGCTTTGGCTTCTTGTCCGGCACCGGCACCGGCAGCCGTATCGTGTTGGAACAGGATGCGTCCTTCCATGTCCGCCGGAAAGAAGTAGGCGAAAGAGATGAGGACGAATGCCAGCATGGCAATCAAGTCGGGGAGATACTTCTTCATTGATTTTGAATTATGAATTTAAAGTATGGTTTCAGAGTATGATTTTGAAACATGAATTTGGCGACAAACTTATATATAAATATTGATTTATACACCAGCCGGATAGATAAATCTGCTGAAATATCGTACCTTTGTCTCCCTGGAAAACCATATTTCAAAATCATACTCTGAAATCATACTGTAAAGTATCAAATTCATAATTCAAAATAGATGAAAATCGGTGTTATCAGCGCAATGGATAGCGAGCACCGCCAGTTGGTGGAGCGCTTGCAGGAAAAGAAGGTGACGGACGACGGCAATTTCCGTTATGTGGAGGGAGTACTCGGCAATAACCGTGTGGTGCTTACGCAATGCGGCATCGGCAAGGTGAGCGCGGCAGTGGGTGCTACGCAACTGATACGCCGTTTCTCTCCGGACTGTGTCATCAGTACCGGTGTGGCGGGCGGCATTGATGCCTGCCTGAAGGTGACGGATGTGGTGGTAAGCGGTTCTTTGGTGTATCACGATGTGTGGTGCGGCGAGGGCAACCGGTACGGTCAGGTGCAAGGCTTTCCTGCCGTCTACAAAGGTTGTGCCCCGTTGCTGGAACATGCCTTGTCGCTGAACGGTGCCGGGCTGGAGAACCGCATTCATGGCGGGCTGCTCTGCACGGGCGACCAATTCATAACCAACCGTGCCGAGTTGGACGTCATCAAACAACGCTTTCCCGAGGGACTTGCCGTGGATATGGAGTCCGCTGCCATTGCACAGGCCTGCTACCTGCATGCCGTTCCTTTCCTCAGTTTCCGTATCATCAGTGATACGCCGGGCGTGGACGACCATGCCGCGCAGTATGCCGACTTCTGGGGCACGATGGCGGAGCGTTCTTTCCGTACAACATGGACTTTCCTTTCCACCCTGCCCGTTACCCTGTAGCCTGTAAATTCATAATTTAAAATTCATAATCCGTAAATGAAAAAAATTCCCAGTTTCACTATCGACCACATCCGTCTGCTGCGCGGCATCTACGTATCGCGCAAGGATGAAGTAAATGGAGAAGTCATCACGACTTTCGACATCCGTATGAAAGAACCCAACCGCGAGCCGGCTTTGGGACAGGGTGCCCTGCACACCATCGAGCATCTTGCCGCAACCTACCTGCGCAACGACCCGCAATGGCAGGACAAGATTGTTTATTGGGGACCCATGGGCTGCCTTACCGGCAACTACCTGCTGATGAAGGGCGACCTGCAGCCGCAAGACATCGTGACTCTGATGCAGGACACTTTCCGCTTTGTTGCCGGATACGAGGGCGAAGTGCCCGGTGCCGCCCCGCAGGATTGCGGCAACTACCTGCTCCACGACCTGCCTATGGCGAAATGGGAGTCTGCCAAATACCTGCATGAGGTGTTGGAACAGATGAAAGAGGAGAATATGCGCTATCCTGAAAAGGATTAGGATGGCGGAAACCGGTGGGTCGGCACGGCTCTTCGATTCTGTGTTTCTTTAAGAAAGCATTCAGCGGCCTGCTGCATCTTCCGATTAGCGTAAAGCCAATCAGGAGGATGAGCAGGCCGCTGATGTTATATAATCTCTATTCCTTGCTCCTTACAAAGTTGCAGCCCCACGTCCTTCAGCTTGAACTTCTGTATCTTGCCGCTTCCCGTCATCGGGAACTCTTTCACGAAGAAGATATATTTGGGTATTTTGTAACGGGAAATCTTGCCGATGCAGAAGTCGCGCACGTCTGACTCGTGCAGGTCCGCTCCTTCGTGCAGGATGATGAACGCGCCGACCGCTTCTCCGTATTTCTTGGAGGGGATGCCTGCCACCTGCACATCCTTGACGCCTTCCAGTTGATAGAGGAATTCCTCGATTTCGCGCGGGTAGATGTTCTCGCCACCACGGATAATCATGTCCTTGATGCGTCCGGTGATGCGGTAATTGCCATCCTCGTCCTTTACGCCCAAGTCTCCGGAATGCAGGAAGCCATCCTTGTCGATGACTTCGGCGGTGGCTTGCGGGTTCTTGTAGTACCCCTTCATGGTGTTGTAGCCTCGGTTGCACATTTCGCCTTGCACGCCTACGGGACATTCCTCGCCGGTCTCAGGGTCGATAACCTTTACTTCGGTATGCTCAAAGTCGCGTCCCACGGTGTTGCAGCGCACATCGAACGAGTCTTCAATCCGGGTGGCGGTCATGCCGGGCGCGGCTTCCGTCAGTCCGTATACGCTGGTCACCTTCATGTACATCTTCTCCTCTACCTGCTTCATCAGTTCGACGGGACAGAGCGAACCTGCCATGATGCCCGTGCGCAGGCTGGACATGTCGAACATTTCGAACATGGGATGGTGCAGCTCGGCAATAAACATCGTGGGCACGCCGTAGAGTGCGGTGCATCGCTCTTTGTGAATGGATGCCAACACTACGAGCGGGTTGAAGCGTTCCACCATCACCTGCGTGCAGCCGTGCGTCAGGCAGTTCATCGTGGCGAGCACCACGCCGAAGCAGTGGAACAGAGGCACGCAGCAGCAGAGCTTGTCGTCGGCAGTGAACTTCATGTGTTCGCCGGTGAGGAAGCCGTTGTTGGTGATGTTGTAGTGGGTGAGCATCACGCCTTTCGGAAATCCGGTGGTACCCGAGGTGTACTGCATGTTTACCACATCGTGGCAGCTTACCCGGCTTTTCAGTTCATCGAGACGGGCGTCTTCCACGTTGTTGCCTAAAAGCAGTATTTCGGAGGTGTTGTACATTCCCCGATGCTTCTCCTGCCCCACGTAGATGACGTTCTTCATGTGCGGAAAACGTTCGCTCTTCAGATGTCCGCGCTGGCAGTTCTTCAGTTCCGGCAGCATGGTGTAGGTCATCTGCACGAAGTCGCTGTCTTTCTCGCCGTTGACGATGCAGAGCGTGTGCATGTCCGAGTTCTCGCACAGGTATTCCAGTTCGGCTTGTTTGTAGTTGGTGTTTACCGTTACGTAGACGGCGCCTATCTTGGCGCAGGCATACAGCAATGTCAGCCAGTCCGGTACGTTTGCCGCCCAGATGCCCACGTGCGTTCCCCGTTCCACGCCGATGGCGATAAGCCCTTTTGCCATGTCGTCCACCCGGCGGTTGAACTGGCTCCAGGTGAAGCGCAAGTTGCGGTCGGAGTAAACGATGTATTCTTTGTCAGGTGTATTTGCGGCCCAATGCTCCAGCCATTGGCCAAGCGTTCTTTCGTATAGCATAATGTTCTTTTAAAGGGAGTTATAAGGAGTTATCGGGAGTTGTCGCCTGCTGAAGCAGGCCTGGGAGTTATAAGCCGATACTTCTTTTATGGGTTTACCTGCCAGTGGGTTGTTTCCAGATTTGTTTGCACAAGTCGGACTATTGGCTTTTAACTCCCGATAACTCCTTCTTATTATTAAATAGGTGTATAGATTACTGCCAGTATCTTTGCCGCCTGTCCCTTGTAGGCATGCACGTGGTGTGGTACGATGGAGTCGTAGTAGATGCTGTCTCCCTCTTCAAGAAGATACGTGTTCTTGCCGTAGCTGATTTCCATTGTTCCCTCCATAACCAGGATGAACTCTTCGCCTTCGTGCGAGGAGAGCACGAAATCGTTGTCGTCCGTAGGAGCTACATCGATGATGAACGGCTCCATGTGTCGGTCTGCTTTCGATTTGGAGAGCGAGTGATACTCCATGTGCTTGCGCGAGTGGATGGCGTTGTTGGAGAAGCTGATGCTGTCCGTTGCTTCCGCCTTGCGGCATACCACGGGACCGTTCTCGTCCTGGCCGTCGAGGAATGTGCCGAGGCGTACGCCCAGCACGCGGGCTATCTTGATAAGCGGCGCCAGCGATGGCAGGTCGATGTTATTCTCAATACGTTCAATCTGTTCGATGGCGAGACCCGAACGTTGTGCCAACTCTTCCATGCTGATGGACTGGCTTTCGCGGAGCGACTTGATTTTTTCTCCTACAATCTTACTTGTATCCATAATTTGATAGTATTTCTGTTCAAAAGGTTATGATTAATAACTGTAGGTTGCAAAAATAAGACATTCTTTTACTTGGTGCAACATTCTGCAAGGAAAAAGTTTGTTTTTGCTCACGCTTCTTCCATTTCGCCCGGATTGCAGGACATCGGGATAGGCTTTGCTTGCCGCATGGGGCTTATTCCGCTTGCAGGCTGTCGGCACGTGCCATGTCTTGCCGCAGCAGGCGCGTGAATTTCGGGGCGCCGATGTCGGAGGAGAGGTGGTTGCCGCTGTGGAAGTCATCGTCAGTGAAGCGGCTGTCATTGAAATAGCTGTATACGCGGACATTGCTCCAGGTTGCGGCTATTTCTTGTAATGCGGCATGCATCTGTTCGACCTGTGCCGGATTGGCAGACTCGTAATACAGTTTGTGAACCGGCGGGATAACAAAATAGAGCTTGATACCCTTGTCCCGGCACAGTCCTGCCGCCTCGTTCAGGCGTCGGACATTCTCGGCGAATGTTTGTTCCGCCCTCTCTCCTTCAGATACCGAGTGCCCTTTTGCGTCTTGCGGGATGTCTTGCAGCCAGTCGCCGCTTCTTTCGGCCGAGTCGAAACTATGGTCCAATCCCAAAGAATCGCATGCCATCGTCCTTTTATGCAGCATATAGTATTTCGACCATTTTCTGAAAGAAATGGAGCCTGTTCCGATTAGCTCGATATTGTAAAGCAAGTCCTTGTGCCTGTCGATATCCATATAGATTTTGTGGTAGGTCACGCTGGTTTTGTCCTGGCTGATGCAATCGTCAATCCACAACGTCTGGTAGGATATTCCCCAAATCACGTTTTGCAGCCGGGGAAGCCTTTCGATATACCTTTCCAGCAACACTTGGTTGTAGCGTAGCCATTGCCCGGAAAGTGACAGGTTGTACGTGCTGTCGGCAAAGTATGCGGGATTGAGACTGCAATTTGTGACCGAACTGCCTATAATCAGGTTCTTGATTTCATTGCCGTGCTTCTCTGTAATCTCCTGTTTGAACTTATAAGAATTTGGGATTTGCCGCAACATCATCTCAAAACCGATGCTCAATATAATCAGCACCGATGAGAACAGGCAGATATGTATCAGGAACTTCTTCATTGTGAATAGATAAGTAAACGTTTAAAGTTGGTTTATATTTGTCGTTCAGAGCAAAGCGAAGAATCCCCTTTCCTTATATATAAAGAAGAAGAAACCGGCTGCTTTTAAAGATACTGCCGTTTTTTTTAAGGGGGAGAGATACTTCGCTTCGCTCTGAATGACAGGGCAAGGTGATAGCCCGTTTGGGTTTTGATACACTCTATAAGGTTGTTCATTGTTAATACTTGTATTATACTCTTAGAATTGGAAATAGATAAACTCTTCCTGGCTGCCTGCCAGCAGGAGGGTAGTTACAAACAAGATGTAATAAAGCGCCCAGCGGACAGCCCGGTGGCGGAAAATGCCTTTCTCCGCTATCTGCAGCCCGAACTGCTTCTCACGTTGCAGCCATTCTATCACCAGCAGTATGCCGATATAGATAAGCGGGTCTTTGCCGTGTGCGGGAAGAACGAAGTCGAACTTCGTTATCATGCACGCTATATAGTCCCATGCCTGGCGGATGCTCTCCGCACGGAAGATAATCCAGCCGATGACGACCAGCAGAAAAGTGGCGCACATCCGGCACGCTTCCTTTATCGTGGGGAGCAGGCGTCCCTGCGCCGCCACATCCGTGTTTCTGCGGTTCTTGCCCATAACGAGCAATGGCAGGAACAACACGGCATGATAGGCTCCCCAGCAGATGAACGTCCAGTTGGCGCCGTGCCAGAAGCCGCTGACAAGGAATATAATCAGCGTGTTGCGCATCGCCTTCCACTTGCCGCACCGGCTTCCGCCCAGCGGGATGTAGATGTAGTCGCGGAACCAGGTGGTGAGCGATATGTGCCAGCGGCGCCAGAACTCGGCGATGTCTCTCGAGAAATAGGGGAAATTGAAGTTGCGCATCAGGTCGATGCCGAACAGGCGCGCCGTGCCGATGGCGATGTCCGAATATCCCGAGAAATCGCCGTATATCTGGAAGGTGAAGAAGAACGCACCCACAAACAGGTGCGTGCCGCCCAGTGTCTGATAGTCGTCGAAGATGATGTTGACGGCGGCGGCGCAGTTGTCCGCCACCACCATTTTCTTGAACAATCCCCACAATATCTGCCGCATTCCGTCTGCCGCCTTGCCGTAGTGGAAGCTGCGTGGTGCGAGGAATTGCGGCAGCAGGTTGGTGGCACGCTCGATGGGACCCGCCACCAGTTGGGGGAAGAAGCTGATGAAGGCGAAGAAAGCCACCGCATCGTGCGTGGGCTTCAGTTTATGCCGGTACACATCAATCGTGTAGCTCAGTGCCTGGAAGGTGTAGAAACTGATGCCCACCGGCAGCAGTATGTCTACCGTCACCCAATCCGGTTCCATGCCGAAGAGACGGAACAGTTGGGCGAGGTTCTCCCCGAAGAAGTTGAAATACTTGAAGATGCAGAGGATGAGCAGGTTGAGGATGATGTTTGCGGCACTGACCCACTTTTGCCTGGTGCGTTGCCCTTCCAGCCGTTCCAGAAGCAGGCCGCCGGCAAAGCTGCAGAGCGTGGTGAATGCTATGAGGAGAAGGAAACGCCAGTCCCACCAACCGTAGAAGGTGTAGCTTGCCGCCACTATAAACAGGTTTTGCCAACGCAGCGGCTTGAACACGAACCAATAGAGCATGAATGCTATCGGCAGAAATATCAGGAACTCAAAAGAATTGAACAGCATGTTACTTGTAATTGGATGACAGACGGTGTCGGCTAATCAATTTGTTTATTATTTAATATTGGTGAACCGCAAAAGTAAACAAAATATAAATCAAATCAATCTTTTCCAAAGAAGAAATAGTCCCGCCAACAGGGCTTTTCCATTTACAGGAGCTGGAGGGAGTTGGAAGGAGGCAAAGGAGGTTGGACATCGGTAGTATCGCTATATATCAACAGGATTATCGGCTTGACTCTTCAGCCCGAAGGGTGATAACTCCTTCTAACTCTCTCCAGCTCCTGTAAATGGAAAAGCTGTACCCGTGCAGGTAATCGGGCAGACGCCGGAAACGAACCGGTTCCGGCTGTTTGCACGGGTGCAAAGTGAAGTGCCATCCGTTCGCTTTATGGCAAAAAGGCGGCAAAACAGCTTTTTTGCTTACTCCCCTTCTTGCCGCTTTCTGCCGAAACAGGAACATGCTGCATAAAGTGCGGATAGATATGCTTCATTTCCCGATGGATATACGCTGTTTATGCAGAAACCGGGCGTTCCCGCCGTTGGATGCAGGTGTTTCTCATGCTGGATGCAAGTGTTTCTGTCGACAGACATTAACATCTGTCGTGATAGACATTAATGCCGCTCATGACAGACATTAATGTCTATCGCGAGCGATGTTAATGTCCCTCGCCACGGACGTCAATATCCGTGAAACGGGGTGCCCGCACGTGGCATTTCCGGCGCTCTTTCCCGCTGGTTTATTTGTAAATATTTCGCTATTGCGCTGGCTGTATGGAAGATAAATGTTTTCCGTTCCGTTTTTTCCCGCCGGCAGCACGTAAGGACGGAAATAGCCGATTCTGCGGCAACGGGAAATGCAAATTGTCAGAAACATGGGCAGAATGACAAAAAGACAAAATGAAGCGTTCTGTTCCGGCAGGAATATACAATCCTGCCGTGGCAAGACGGGATGCGTGTAAAAGGGAGTCCGGATGATGCGGATGTGGGGTTCAAATTAAAAGGCTTTTGATAGGGCATTCATCGTTTCGACGCATTCCCGTAATTGTTTTCACTATAGGCATGAGAGAGGTTTGCCGGGAAAAGGAATGTGCTGTGAAGGGTTGTTGCGGCAGGCGGGGCATCGGGTGATGGCGGCGTATCCCTGCTTTCCCGCTCGGAAGGGAAGTGGGATGGAGGGGCTGAAAAGCAAAACGGGGTGACTTTTCAATGGAAGAGTCACCCCGTTTTAATAGGTTTACCGCAAGTGAATTACTTACGCAAGCCGAGTTCCTGAACAATGGCACGATAGCGGTTGATATCGCGGTCTTTCAGGTAGTTCAACAGCGCACGGCGCTTACCTACCAACATTGTCAAGGCTCTTTCTGTACTATAATCCTTTCTGTTGAGCTTCATGTGCTCAGTCAGATGAGCAATACGGTATGAAAACAATGCTATCTGGGCCTCAGCTGAGCCAGTATCAGTGTTAGACTTTCCGTATTTGCCGAAGATTTCTTGCTTTTTAGCAGCGTCTAAATACATAATGTTTAATTAAAAAGTTGATAATGCTTTTCTCTTTCGAGCGTGCAAAGATAGGCATTATCTTTTATATCGCAATGATATTCAGTAAAAAAATCTTTTCTCTGTGATGTATGTAGTGTAAAATTCGTACCTTTGCCGACCGAAAATAATAGGTATTGTATGCAAAATATTAGAAACATTGCAATTATTGCCCATGTCGACCATGGGAAGACGACACTTGTCGATAAGATGCTTCTGGCGGGAAACCTCTTCCGCAGCAACCAGAGCACAGGTGAATTAATGTTGGATAACAATGATTTGGAACGCGAGCGGGGTATAACAATCCTTTCCAAAAACGTTTCTATCAATTATAAGGACACTAAGATTAATATTATCGATACTCCGGGACACAGTGACTTCGGCGGTGAGGTGGAACGTGTGCTGAACATGGCGGACGGATGTATTCTGTTGGTGGACGCTTTCGAGGGTCCGATGCCGCAGACCCGTTTCGTGTTGCAGAAGGCGTTGCAGATAGGATTGAAGCCTATCGTGGTTGTCAACAAGGTGGATAAGCCCAACTGCCGTCCCGAAGAGGTTTATGAAATGGTGTTCGACCTGATGTTCAGCCTGGAGGCTTCGGAAGACCAGCTGGACTTCCCCGTCATCTACGGTTCGGCAAAGAACAACTGGATGAGCACGGACTGGCAGGCGCCGACGGACAACATTTATCCGTTGCTGGACTGCATTCTGGAAAATATTCCTGCTCCTACGCAGCTGGAGGGCACGCCGCAGATGTTGGTGACTTCGTTGGACTACTCCTCTTATACGGGTCGTATCGCCGTGGGCCGTGTGCATCGCGGCACTTTAAAGGAGGGCATGAACGTCTCCTTGGCAAAGCGCGACGGTTCCATTGTCAAATCGAAAATCAAAGAACTGCATACGTTCGAGGGTATGGGCCGTGTGAAGGTGACGGAGGTC
This sequence comes from uncultured Bacteroides sp., assembly GCF_910578895.1. Taxonomy (GTDB): domain Bacteria; phylum Bacteroidota; class Bacteroidia; order Bacteroidales; family Bacteroidaceae; genus Bacteroides. The sequence continues at coordinate 13,307 of NZ_CAJTSC010000036.1, forward strand.
TCTTCCGGTGACATCTGCGCGCTGGTGGGTATCGAAGGGTTCGAAATCGGAGATACAATCTGCGATTACGAAAATCCCGAAGCGTTGGCGCCCATCGCCATCGACGAGCCGACCATGAGCATGTTGTTCACCATCAACGACTCTCCGTTCTTCGGCAAGGAAGGCAAGTTCGTTACTTCCCGCCATATCCACGACCGTCTGATGAAGGAGTTGGATAAGAACCTTGCGCTCCGCGTGCGTAAGAGCGAGGAAGACGGGAAATGGGTGGTGTCCGGTCGTGGCGTGCTTCATCTTTCCGTATTGGTCGAGACGATGCGCCGTGAGGGATACGAGTTGCAGGTAGGACAGCCGCAGGTGATTTTCAAGGAGATAGACGGTGTGAAGCACGAGCCTATCGAGGAACTTACGGTGAATGTCCCCGAAGAGTATGCCAGCAAGATTATTGATATGGTGACCCGCCGCAAGGGTGAAATGGTGAAAATGGAGAGTGCCGGCGAGCGTGTGAACCTCGAGTTCAATATGCCGTCGCGCGGTATCATCGGCCTGCGCACGAATGTGCTGACTGCCTCTGCCGGTGAGGCTATCATGGCGCACCGCTTTAAGGAATACCAGCCTTACAAGGGTGAGATAGAACGCCGCACCAACGGTTCCATGATTGCTATGGAGAGCGGTACGGCTTTTGCCTATGCCATCGACAAGTTGCAGGACCGCGGCAAGTTCTTCATCTTCCCGCAAGACGAGGTTTATGCAGGTCAGGTAGTGGGCGAGCATTCTCACGACAACGATTTGGTGATTAATGTGACGAAGTCGAAGAAGCTGACCAATATGCGTGCTTCCGGTTCCGACGAGAAGGCGCGTCTGATTCCGCCGGTGCAGTTCTCCTTGGAAGAGGCGTTGGAATATATCAAGGGAGACGAATATGTGGAGGTGACGCCTAAGTCCATGCGCATGCGTAAGGTTATCCTTGACGAGATAGAGCGCAAGCGCGCAAACAAGAACTGATTTTACAAGTTTGGTTGTTATATGCAAGAAGCGGATGTGTCGAAAGCATGAAAAGCTTACATAATCACGCTTCTTGGATGCAGATGACACAGATGATGCGGATAAGTAAAAAATCCGCATTATCTGTGTCATCTGCGTTTAAAAGATAGTGGGTAAGTTGTTTCGATATACCCTCTTCTTTGATTATAGGGCCGGTCTTTGGTAAGTTCCTTTATGGCGCCCTTCAATCGATGTATTTCACTTTTGCCGTATCTCTGGGTTTGGCGGCAGGCGCTTCATCCGGATAGCCGAAAGCGATGCAGTAAAGCAACTTGTAGCCTTCGGGGAAGTCCAACTTTTTGATGTATTCGGCAGTTTCGGGCGTGTCGGTCATAAAGCGTGTGGGGCTTGCCAGGCAACAGGAGCCTATTCCCATGGACCAGGCAGCCAATATCATGTTCTCGCCCAGCAGTCCGCAGTCTATTTGTGAACAGTCGTATGAGGTGTCGTTACCGATGAATGCCACTGTAGGCGCATTGCGGAACATGTTTTTGAAACCGGGGGCTTCTGCCGCTTTCGGGTTTTTCTGTTTGAATATCTCGCTTACTCCGTTCAGGAACTCGGGGTTGTCTACTATGCGCACTGCCCAGGATTGTTTGTTCTGTCCGTTGGGGGCGTTGATGCCGCATTCTACAATCACCTTCATCGTGTCCCGGTTCACCGCTTCCGGTTTGTACTTGCGGATGCTTCGGCGTGACATGATTGTCTCTATTACCGCTTCCGGACGGCTTTTCTCCGTTACTGTGTTTTCACTTGTTTTTTGTGCCTGCGGTCCGCAACCGGACAGCATCAGTAGGCAGGCGCCTGCCAACATAAACTTTAAACTCTTCATACGCTGTATTCTGTTAGTAATTGTCTTGCGCAAATCTAACAAAAAAGGCGGCTTCCGAGCACGGAAGCCGCCTTAAATATATATAATCCGTTTCTATTAGAGTTTCGGACCTGCAGCAACCAAAGCCTTGCCAGCTTCGTTACCGGTGAACTTAGCGAAGTTCTTGATGAAACGTCCAGCCAAGTCTTTTGCTTTTTCTTCCCACTTGCAAGCACATTCGTAAGTGTCGCGGGGATCGAGGATTTTCGGATCAACACCCGGCAACTCTGTCGGAACAACGAAGTCGAAGAAAGGAATAACCTTCGTCGGAGCCTTGTCGATAGAACCGTCGAGGATAGCGTCGATGATACCACGGGTATCTTTGATGGAGATACGCTTGCCGGTACCGTTCCAACCGGTGTTAACCAAGTATGCTTTAGCACCTACTTTTTCCATCTTCTTAACCAGTTCTTCTGCATATTTAGTAGGATGCAGGCTCAAGAAAGCAGCACCGAAGCAAGCAGAGAATGTCGGAGTCGGTTCAGTGATACCACGTTCAGTACCTGCCAACTTAGCAGTGAAACCGGACAGGAAGTAGTACTGAGCTTGTTCCGGGTTCAGGATAGATACCGGAGGCAATACGCCGAAGGCATCGGCAGACAGGAAGATTACCTGATGAGCGTGAGGACCTTTGGAAACCGGCTTAACGATGTTGTTGATGTGGTAGATAGGATAAGAAACACGAGTGTTTTCAGTCACGCTCTTATCTGCGAAGTCAATCTTGCCGTCAGCAGCAACTGTTACGTTCTCCAACAGGGCGTCTTTCTTGATAGCAGCGTAGATATCGGGTTCGCTTTCTTTGTCCAAGTTGATAACTTTAGCGTAGCAACCGCCTTCGTAGTTGAATACACCTTCGTCATCCCATCCGTGTTCGTCGTCACCGATCAGCAGACGTTTCGGGTCGGTAGACAAGGTAGTCTTACCTGTACCGGACAGACCGAAGAAGATAGCAGAGTCAGTACCTTCCATGTTAGTGTTGGCAGAGCAGTGCATGGATGCGATACCGCGCAACGGGTTCTTGTAGTTCATGATAGAGAACATACCCTTCTTCATTTCACCGCCGTACCAAGTGTTCAGGATAACCTGTTCGTTGGTCTTCAGGTTGAATACGGTAGCTGTTTCAGAGTTCAGACCCAGTTCCTTGTAGTTGTCAACCTTAGCTTTGGATGCGTTGAAGCATACGAAGTCGGGTTCGCCGTAGTTTGCAAGTTCTTCAGCTGTGGGGCGGATGAACATGTTGGTTACGAAGTGAGCCTGCCATGCCACTTCCATGATGAAACGCACTTTCATGCGAGTAGCGGGGTTGGCACCACAGAAAGTATCTACAACGAACAGACGCTTGCCGCTCAGCTGGTTCACAGCTTTAGCTTTCAGGTCGGCCCAAGCCTCTTCCGAGCAAGGTTTGTTGTCGTTTTTGTATTCTTCGGAAGTCCACCATACAGAATCCTTGCTGGCTTCGTTCATTACAAAGAATTTATCTTTAGGAGAACGTCCGGTATAGATACCTGTCATTACGTTCACAGCACCCAGTTCAGTCACTTGACCTTTTTCAAAGCCTTCCAGCTCGGGTTTGGTCTCTTCAGCGAACAATACATCGTAAGACGGATTGTGAAGTACTTCCTTCACGTCTACGATACCGTACTTGCTTAAATCTAAATTTGCCATTTCTTTTAAGATTTTTAAATTTGGTATTTGGTTTATAATCTCTTTTCGTACTCTTTCTGCAAGGGTGATGAACGGATGGGAAAAACGCACGTTTCAATAAGCCCTTGTTTTTGCGGTTACAAAAGTAATACTTTATTTTAAAAGAGACATCCCATTAGAGAAATTTTTCCCTAATGGGATGTCTTTTATAAAACCGTAACAATATCTGCAAACTGCATGTTGCAAATTGAGTGGAAATCGCTTACTTTGCATCTGTGTTTTCTATGAGAAATGGATGTAAATGCTAATGAGTGATTGTCTTACTGCCGTCTTCCGTTCAGAACGGAGCCAAGAATGACAGGCAGTATGAGGTAGTTATGCGTACCCGTTTATACAGAATGACTAATACTTATTTAACCTGATAATATAATAATGAGAGTTATCGACTTTGCCGAGACTAACTCGGTCTTGAATCAGTACATGGCGGAGATACGCGACGTGCAAGTGCAGTCCGACCGTATGCGCTTCCGCCGGAACATCGAACGCATCGGTGAAATCATGGCGTATGAAATGAGTAAGGAACTGACCTATTCCGAAAAGCAGGTGCAGACACCGTTGGGAATAGCGCCTGTCAGCACTTTCGATGATGATGTGGTGGTCGCCACCGTCTTTCGTGCCGGACTGCCGTTGCACACCGGTTTCTTGAATGTATTCGACCGTGCGGGCAATGCTTTCGTGTCTGCCTACCGGTATTATAAGGACAAAGAGTGCCGTACGGTAGATGTACATATCGAGTATATTGCCACTCCCGACCTTTCCGGTAAGACGTTATTGCTGGTTGATCCGATGCTTGCCACGGGCGAGAGCATGGAACTTGCCTGGAAAGCTTTTCTCACGAAAGGCACGCCTGCCAAGTTGCAGATAGCCTGTGTCATTGCCAGCAGGCAGGGAGTGGAACATTTGCAGCGGGTATTCCCCGGTGATGAGGTCTCTTTGTGGTGTGGAGCCATCGACCCGGACATGAACGAACACTCTTATATCGTTCCGGGACTGGGCGATGCCGGAGACTTGGCTTTCGGGGACAAACTTTGACGCTTGCAGGTTAATGGTTTATTACCCCTTGGAGTTCTTTTAAGGTGAGCTGGCCGTTGAGCAGGATGATGACGAACTCATTCGGTTCATCGACCAGCAACACATACTCGTTCTCCTTTGTCCCTTCTTTGGTATAGATGGTGATGCGTTCTCCCTCTTCCCTGATACGCATCAGTTCCTCATAGCCGTTTTTGTGATTGATGTGGGCGGTTTCCTTGCGAAGTTCGTTAGCCACAGCCTTGTTTTCGCACGAGAGGATTTGCAGGCTGTTTATCTTGTCGGCTACGTTGGCAAGGTTGATGTTTCCGTTGTTGATGTTCTTCATCATGCCGAACATTTTCTTGGAGATATAGACGGAGGTGACTCCCTTGCGGTCCGCAAATTTATCGAAGAAACTCTCTTGTGCGTACAGTCCTGTGCTTGCCAGCAGGACGATTATCCATGTGATGAATACTTTTTTCATAATCAGTTCGTTTTTTTAATGTCATTGTTTATAGTCTGAGGATTGTCGGCAAGTGCGTTGCGGCATTTTTCCAGCTGTTCCCTTATCCGGAGAGTCCGGCTTTCGGCCTTTGAGATATGATTTTGTCCTTTGTTCAAGGCCGTGGCGAATAGTTGCAGGGCGCGTTGTGCTTCTGCATACGCCAGTTGCGGGTTGTCGAATGTATCGTGCGGCTGGTCGGCAGACTTCTGTATGTACAGTCCGGCACCGGCGGCAATGAGCAGTGCGGCGGCTATGCCCGTGTACCATCTTGCCATGCGAGGCGTAGGCTTGTTTATTTTCAGGCGTGTTTGCCGCATGCCATCCGCTTCCCACCGGCTGATGTTTTCCGAGAGACGTTCTTCCAGCCCCGCAGGCAGAGGCTCTTCCTGCCGTGACAGGGCGGAAAGGAAAAGAAAGGTTTCGCGGTCGGCTTTCAACCTTTCCGGCACATCGTTTTGCAGGAAGAAGGTTTTCAGTTGTTGTTCTTCCGGCAGGGTGGTTTCACCCCGATAGTAGCGTTCCAGTAGTATTTTCAGTTCTTCTGTTTTCATTGTTCTATTCCTTTCCGGTTATACGGTTGAATTGTTCTCTGATTCTTTGGCGTGCCCTCGAGAGGGTGACACGTATGTTTACGGCATTCAGCCCGGTGGCATGTTCTATCTCTTCGAACGAACATTCGTTGACATCGCGCAGCCACAATACTTTGCGTTGCTGTGGGGGTAACCTGGTGATGAGCGCTTTGAGTTGTGCCTGTTCGTCACGTTTTTCCAGTTGCTGTTCCGGGTTGTCGTTTTCGCTCAATTCGGTACGTTCGGGTAACTGTTCTTCCGACTGGTAACGTTTGGTTTGCATCAGGCTGAAGCAGAGGTTGCGCACGGTCGCCACGCAGTAGGCGGGAATATTGGAGCGGATATCCAGTTCGTTGCGTCTGTTCCATAGTTTCAGGTACGTCTCCTGTACCATGTCTTCGGCATCTTGGGCGTTTCCCAACAATGCGTATGCGGCTCGGTACAAGCGTCTGTGCAGGGGTAGGAAAGTCTGTTTGAATTCATCGGCATTCATTTTTTTCCTTTGTTTTCCGCTTGTTTCACTAATGCGTCGATGTCGCTCTCCTTGAAGTCGCCTTTGAATTGTATCAGCACGCAATCTTCGGCACCGCTGCATACAATGAGCAGTTCTTTGATGGTTTCCTTCTCTTCGCGAACCAGTATTTTTACTTTGTCGTCTTCATCATTGACGCGTACCAGGGTTTCGTATTGTTCGGTATTGAGAGCATTGATACGCTTCGTGAACTTCTGTTTTACGCTGTTGCTGCATTTTTCCAGGTCGAGTACTTTTATTGAGTGGACACTGTGCATCAGTCGTTTCATTTCGGCACTGCCTTCTTCTTCATCCTTATCTTTATTAACAAATACTTGTCCCAGTTTTATCAGGAAGCGTGGAACGGAAATGTATTCGGCATTTCTGGCCTCCTTGAATTCGTTGAACACTTGTTTTGCGTTGATTGCCCAAGTTGATTGTATTGCTGCGAACAGCAGGCATATTGCTATAATCTTTTTCATGTTTTCTGTCTGTTTGACTTGAGTTGTTTATAATCTGTTTTTGATGCGCATTCTGTAAGGTAGACACGAGGAGGACAGCTTTTGTTACACGCGCTGTACAAAAAAACAGAAAAAAGTTTCGGGTGCGGTGGTCTGCTGCGAGAAAGGGATTGAACCAGAGCGGAAAAGGATAATCATGATGGTATAAATTAGGCACAGATTACACGGATTACACAAGTTGGTAAAAGAAAAAAACTGTGCTGTCCGTGTAATCCGTGCCTAAGAGAAAGCAGAATCTCATTCTATCTGCTCGGGGGACGGGAGGTTATTGTGTCACTTTACCTTCCAAGTGTCGTTTGTCATCAGCAATTCCTCGAAGTTATGGTATTTCTTCTTGGAGGACACTTCTTCGATTTGCGCATGTACGGCATCATCGTAAGTCGGAGCTTCTACATCGCGGATTACACCGAGAGCAATCGGGAAGTCGGGACCCTCCATCAGGGCAAGCTTCAGTTGCAGGGTGTTGTCCTTGCAATGAGCATCGTGGACGAGGATGTCCTTTTCCGTAATGCCGTTCTCACCAAGCTTCACTACTTTCAGTCCGAAACCTTCCTGCATCAGTCCGTATTCGTTGTTCTCGCCGAAGAGCATCGGTTTGCCGTGCTCCAGATAGATAGCATTCTTGGCACGGTCTTCTTTCTTGGCTACGGAGTCGTGTGTGCCGTTGTTGAAGATGACACAGTTCTGGAGAATTTCGCATACGCTGGCGCCTTTATGGTTATAGGCGGCTTTCAGGATTTCCACCGTGCCGGCTGCATCTGTGGCTACGGCGCGGGCAAAGAAATGTCCGCGTGCGCCGAAACAGAGTTCTGCCGGATGGAACGGGTCTTCTACCGTACCGTAAGGGGATGACTTGCTGACGAAACCGCGGGGAGAGGTGGGAGAGTATTGCCCTTTCGTCAAACCGTAGATGCGGTTGTTCAGCAGAATCATGTTCAGGTTGATGTTACGGCGGTTGGCATGGATAAAGTGATTGCCGCCGATGGCGAGCCCGTCACCGTCACCGCTTACTTGCCATACGGCAAGTTCCGGATTGGCAACTTTGCAACCAGTGGCAATGGCTGCGGCACGTCCGTGAATGGTGTTCATGCCATACGTATTCATATAGTGGGGCAGACGGCTGGAACAGCCGATGCCTGAGATAACTGCCGTCTGATGAGGCGGTACGCCGATTTCTGCCATTGCCTTATGCAGGGATGCGAGGAAAAAGTGGTCGCCGCAACCCGGACACCAGCGGGGTTGCCCTTTTTTGAAGTCTTTTGCTGTATATTCGCACATAGTTCTTTTCGTTTTTAGTTTTTGATAATCTCCTCAAATGCTTGTACTAACTCGTTTACCAGGAAAGGCTGGCCTTTTACTTGGTTGAACTGATAGGGTACGAAGCCGTCTACTTTCATGCGCAGGTATCCGGCAAACTGTCCCATGTTCTGTTCCGCCACTACTACCTTCTTGTAGCGTTTCATCACTTCCGCCGTGTTCTTGGGCAGCGGGTTGATGAACTTGAAGTGGGCGAGGGCTGCTTTCTTGCCGGTAGCGCGAAGCTCGTCCATAGCGGCATGCAAGTGACCGTAAGTACCGCCGAAGCCAACAATCAGCAGTTCGGCATCGTCTTTGTCGCCTTCCACTTCCACATCGGGCACTTCGATTTTGGCAATCTTTTCGGCACGCAGGCGGGTCATCAGGTCGTGGTTCTCAGGATCGGTGGAGATAGCACCTGTCTTATTGTCTTTCTCCAGTCCGCCGAGAATATGGGTGAACCCCTCCGTTCCGGGAACAGCCCAATAGCGGCTGCCGCTCTTTTCGTCACGTTGGTAGGGTGTCCATGAGCCTTGCATTTCGGGACGTACGTATGGCGGCACGATAGTGGGATATTCGGCAAGTTTGGGCAGTTTCCATGCTGCCGAACCGTTGGCAACGAAAGCATCGGTGAGCAGTACGACGGGAGTCATGTGCTCCAAAGCTATTTTGGACGCCATATAGGCGCATTCAAAGCAATCTGTCGGCGAGGTGGCGGCAAGTACGGGCATGGGGCTTTCGCCGTTGCGTCCGAAGAGTACTTGCAGTAGGTCGGTCTGTTCGGATTTGGTGGGCAGACCTGTTGCCGGACCGCCGCGCTGTACATCGAGCACTACCAGCGGCAGCTCCATGATGACTGCCAGGTTCATGGCTTCCGACTTCAGGCAGATGCCTGGTCCGGAAGTGGAAGTAACGGCAAGTGCTCCTGCAAAGGAGGCTCCAACGGCAGAGGCGCAACCGGAAATCTCGTCTTCGCACTGCACGGTCATTACGCCCAGTGACTTATGCTTGGAGAGTTCGTGCAGCACGTCGGTGGCGGGGGTAATGGGGTAAGAACCCAAATAAAGCTTTAAACCCGCTTTCTCGGCAGCGGCGATGAAACCGTATGCCGTAGCCTTGTTGCCCGTGATGTCCATATAGCGCCCGGGTGTCTTCACCTTACTTTCAATCTTGTAAGTGTGTGCGGCAGATGCGTGTGTGTTGTGTCCGTAGTCGTATCCGGCACGGATCACCTTGATGTTGGCTTCCGCTATCTCGGGCTTCTTGGCGAATTTCTCACGGATGAAGTCTTCGGCTATCGTCAGGTCACGGTTGAACAGCCAGCATACCAATCCCACAGCAAACATATTACGGCATTTCAACATGGATTTGTTGTCCATTCCCGTGTCGGCAAGGCAGTCTTTCACCATTTTGGAGATAGGAGCGGCGATGACATCCTGCTTGATGCCCATTTCTTCGATAGGATTGTCCGTCTTGAAAGCAGCTTTCTCCAAATCCGATTGCTGGAACGCGTCCGTATCAATGATAATACATGCGGTAGATTTGGCAAACTTGTATTGTGTCTTTAGTGCGGCTGCATTCATTGCTACCAGCACATCGCATTTGTCACCGGGAGTATAGACTTTATTGGCGCCGATATGTACTTGGAAGCCGGACACGCCCGTCAACGAACCTTGCGGGGCACGGATGTCTGCCGGATAATCGGGAAATGTGCTGATGTCATTACCTACCGTAGCCGAAACTGTTGAAAAGATGTTGCCGGCGAGCTGCATACCGTCGCCGGAGTCTCCGGAGAAGCGGACTACCACTTGCTCCAGTTCTTTGACCATCATGTCGTTTGCCATAACTTACGTATTACTATATGTTATATTAGAAAAGTTACATTATTGTTTTGTTGTCGGACAAATTTCGTAAAGTTAATCGGATTAACAAAACTTTTTTCGGAAAATCAACAGAATACATTATCTTTGTACCCGCATTCTGTTGCTATATGCAGAATGTATACAAAAAGGCTCTGTAGTTCAACGGATAGAATAGAAGTTTCCTAAACTTTAGATAGGGGTTCGATTCCCCTCGGAGCTACGAAAGGAATGGCGGTTGTGTCCGGCATTCCTTTTTTGTTTTCCCCTGCTTCCTTTATATTTTTCTTAGGATACGATAATGAACTAATATCGTATCACGTTGTTTCCTGTATAAAAAGGGAATTATGAAAAAAACTATTTTATTGATTATTTCGTTGGCACTTGCCGGTACATGGACGGTTTCGCTGCCTGCGGAGGCTTGTACGGGAATCACTTTGAAGAGTAAGGATGGAACTACGGTTGTGGCACGTACCATAGAGTGGGCGGGCAGCAATCTGAACAGCCGCTATGTGATTGTGCCGCGCGGATACGCTCAACGCTCCTTTACACCCGATGGTGGCATGAATGGCATGCGTTTTACGGCTCGTTATGGTTATGTCGGTTTTGCCGTGGAGCAGAAGGAGTTCATTGCCGAAGGGTTGAATGAAGCCGGACTTTCGGCAGGATTATTCTACTTTCCTAATTCCGGTGAATATCAGGAATATGATATTGCCGAGAAGGACAGGAACATTGCAGACTTGCAGCTTGTATCGTTTATATTGGGTGAATGCAGTACGGTGGATGAGGTGAAGGCGAAAGTGGGTGAAGTACGTATCACGAATGTAGATCCTCGGGCTTCTACTGTCCACTGGCGCTTCATTGATGCTTCGGGACGGCAATTGGTGCTTGAGGTGGTTGGGGGAGTTCCCCGTTTTTATGAAAATAAATTGGGTGTGCTTACCAACTCTCCCGGCTTTGAGTGGCATCTGACAAATCTTAATAATTATGTCAATCTCTTTTCCGGCGGTGTTTCCGGACATCCGTTCGGCGATATAGTATTGGCTCCTTTGGGAGGTGGAAGCGGCTTGTTGGGGTTGCCCGGTGATTTTACACCGCCTTCGCGTTTTGTCCGCGCCGCTTTCTTCCAGACAACTGCTCCTCAACGTGCCACTGCTTTCGAAAGTATCTTGCAGTGTTTTCAGATTCTGAATAATTTCGATATCCCGATAGGTACCCAGTATGCCAACGGAGACGCGCCTGCCGATATTCCGAGTGCTACTCAGTGGACGGCTGCTACGGATATGGCACATCGGAAACTCTACTACCGTACGATGTACAACAGTACTGTCCGAAGCATAGACTTGCGTGGGATAGACTTCTCTAAAGTGAAATATCAGGTGAAGCCGTTGGACACAGTAGAATCACAGGTTATAGAGGTCTCTCTATGATACCATAAAGGTCAACTCCACGTCCGTAAAGTTTAACATTACGAACGTGGAGTTGACCTTTATGGTATACCTTATATGGTTAAGGCTTATTTTACTTCTTCAGCAGTTGCTTGTTCTGCATCTTTTTTGTTCTTCATCAGCGTGTAAGCGATAGGAGATGCAACGAACAGAGAAGACAGCGTGCCGCATACAACACCCAAAATCATTGCGAATGCAAAGCTGCGGATAGAGTCACCACCGAGGATGAAGATACACAGCAATACAATCAATGTACTCAATGAGGTGTTGATGGTACGTGCCAAAGTCGTGTTCAGTGAGTCGTTGAACAGTGCTTTCTTGTTGCGTTTCGGATACAGGCCGAAGAATTCGCGTACACGGTCGAAGATTACCACCTTGTCGTTGATTGAGTAACCGATAGCCGTCAGGATAGCACCGATAAACGTCTGGTCGATTTCCAAAGAGAACGGCAGAATACCCCAGAACATGGAATATGCACCCAAAATGACGATAGTGTCGCAGGCCAGTGCACATACGGAACCGATAGAGTATGCGATGTTACGGAAACGGAGCAAGATGTACAAACCGATGGCAATCAATGCCAATACAACAGACCAGATAGCCGATACCTTGATGTCGTCTGCGATACTCGGACCTACTTTCTGTGAACTGATGATACTGCCACCCGTATGGTTCTCACGGTCGATGAAGGTTTCCAGCGTGATATTCTGGGTCAGCAACGGCTTCAGGGTTTCGTACAGATAAGCTTCGATTTCCGAGTCGATGTTGTTGCCTTCTTCTTCAATGCGGTAGTTGGTGCTGATACGTACGGTTTTGCCGTCTGCACCGATAGCGATAACGCTGACATTGGCGTCGCCGAACTTGCTGGCAATCAGTTCGCGTACTTGTTCGGGTTCTACTTTATTCTCGAACTGCACCTTGAAGTTGCGTCCACCGGTAAAGTCGATACTTTGGCTCAAACCGCGGATGCTGAGGAAAGCGATACAGATTACCACTGCGATGCCTGTCAGTCCCATCCAAACCTTGTTTCTGCCCATGAAGTCGAAGTGTACATTAGCCATCAGGTTCTTGGAAATGCCTGTGGAGAATGTCAGGTTCAGCAATTTGTCTTTGCTCATGAAGTGTTCGTAGAACAGACGTGTCATGAACACGGCAGTAAAGAATGAAATCAGGATACCGATAATCAATGTAGTGGCAAAGCCGCGGATAGGACCGGTACCGAAGTTAAACAGGATGATACCTGTAATGATAGATGTCAAGTTGGAGTCGAAGATTGCAGAGAAAGCATTGGCGTAACCGTCTGCAAGTGCTTTCTTGACACCCTTGCCTGCCCGCAACTCTTCTTTGGTGCGTTCGTAAATCAATACGTTGGCATCCACAGCCATACCGAGTGACAACACCATACCGGCGATACCGGACATGGTAAGCGCTGCCTGGAAGGATGAGAGAATACCCAATGTGAAGAACAGGTTCAATACCAAAGCTCCGTTGGCAACCATGCCCGGAATGAAGCCGTACATGGAGCACATGTAAATCATCAGCAGGATTAATGCCACGATGAATGACATCACACCGGCGTTAATGGAAGCTTGTCCCAAAGACGGGCCTACGATATCTTCCTGTACGATGTAGGCGGGAGCCGGCATCTTACCTGATTTCAATACGTTTGCCAAGTCTTTTGCCTGTTCCGGAGTGAAGTGACCGGTGATTTGTGAATTACCGCCGGTGATTTCCTGATTTACGTTAGGTGCGGAATATACATAATCGTCCAATACAATGGCGATTGCCTTGCCTACATTCTGCTTGGTGAGTTGTGCCCAACGGCGTGCACCATCCGTGTTCATAGACATGCTTACGGCAGGTTTGCCATAATGGTCGAATTCGTCTTTTGCATTTACCACTACATCACCTTCCAGCGGAGCGCGTCCGTTGCGTTCGGTAGACTTGATGGCATACAATTCGAATGTCTGGGCTTTCGGATCGTATTCATAAGGAGAAACACCCCACTTCAAACGCAGGTCTTTCGGCATTTCTGCCTGAACTTCCGGCATAGAGAGGTACTTGTTGATATCGGCAGTGTCTTTGTAGTTTGCATAACCTACCACAGGACCTTGACCGCTGGGGTTGACTTGAAGAACTGCCAACAGCGGGTGCTCTTTCTTGATTTGTTCGAAATCGGCGGCTTGTGCTTTGCTTTCACCTTTCAGTGCTGCGGCAATGCTGTCGGTTACACTGGTAGCCTGTGCTACGGCAGGGGCTGCGGTTTCCGTACTGTCTACCACTTCTTCTGTTTTTTCCGTGGTTGCCAGTATGGTACGCAGTTTGGCGTCTGCCGATTGCAGGTAGGAAGCGACATCTTTCGCATTGTATGTTTCCCAAAATTCCAGGTTAGCCGAACCTTGTAACAATTTTCTTACACGTTCAGGCTCTTTGATACCCGGAAGTTCCACCATGATACGTCCCATTTTGTCTTCCAGGCTCTGGATGTTGGGCTGAACCACACCGAAACGGTCGATACGGGTACGGAGTACGTTGAATGAGTTGTCAACGGCTGCCTTCACTTCTTCGCGTAATACTTTCTCGACTTCCGCATCGGAAGATTTTTGATTTACCTTGTCCTTTAATTGCTGGGTAGCAAACAGTTGTGCGAGTGAAGCATCCGGAGCGATTTTGTGATACTCTTTGATGAACAACGTGATAACGTCGTCTTGGCTGGTGGTAGCCTGTTTGGCGGCAGTTGCCAATGCCTGGTTGAATGCTTCGTCCGGTTTGTTGTCCGCCAATGCTTTGATAACATCAGGCACCGACACTTCAAGGATGACGTTCATACCCCCCTTCAAGTCCAAACCTAAACTGATTTCCATTTCACGACATTGTTTCAGCGTCCAATTGCCGAACCACACTTTCTCGTTTGACAGAGAGTCGAGGTAGTCTTGTTCTACTTTCACATCACCTTTTGCAAACTCTTTTGCCTTATTGGCATAGTGGCGAGTCACAAAAGAGAAGGAGAGATAGAACACACATACCAATGTGAGCAATATCGCAAAAACCCTTACAAATCCTTTGTTTTGCATGTTACTTTTAGTTTATTATGATTACTTTTTAATTGATTTCTATCGTATATAAGGCTGCAAATATAGTTTTTTTTTCACAATTCTTACTTCATACCGCGATTTTTTAACATCGGCTCCAATTGAGGCTCTGCCCCTCTGAAATTCTTGTACAGGGTCATCGGGTCTTCACTGTCTCCTTTTTCCAAAACATTCCGGCGGAAAAGGTCGGCGGTTGTCTTGTCGAAAATGCCATGTTCCTTGAATGCTTCAAAAGCATCGTTGTCCAGTACGTTTGCCCACAGGTAGCTATAATAGCCTGCCGCATAACCTCCTATGATGTGGTTGAAGTAGGTGGTGCGGTAACGGGGAGCAATTTCGGAAATCAAGCCGAGTTTGTCCATCGCCTCTTTTTCGTAGGCCACCACGTCGATGTCTTTGGTGTCTGTCAGGTTGTGCAGGTTCATGTCGAGAATGGCGGCTGCGAGCAACTCGGTAGTCATAAAGCCCTGGTTGAATGTTTTCTGATTCAGTATCTTTTCGATGAGGTGGTCGGGGATGACTTCACCGGTTTGGTAATGTTTGGCGTACATTTTCAATACATCGGGTTCTGTAGCCCAATGTTCGTTGATTTGTGACGGGAGTTCTACGAAGTCGCGTGCCACATTAGTACCGGAGACACCGAGATAGTTGCATTTGGTCAACAATCCGTGCAATCCGTGTCCGAATTCATGGAACAGGGTTTCCACTTCGTCCATCGTAAGCAGGGAAGGAGTATCGCCAACGGGTTTGGTGAAGCTGGCTACGTTGCATACCAGCGGTCGAATGTCGCCTTGCTGTTCGCGGTAGTTGCTCATCCATGCCCCGCCGCTCTTGCCGGGGCGTGGGAAGTAGTCTACGTAGAAGATGCCAAGTTGCGATCCGTCTGCATCTTTTACTTCGAAAACCTCAACATCGGGATGATAAACGGGGATGTTGTTGAGTTTCGTGAGTGTGATGCCATAGAGCTTGTTGGCAACGGCAAAGGCTCCTTCGCGTACGTTTTCCAATTTGAAGTAGGGTTTGATTTGGTCTTCCTCAAGGTCGTATTTCTCTTTACGGAGTTTTTCAGTATAATACCACCAGTCCCAAGCTTCCAACTTTTCGCCTTTGCCTTCTTTATCCATCAGTTTTTGAAGTTCGGCGGCTTCTGTTTTGGCTTTGGGCAGGGCGTAATTCCACAGGTTGTTCAGAAACTCCATTACCGTGGTCGAATTCTTTGCCATGGTATTGTCCAGAACGAAGTTGGAATAACAGTCGAAACCCAACAGGCGGGCTTTCTCCAGACGCAAGCTGACGATGTCGGCTATGATTTTCTTGTTATCGTTCTTGTCGTTGTTGTTGCCACGGTTGATGTAGGCTTTATATATCTTTTCGCGCAACGGGCGGTTGGCGGAATATTGCAGGAAGGGAAGCCGGCTGGCATTGTGCAGCGTAAACAACCATTTGCCTTCCTGTCCGGCAGCTTTTGCTTCTTCGGCAGCGCTTTGGCAGAGCCATTCGGGAAGTCCGGCAAGGTCTTCCTGTTTCTCTACGAAAAGCATGAACTCGTTGTTCTCGTTCAGGATGTTGTTGCTGAAAGTGATGCCCAGTGTGGAGAGCTGTTTGTTCACTTCGCGCAGACGGTCTTGCTTCTCGGCGGAAAGATTGGCACCGGAACGTACAAAGTCTTTATACGTCTTGTCCAAAAGCCTTTGTTGCTCGGTTGTCAAGTTTAAAGAATCCTTCTGCTGATAAACGGCTTTTACTTTATTGAACAATTCCTGGTTGAGGGATATATTGTCTCCATGTTCGGACAGTACCGGAGCAAGCTTTATGGAGAGTTCATTCAGGGAATCATTGGTTTCGGCGTCCGTCATGTTGAAGAAGATGGCACTAACCCGGTTGAGTATGGGCGAACTGTTGTCAAGAGCAACGATTACATTTTCAAAATCCGGTGCTTCGGCATTGTCGATAATGGCTTGGATATTGGCATTTTGCTCTTCTATTCCTTTAAGGAACGCAGGCTCATAGTGTTCCAGCTTGATTTTATCGAAAGGTGGAACACCGTTAGGGGTTTGAAACTCGGTGAGGAACGGATTGCTTTCCGTTTGGGTAGCACAGGAGTACATCATACAACTTGCAGCTAAAATTAGAATACTTCTTTTAAACATAAATCCAAAGTATTAGATATTAGTAGTTTGTAAATAATTTCACTGTATAAACAGCAAGGAAAGTCATTGCCGTTTGGCTATATAACACCATATCGGATAATGATCGGACTCTTTGATGGAACGGTCTACCGTACAGTTATAGGACTGTAGGTTCTTGCTGATTAATATATTGTCTATCCGGAAATAGAATTTATTCTGATTGTAGGAGATACCTAATCCGCATCCTGATTGGGTGAAAGCGTCATCCAGGTTTTGTGCAATGACACGATGGGTGTATGAAATGGGAGTGTCGTTGAAATCTCCGCAGACGATGACCGATGAATGTCGGGAGGCGGCTATCTCTTGCGCGATGCAGTCTGCCTGTGGGGCGCGAATGGCAGAAGCTTCAGCCAATTTATGCACCAGTAACCGGGCGCCGCTTTTCACTTTTTCCTTTTCGGGAGCTTTCAACATGTTCTCATACATGTCTTTGTCGATTTTTGTCAGTTTGTTTGACTCTAAATGATTGTTGATAAGGGTAATTGTATCTTCATTCAGCTTGAGTTCGTATAGTACGGAGCCGTTATAGTTGCTCGTATAGTTCAGAACACGCGCGGATAGAATAGGGTATTTGGAATAACATGCTATTTTGTTGGTATAACCGCTGCCGCTTCCTACCACGTTGATGCGGCGGTAAGGGTAAGCCTTCAACTCCCGTTCTATATCTTTTTGCGTGAGACGGCGGGAAGATTTGTCGGATGTGTATTCTTGCAGGCAGAGAATGTCGGCGTCACTTTTTTTCAGATAGGTCAGTATCGGGTTCTTCCCGTCTTTTTTGTGGGAGCCGTCAAATCCCATGATGTTGTAAGAAAGGATTTTTATGCTCCCTTCGGGCGGATTGGAGGTATGGAAATTGAGGGGAAGATACGTCCGCAACTGTGAATAGCACAATAGGAAACCGATTAAAGGCAATAGCGCTGTTTTATATCGTTGTATGGCCAGCCAGAAAATCAGGAAAGCACCGTTGATAAGCACGAAAACAGGAAACGCCAGTCCGAGGCAGGACTGTACCGGATGCACCGTCGGCTGGATGTAAGGGCTGTATGCTGTCAATAGCAAAAGCCCTGTGGACAAAGCATTGATTGCCAAAATCAGGAGAGCGACAAAATTACCGAGATGCCTCATACATACATTATCGTTTACTTGCATCGAACAGGCTCTTTTTCTCTTCGGTTGTCAGGCTTTCATATCCGGACTTTTTCAATTTGTCGAGGATACGGTCTATCTCGTCGGATTGAGCTTTCTTTCGGGCGTTATAGTTATAATCTTTTTGTTTGTCGGTTCCATAGTGTATTTTCATCTTGGGCTTTCGGGGCTTGAAACTGAACAGGGAAGCAACGGCATCCAGAAGCTTGTTGATCCATGCGGTAATATCCGTCCCCTTGCTAAGGCTGGCTGCAAACCATAATCCCGCCAATGCTCCGCCCAAATGGGCGATGTGTCCGCCGGCATTGTTGGATGTGATGAATAATAAGTCTGTTCCGATGACAATCAATGCCAGGTATTTCAAACGTATTGTCCCGAAAAGGAGAAGACGTATCGGATAGTTGGGTTCCCGATAGGCGGTAGCCGCTGCGATGGCCAGGACGGATGCCGATGCTCCCAACATGAAAGAGTACTCCGTCATCGGTCGGAAATAAGGGAAAGTATTATAGGCTGCCATGTAAAGCAAACCGCCGCAGATGCCGCCCAGTACGTATATCCCCCGCAGATGCTTTGCTGAGAAAAAATTTAGGAACAAAGCGCCGAACCAATAGAGCCAGAGTATATTGAAAAGGATGTGGAGTGCTCCTGCGTGCATAAACATGTATGTCAGGATGGACCACGGCTGGATGATGAAACGGGATAATGAAGCAGGCAGTTCCAGCCATTCAAACACTCCGCCCATGCTCCGGTTGAAAAGCTGCAATATGACTTCTGTCAACGTAGTAAGGAAAAACACTCCTACGTTGATATAAATCAGCTGTATGTAGATGTTCCCTCTACGGAATGAATCTTTTAAATCAGTTATTATAGTAGCCATCTCCTCTGTTCTTTTTTTTCCAGTACATTATTAGTAAGAAGCCGAATATCATACCACCCAAATGTGCAAAGTGTGCCACATTGTCGCCCGGATTGTTGGCAAATCCTGAGAACAACTCTATCAAAGCGTATCCGATAACGAAATATTTGGCTTTGATGGGAAACGGTAGCGGAAAAATAAATAAGGGCTGGTTGGGAAACAGCATGCCGAATCCCAATAAAATAGCGTATACTGCCCCGGAAGCCCCCACGGTAGTCATCATGTTGAGGTATTCCTCCATGGGAATGACGGAGTAGCCGGTGTTGACACTGTCGTATGCTGAAAGTACCGTTGCATAATGGATGTATTGCACAAATTCCTGGATAAGTCCTGCGCCGATGCCGCATGCAAGGTAATAGAAGAGGAAGCGCTTCGGTCCCCACACTTGTTCGAGTATGCGACCGAACATCCATACGGCAAACATGTTGAAAAACAGATGGGAGAACCCGCCATGCATGAACATGTACGTAATCAGTTGTGCAGTGTTGAAGTCTTCGGCAAGGAAGAAATGCAGGCCTAAGTATCGGTTTAAGTCGATGCCGTAACTTTGGGCTACAATCGTACCGAGAAACATCAGTACATTGATGATTAAAAGGTTTTTGGTTACTGTTGGTATGGTATTCATAATCTGTTTCTTCGCTTTATTTGGCAAAAATACGAATAAATTCTGTTCTATAACAGAAAAAGGAACTTCTATTCCTCTTTTTTCTCTGCTTTTTGACCTTTTTTTAAATGTTTTTATTTGATATTCAGTGTTCTTGCTCTGTTCCTGTAAGTACGAGTGTTGGAATTGCTCTTTTATGCAACGGTTGATTAATCGCTTGTATTATGAATAAGTCAGGAATTATACACGGCTTCATTTGCAGGAGCCGGAGGAATTGCCGCCCTTCTTCCTCTGGCTTCTGATAAATCCCGTAGATAAAAGCCCCGTGACTGACAGCTTCTTTTTCCCCCGATGTTCCCACTTAATTGGGAACGTGTTCCCTGCACGTTGGGAACATATTCCCAA
>NZ_CAJTSC010000037.1 GCF_910578895.1 uncultured Bacteroides sp.
ATACTAAAATTTAATAAAGTAGTAAAATAGTACGCACTAATCATAGTAAATACTAAAAATAGTATTACCTTTGTATCACATATAAAAATACCGAGTTATGACAAAAATTATAGCTGTTTTGAACCATAAGGGAGGGGTCGGAAAAACGACTACCACCATCAACCTTGCCGCAGCTTTACGGCTGAAGAAAAAACGTGTGCTGATTATCGACATGGATGGGCAGGCGAACCTCACAGAATCTTGTGGCCTCTCTATTGAGGAGGAGCAAACAGTGTACGGAGCAATGAGAAACGAATACCCCTTGCCGATTATCGAATTGGAAAACGGACTTTCCATTGTGCCGTCATGCCTTGACCTGTCAGCGGCAGAATCCGAACTTATCAACGAACCGGGACGTGAGTTGATTTTGAAAGGGCTGATTGCAAAATTGCTTGAAAGCCGGAAATTCGACTACGTACTGATAGATTGCCCTCCATCGTTGGGCTTGCTGACGCTTAATGCCCTCACGGCTGCGGATTACTTGATAATCCCGGTACAAGCACAGTTCCTTGCTATGCGCGGGATGGCGAAGATTACGAATGTAATCCAGATAGTCAAGGAACGCCTGAACCCAAATCTGAATATCGCTGGCGTAGTCATTACCCAGTTTGACAAGCGAAAGACGCTTAACAAGAGTGTGGCAGAAATTATTCGCGACTCTTTCTGTAACAAAGTATTCCATACGATTATCCGGGACAATGTGGCTCTTGCCGAAGCCCCGATAAAAGGAAGGAACATTTTCGAATACAACAGAAATAGTAACGGAGCCAAAGACTATATGTCCCTGGCACAAGAGGTGCTGAAATTAAAGTAAGACAATATGAGCAAGAGCGATTTATTGAAAAACGGCATGAAAAGCGGTTTGGACGGGCTACTGTCATCCACAAGGAAACCACCGCAGAAACAAGAGACTGCTGCACAGGTCAAGCCGGCCAAAGCGGCAAAAGAGCCGGCGGTTCATTGCAATTTCGTCATCGACAAGAGCATCCATACACGCATGAGATTTCTTGCCATCGAAAAGGGAATGTCCTTGAAGGACATGGTGAATGAGGCAATGACAGAATATCTGGAAAAAAACGGGAAGTGAGGATGCCCCTCACTTCCTGTTTTTCGTACCCGAATCATTTCTTTGCGGGTACAATGTCAATTCCAATTTAGTGCAGATTTGTTTGACAAACGGCATAACCCATTTTTATCCGTCCCGATTGTCCCTGTTATATCGTGCATCCTTTCTTTTATAACTGCATATCCTTTCCCCATCTACAGGCTCCTTTGTTGCACTCTACCTTTCTACTTTTTTCCTCTTATCCTTATTCGCCCCATTCCTGCCATTGCCGGTTGGTTTTATCAGACGCAAAGGTAGGCTGCCGCGCTTGATTCCATCGCTTTGAAGTGCATTTCCTGTAAAATTCTTCCTTGCCGTGCAAGAGTAATTTTCCGGAAAAAGCGTTGGAAATCGCTTATTCGTCAGCCTTGTACCGCATCTGTAAATCCCAAGCGGTTCAGGCAGAAAAAAGAACCGAAAAAAGGGAAAATAAAAAACAGACAATATAAACAATTTAAATCAACGGAATTATGGCAACAACAGAAATTCAGTCAGTAGAGAAAAACATCACATTGGTAACATTGGCAAACATTCAGCCAAGCAATTTCAACCCACGCAAGAACTTTGACGAAACAAGCCTTGCAGAACTTGCCGACAGCATCCGTCAGCAAGGCGTATTGCAGCCTATCGGATTGCGTCCTATAGCAGATAACCACTTTGAAATTGTTTTTGGCGAACGTAGATACCGGGCATCCCTCATAGCAGGATTGGAAGAAATCCCGGCTATTGTCATGGATATTTCGGACGAGATAGCCGAAGAAATGGCGGTAACAGAAAACCTGCAACGTAAGGATGTTACCCCTATTGAGGAAGCGAACGCATACCAAAAGCTCATAGAAAGTGGACGTCACGATGTACATTCTTTAACTGTACAGTTCGGCAAGACCGAAAACTATATCCGTACACGACTTAAATTCGTTTCATTGATACCCGAAATTGCCCGGCTTTTAGAGCAAGACGAACTGACTATCAGCGTAGCGACCGAAATCTGCCGTTATGGGGAAGATGTTCAGAAAGATATATACGAAAAGCATCTGAAAGAGGGACTGCCGTATAACAGTTGGCGAGGTCTGAAAGCCTCCGAGGTGGCAAAAAACATTGAACGGAGCTATACCACCGACCTCAAGCGATATTCATTCGACAAGACCGTTTGTCTGTCATGTCCGCACAACACCAATAATATGATGTTGTTCTGTGAGGAAAGCAGTTGCGGAAACTGCGCCAACCGAAAATGCCTTGAGGATATGAACGCATCGTACCTTGCTGAGAAAGCTGTACAGCTCATAGAACAGCGTCCGCTCGCTTTGTTTTGCCGTGGCTTTTATGGCTGCAATGAAAAAGTAATCGAACAGCTTGTAGCATCGGGGTTTGAAGTTAAGAAACTGTCGATGCGTCCTAATGCCTATCCCGAAGCACCCGAAGTTCCAAACGCGGAAAATTACGAGGAAACCGAAGAATATGCAAAATTATATACGGAGTACAAACAAAAGTTATCGGATTACAACGAGAAATGCGAGGACATAAACAACAGATGCGAAGCCGGAGAGTTAACCATATATGTGGCGATTGGTTATAACGACATCAAGCTGTGTTATGTAGAACAAACCGAATCTGAAGTTATGCCAGGAACAGCTAAAGAAGCGGTTGTTTCCCCTATTGAGAAATTGGAAAATCAAGACAAACGCAACAAGGAGATAGCCCTTGAAAAGACCATAGAGGATACCAAGAAGCAGATTTTTGAGGTCGATATGACAGAAACCAAGTTTGGAGCAGATGAGAACAGGATGGTTTATTACTTTATGCTTCCATCACTCCGCAAGGAACATTTCGGGGTTGTGGGTATCGAAAGTGACGAAATCCACTATCTCAAGGAAGAGGATAAGATGAACATCATTACCAATCTTACCACCAAGCAGAAAAATATCATCCGTAGGGATTTTCTGATAGCAAATTTCAAGAACGCAGCAGGTAGTAATGCCATCGCATCCCTCTTGCTTGATTTTGCACAGAAGCATATGCCCGACCGATTGGCAGAAATCAAGAACGGACATAATGAGGTGTACGAAAAACGTCACCAACGCATTAAGGAAAAGATTGCTGTCCTGTCAGTGCAGGAAAAAGCAAAGCAGGAAGTTACTGCCACCGAAAATAAGCAGCCCGAAACACAACTACATCATGAAGAACAGCCCCAAATGGAAGATAAGGCAGCATGATATGGTACAGTAGAACAACCAAAGGACGGAAATCCGTCCTTTGGTTGTTTCCCTTTTTCCTTTTTGCATAAATCTCTATTCATTCATTTCATCAACCGGGCTATTTCCCCGGCTCATCCCTTTATACCTTTACACCCTGCGGGTATTCCCCTTTGTAATCGCTCCATCACACGGTTTTCCCATTATAACATTCTCAATTACACACATCTTCCATTGTCACGTTATCCATATCGCCGCCACTTGGTTTTTATTCGATGCAAAGGTGGGCTGCCGCGCCTGGTTCCACCGCTTTGAAGTGCATTTCTCGAAAAATTCTTCCTTTCTGCGTAAGCGTAATTTTTCGGAAAAAGCGTTGGAAAAGGCTTATTCGCCAGCCCTGTACCGCATCGTAAAACCCAAACGGCTCCGACAAAGGGATGCCGAACAGAGGGGAAAAAACAAATCATTAAAATCCACCACAATGGGCAACATCAAAGAAAGTAAGGAGTACCAACTCGCAAAGGAGTGGGAAATGGCGGTGAATAGTTATAACTTCAACCCCAAACGGTTTGCAGCAGCTATCCCTGATATGCACCCAACACTGCAACAAAGCCTCTATCGGCTGATAAAAGAGTGTATCATTGTCATGGCTGACGACACACGCCGCTACGATGACCGCAATCGTGCTTCACATGAGGAAGCTAAACGTATTATGGAATACCTCAATGAAAATGGACGGAACATCCCTTTAAGATAGTTTCATAGTAATAATCATCATCTAAAATCAAAGTTATGAATAAAGAGTATGTAATGCGTATCGCACAGACCATTCAAGAACAATTAGTATCGTTAACCCCAATATCTGTCCTTTTGTCATGGGGTATCACAGAGTTTGTAGCCACAATATTCAAAGACCTGCCTGCACTACGCCTAAAAGTGAATGGACGGCTTCATGCCGGATATGTCACTATCGCGCTTAACGGCTCCGATTATTACGAGGTGTATCTGCAGAAAGGCACAGACTCGGAATGCATCAACAACGAAGTATGTTTCGACGAACTGGGCGAAGTTATCGACCGTTCCATCGAAAGCGGCACAGACAAAGAAGAATACGATAACTTCTGCAAGAAGCAATTGGAATATTTAAATAGATAATCCAATCACACGAAACACTGTCTGTACGAATATATAGTATAGTGCAGGCAGTGCTTTTGTGTAATTTGTAATTACATATACGTGCAGGTCGCAAAGTTCCTTTATACATATATGTATCACTGTAACAATTAAAAAGCACCTGCAATAATATGTATATCATAAATATTGCAGGTGTCCCACATTTCCCTCTTACATCGCGCTATTTCGAACCGCGCTTGTTCAGCACGTCCTTTATCATCTCTTTTACATCCTGTCCCACCTGAACGAAGTTCTTATACAGGATGCGCTCACGCTCATCCCTCGACTTGAAGGTGTAGAACTTCGGTAGCGGCACATAGCTCGCTTCCTCCTGCTTTATTTCCTCCATGTCGAAGTCTGTCTTGCAGAAGAACTTGGAGGTCTTGAACTCCTCCGATTCCTGAATGTTCATCGAACCGCCTATGCCGGTCTTTGTCTTGGTGAAGTCCCTCGCCGTCTGGCCGCAAATCCATCCTGTCGCCATGTCGGAGATTTTAGAGGCAGGCACAAGGCTATCCATGTTTTCGTTGAGATTGATACTCGTTTTATCCCGGTCGATCGTCACACCCTTTTTGACCTGCACCACCTTGCCGTAGATGTCATTCGACAGCCATTCCAATGTCTCTTTCGCTCGGGCCGAACCGCTTACCACGTTACCTACCGTTGTGATGATTTTTTGCATCCCGACTTTTCCATAATCTGCCTCAAGCTGCGGAAGCTCCTGAAAACCGAGCGTTACGCTCACTTTGTTGCTTCGCGCTGTACCAATCAACCTGTCAATCTTGTGGAAGTAAAGCGTGGGTAGCTCATCCACGATGATGCTCACCGGGATATTCTTCCCTTGACCGGTATTCACACGGGTAACGAGACGGTTCAATATCAATGCGTTCAGTGCCCCGATGATTGATTCCATTTCCGGGTCGTTGGCTATCAAGAGATAAGAAGGATTTTTGGGGTCACTCACTTTCAGGTCGAAGTCGTCACCGTCGCGGTGAAATACCCAATAACTCTCTTTCGTTGCCAGTCGGGACGTATAGACGCGCAACGTACCTATCATACCCTCCAACTGTTCCATAGCCTTGTTTTTCAAGGCGGTCTGGAACGGGCCGAGCAATGGCGCGACCTCGTTGTCGGTCTCCAGTACCTCAAAGATAGTCTGGTAACTCTCATTGAGGAACGACAGGATATGTGGCATATCCGAGTATTTCCCTAACCAGTAGGCTGGCTCCACGATGTTGCCCCCCTCGCGGTCACGCACCACGCCGGTCGGCTTCCAGAATTTTGTTTGCGGATCTTGCCGCTTCTCTGCATACAGCCGTTTGCCATTGGCATCGTAAGGCTCTTTCTCGTAATTGACGAAATAATAGATACAGGCTGCAAGGAAGTTCACCGCCGAGGTCTGAAAGAACTGGTCGCTGCCGCCCCCTCCCTCTTTCTTCCCTTTCTGCAGGGATTCCAACAGCGTTTCCGCTGTCTCGCTCGCCGCAGCGAGGTTGTTGATGTACTTCGCCTGAATCGGGTTCACCCTTCGGCTGTACTCCACATCCACAAAGTTAATGACGTTGAACTTGCACCCTTTAGGCACTTTGCCGAGCTTCTGGTTCTTCTTGTAGTGGTAATAGAGTTTCGTCGCAAGTGTCGGAAATTTATAGTCATATACTACCATCGAGAAGCCCTTGGCACTGTGCTGCCGTATGAACGGTTCTATAATACTGAACGTCTTGCCGCTGCCCGGCGTTCCTACTACCCATGTGCCCCTGAAACAGTTGGTTATGTTCACCCATCCCTTGCGGAATTTCCCCTTGAAATAGTATCTCATCGGTATATTTACACTGTACTGGTTCTCCTGCAATTCCTCGCATTGCTCAAAACTTTCGTTTTCGAAGTTAAAGCGGTCTTTCCCCAGTCCCTCCTTGATGAACTTCGATATATTGTCCAGTGCGATATGCACCAGTATCACGCCGGCAAGCGTGGCTGCCATATAGAATATGATATTCAGTGGCAACGTATAGAACCTCGTTTCCATAGGACGGTGGAACAGCCATACCGACAGCACGATAAGGAACAGTCCGCTGATAAGCGGATATAGCACCTGCCTGCGCGCGTCAAATTCCAGATGCTTCTTGTTGCGCGTACCTATACAGGTGATGCATATCAACAGGAAGGTGGCGACCTTGCTGTACACAAGGTTGCCGTCGTTGTATATCATCCACCGCTTGATGCGTCCGTGCAGGTCGCAGAGTATGCCGCCCCAGTGGTCGAGCATGGCAGGGTCGATGGCGTACTCGAAGAACTCCATCAGAACGGAGACATAAATTACCGCGCGGAATATCTTGTAGAACCCTTGTAGCTCCTTGCTTTCTTCCATTTTCTTTGTCCTTTCCCTCTGTTCGTTACTATTGGTTCAATGTGATAATCGGCCTTACCCGGTGCGCCTGTGTCTTGGGCGTTTCCTGTATCGCGCCGCTCCCCAGCGAGTAGAGCCACGCTTTGGCGGTCTGCTGCCCCTTGACCTCCGTCGATGTCCAGTACCAGCAGTCCGCGTCAGACTCCGACGGCAACGGATCACCGCCGCATTTCGTCACGATGGGATTGACCGTCTCCCGGATGGCGTACAGCAAGCGCATCTGCGCTACCGACGGTATATAGGCACTCTGTCCGTACCGCCACAGGTCGAAGACCGCTTCAGCCATAGGCGAAGCCGTCTCCTTTGTATCATACAGCGCAAAGGTGTTCGTGTTACCGTCGTAGGCCCCGATGTCGGCCGATGTTCCCTGTTTTATACCGAGACTGTCCGCAAACGCCGCCGGAGCAATCTCCCACAGGTAAACCGCATAGCCGTTCCCTTCCGTACCGTCACGCCGTCCGGTATCGAAGACAACCGCTATGGCACGCTTCCCCGATTGCTCATACTGTCCGTAGGGCAGGGTCGTACCGTCCTCACAGAGAATATGCCCCGGGCGTACAGCCGTGTCGGGCACGTTGATATGGGCGTCGCAGGCAGCGCACAGCACCGCCGCCACGGCCATTACTGTCAAATGTATCTTTCGTATCATCATCTTCATTGTTTTTTATTCCCTTATTTTATAGGTAGTTTCACGCCTAACACGACACCTGTCCGCAACAGATCCGCGCCTTTTATCATCACATCCCCCTTTACCTGCCAGTACAGCGTCCATCCCGACCGCAGCACATAGTTGTGTTCATAGCCTACATGAATACCGGCAAGAAACTTATTCGTGTCGCTCCCGGCAGAAGCTCCGATACGCAGGTTGCCGTAATGGTTACGGCCGCGCACAACGCAGGGCTTGTAAGCTACGCCGAAGCCGTAGCTGCGGTAGTTCCGCCAGAAGGATTCCGGACAGATATGGCCGCATGAGCCGCACTCCGCCCATTTCACATAGCCGTTGGCGAAAAATTCCCATGCGTGTCGGTAGTTCATCTCATGTTCGTAGCCGAGCGTCACGTCCATACCGTTCTCATACAGTGCCCCCACGCCGAGCGAGAGGCGGCCGCTGCCTTGCTGGGCGTTCGCGTTTATGGCAAGGCATACACACGCAAGGATAAGGATTACAGTCTTTTTCATCATCATTCCTCCTCCAATAAAGTTACGTTGAACGAATCGGCTGACAGCACATCCTCATAGTCTATGTTCAGGCAGATATTCCGGCCGCTTATCTGCTGCTCCGTCATTTCTATGGTCAGGATTTTATCATTGGGGAAGGTCATCTTCTTCACCACAATCACATTGCGGTAGCCGTGCCTGAATGTCTTGCCGTGTTCCAGCACTAAGGCCGGCGTCAGTTCTATGCTCTGCGCATTGGTCGCCTTGGATAGCTTCTTGTCCGCGAGCTTCACCCTTATCTCGTCAATGTCGAACCGTATGTTCGTCCTGTTGTCTATCGAGAAGTCGATGAAGAAGTAGTCGCCCACGGCATAGATGTTGTTCAGGCGCATCACCATACGGTGCGCTTTGGTGGCGACATTCCTGATTTTAGCCGGAGAACTCCATACGCGCCTTGCGAAACGCACCATATCTGCGGTTGACATTGCCACTGCCGGATTGTTGTACGCATCCTGCTCTCGTAACAGCACTTCTTTATCCGTCACCGCCTCTTTCATCCGTGTGGTATAGATGAGCGCGTACTGTGTGCGGTATCGCTCTGTTACTATGGTCACGATAGCCAGCACTTCGCCGTCCTCGTGTCCTGTCTCCTTCGGTTTCAGTCGGATAATGTTGCCTATGGGCTGGTCGCCGGCCACCTTATCGGTGGAGATATCCACCATGCGGATAGGCTCTGACGCCGTAATGACGGTCGTCACCTGTTCATTGACTGTCAGCCGCTCCATCTCCTCGTAGGTGCGCTGGGCCTGTGCATTATGGGCGGCAAACACTCCTGCCGTCAGAAGCAGTGCCGTCACAAATCCTTTTTTGCTCACATTAATAATATTCATATCACTGGTTTATTTGATTTTTCTGATTACTTTTTCTCTATTTCCCTTCTTTCGTTCCGCTTCCGCGTTCCAGTTCCTCCCTGATTCGCTGCCGGGCAATGTCGCAATACGCCGGATCAATGTCATATCCGATGTAATGCCGTCCGGTGCGTATGGCGGCAACGGCCGTCGTGCCCGAGCCTATGCAGTTGTCCAGTACCACATCCCCCTCGTTGGTGTATGTGCGTATCAGGTATTCCATCAACGCCACAGGCTTTTGCGTCGGATGATAAAATGCGCCTGTCTTGTGTTCTTTGGCTACGCTGATGACCGAAGTCGGATATTTGTCATCCGCCACACGCACCGGAACCAGTTTCATGTTACCGTAGCAACGGTTCTTGAAATCGTTGCCCGATTTGCGCCGTCCGTGATTCCGTTGCTCCGGAAGGCACGGTGTCATCTGCGGATGATACACCGGTTGCCGGTCATAGAACACGATGATGTCCTCATGCTGCCGCAACGGCATACGCTTGGCGTTCAGGTGTCCTGTCACACGGTCTTTCCGCCAGACAAGGTTATACCGCCACATCCGGGGCTGCGACAGCATGAGCCTTGCCGAGAAAATACCCTGTGCGAACAGGATGATGGGGCAGCCGGGCTTGGCAATGCGCCGGTACTGCTCCCACAGGGCATCAAGCGGTATCTGCCTGTCCCATCCGGCCGAACAGTTTTTGCGGTTCAGCACACCGTATGGCATATCCGCTATCACCGCATCTATACACTTGTCCGGAAGCTCTTTCAATCCTTCGAGACAATCCTTATTATATATGATGTCGACTTTCAGCATACCGTTTTACTGTTGTTCGTCAGATAATATCCGCACTTAAACCCTTTCCTCGGCGAAAAATCGGCGAAAGTGCAGGACTTGAATACCATCGGTTTGTTTACATATTGTGCGAGGTCTTTTTCATACTGGGTCGGAACCCTGGCATTATCAAAATCACGGTAAGGCATCACGAACGGCTTTATTCCCAGTTCGCGAAGCCGCTCGATACGGTACATATCCTGCTCGATGGTCGAATCATAGCCGACAAGCACATAGCACATCAGTTTGTATGGCTTGATGTATTTTGTTACTTCCCTCAGCTTGTCCGTGAGGTCAATCTGCGGCAAATCCCATGCGATATGTATGCTCTTGTGCAGCGGCAGTCTGTTGAGCCAGTACGCCTGTTCCTCATTCATAATCCTTATATCGACACCGTGCAGGTTTACCTTCTGCTTGGCGTTAAGCAGGTAATCCACGGCTTCTTTCCATGCAGGATTGGCAAAGAAATTATTGTCGAGGACTTCTATGTGCTTGCCGTTGGGATTGAGGTTGACCGGAGTAACCGGTGCGATATATCCCTCTTTCTCACGGACGAGACAGAAAGGGCATCTTCTGATACATCCCCTTGAGAAAAACTGGACGGAGAACGGATATTGCGGATATAGCGCATAATCCATACCTGCGGATTCCTCTATTTCCTTTGGCAGTCTGGCCCCCACGTCGTAGCCGGTTCCCCCTTTTAGCACAATACCTGCCTCTATGCCGGTATAGTCATAGTCGGGAGTAAATGTGAATATCTTGCTTGCAGCAACGATATCATATTTTTTCGACGGAACAGCCCGCTCCGCATCATAGCCTTTGTTCTTGTAGTAGGCCGAGACACGCATCAGCGCGAAGTTCGGAAAGTTATGGCTGTCCACATCTATTATTCCTATATTCCTCTGCTTCATACTATCTGCCGTTGTTGGTTTCCCTGCCGTTTACTAAATACACGAACGTGCCGTATTTCAGCTTCACCTTGTTCTTCTTGATGGCCTTGCCGATGGCGTTGCTGGTTTTCTGATAGGCGTTGGTGGCGGCCTGCATTCCCCATTGGGCGAGGCTGCTGCCGGTTGTGCCTGTATTCATGTTCATATTGCCCGACACCGCTCCGCTCGCCACATCCTTGCTCGTCTCGCGGAAAGAGGAGTTTGGCACATACAGTCCCTCCATACCGTCCGTGTCATACAGCGACAGGCTGACCTTCACCAGTTCGTCGTGGATGAGAATGCTGGTGATATTTCCTTTCACGCGCCCTGACGAAAAACCGCTCATGGTGGCGTATAGGTATGAGCCTCGTTTGATTACACACTCGTTTATCTCCACATCGTCGAGCAGACGCAGCCTGACGCGCGAACCGTCCACCGCCTTGATGTTTTCGTCAATGATGGCCTTGATGAGCTTCGGCTCGTAGGAATCTTTCGCCAGCGTGTTGAAGTAGTCCGATGCGGTCTTTACCTTCCGCACGACCTCGCTGGGAGGCTCGTTTTCGGACGGGGCTTTTACCGACCGGCTCTCTTCCTCTATCTTGCCCTTTACCTCTATGGTAGCCGCAGGCATCTGTGCCGATGCTGCCGTGTCAGTTTCGGCAGGCGACATTACTTCGTTCTGTCCTCTCAGCCTTGCTTGGGCGAGGGCTTTTTCCAGTTCCGCGAGGGCTTCTTGTTCGCGTGTCTTGGCATCGGCAGCTTGCGTTGCCGCAGCTTTCTCCTGTTGTTGTTCGTCGAGCAGGGCGATGTCGTCCTGCGTGTATTGCGATTCATATTCTTCTTTTTCTTTATCGGGTTCGTCTCGTTCTATGTTGTCCACTGCGGAGTAGTCCTGTATCTTACCCCACGATTTCGCCATATTCTCGTACTTGCTGCCTATACCGTCGCCACCCTTGATTTGGGCATCCGGCAGTTCTGGGTTCAAGAACTCAGTCGTCTGCAGCGTCTTATCCTGTATCTCCACTGTCTCCGTATGAAACAGGTCGAAGATGAAGTACGACGCGACCAGTAACGGAATGTACAGGATGGCCGGAAGCATATACTTCGGTTCCCTGAAATTGATTTTATCTGTTATCTTCATTGTGCGTCTTTAATTGAGTTGTACATACTTTCCTTCAATGGTGCAGTTTTTCAGCACCTCTGCGTTGTCCTTTCCGAAAGCGATCAGAATGCTGCCGCAGCCGGGAGAGTCGCCACGTGTTCCGTCCGGACGGTAGAACCGGATACGGTGACGCAGGAATTTCATTCCATTTGCGGTCTCAAAAATGACATCTTGAAACATCTTTGAATCGCAGCGATTGAACAACAGCGCGATGCCGTTGCCATGCTCTGCCAGTTTCCTGACGAACTGTTCTATCAGAGGGCGTGAGTAGGGCGGATTCAGCCACACACGCCCTTCCCATTTCCGCGACAGTCCGTCTGCATTCCGGTCATACATGACCTTTGCGGTCGGCCACAATGGACGGATGGGAGCACAAGGGTCGAGGTCGAACTTCCCCAATGCGTCCAATACCTCTTTGGGAGTGTACCATTCGTCCGATGAATGGACTGATTTTTCAAACCGTGTATTCATAAGCACTATTTTACTGTGGTTCATCTACTTTGCTTTTATTTTCCCTCACTTCAATCCTTTGCAGCCTTTTGTGCCGCTCACGCAACACCGAATCCTGCATCTCCGTCGCCGTGCGCCCTGCCGGGCTATGCCGGAACACAGCCACCAAGCGGTAAGCGTTCCATGCGAAAACCCCGATAACAAAGCTGAATACGATGACTAAGAACAGTGTCCTGTGCGTATCGGCAAAACCCTGTACCTTGGCTGCCACCTTGTCGATGCGTGTCACTTGGGCAAACTTGCGTCCGGTGGCCACTTCCCGCTCGTAGCGATCTTTGTATTGCGGATCATCCTTGTCCGGCATCTTCTCGCCGAACAACATCCGCCTGAATCCCTTGATATTCATAATTCTTGATATTTAATAGTTAGCCTTCGTTTTCTGTTCAATGTCTTTGTTCAGCAGCGTACGCCAGTTCACGATGAGCAGTCCGTGCGGATTGTAATCGGTCCTGGGTACACGCCTGAGTTGTCCGGCAGTGACCAGCTTGCGCATGAGGATGTTACTCCGCCGCTCGATGCGCTGACGCCCGTAGTAGGTGAACTCCATCTTTTCTTTATTGAAAGCAATGCTGTCACAATAGATGGAGAATACCGAACTCGTACCCAATATGTTGGAGTAGAATCCCTTTTCCTTGAGCGTATTGTACTGCGCCAGTCCTGTTTCGTCCACCAGGTACATCGCTTTCTCCATCGTGTAACGGATATACTTGTCGTCCGGCGGCAGCGTAAAGAAGTAGTGATGAAACATCTCTACATGGCTCTTGGCTTCCACGTCCAATGTCTCATCCATTGTCGTGCGGTTCACGAGGATAGGCACGTTCCCATCCAGTACATACACTTTCTTCTGTGCGTCGGTGACCATTGTCCGGGCCGTCCAGATGCTCGATAGGCTGATGATGATGCACCCCATAAGGAATGTGGTGCAGATAATGCCCACCAGTTTGATTTTGTTTTCCAGATTCTTGATTACCATAATCTTATTATTTATTGTTGTTCCTGTTTAATGCCATATTCAAAAAACTGAAGATGTGTACAATCACTTCCACCGTCCATCCGTTCCCTAACATCTGATATTGCTGTGTATCACTGCATTCCCATATATACCATTCCGGTATGGTTTGCAAACGTGCGCATTCCGTTGGAGTCAGTCGGCGAATACTACCGCACGACATACATAAGTCCCGAAAACCGGTCCATATCAAATTGTCTTTCTGTACACTCGTCAGGCAGTTTGTCTTACCATCTGTCCGAGGTTCAAGCTGTTGGATGTTTTTTCGAGATTCGGAGGTTTCCGCTTCATCATGCTCTTTCTGCATCTTCTTGCCATATTCCGTCCTTCGGGAAGTCTTACAAATTTTTCTGCCACGCATAGCCATACAGATGTAATCCGTAGTAAGATTTCCCTTGGTTTGTGCGGTGGCTGTCAGACAATGGGACTTGCCATCGACTTCCAATAAACGAATACCGTTTGATTGCTTTTCACTATGTCTTTTCAGCCACCCCAACATCTTTTCGCTTAGGTAGTATTTCTTATCTACTTCGCTCTCCACAATATTGCGCAAGAATATCTTTCTGTCTTCCGGCTGGGGAATGTCTGAGTGCAATTCATTGAACAGCCCTACTTTTTTCGTTCGTATGTTCGTCCAATAGATGCGGGAGCGGTTTTGTGCCGATACCAAAGCGGAATTGATATGCACTCCAAATAGGCCAATGGCTTCGCTCAGCACGCGTTCCCATTTCTTGCCCATTTCCACATTTTCCAAAAGAAACAGCACATCAGGATTATATTGGCGTATCTCTGTCAGGACGCGCATATACTCCCAGAACAGATACGACTCTCCCTCAAATTGAAATCCTTCGCTTTTCAGTGCCAGGTAATGTTTCAATGTGTGGATTTCTTCTTTGTCTACTGTAGACATTCCGGCACATTTCCCAGCAAAGGAAAACGACTGGCAAGGACTGCCGCCAATCAAAATATCAATAGGCTTCAGTAAGCTGACATTCAGATTGGTTACATCACCAAGTTGTATGGTGTTTGGAAAGTTGAGTTGTGTCTGCCTGATAGCATGCGCATTAATCTCGGAAGCATAATACACTTCCGGGACAATGCCAAGTTGCCGCAAAGCTATCTGCCCGCAACTCATCCCATCAAATAAACTCAACACGATCATATTTATCTGATTTTCTTGTTCAATGACTGTACATAATCGCTATGCAGCATAGGCAGGACTACTTCCCGCAGTTCTGCCAAAAGGCTGGCGAACTCTGCTGAGAATATCTCTACATAATATCCCTGCATTTCCACATGCACAAGCACCCACCAGATACCCCTTTCGCGTTTCCTTGCATTCCGTTGCACTACGGCGAGGCGCAGCTTGTATGTCAGATAGGCCACCAACGGAACGATATACCTGTCGTCATTGTCAAAGGCTTCGTCCAGTTCCTCATACTCCGGGTCGATGCAGTGGTTCTCAGCCACTTCACAGACCTCTTTTCTCACGCGTTCCTGTGCATATAACATGAATTTCTCATCTTTGCACCAGCTCTCAATTTTCTTTTGTAATTTCATTTTTACTTTGATTATTAATTAGTTTGAATTTAAAACTCTGATTGACAGGTTACTTCATCATAGACCCGATGCCGCCAGTTGCCGTCATCTTGGCCTGCTGTGCCACACCCTCGCCGAAGTTTCGGGTCGAGAAGGCCGTGTCGCCCTCAGGTATCATCCATGCGGCAAGGTCGGGCACGAGGTTCAGACATTTCAGTGCGACGATACTTGCCGCCATCAGATAGCCTGCGGAGAAGAACGAGTTTTGCAGGTAAGCCGCCATCGTCTGTTCGCTGGCAGTTACCGCCGTCAGGTTTTCCACCTGTATGCAGAGTACGATATCAAAAAGGAGTAATACATAAAAGCCTACGAAGTACAACATGGCACCATAAAAATGCACGGTCAGATAGCGTGTAAGCCACTTTGCCCAGGCACCTTCCCACTTCGGCAATAGCGAGAATGCCCATTGTATAGGCCCGAATATCGTCAGCATCCCGAGTAATATCTGCTGGCAGTAGATAGTCGCCCACCAACCTATCCGAAACACAATCAGGGCAATAAGCATGATGATTTTGTCTATTCCCACAATGACGCCTGCTGTCAGCGAAGTGAACCAAAGCTCCGCAGCGTCCTTCTCCATATTCGTCACTTCATCCACACCGGTCTGCTCCATCGTTGCCTCGATGAGATTCGGATCGGACGTCCCTGTATGGGCGACGTCTGCCTGCGCTTGCAAGCTATGATACATGGTGTCGCGCACATGGATGAGTTGCTGCACCTCCTCGAATTTATCCGCTATCTGTGTAGCCTCGGCTTCATAGAGGTCATGCGTATATGAACCAATGCAATTCGGGATATAGGAAAGAAAGTCGAGGAAGCACCAATTGCTTCTGCTTCCCGCCATTCCCGTGTCTGCAGGTGGATACCACCAGCAAAGAATAATGGAGATAGCCAAAGGGCGGAACAGTTTCAGCACATCCAGCGGTTCGTGCTTCACCATCATCTTGTACGCCATACCTGCTGCCATTACGATTGCAAACAAGGCGGCCAATGCCATACACATCTGCAAGATCCACCAGAAAGGCCCCTGCGAACCGGTGAATGTCGCGTCTGTCAGAAATTCATTGGTTTGGAAAATCACATCATCAATCTCTTCTTCGAGAATGTTGATACCGAAATCCGAAAGTATATTTCCGTCTGCCATAGATTATTGTTTTTCAGTTCTTTCCGCTTACCGTTTCATCCCCGTCGCCATTGGCACCGTTATTCCCGGATTGTGCCCCACGTACCACAAGACGCGATTCTTGCCATCGGTCAATTGCTCCGCGGACAATGCCTCCTTTGTTCAGAACATGGTTGTTTGTCGCATTCAGCAGTGCGCTTGCCACTCTGGCATTGCGCTGTTGGGCGAGAAACAACACAAGCGTTTCATTCTGCAATGTCACATCCTCATAAATACGCAGGTATTCCTTCTTCCGCTGTGCATTGGGCATATAGGCCTCCCTTGTTGACTTGATTGCGCATTGATAGACACGGTAATAGTCATCCCACCGTTCCTTATCGGATGGAGTGCCACCGGATAAAAGTATGCGGTCGATGTTGCGTTTGAACCGTTCCATCTGTCCGCTCACTTTTTCACCTTCGGCAAGCCAGGCTATGTCAACCTGCCGGTCGGTAACATTTAACGCTTCTATTTTCGCGCGACTGGTCAGAGCAGAGTCAATAACTTCCGCTTCATTCACCTGGTTATAGAGGTTGATACCTGCGAGCGTGCGATACGAAAGTTTATTCTTAGCTGCTGCCGACTTCTTGTATTTGTTATGCAGTGTGGAATAATAAAGTTCGGGGGTAAGTGCCCCCGTACCCGTTTCCATGACTGTCACCTGATTCTGCTTTGACGAATCGTGATTATAAGTCACCGACTGCGCCCTTGCCGCCATCGTTAGAATCACCGCAACGGCGATGAGTAAAAATTTTCTGTTCATATTCTTTCCATTTTATCGTTAATATTCCAATCTTCCCGCTCCGCGCCAACGCCCGAATGCGTCATCGAGAATCTCCCGTTTCGTGCGTGAGCGATATACCTTTGCTTTCCAATAGCCAATGCGCACCTGTATGTATCGCCATGTCTCGATATAGGCTCGGTTCAGATGCCTCTCGATATTATCCAGCGATTGGTTGATGGCTTCCAGCACCATAAGCAAGTCACTGGTCGAACAGGCTGCCGCACCTGTGGCATACAGTATAAGGTCACTCACAGACTTGTAGAGTTGTTCCCCCTCATACGCGATAGCCCGCAGCCCTCTTGCATTGATGGCAAGAATCAGCGTATCGGCAGATTCGATACGCCCCCGTT
This sequence comes from uncultured Bacteroides sp., assembly GCF_910578895.1. GTDB lineage: Bacteria > Bacteroidota > Bacteroidia > Bacteroidales > Bacteroidaceae > Bacteroides. The sequence continues at coordinate 17,314 of NZ_CAJTSC010000037.1, forward strand.
TCAGTATTTTTTCGTTGAAATCTTCCAACAGATCCTTGTAGTCGCCTATGCGGTCACCGACCGCTGTATAGGTATTCTTGACATTCAGTACCGTGCGCAACGACTGGTACATCACGTCAATGACATCGAACGCACGGGTATACCGGTCAAGATTGACATTCAGCTCCTTGTAGTTCCCGACCTCCTTCCGGCTGTACTCGTGCAACAGTTTGTTGCTATATTCCAAGGTGCTGCGTGCGAGCAACAGGCTGCGTTGCTTCTTATGGTCATTGATGTATGCCTCGACGGAAACAACATCAAACGACCACTGCGCCTTGGCGATACCGGGCAGCAGGGCAGACAGCAGCAGGGCAACAATCAGGTTCCGTTTCATTTCCGTTCCTCCTTTCTCCCATTTCCACCGTTACCGTTTCGTGAAACCCGCGCATTTTCCACCCAACGGTCATGGCACTCTTCCACAAGCGTCAGGCGGCGTCCGGCGTCCATATTCAAGCCGGGCAGCACATCCTTCATCACATCAAGGATGCTCCGTTTGTAGTGCATCATCTTCTCCAAGGACACGAGGTCGGCGTATATCTTCGTAATACGCGAATCCACCTCCCTTGCAATATCGAGACGGTCACTCGACCACAGCAGATGGTACACATCACCGTTCTCTGTTTCGTCCATCGGTGCGCTTCGGGCATATTCTGTAGTAATTTTACAGGAAGGATGTTCTCGTGCGATTTCTGCAATGCGGTCGTTTACAATCTTGGACTTTTCAGCATCCGAAAGTTCCGGATCAAGCGTCAGCACATCTGCAACGTGCGTATCGGTATATTCCGAGGTCAGTTCCCAACTGATTTGGATAATGGCACGGTGTATCTTGATACCGAGGAAATATTTCGGTTTCCGCACAATGGAGATAGTTGCACGGAATGTAATGATACCATTGATGTTCGGCATGGTAGCCTTACGGACGAATGTATAGCCGTTCCACGCGCCACCATCCTGCCATGTAAGACCGTATGCCGTCTTACAGTCCTGCATGATGGCCGGCAAGCGATAATAGTCGTCAGTTGGCACGTCATTGTCAGCACCAGCTTCCCGTCTCGCATCCTCATAATCCTTCTGTTTTTTCCTCCACTCTGCCAATTCACTTTTCAGGTGTTCTATCTGCGTTTTGTTGGCATTGTACTGTTGACGGTATATGGCGGCCTCCTCGATACTTGCTGTACTGATTTTTTTCAACAGAACAGCATTCTCAGCCTCCAATGTTCCGATCTGCGTTTCCAGCGTGGTCACTTTATTGTTTGCTTCATCCAGTAGTCCGTCCAGTTCCGAGAAATCCAGATTGTTTTCTGTTACAGAGGTCTGCATGACACATTCCTTAGAGTGTGCATTCAACGAACTTCCGCACTGGCGGCATTTGTATTGTGTCGAGCCTTGCCCCAATGTTGCCCCGTCCGAACAAGTCACGCTGATGGTCACACTCTCACATCCTTTCAGTTTGGCAGCATCAGTCGCCTGATAATAGTTTCGCGCACCGGAAGATATATAATAGGTATAGCCCTCCTCATTGTCGTTGAACTCCGAGAGTCGGGCTTCAAGCTGGGCACGAAATGTATTCAAGTCCATCGAATAGGAATCGAATACATCTTCATAGATGATTTCCTCTCTGTTCCAGCTCTTTGTGACGTGTATCTCATAGGCGTATGCTTTCTTCGTCTGCTTGCCGCCACGGCTGATGATATAGCCCTGTTGCCAGTAATTGATACTGTAGGTAAAACCATCGTTCCGGCTATTCAACTGCTGCACGCGGTTTCTTGACCAACCGGCATGGCTTTCCGAATTGGCGAGCACCTGCTCACGTTGCGCAATACTGGGATAGAAGCCCGGATCACTTGTATTGAACCGCACCCATGCGCCACCATTCAGGATGCTGTTATCATCCGTCGGTGGGTAATAGTCGCATAGCGATATACTCCCTTGGTCGCGCCTTGCGATATACCACCGTTGTGTATAATAGTTACCAGTTGCTTCATCCAGATAGTCCTTCATCCAGGCAGTGAGGTTGTAGTTGCCGAAATCGAACAGGCCGGCGACATTATCGGCACCGCCTACCATGCTGAGCAACAAGTCTCCTATACCGTGTTCTGCCTGCTCCAAGAGTGCTCCGTAATGTTCATACAGATTGCCTATTTCACTGATTTTACCGTTCATCAGGTTATGGAACGAGCTGCCTTGTAGCAAGGCATTACCGAGGTTTTCTATACCCGATGTCGCCAGTCCTACCCCCATGTTGTAGAATTTGTCAAGGTCATCTTTCAGATGTTCGCTTGTGACGTTTCCCGACACACGACCAAGATCATCCTGTATCCGTTTCCAATCCACCCCACCCAGTTCCGAGAGGTTCAGTAAGGAAGCAACTTCCCGGTTGATTTCCAAAAAGGCAATATCCGAGAAACTCAGCGAACTGTTTGTCACGATACTTTCGAACTGCATACACAGGCTCTTGGTATCATCACACACTTTCATCAGATAGCTTCCCCAGTATATGGCCGTTTGCGGCGAACGGAGCATCAACTTCGCCACTATCCATATTTTCGGCATGATTTTCTCCGCTACCATACGGTAGATGCGGTGGTAATAGTAGTTTTCCGTGCTGCTGCACCAGATACCAAGGTCAGACAGGGCCTTATGTTCCAAAAATTTAGAAGCGAATATCCCTGCCGTCGCCACCTCCGCTGCCGTATAATGTTTCAGGATGTCATCCACCTGCTCCCGATAGTAGCTTTCGGCCACTACTTCCGTACCGAACGCAGCGGCCATTGCCGCCACGGTACGTGCATCATAGTTCACACTGTAATATTGCGCATGAATATGCTGCGTCAAGGCAAGTGATAGGATGGCCAAAAAGATAGATAGTCGTTTCATACCTTTATCACTCTTTTGTCCTTTCCATTTCCCTGTGTTCGAAATACCACCGTTCGGTGTCTATACAGCTCTCCGTGACCAATCGGCAAAACATATCATGTATCACAGAAGCATCTTCAATGGCTTTTCTTATTCGAGCTTTACGTGAGCCGAACAATCTCAAGAACAAAGGTTGTCTCAGATATGCCTCGCGCACGGTATGATAGCGTTGCCATCCCAAGTCGTTCAGTTTATTGCCACCCAGCGGATTGCCATTCAGTTCCCGACCTAATTTTTCCCTGAAGTTCTTTTCATCGAAGACCGGTATTTCATTGCACATTTTATCGCACAGGTCATAAAACTCCTTTTCCCTGGGATTTTCTTCGTAGTATTGTTTCAAGTATGCCTCCAGTTCCTCACCGGACATACCAAACCGCAGGGAATACTCTGTCAACAGATGTTCGATAGCAGCCACCGTCTCTGGTGTCATACCTTTTACAGCAAGTAACCTTTCCCGAGACAACATACAAAATTCACAGATGGACAACTCTGTGAGTTCAGGATTACTGATAGAAATCTGCTTCCGTGTCAGGCTACTTTCAAATACCATCTCGTTCAGCCCGTAATTCAATGGCAGGGTAATTAAAATTCTTTTCGTTTTCATTCGAATGTTATTTTTTTGTTAAGTTCAATACTCTTCCCGCTTTATTAACCTTCTGAGCGAACGGTAGTGATTCGTCGATACCGCTGGCATTCCAGTCACGACAATATGCCTCGATAGCCTCTTGGTGGCTGCATTGCAACTCCCGTTTGTAGAGTTTCAGGGCCTCTTTCTCTGCCCGCTCGGTCGTATAGGTCATATAGCATTCTCTCGATTCTTCCACACCGTACACACTGCTGGTTGTACCCCGGCGGATAAATACCTCTCGGAAGAAACTGCGTCCCTCTTTGTTGTCAAGGCGGTTGATGGTAAAAATCTTCCTGCAGTCCACATCCGTCAGCCCCAGTATGGCTTTGATGCTGTCAAACCTTTCGCGGAATTTGCTTTGATCAAGCAGCATCACTATGTCGGAATTGTTGATGATGGCCTCCTTGACAATCTCAGACCCGATAATATCCTGAATCTCCTGTGTGACGACACCCACCGAAGCCCAAAACTTTCGGGCGGTTTTGTACATATATTTGATGTATTCTGCCATGAGCGGACTGGCGATGGCTTTCCATGCTTCCTCGATAACCAAGACCTTGCGCCCCTTCTTGATACGCATTTTTTGTAGGAATACATCCATGATAATCAACGTAATAATGGGGAACAGCTTTTTATTTTCCTTGATTGCATCCACTTCGAAAACGATGAATGTTTCATCAAAGAGAGTGGAGTCCACATTTTCATTGAGAATCTTCTCGTATGCGCCGCCTTTGTAAAATGGCTGAAGCATGGTGGAGTAGGTCGAGTAACTGATAGTGGTGATGTCGTTTTCGGTGCATATCTGCTCCAAGCGGTCGAAGCTGTAATCGAAGAAGCTGTTGAACGACAGTTCCGTTACTTTGAGTGCCGCGCGCCGGGCTTCCAGCACGTCGATTTGCTTGCGCACCATATTGTCCACCTCTTTGGGTGGCATATTGGTATTCTTGCGGCTGGCCGAAGCGAACAGGTTTTTCAGGAGGACACCGCGCTGCTCGTCCGAGTAACGGGTGAATCCGTTGAAGAAGGCATCGTAATAGTCAATGATTATCTGCTCCACAATGCGGAACTCAATTTCCTGAATCTTGGCGTCCGACCCTTTCCATATCATCAGGATAAGGCTTTTCAGGAAGTCAATCTTCTCTATGTTGTATTCATTCCGGCTGATTTTAAATGGATTCATTGTGATAGGCTTTTCCTCCGTATAGGCGATATACTTGCCGCCCAGATACTCACACAGACCCTCGTAGGAGTTTCCTGTATCCACCATTACCACATCCGTTCCCTGTTCATGTAGTTGGCGCACTACCGAGTTCATGTGGAAGCTCTTGCCGCTGCCCGAAGGCCCCAGGCAGAAGAAGTTGGAGTTGTCCGTCAGCTTGTGTTTTCCCTCTTTTCCTGTGATGTCGATGGCCACCGGAACGCCCTGCCTGTCCGTATAGTAGATTTTCAGAGGAGTATCTTCGCTGTGCAGCACCCGTTCTTTATACATCAGGCACGTTGCCGCATCACTGAGAGTCAGGAAACGGTCGTAATCCTCGTTCAGTGCATAACAGTTTCCGGGAAATGAACCTACGAACAGTTCCAGTTGGTTATAGGCGCGTTTACTAATATGGATACCTATGCGGCCGAAAGCATTTTCGAGGTGGTTGGTGCATTTCTGCAGGTCAGTGTCCGCAGGAACACTCACCACCATGTTAAAATGCGTATATACCACCTGTTTGCTCTCACGGGCTACCACTTCCTGTACCCGTTTAATGTCCTCTACAGCCATTTGGTTACCTGGATTCGGTATGCTCGCATGGCGGTTCTTCTTTTTGTCAAGCAACGAAAGTTCCCGCTTTTGGTTAGGCAAGAAGACGACTTGATTATATACTACTGTTTCCGCATACGGAATGTTATCCACGGCTGATACCAAGTCCACCGGCATTTCGGTATTGTTTACCTCTATGTTTGTATAAGGACGTATCAACGACGGTAATGCGATGCAATCCACATCCACAAGGCTGTACACCTTGCATCGTTTGTCTCCCATAGATACCGTTTCATCGTCTGTCTTGATATTCGTCATCGACACGGTACGGTCATTAAAATTCATAGCGAAATAGCTGTCCACATACTCGCTCGCTTCGGCTTTGTTCAAGAATCGGACTTGCACACCGCCGTCACGAAGTTGGTCGTGTACCTTGCGGATTTTCACAAGGAAGTCGCGCCACTTTTTGTTGTCGAACGAGAACAGGCGGCTCTTCTTTGATTCTTGCGTAATTGTCAGGTAGCAAAGATTGTCCGTGTATGGGCGTCCCCTGAAATAGCGGAAATAGGAAGCTGAGAGAAATTCCTGATTGCCGTCCGGCTCATTCTCGAATTGTTTTTTCACAAAAATGTCCTGCTTGTGGATGGCATACCCTTCCCCCAGCGTCAGTGCAAGGGCAGAAAACAAATTTGCGAACTCATAATAACTGTCTATGTCTGCCGAATACTTCTGTACAGGATTCTCTATCTTGAGCACAGCGGAGTATTCGCCCGTCTTGGTGTACAGCACGCCCACGCCGTCCGTTTCTTCCACCGAAAAGTAGATATCCTGAAAGATACGCTTACGCTTGCCGCCTGTACCGAACGTATAGACCGACAAGGCCATGCCTACGCACAGAGCAATAAAAAATAAGATAATGTATAAGGTCATTCCGATACTCGTTCGATTTAATAAGGGCAGGTCTGCCTCAGTTGGAGGCGGACCCGCCCGTGTTCAACAATCAATTAGCCACACACATTGTCGTGATGGTTTTTCTTATAGTCAGACTTTGCGCGAGTGAGCATACACGTACACACCACGCTCTACCTTTTTACTATGCAACCCCTTTCGCTGTTTGAAGATGATAAGTGCGATACCCGTTGATAGGGCAGCCGACAGTACGACCAAACCGGCTACGAACCCCATGAGGCAGTAGGCGATGATAAAGCCGACAACAGCCCCGCCCGCCGCACCTGCCGCCCAATAGATGTAGCGGCCTTGCAACCCCATCAGTTCCAAAGGCCGTTGCAGTCCCTTGAACAGTTGATAGTCCGGATAGCGTTCTTTCGTACCTTTCATCATGCAGCCCGTTTATGAGATACCGAAGAACAGGGGCAATGCTTGAGCAGCAGCAATCAAGAAGATACACGCACCTACTACCATCATAATTTTCTTCTTCACGTCCTGCTCTTCATTGTTCATTGCGATATATACCGAAATGGCACCCACGATAGCCACTACACCTGCAATAGCATAGCAAAGTTTCACCATGATAGGTACATACTTTACAATCTCTTCTGCCACGGTAGATAATGCAGTCGTTCCGGCAGAATAATCACCTGCCGTACTCTGTGCCATAGCAGGAGTGCCGCCCAACAGGGTGATGGCAAGCATTTTTACTTTGATGGAGACTTCTCTAAAAAGTCCTTTTGCCTTTCGGCACATTTGTTTGATTTTCTTAATCATACTTGTTACGTTGTTTTTAGTGAAACTTTATTTTAAATCATCTGATAATCAGGTTGATTATATACGATATCCGAATAAGGCCGGAAATACAATCGAGGCTCCAATGATGAAAAGACACGCACCGACAAGCGACACAATAGACTTCACCACACCATCTTCACCGGTGTTCATCTTGATGTAGATCTGGAGCGCGGCAACGATGACAAACACCGAAGCAATAGCATAGCAGATGTACAATACATAGAGCATCATTGTTACCACGAAGTCGTGCATCGTCGCCAGTGCGTCTGCACCCCAACTGTAATTCACGCTGCCGCTTTTGGCGAATGCCATGTAAGGGACAAAGCACAGTGTACATAATATTTTTCTTGCTTTCGACATTCTACAATTGGTCTTTGATGGGTTTCCATATTATCTCCGGGCGTCCGTCCGGCTTACCTTTGGAGAGCATGGCTTTGTATAGTTCATCCGCTGTGTACGCGTCCGACAGATATGCTGCCGTTTCTTCCATCTGTTCTTCAGCTTGCGCTTTCAGCCGTTCCAGCTTCTCCGCTACAGTGGCCTTTCTATTGTCTGTTGCGGTCTCAGGCTCCTGCGTTTCGGATGGAGCCGTAGGAGCGATATCCGTTTCGTACTTCTCATCCCCGACATTGAATCCCGCATCGTTCTCCGTCACGGTCACACTTGGTTCATCTTCCAGTTCGCCGAAGTCGAACACTTCCTCACTCACTTTACCTGTTCCCTTTTTTCCATAAAGATCCTGTACGATAATGACCGCGTAATAAACAAGATAGACTACCGTCAGGACAATGGCAAAAATAAAATATGATTTCATATCTATTCGTATAATATAATTTGTTATTTTGAATATGATTGCAAAGTAAGAACACATAAATATAAAGTGGAAATTATTGATTATAAATCAAAAGATTTTCATCAAAGATTCCCGATAAATCACAAAATCATATTCTAAAATCATATTCTAAATCGTATTTCAGCATGATTTTAGAAGAGGGATAAGAAAGATACGGGCATAAAAAAAGCCCTCCTGAATGGAGAGCTTTCGTGTGAACGGCAGATGACAGTCAGCGTCTCTTTCCGCGCAAGTAATCATTCAAGTCTTTATAGTCGGCATAGCGGCCCGCTTCGTCACTGACTTTCCGGCCGTACATCCCGGCAATGGTTTCCACTGTTTTCCTCCCGGCAAGGTCATTGTCGAGATAACAGTGGATGTGCGCATATTCTTGCAGGCGCGCCAACGTCTTTTTCAGATTACCGACTGAGTTCATTACGAGATAATCACAGGGTACGTCAAGGCAGACAACATCATCATCACACTGTTTAAGTGTTAGATAGGACAAGAAATCCATGAAACCCTCAAATAAACAGACCCGGCTCTGCAACATATCGTGAGACTGTTTTATCAGAGAGATATCCTTTCCCTTGATACACCCTTTATAATAAGGATTGCGCACCTCGTACCCACCGGAGATATTGGCAAACGCCAATGCGAAATAACGACGATTGCGCAACTCATAGTGCACCTCCCGACAGAACATCCGTCCGATATCCGCATCAATCATCCGCGAATGAAGATACGACAATAGTGCATAATTCCGCAATGGTACGACTATCAAATCCTTCATGTCGGACTCTATTGCCTTGGCCGGAACTGTCGGCACACGGATTCTTGGCAACGGAGCGCAATTAACATACCGTTCAATGCACGCAAGCACTTCGCTCACGCTATCCGTCTGATAAAGATACTTGCCCAATTCCACAAGGTCACCTCCGGTCGCCTCGCCAAAATCATACCATTCGTTCAGCCTGTCATTGACCTTGAACGATGGCGTCATCTCCTTCCGCAAGGGCGAGAGGAACCAATGTTGACCCGATTTTACATACTGTGCATGGTGGCCGAGCCTGGCCAAAAAATCCACTATGCGCACTTGTTTTGCTTCTGATATGGTCATGTCTGTTTCTTTTCACTTGTTTCCACAAAACCAGTTTAGTTTGGTTTATTCTCCTATATATATCTATACTAAATTAAACTGAATCATATATACCCGCGCCCGCCCTCATTCTTCATCAAAAAGCCTCGCTTCTGCGGGAGTCGTATCGTAATAAAACAGTTTGTCCCGTTTAACAACCAGCTTGAGCGTGTCGGTCAGATGCACCAATAGTTTGACCATCACATTCCGTCCGCGCTTGAATCCGATTGCTGCATAAGAGGTCATCATGGCTTGCAGCATATTTTCAAACCCGCGGATGGGCTTGTCGCCAAATGCGGCTGAGAGTGCTTCGCGATGTTGTTCAATAGTCAGCTCCATGAATCCCACCCGCTGTTTCAGCTTTTGTTTGGGAGTTTCGCAGAAGTGATAATCTTCGGCTATAACCGGAAGGCCACCTTCATTAACGGTAAATGCAAACGGTTTGAACTCCTTCTCACGAATATGCAATGCATGCACTTCACTGATGCTGGGAGACTCGGCATTCTTGCTGATGACCAGCACCGTCTCTGCCTTGTTGCTCATTTCCGTACCGATATGCCCACGTACATTATTGTCACCTTTGTTCAAATGCAGCACACAATGGATGTGCAAATTGTATTTCGATGACCATTCCATCATCTTATTGATGACTTCTACCGACTCGCCGGTGCTGTTGATATCGAGCATCAGGTCACGGATGCCGTCAATAATAACCAAGCCATAGCCATTGTTCTGACGCAGGGCATAATCTATGACATCAATTCGTACCGATGGGGAATACTCCCGCAAACAGATGAAATCAAGGTTCTCACTATCGGCAGTAGTAGGCAATCCGGCAAGTCTTAAAATACGTTCCAATACATTGTGGCAATGGAAGCGACTCTGTTCAGTGTCCACATACAGTATCTTTTGTTTACCTTCAGGCAGGTGCGCCCGGTAATTCAACACCTGCTTTCCCGCCAACGATGCAGCAACGATGGCTGAAACATTGAACGTTTTCTTGGATTTCGCCTTGCCGGTAGATGCACTGAAGTTGCCGAGTGTGGCAATAGTCGAGTTGTCTATCCAAATAATTTGCGGCGGTGTCTCGTAAGTGTCCGTTGCCCGGATCTGCGAAGCGGATAGAATGTATGATAAGCGATGTTCTTCCGGTCCCATATCCGCGTTGCATTCAGTCCTTCTTTCGTCTTCCATAGCGTCTTTGATTAAAGAATGGTTGTGTCTTAGCTGCTTCGTTCGCCATACGTACCGCTTCGTCTACGGTCGGTTCGTAATTCTGCAAAAGCCATTCGTCCAGTTCCTCCTTGGCAAAATAGACCATTTTCCCACGTGGCTTGTAATGCGGAATCTCTTTACTGGATGTCAGTTTGTATAACATACTCTCGGAGATGCCGATATACATACAAGCCTCCTGAAAGGTAAATACCCGTTTGGTGGTATAGATGGTTTTCTCCAACAGAGCGATACGCTCCAACAGGCTCTCTATCGGATCTAATTTTTTCAGAACAGCCTCTACACCGGTGAGTCGTTCACTCAACCGCTCCATGAATGTCAATCTATTACTGTTTTGCATAATGAATTTTTAATGTAAATTAGACAATGGAAGCATCACTTCCGTTCTATAGCGCGCTAACGGAAGCCAAAGGTAGGACAAGTAAACTGCGTGACAGGAATTTACAGCATGACAGTAACCACGTATCACGGAAACTATCACGCTTTTACCTTTCACATACTTCACTTTTTGGCACTTATTGCCATTCTTTTAGTTCGCTTACAGCTCGCCTGATGCCATAAGCTGCCGATGTCATATTACTCCGCATGGCCGACAGCGCGGACGACAAACTCGATGCCGAAACAAATCCGTTTCCGTCCTTGGTTTGCAGCAACTGTCTGCCACCGAGAACCGCCTGCCATTTGGAGCGGATGAGCGAGTGTTCCAAAAGCGCATCGAACAAGATGGCCACATAACGGATATTATTCACACGAAGTTGGAAACCTTCTTCGCAAGCAAAAAGGGCTTCCATGTCTTCAACACAGAGGGGAGAAACGCAAAACAGATGATAAGTATCGGCACAAGCCGTAATACCTATCATCTGTTTGCGAGTAAAATTGCAGCCAAAAGAAAGCGGTGGCACTTCCTGATGATTGTTGCCACGAGATACGATTGGCGGAGAGGCAGATGTGTCATACATCCGTTTCAATTCCATACATTTCTCAAACGAGAAATCCTCTGCGGCAAAAAGCTCTCGGACAAGGTGGATGCGATCATTTAGCAATCCTTTTACGATGTGGATGTTCATTTCATGGCAATTCCGGCAGACCACCCGGTCACAATCAATAAACCGGTGGCTGCTTACGAAATCTTCTGCGTAACGAAAGTACAATTTACCGTTCGCCACGACATCACGTAAATAAAGAGTTCTTGCTTCTGTGAGCAACGCGAAAAGTTCTTTCGCAACATCCTGTTCTGCATCAATATGATGCAAGTGCTCGTTCCCTCCAAAAAGAGAGAAGGCCATTGTCAGGTCTTTTCATTGTTGAATATTTTAAAATTGTGTTTATTATATATTGCCAAGGGATTGTTCCAATCGGAACACCCCTGGCAAACATCTGCGTATTTGACCTGATGCCCATTACATTATCAATCGAATAAGCCGTTTGTAAGATTTACCGCTTCATCCTTTTTCTCATTGACAATTTTAGCATATACTTGTGTCATTCTCACGTCCGCATGCCCGAGCAGTTTCGATACAGTATAGAGATCCGCGCCAAGCGTCAGCATCATTGTAGCAAATGTGTGCCGGGCCGTGTGAAAGGTGAACTGTTTGGTAATACCAGCTGCTTTAGCCCACGGCTTGAGACGCGCATTAATAGCCATAGGTAATTTGAACACCGGATCACTCTCTGTCTTGTCACCACGTTCAGGCATCCACTTCAATGCTTCAGGAGAAAGAGGGAGATAAATCGGCTCTTTGGTTTTCTGCATGGATAACGCAAGACGGTATTGTCCTCTGTCCACAAATACATCCTTCCATTTTAATCCGATAATATCGCTTATTCGCAGACCACAAAAACAGGAGAACAGGTAGGCATTCTTCACCATTTCATTTTTTATAGGAGTTGCTATCAAAGCTCGTACTTCGTCAATGGTCATATACGAGCGCACACTTTCCGGCATCTTAGGCTTCTCCGATTTATCCATTTCATTGAACGGATTCCTCTGCAGGCGTTTGGCTCGGACAGCAGCATTCAATGCCCCAGTGAAAACCATGTAATAAGTATGTTGTGTAGAAGCTGCTATCGGTTTTCCCTTGGGGCGATAGCTCGTCATCACATAATCAACGTACCCTTGGCAAAAAGCCACATCTATCTGATCCAATATAACCTTTTCCCCCGCATACTCTTTCAAGAGACGGACAACCGTTTTGATGTGAGCAACGCACTTTTTTCTGTTGCGTTTTTCCTGAAACTCCTTGTAAGTATCCATCCAATCCAGCAGATAGATCTTATCCCGATGATTCACAATACCGGCTTCGCCACTGGTCAATTCGATGATACGTTTTGACTTAATGGCATTCGCAGCAGTCATTGTTACTTCATTCTGAAGACGGGCATTGCGGTCCGTTTCCGGAATAAGATACATCTTAAGATATTCGTATGTCCGCTTACCGTTACGGTAAATATCCAAATACAAACTCTTGCTCCCATCGGACAATTTTTTTGTCCGAAGACGTATTGGTTCTTTGACCTTCGTTGGCTTTTTTACTCGTGGCATAATTGAATTTTTTCGTCTGTTATTCTATATGGCAAATATACGAATAATTATCGATATTGAGAAACAAACAAGAAACAAAAATGCACCAAAAAAGAGCTAAAATAGAGAAATTACTGAAAACAACGGAAAGAAACAACAACCACATAAACAACTGAAATAAAGTGCGTTTGTTTATATTTTCCTGTATCTTGTTTTCATTTTACACACATCTATAAGATAATAACCAAAAACTGTACTCCTTGAACAGAGAAGCGTTCGATGCAACTCCAAAAAATACCTTTGGTTGTAGTATGTTTTAAAGAGTCTACCACTTTTCAGACAACACTATTATCCTTTATTTTTCAATTAAAAGTTCCTCAAACGATGCAGCAAATCCTTACCCAACAACATCCATCCCATCGTTGCAAATACTGCCAGGAACATAAAAGCCAAGATATACATCTTCTTCCCCATGCCCGAAGGGCGCAAAGGCACAACAGCAGGTTCCACCACCGCAAAAACTGGTTTTTCCTCCTGTACCTTAGCCCGCGCCATCTGCAACTGGTTGGCTACCTGACTATATACCTGATAAGCCAGACTCATATCATTCTGCAAACGTTCCTGCTCGGCACGGACACTCTGAAGAATCAGATTATCGTGCGTGTCCACATAATCTGCATATTTTTTCTGAGCATTATAATATTCCTGTTGGCGGTCTTTATACAACTTCTCCAAATAAGCACAATCATCCTTTGCCTTCGAAGTACGATAGCCGATAATGCATTCCTGCAACTTGCGGACAACCGAATCGGCAACGACGGCAGTCACTTTAGGGTCTTGCAAAGTGACGGAGATATTCGTGATAGCCGTCTTCTTGTCCATTGCAGCCGATATATTCTTCTTGAGCGATTCGATTTTGTCACTCTCTTCTTGCGTCAGGACTATCAATCCACTTTTTTCGGCAGCCGGTTCCTTATCGGAAGATAACAAATCCCTGATACCGCCGATAATCATACCGGGCATTCCCAAGACATAACTCCACCACGGCGAAGACTGATTGTCCAGATAAGTAGAAAAATCCGTCTCTTCCCCGTCTTTATCCGGCGAAGGAACCTGCATATCCAACAAATCCAGCAGAAAGGGGGTCGAAGATACAATATCCGAAGAAAGCGCGGCATTCAGAGCATCCGAGCCGTCGGTACCCATGGAAGCACCACTGCCCAGGAAGGAGGCGGCAAGACCGGCCAAACCACCATTTCCTTTCGAATCACCCATCTCCGGAGACAAGGTCACCGTCACCGTATATTTCCTGGGGATGCTGAATCCGACAATAAGCCCTATCACCGCACCTGCCACGGCAGCTTTATACAGAGTCTTACGGATACCGATTATCTTACGGACAATATCCAGCAAATCTATTTCCATCTCATCAGTATTCGGATTCAATGGCTCCATATCACGATTATGTTGTTCGGTCGTCATATCTGCTTCTTATTTCTTTATCAAATTTGCAAGAGAGGCAATCATCATACCCAAAGAACTGAAAGAGGTGGCGTAAGTCAGTATCTCGCCCATATTACTGCGCTTCTTTGACTTCGATGGCACGATAATCTCACACCCCGGCTCAACCTGTTTCCTGCCACTGCCCTTCACCTTAGTCACCTGGCCGTTCATGTAAACGATGAATTTCTTGCCCTTCTTCGCATTCTCCGAGTAACCGCCCGCCTGGTTCAGGTAATAATCCACATTCTTGCCTTCCATGTAAGAGACACGGTTGGGAACCATCACGGCACCGTCGATGGTCACGGTATTGCTGCTTTTGGGGATGGACACCACGTCACCCTCGCGGAGCACGATATCGGAAGTGCCGCCCGGATGCGCCAGGGCACGCTCCAGGTCAATACCCACGGTAA
>NZ_CAJTSC010000038.1 GCF_910578895.1 uncultured Bacteroides sp.
AAAAGTTATGAACCTTTAAACAGTAGAGAAAAGCCTATGGAACAATGAAAGACCTAAGATGGGAATATCCTAATTCCTCATCAAATTACCTTTTACCTATTTTTTTTGAGAATACTATTTAAAATTAACAAAATCATCAATCACTCATGAATGAAGATCGCAAAAGACGAGGGATGGCAAACAGCAAGTTCCTCACAGCGGTAGCTATCAGCGCGCTGTTTTTAAGCAGCGGCAATGTACTGGCTACTCAAACCAACACCGGCAGTTCCCTGGAAGTGACAGAACAGCTTCAGAATCAAACGGTCAGCGGTTTGGTTGTAGACGCAAGTGGCGAACCGGTTATCGGTGCCAGCGTAGTGGAAAAAGGAACAAGTAACGGTATCGTTACCGATATTGACGGTAAATTCACACTGAACGTAAAACAAGGGGCAACTCTGAAAATCTCTTATGTAGGTTATCAAAGCCAAGAAGTTAAAGCAAGCAGAACAATGAAGATTGTGCTGAAAGAGGACAGCGAATTGCTTTCGGAAGTTGTCGTAGTAGGTTATGGTATACAAAAAAAGGAGAATCTGACAGGTGCGGTTTCTTCTGTCGACGTTAACAAAACCCTGGAAGGACGTCCTATTGCCGACGTGGGTCGTGGATTGCAAGGTACTACGCCGGGATTATCAATTGTTGTACCCAGCGGTGAAGTAGGCTCCGACCCTACTATCAAAATCCGTGGTCAGATAGGCTCTATCGATGGTGGTTCCGAACCGCTTATTTTGTTGGACAACGTGGAAATCCCCTCTATCCAAATGGTGAATCCGGATGACATCGAATCCATTTCTATTTTGAAAGATGCCGCTTCAGCTTCTATTTACGGAGCCAAAGGTGCTTTCGGTGTTGTATTGATAACCAGCAAGAAAGGTGCGAAACAGGAAAGTATCAATGTATCTTACTCCGGAAATTTCTCCTGGCAGAACATATCAAAAAAAATGGAAATGGCCGGTATTGACGGATTGGACTATACAGTAAACGCTTTTGAACGTGTAGGCGGCACAAAAGCAGGAGCTTTCTGGCTTGTGGACCGTACCAGTTTTGAAAAAGCAAAGGAATGGCAACAGAAATGGGGCGGCAAGATTGGCCCTAACGACCCGTTTGTTTATGGCCGCGACTGGTATTATGGAGCCGACAAGGCCAAATACAGTATAAGAACTTTTGATCCATACGACTACATGATTGAAGAGTGGACTCCTGCCATGACACACAACCTGTCTGTAAACGGAAAAAGCGGAAAAACCACTTTCAACATCGGTTTGGGCTATTTGTCACAAGACGGCTTGATGAAAACCGCCAAGGAAGATGACTTCAGACGTTGGAACGCCTCTGTAAAAATAAGCACCGAATTCAATAAATACGTAACCCTGCGCGCCGGTGCTATTTATTCAAAACGCGACAAGAGATATGCTTACGCCACTTCTTCCATGACTGCCGACCCGTGGTTATATCTTTACCGTTGGGGACCGACAATGCCAATGGGATATAATGAGGACGGGCAAGAACTCCGTAGCCCTGCATCCGAAACACGCCAGGCAAATACCGCCAATATTGAAAACAGCTATGCCAACATCAATATCGGTGCAACCTTGAACATCACCAAAGACTGGAAATTTGACATAGACTATACATATGCCAACGAACAGGAAATCACCAATCGTCCCGGAACACGCTACACAGCCGCCAACACATGGGGTGCGGCAACAGCAAAAAAAGATGACGCCGGCAATCAGGTTTATGTAGACGAAAACGGCAATACCGTCTCCGCAGATGCTCCCGGTGCAATGCCGGCCTACGCATTAAGTTACTTTGAATATACCAGTTCCGGTGCAAATCCTGACCATATCTATCGCAAAACTACAAACGCCAACCGCAATACATTGAATATCAATACCAACTACAATTGGCAGATTGACGACAACAACAATCTGAAAGTCATGCTTGGTATGAACCGCGTAACTTGGGATCAAAAATACAACTGGAACCAGACTACTAAATTAATGGACCTGGACAATCCGCAATATGACCTGGCATACGGCACACAGACCGGTAGCGGCGGCAGCGCATGGGACGGACAACTCGGTTTCTACGGACGACTGAATTACAACTTAATGGACAAGTATCTGGTAGAAGCCAACTTGCGCTATGACGGAACTTCCAAGTTCCCGTCCGACTTGCAATGGCGCTGGTTCCCGTCTTTCTCTCTCGGATGGCGTGCCAGCGAGGAAGCGTTCATGCAGTGGGCAAAACCCGCTTTGAGTTCTTTAAAACTTCGTGGTTCTTGGGGTACTATAGGTGACCAGACTGTCAGCAACAAACTCTATGTATCTACCATGAATACAGGACAAAGCGCATGGATTGGCGGCGATGGCAGTAAAGTAGGTTATGTAGGTACTCCGAGTGCCATCATTCCTTCAATCACCTGGCAAGACATTACTACGCTTGATGTAGGTGTAGATGCACGCTTTTTCAATGGAGAACTTGGATTTACGTTCGATTGGTACCAACGTGATACCAAGAATATGATTGTACCCGTAGGCAATGTTTCGCTGGCTTTTGGTGCAAACTCTCCAAAGGGCAACTTTGGTTCATTGCGTACAAAAGGCTGGGAAATCGCTTTGGATTATAATCACCGTTTCAAAAACGGACTGGGCATCAACGCCATGTTTACATTATCCGATGCTATCACGGAAATCACAGCATACGGCGATACCAAAAGCATAGACAGTTGGTATGTAGGCAAGCAATATGGTGAAATCTGGGGATATGAAACCGACAGATTATATCAGAAAGAAGACTTCCTGTACAATTCGGATGGCACATTCCAGAAAGTATGGCTGAAAGATGGAAAAGTTTATGATGTAAAGACTGCCGGAGCGAAAGAAATGAACAAACTCAGTGATCCCAAAGCAGCTTATCAGGACTACCTGCAAGGTGGCGACTTTGTATTCGGCCCAGGTGACGTGAAATACAAAGACCTGAACGGCGATGGTTCTATCAACGACGGTAGCCGTACCATAGACGATCATGGAGACTTGAAGAAAATCGGTAACTCTACTCCACGATACGAATATGGTTTCCGTCTGGGTGCCGACTATAAAGGCTTCGATGTATCCGTGTTCTTCCAGGGAGTAGGCAAGCGCGAGGTTTGGGGTGCCGGTTTCTTGGCTATTCCGGGCTTCAACTCAGCCGATGGTGCCATGCCGCAAGCCATTGCAGGCAACTTCTGGAAAGAAGACCGTACAGACGCTTTCTATCCCCGTGCATGGAATTTAGGTGGCCCGGGCTTGGGTGACTCCGGCTATAGCTACAACATGCAAAAACAGTCACGCTATCTGTTAGACATGTCTTATCTTAGAATCAAGAATATAACAGTAGGTTACACGCTTCCCAAAGACTTGCTCAAGAAAGTATGGATACAGAAGGCGCGCGTTTATTTCGCACTTGAGAACTTCGTCACTTGGGACAAGCTGAATGGTCTGCCAATCGACCCGGAAGAAGTTAGCGGCTACTCGATGTTTGCCGATAATGCCGCCAAAGATAACTATAACTCCGGCCGTACAGGCGTTGGTACTCCGACATTCAAGAGCATGTCAGTTGGTATTCAGTTGAACTTCTAAAATATTGATACAATGAAAAAATATATATTTGCTTTATTTTCAGCTGCGGCACTCATGTTTGCCAGTTGCGATGACGTGCTGGACCGTCCACAGTTGAACAATCCCCAGGATGACAATTACTGGAGAAACGAAACAGACTTACGTTTGTTTGGCAATGGCTTCTACACAAACTATTTTGTAGGATACAATAGCAGTTGGGGAACGGCATACGCTCCTTTGCGCGGTTACAATTTCTCAGATGACGTAGCCTACTCGGGCAAACAAAGTTCATTTGAAAATTCAATTCCTGCCAGCCGTGGCAGCAGCAGTGAAGATGTGGCTTGGTTAGGTTCTGCATTCGCTGGTCCTAATTGGAATTTTGCCTGGGTACGCAAGGCAAACTTATTCATCGACCGTATCGAAAATGTGGCAAAGCCTAAACTTAGCGAAGAGGCTTATAAACATTGGAGTGCGGTAGCCCGTTTCTTCCGAGGTTATGAATACTGCCGCCTGGTCAGCGTATTCGGCGATGTGCCCTACTACGACAAGGTATTCTCCGAAACGGACGAGAAAGAAATGTTTAAAGACCGCTCTCCCCGTACGGAAGTAATGGAAAAGGTCTATGCGGATTTTGAATACGTATTAAACAACAACATGCGTTTGGATGACGGCGCACAGTATCTGAACAGATATATTGCCGCCGGATTCATCAGCCGCCTGATGCTGTTTGAAGGTACCTGGCAAAAATATCACAACGGCGACCAGGCATTGGCCAAGAAATACCTTGAAATGGCACGTGATGCAGCTCAACTCATTATTAGCTCCGGCAAATGGGAAATCAGCGGCGAGTTCCGCGGTCTGTTCGGTTCGCAAGATTTGAAAGGACATAAAGAAGTACTGATGTATCGCCACTATGATGCTGCTTTAAATGTGACGCATCATGTAGCATCTTATTCAAACGGACAAGAGAACCAGACTCCGGCTCCAAACCTGGCATTGGCTGAATCTTTCATTTGTCAAGACGGAAAACCTTATCAGGCAACGCACACAGACCCGGATATGGCTGATGCCGGCAAATTAGACATCAAGAACATGATTAAAACACGTGACCCGCGTTTTGAAGCGACATTTGCCAATGTTGCTAAAATTGAGTCTGTAACATTGTTGTATGCCACTAAATTCATCGACCGTGTCGGTCCATCGTTGAAAGACCCAAGCGGAACAGCCATTTATGCAAGTATGACCAATACGAACGACTATCCTGTCATGCGCTATTCAGAAGTATTGCTAAATTGGCTGGAAGCAAAAGCCGAACTGGCATTAAGCTATGGCGGCGCAGCTGTTACTCAAACCGACATCGAAGTTTCAATCAACGCACTGCGTAAACGCCCGTTGGACAAACCGGCAACTGATAATGGCGTCAAACAGACAGCGCCAATGCAACTGGCTGATATTGACGATAATTTCGATCCGGCACGAGACAAAGGCGTTGTCAGCATCACAGGTGATTATGCAGTTGACCCTTTAATCTGGGAAATACGCCGTGAACGCCGCATGGAGTTTGTATTTGAGCATTCTCGTCTATTAGATTTGAAACGTTGGAAAAAGTTACATTATATGGACAATGCGTTGTATCCGAATACCGCATTAGGTTTATGGGTGAACATGAAGGAAGAAGTTCCCAGTTATTTGGAAGCCAACAAAGACGGAACATGGCCGGGAAGAGAAGTCATAAATGCCAACGGCGATAGAATTAAATACGATGGAACAAATGCAGATGCTATGGTGGGCTACTATGTTCCATTGGGTGCCAGCAATCGTGACGGATTTACAGAACGTTCTTATTGTGCCCCTGTAGGTCATGCCCAAATCAACCAATATAAAGAAAGAGGTTATAAATTGACTCAGACTAGCGGTTGGTAACAAGAAACGTATCAGTATTTAAGTAATAAATAAAAAGCCTGCCCATTCTACAAAAAATAGAATGGGCAGTTTTTTATACAGCCATATCCGTACACACACGAATTGAATATATAAGTTAAATGCACAAGGTAATAAGTTCAGTATTTTCTTGGATATCAATCTAACCAGCCAGCAACCAAATTGCAAATTAATAATTATAATACCAAATATTCGTAAATAAGTGTTTTTGATATTAAAATAAAAAGTATCTTTGTTCCATACAAGTTCCCTTAATAATACTATTATGAAGAAACTTCTACTATTGACTTTCCTATTGTGCAGCTCACTGTTGTGCCAAGCACAGAAAGAACGCGTTATCTTGGGTGACGAACAGACCTCGGCGTATTTTCCAATCCTGAAAGGCAAACGGATTGCAATCTTCTCCAATCACACCGGAATGGTGGGAGACAAGCATCTGCTGGACATCCTGCTGGAGAATAAATTCGATGTAGTAGCCATCTTCTCGCCCGAGCATGGATTTCGTGGAGACGCCGATGCGGGAGAACATGTATCCAGTTCGGTCGATAAAAAGACAGGAGTGCCCATTCTTTCCCTTTACGACGGGAAAGACAAGAAACCGAGCGAAGCATCCATGAGGAAGTTCGACATACTGGTTATGGACATACAAGATGTAGGTTTGCGCTTCTATACCTACTATATAACAATGTGCAGGCTGATGGACGCATGTGCAGAATACAACCGCAAAGTGTTACTGCTGGACCGCCCCAATCCGAACGGGCACTACGTGGACGGACCGATACTGGACATGAAATACAAGTCCGGCGTAGGCTGGCTGCCTATCCCCATTGTACACGGCATGACGCTGGGCGAGTTGGCGTTAATGGTGAACGGCGAACGCTGGTTGCCTGCTTCGCGTGTATGCGACCTTACCGTTATACCTTGCAAGAACTATACGCACCAGACGAAATACGTATTGCCCATTCCGCCGTCTCCCAACTTGCCGAACATGAAGTCCATCTACCTCTATCCGGCGACCTGCTACTTCGAGGCTACGCCCGTCAGCCTGGGCAGAGGCACCTCATTCCCCTTTCAGGTGTACGGACATCCCAACATGAAAGGGTATGATTACAGCTTTACGCCTAAAAGCATCCCCGGAGCCAAAAATCCTCCGCAGCTGAACAAGCTGTGCCACGGCGTAGACCTCAGCAACATGAGTGACGAAGAGATTTGGAAACGCGGAGTGGACCTGACCTATGTCATCGATGCTTATAAGAACCTGAATATGGGCGACCACTTCTTCCGTTCGTTCTTCGAACTGTTGGTCGGTACCGATTACGTACGCAAGATGATAGAGGCCGGAAAGAGCGCCGAAGAGATTAAAAGCCGTTGGAAAGAGGATGTGGAGAAGTTCAAGGAACAACGGAAACCCTATCTGCTTTACCGGGAATAACCATTCCTAAATTATCAACTTACTTGTAACAACTAATACCCAACGACTACCATGAGTCCACTATCCGTTATCATCACTATTGCCGCCTACTTCATCATACTGTTCACCGTGTCGTACATTGCCGGCAGAAAAGCAGACAATGCAGGTTTCTTTGTGGGCAACCGCAAATCATCCTGGTATGTGGTCGCCTTTGCCATGATCGGTTCCAGCATTTCCGGGGTGACGTACGTATCCGTGCCCGGCATGGTTGCCGCAAGCAACTTCGGTTACCTGCAAATGGTACTGGGATTTATTGCCGGGCAGCTAATCATCGCTTTCGTCCTGACACCCCTGTTCTACCGGATGAACCTGATTTCCATTTACGAATACCTGGAGAACCGCTTCGGCATGTCCTCATACCATACGGGAGCCTGGTTCTTCTTTATCTCCAAGATGTTGGGAGCGGCGGTGCGCCTGTTCCTCGTCTGCCTGACACTGCAGTTGCTGGTATTCGAGCCTTTCGGACTGCCGTTTATCCTGAATGTTGCCATCACCGTGGCATTAGTATGGCTCTACACCTTCCGAGGCGGCGTAAAATCGCTTATCTGGACAGACTCCCTGAAGACTTTCTGCCTCGTGGTATCGGTCGTATTGTGCATCTGCTACATCGCTTCCCACCTCGACCTCTCCTTCAGCGGCATGCTCGGCACCATTGCCGACAGCGACATGTCACGCATCTTCTTCTTCGACGATGTCAACAGCAAGCAGTATTTCTTCAAGCAATTTTTCGCCGGAGCGTTTACCATGATAGCCATGACCGGTCTGGACCAGGATATGATGCAACGCAACCTCAGTTGCAAGAACTTCAAAGACTCGCAGAAGAACATGATTACGAGCGTTATCTCACAGTTCTTCGTCATTCTGCTATTCCTGATGCTGGGCGTCTTGCTCTACATATTTGCCGGCAGCCAAGGCATACAGGTAGTCAAAAGCGACGAACTTTTCCCCGTAATCGCCACCGGAAACTACTTCCCTGCCGTCGTAGGCATCCTGTTTATCATCGGGCTGATTTCTTCCGCCTATTCGGCAGCCGGCTCCGCACTGACAGCGCTCACCACCTCTTTCACCGTGGACATCCTCGGCACCAAAGGAAAGACGGAAGAAACGGTTGTCAAAATCCGCAAACGGGTGCACGTGGGAATGGCGGTCATCATGGGCATCACGATTTTCGTATTCAACCTGCTGAACAACACCAGTGTAATCGATGCCGTATACATCCTGGCAAGCTACACATACGGTCCTATCTTGGGCTTGTTCGCGTTCGGCATCTTCATGAAGCAGCAGGTGCGCGACAAGTACATCCCATGGGTAGCCATCGCCTCCCCGCTGCTGTGCTTCATCCTGCAAAAGAACTCGGAAGCCTGGTTCAACGGCTACCAGTTCAGCTACGAACTGCTGATATTCAACGCACTGTTCACATTCACCGGGCTCTGCCTCTTGATAAAGAAAGACAAAAAGAACATTTAACTTAACATCATCATGAGTGTAAGACTTCACTTTTTATTCAGCATGCTTGCCGCCGCCCTTATCCCCCTGCAGGGCGGCGCGCAAGAGCTTCCGGCAGAGACCCGCCGGGAGATAGGGCAGTTTCTGGATGCCACCGCACGAAAAGAGATATCCGTAGGGCGCATCGCCATCGACTCGGTCGCCATAACGGGCAACACCCTGCAACTCTTTGCCAACATGAACTGCTCCTACATTCCTTTCCGGGAAACGAACGTGGCAGAGATTTATCAAGGCATCCGTGCCCTGTTGCCGACGGAGTTCGCCAAATACAGGCTTCAACTGCGCACCAACAAGCACAGCATCGAGGAACTGATACCGCAAGCATTGCGTTCGAAGAAAGATAAAAAGGCACTGACCTTCAGCCAGCACGTAAAAAAGCCTTTGGTGACCAGGCTTTCCAAACCCTATACCCCCACCAATGGTCTGCAGAACCGCCACATAGCCTTGTGGCAAAGCCACGGCTTCTACTACGAGCCGAAGCTCAACCGCTGGGAGTGGCAGCGTGCCCGCTGCTTCCAGACCGTGGAAGACCTGTACACGCAAAGCTTCGTACTCCCCTACCTCGTCCCGATGCTGGAAAATGCCGGAGCCAACGTACTGATGCCGCGTGAGCGCGACTGCCAGACTGCCGAAGTCATCATCGACAACGACGGCTGCCCGGGCACACACTCCACGTATGCCGAAAGTGCCGCAGACAAAGCATGGACACAAGGCGACGGAGAAGGGTTCGCACACCTCCGTCCGCAATACATCGAGTTCGAAAACCCCTTCAAAGAAGGAACGTTCCGCGCCGTAGAGACCATCAAGAAAGGAAAAGAGAGCATTGCCGAATGGGTACCCGACATTCCTCAAAGCGGACAGTACGCTGTCTATGTGGCTTACCGGACCGTTCCCAACAGCAGTGACGATGCCCTCTATACCGTTTATCACAAAGGCGGAACATCCCAATTCAAGGTCAACCAGCAAATGGGCGGCGGCACCTGGATTTATTTAGGCACGTTCGGTTTCGATGCCGGAAAGGACAGCCGCTTTAAAGTGACCCTCAGCAACCGTTCTGCCAAAGCCGGAAGAACCGTGACAGCCGATGCCGTGAAAATCGGCGGCGGCATGGGAAACATCGCCCGCCGTATCTCGGAAGAGGGAGCGACGGACAACCTGAAGAGCTCCGACAAGACCGCCAATACGGCAAACGCCACAACCGGCGCACAGGCAACGCATCGGTCCGCGTATGTGTCCGAATACCAAAAGAGCGGCTATCCCCGTTTCTGCGAAGCCGCCCGTTACTGGATGCAATGGGCAGGTGTGCCGGACAGCGTCTATTCCGACAGCCACGGCAAGAACGACTACACGGACGACTACAAAAGCCGCGGTATATGGGTGAACTACCTTGCCGGCGGTTCTGCCGCCAATCCCACGGAGCGGGGGCTAAACATCCCGGTAGACATGGCGTTTGCCTTCCACTCGGATGCGGGAACCACCATCAACGACTCCATCATCGGGACACTCGGCATCTACCAGACCGATGCCTACAACGGCGTATTCGCCAACGGCGCATCACGCTACCTGTCCCACGACCTGACAGACCTGATTCAATCGAACATCGTACGCGACATCCGTGCGCTGCACGAACCGCAATGGACGCGCCGCGGCAAATGGAACCAGTCGTACTACGAAGCCCGCGTGCCGCGCGTGCCGACAATGCTGCTCGAACTGCTTTCCCACCAGAACTTCGCCGATATGCGCTACGGCATCGACCCGCGCTTCCGCTTTACGGTGAGCCGCGCCATTTACAAGGGCATGTTGCAGTTCCTCTGCTCGCAATACCGCATGGATTACGTTGTGCAGCCTTTGCCGGTAGACCATACGGCGCTGCGCATGATTGGCGAAGACGAGGTTGAGCTGACCTGGCAACCGGTGAACGACCCGCTGGAACCGACAGCCACCCCCGATAGATACATCGTCTATACCCGCATCGGCAACGGTGATTTCGACAACGGCGTGATAGTCGGCGGCACCAGCTACCGCACCACCCTTCCCGCCGGAACCGTATGCAGCTACAAGGTGACCGCCCTCAACAAAGGCGGCGAGAGCTTCCCCTCCGAAATCCTCTCAGCCGGACGGGCTTCCGGCAGCAAGGGACGTGTATTGGTGGTCAACGGCTTCGACCGCATCAGCGCTCCCGCCGACTTCGTTGCCGCCGCACCTGCCGGCACGCAACTTGCCGGCTTTCTGGACGATTTGGACCACGGCGTGCCCTACATCAAAGACATCAGCTACATCGGAAAGATGAAAGAGTACCGCCGTTCCGTTCCCTGGATGGACGATGACGCATCCGGCTTCGGCGACAGCTACAGCAACTACGAGACGCAGGTCATTGCCGGAAACACATTCGACTATCCCGCCCTGCACGGAGCCGCCATACTGAAAGCCGGCTACTCCTTCGTGTCGTGCAGCGACGAAGCCGTTGAACACGGACAGGTCTCCCTGAACGATTACAAACACACCGACCTTATCCTCGGCAAGGAGTGCCAGACCAAGATAGGCAGAGGCGGCGTGAAGCCTTTGGAGTTCAAGACATTCAGCAAGCCGATGCAGGAACGCATCACAGCCTACTGCAACGGGGGCGGCAACATCTTCGTATCCGGAGCGTATGTAGGAACGGATCTTTGGGACAACCGCCTTGCCCCCGCCAACGAAGAGGACAGGAAATTTGCCACGGAAGTGCTGAAATACAAGTGGCGCGCAGGACAAGCAGCCCTGACGGGCAAGGTGAATTGCGTAGCTTCTCCCTTCCCTTCCCTTGCGGGAGACTACACCTATTATAATAAGCCGAATTCGGACATGTACGTCGTGGAATCGCCCGACGCCATCGAGCCTGCCGTGAAAGAGGCATACACCGTGATGCGCTATCCGGAGAACAACCTCAGCGCCGGAGTCGCCTACCGGGGAGCCTACAAGACCTGCGTCTTGGGATTTCCTTTCGAGTCGATTCGCACTGCAGAAGAGAGAGCATGCCTGATGAACGCCATCCTGACGTTCTTCGACACGCCTGCCAAGAAATAACGTATAACCTATAAAAGACCAATCATCATTTATGAACCGAAGACTATTTATCAGCGTCCTGTTTGCCTGCCTGCTACCGCTTGCGGTGCAGGCGCAGCAGGGTGTGTTCCGCTTCGCACACCTGACGGACATTCACTTGAGCCCCAACAATCCCAACCCGACGGAAGACCTGTTGCGTTCCGTCGCACAAATCAATGCGACCGACAGCATCGACTTCGTACTGGTGACAGGCGATATCGCCGAAGAGGGCGACCGCGCCACCATGCAGAAAGTAAAGTCATGCCTCGATTTGCTGAAAGCGAAGTATTACGTAGCGTTGGGCAACCATGAAACCAAATGGAGCGACTCCGGCTGCACCGCCTTCGGCGAGATATTCGGCGGCGAACGGTTTGAGTTCGAGCACAAAGGCTTCCTGTTCTTAGGCTTTAACTCCGGTCCGCTGATGCGCATGGCATACGGGCATGTCGTTCCCCAGGACATCCGCTGGATGAAAGCGTGCATGGACCGGTACAATGCAGGCAACCCCAAGCTGGACAAGCCTGTGATACTTGCCACCCACTATCCGATGACGGAAGGGGATGTGGACAACTGGTATGAAGTGACGGACGCCGTGCGCCCGTACAACATACGCCTGTTTGTGGGCGGGCACTACCACCGCGACCGCAACATGCGCTACGACGGCATTCCGGGCATCCTGATGCGCAGTAACCTGCGCGACAAGGACGAGAAACCGGGTTACGGCATCTATGAAGTGACGAAAGACTCCATCCTCGTCTATACGCAACGCATCGGAGAACCCAAAAAGCAATGGGCGGCTTTCTCCCTGACGGAAGCCTACTACGACCGCAACGGCAAAGCCGGGAAGTATCCGGACTTCTCCGTAAACAAGGAGTACCCGCAAGTGAAAGAACAGTGGGTGGTGCAAACCGGAGCAGGCATCTACTGCTCGCCGGCTGTGGAAAAAGAGAAAGTATTCGTCGGCGACGACATGGGACGCCTGACCGCATATACCCTTAAAAACGGCAGGAAACTGTGGAGCTTCCAATCCGGAAACCGCATTGTAGGCACCCCTGCCGTAAGCGACGGGGTGGTAGTGTTCGGTTCCGCCGACCGCACGATATACGGGCTGGACGCCCAAAGCGGCAAACAGCTGTGGAGCGTGAAAACAGACGGTCCCGTACTGGGAGCGGTCACCATAGCGGACGGCATTGCCTACATCGGTGCCAGCGACCATACATTCCGCGCCATAAACATCTACACCGGCGACGTAAAGTGGAACTTTACGGACGTAAAGGGCTACATTGAGACCAAGCCCCTGGTAACGGGCGACAAGGTTATCTTCGGCGCATGGGACAACACCCTGTACGCACTGGACAAAGCCGACGGAAAAGCGCTATGGAAATGGACAGGCGGACTGACCCGCATGCACTTCTCTCCCGCCGCCGTATGGCCCGTGGCAGCCGACGGGAAAGTATTCATCACCGACCCGCAACGCGCCATGACCGCCGTCGACATCCATACGGGCAACACCGTATGGCGCACCTTCCAATCCATGGTACGCGAGACAATCGGCCTCTCCGAAGACGGGGAACGCATCTACAGCAAGACCATGAACGACAGCATCGTCTGCTACTCCGCCAAAGGCGACCAACCGCGCCGGCTGTGGGCGTCCAACGTCGGCTTCGGCTACGAGCACGCCCCTTCCATGCAGGCGGAAAAAGAGGGAGTAATGTTTGGAAGTACCAAAGAAGGGCTTATCTTCGCACTGGAAGCCAAGACGGGCAGAGTGCTGTGGAAACATAAAATCGGCAACTCGCTTATAAACACCGTAGTGCCGATCGGCAACAACCGGGTGCTCTTCACCGCTACGAGCGGGGAAGCGGGAATGCTGAGGTTCAGGAATTGAGAATTGAGAATTAGAAATTAAGAATTAGGAATTGAGAAATAATAGCTTTGAGAAATAATACCTACAGATATGAAGAAGATTGATTGCTTTATTCCTTACGCAGGAAAAGAACAGGCTGAAAAGACAGTACAAGGATTGCAGGCTACGGGGCTTGTCGGAAACATCCGTTTAGTGACCACAGACGCCACGCTCGAACCATTGCCCGGATGCGAGGTCATGGCAGTGAAGATGCCCTACGGCAGCGCCACCCTGAAAGCCATCGCACAGGCAACCGATGCGGAATACACCTTGCTCTACACCAAAGAAACAACGCTCGAACTGGGCATGTTCGCACTGGAACGCATGATGCACATCGCAGAAGACGCGGATGCCGGAATGGTGTATGCCGACCACTACCAGATAGCCGACGGCAAGCAGACGAACGCGCCCGTCATCGACTATCAGTCCGGCTCGCTGCGCGACGACTTCAACTTCGGCTCCGTGCTCCTGTTCCACAGTGCCAGGCTGAAAGAGGCTGCCGGACGGATGACATCCGATTACGACTTTGCCGGACTCTACGACCTGCGCCTGAAGCTAAGCCAAAAGGCAGACCTCGTGCACATCAACGAATACCTGTACAGCGAAGTGGAGAATGACACGCGCAAGAGCGGCGAAAAGATATTCGACTACGTAGACCCGAAAAACCGCAACCGCCAGATTGAAATGGAAGCGGCATGCACGGAACACCTGAAAGAGATAGGCGGCTACCTGAAACCGGAGTTCAAGCAGATAGAGTTCTCTGCCGGCAACTTCGAGTACGAGGCATCCGTCATCATCCCCGTACGCAACCGCATACGCACCATCCGCGATGCCATCCGTTCCGTACTGGGCCAGAAGACGGACTTCAAATTCAACCTTATCATCATCGACAACCATTCCACCGATGGAACGACAGAGGCTATCGACGAGTTCAAAGCCGACGGACGCCTCATCCACATCATCCCCGAACGCAACGACCTCGGCATCGGCGGCTGCTGGAACATGGGCGTACACCACCCCCAATGCGGCAAGTTTGCCGTGCAGCTGGACAGTGACGACGTCTATGCCAACGAGAACACTCTCGCCACAATGGTACGCGCCTTTTACGAGCAGAACTGCGCCATGGTGGTGGGCACCTACATGATGACGGACTTCAACATGAACATGATTGCCCCGGGCATCATCGACCACAAGGAATGGACACCGGAAAACGGACGGAACAACGCCCTCCGCATCAACGGGCTGGGTGCTCCGCGCGCATTCTATACGCCGGTGCTGCGCGAAGTGAAAGTGCCCAACACAAGCTATGGCGAAGATTATGCGCTGGGACTGAACTTCTCCCGCCACTACCAGATAGGCCGCGTGTATGACGTAGTCTACCATTGCCGCCGCTGGGACGACAACTCGGACGCTTCATTGGACATCGTCAAGATGAACGGACACAACCTCTACAAAGACCGTATCCGTACCTGGGAGTTGCAGGCACGCATTGCCCTGAACAAGAGGAAATAATACACTGGATATCAAACACTTGAAAATCCGTTTCTCAGACACTGGTGTTTCTCCCGACAGACACTTGTGTCTGACGCGACAGACGCCAGTGTTTGACACGATAGACACAAGTGTTTGGGAAGTCAGACACAAGCGTCTATCAACAACCTCATAACCAACTAATTACAAAACTTCATGAACGAAACGATACACAATCTTCTAACCGAACAATTAGCCGCCTGGGAGACGGCACGCAACAACTATGCCGCCCTCTCCGGCGTGCAGGTGAAGGAGCTGAACGTAAACGGCATACCCTACAAGGTGCAGTTCAACCCGGCGCGCATCGTGTCGTCGGGAGCCAAAGTGGACGCCAAGTCCATAAAGGAGCGCAAATGCTTCCTCTGCCCCGCCAACCTGCCGCCGGTGCAGAAAGGCATCCCGTTCGAAGGACACTACAACATACTGGTCAACCCGTTTCCCATATTCCCCCGCCACCTCACGGTGCCGGAAACAGCGCATGTATGCCAGCGCATCGCCCCCCGCTTCGGAGACATGCTGGACCTGGCACGGCAACTCACCGGCTACACCATTTTCTACAACGGTCCGCGGTGCGGCGCTTCCGCTCCCGACCATGCACACTTCCAGGCGGGCAACAAAGGCTTCATGCCCATCGAGAAGGAGTGGCGCGGGCAAGTGGCAGGCAAAGTGACGGACTACGGCGCGGCAACCCTCTGGTATCTGGACGACGCCCCGCGCACGACACTTGTCATCGAATCCGCCGACCGCAAGACGGCGATAAAGCTGTTCGACACCGTCTATCACTCGCTGGACATACAGCCCGGCGAAGAGGAGCCGATGATGAACGTGCTTGCCATGTACGAGGACGGCAAATGGATTGTATTCGTCTTTCCCCGCGCCAAGCACCGCCCGGCATGCTACACCGCCGAGGGCGATGCCAACCTGCTGAGCAGTCCCGCATCCGTGGACCTGGGCGGCGTATTCATCACCCCCGTCGAGAAAGATTTCCTCAAGATAACGGCGGAAGACATCGCACAGATACTGGGCGAGGTGTGCCTTTCGCCTGCGGATTTCCGGAAAGTGCGGGAACGTATTAAGGAGAAATTGTAACAGGAGACAAGGAGTCTCTTTTGTAAACCGATAAACCGAACAAACAAGCATGAAAGAACCCAAAGTAGAAGTCGGCATCTTATTCGAGCCACAGATAGAATTTATCCTGCTCGCCCCCTACCGCATATCCGGTAAGGAAATCAGCGGCAAGCAGGTCGTCACCTACGATGAAGGCAAAATCCTTTGGAACGGCAGGCGGTATGACGAATTGGTATTTGAACCCCTGCAAGAGTCCGGCGCGGCATTCGAACTGCTGGACGTGACTATCGGAATAAACTTCCACTGGGAACGGAAGGAAGACCAACGCTTCCAGGGTTCTTTAAAGATTATCGTGGAAGACGGGAAGCTGACGGGAATCAATGTCATCCGTGTGGAAGAGTACCTGACGAGCGTTATCTCCAGCGAAATGAGCGCAACGGCTTCGCTGGAGTTGCTGAAAGCGCATGCGGTCATTTCGAGAAGCTGGTTGCTGGCGAGCCTCTCTTCCGCCCCCTCTCCGGCAGGGAAGGGAGCAGACAGCCCGAGCAATGATACGGAGAACGCGACGTGCGACGGGACGGCGGAAAGGCTGTGCTGGTACGAACGCGACGCCCACACCCGCTTCGACGTATGTGCCGACGACCACTGCCAACGCTACCAGGGCATCACCCGCGCCTCTACCGACATCGTGAAACAAGCCATTGCCGCCACCCGCGGACAAGTGCTGATGCACGACGGCAAAATCTGCGACGCCCGCTTCTCCAAATGTTGCGGCGGCGCCCTCGAAGAGTTCCAATACTGCTGGGACGATGTGAAGCACCCCTACCTCGCCTACAAGCAAGACCTCCCTTCCGGCTTCCCGCTGACGGAACCATCCTCTCCCCTTTCTGCCGGAGAGGAATCGGAAGAGAGCGCCGAGCGCTGGATACGCACCTCCCCCGAAGCCTTCTGCAACACCACGGACAGGCACATCCTGTCGCAAGTGCTCAACAACTACGACCAGGAAACCACCGATTTCTACCGTTGGAAGGTGGAATATACCCAAGACGAGCTATCCGCCCTCATCCTGAAACGCTCCGGCATAGACTACGGGCAAATCATCGACCTTGTCCCCATTGCCCGCGGCACCAGCGGACGTCTCTGGAAACTGAAAATCGTAGGTACGAAGCAGACGCTGACCATCGGCAAGGAGCTGGAAATCCGCCGCACGCTCTCCCCGTCACACCTCTACAGCTCCGCCTTTGTCGTAGACAAGGAAGAAATCTCGCCCGAAGGCATACCCGGACGCTTCATCCTCACCGGAGCCGGCTGGGGACACGGCGTGGGGCTTTGCCAGATAGGCGCTGCCGTGATGGGCGAACAAGGCTACAAGTATGACGAGATACTGCTGCACTACTACACGGGCGCAAGTATCGACAAGCTATATGAATAATCCGACAACCGAAAAACAACTGACAGCATGAAGAATATCAAGAACATATCCCCCTGGGCATGGGTCCCGACCTTGTACTTTGCGCAAGGCATCCCCTACTTTATCGTAAACAATATCTCCGTACTGATGTTTGCCAAGATGGGCGTACCCAATGGCGACATGGCGCTATTCACCAGCCTGCTGTATCTGCCTTGGACCATCAAACCTTTCTGGAGCCCGTTTGTGGACATCATCAAGACCAAAAGATGGTGGGTGATGTCCATGCAGGTCTTGATGTCGATAGCCTTTATCCTGCTCACCCTCACCATTCCGCGCCCGGACGAGGCGATGATGGCGGCAGGAACTACTCCCATCAGCATGTTCACCATTACCCTGATACTGTTTATCATCACGGCATTCGCTTCCGCCACGCACGACATTGCGGCAGACGGCTTCTATATGTTGGCATTGAAGACGGGCGAGCAGGCTGAGTTTGTCGGCATCCGCAGCACCTTCTACCGCCTTGCGTCTATCTTCGGGCAAGGAGTGCTCGTCGCCATTGCCGGCGCCATCGAACTGAAGTACGACAACATCCCGCTGTCGTGGACCGTCACGATGCTGGTTACAGCCGTCATCTTCAGTGCGGTAAGCTTCTACCACCTCTTCATGATACCCAAACCGGCTTCCGACAAGTCCGTCCTGGCACCGGGAACAGCCGATGCCAAAGCCATCTTCAAGGAGTTCGGGCGCACATTCGCCACCTACTTCACCAAGCCGGGCGTGCTGCTTGCCATTGTGTTCATGCTACTCTACCGCCTGCCCGAAGCATTCCTCATAAAGATGTGTATGCCTTTCCTCGTTGCCGGCAAAGAAGCGGGCGGCTTGGGGTTGTCCACGGCGGAAGTGGGCATCGTATACGGCACTATCGGCGTGATATTCCTCACGCTGGGCGGCATCCTCGGAGGCATCTTCGCCTCGCGCATCGGACTGAAGAAATCCATCTGGTGGATGGCGGCGTGCATGACGCTCCCCTGCCTGACTTTCGTCTATCTGGCAATCTGCCAGCCCGACAACCTGTTTGCCATATCCACCGCCATTGCCATCGAGCAGTTCGGCTACGGTTTCGGCTTCACGGCATATATGCTCTATATGATGTACTTCTCCGAAGGCGAGTTCAAGACATCCCACTATGCCATCTGCACCGCATTCATGGCGCTGAGCATGATGATACCGGGCATGTTTGCCGGCTACATCCAGGAAGCTATCGGATATGCCAACTTCTTCTGGATGGTGATAGCCTGCTGCATTGCCACCGTTGCAGTCACCATATTTGCCGACAGGCGCATAGACCCCGAATACGGGAAAAAGTGATTATACCGGCCGTCATCCGGTAACCGGTAACCAGTAAATAAACAATCAACAGTAAACGACAACTGTCAATCATGAGAAAGAGTATTACAATATTTTTGCTCTGCGCCTTATGCAACATGGCATACGCGCAGAAAATCCGGATAAAGACCGGTATCGAGGTTCTGAAAGAACAGAACTTCAAATGCCTGGAAGGCAAACGCGTGGGACTGATTACCAACCCCACCGGAGTAGACAACCGCATGAAGTCCACTATCGACATCCTGCACGAAGCGCCGAACGTGAATCTCGTGGCACTTTACGGTCCGGAACACGGTGTGCGCGGCGATGTGCATGCCGGCGACCATGTGACGGACATCAAGGATGCCTCTACCGGGCTGCCCGTCTATTCCCTCTACGGCAAGACGCGCAAGGCAACGCCGGAGATGCTGAAAGACATCGACGTGCTGGTGTATGACATCCAGGACATCGGCTGCCGCTCGTTCACCTACATCAGCACCATGGGACTTGCCATGGAAGCCGTTGCCGAGAACGGCAAGGAGCTTGTTGTGCTGGACCGTCCCAATCCTGTGGGCGGACTGAAGATAGAAGGCAATCTGACGGAAGACGACTGTGTCTCTTTCGTGAGCCAGTTCAAGATACCGTATCTCTACGGACTCACCTGCGGCGAGCTGGCACTGATGCTTAACGGCGAGAAGATGCTGAAAGACGGCAAGCAATGCCGGCTCCACGTGGTGAAGATGAAGGGCTGGAAACGCAAAATGGACTATACGCAGACCGGCTTGCAGTGGGTGCCCTCTTCTCCGCACATTCCGCACCCGCATTCGGCGTTCTTCTATCCCGTGAGCGGCATCTTGGGAGAACTGGGCTACATGTCCATCGGCGTGGGCTATACCATCCCGTTCCAGATGTTCGCCGCCCCGTGGGTGGAAGCGGAGAAGCTCGCCAGGAACCTGAACGCGCTGAACGTGCCGGGCATCGTTTTCCGTCCGATGTACCTGAAACCCTTCTACGCCGTGGGCAAAGGAGAGTTGCTGCAAGGCGTGCAGGTGCATATCATGGATTTCGGCAAGGCGCCGCTCAGCGACATACAGTTCCTCGTG
The DNA here is from genome assembly GCF_910578895.1 of uncultured Bacteroides sp. GTDB lineage: Bacteria > Bacteroidota > Bacteroidia > Bacteroidales > Bacteroidaceae > Bacteroides. The sequence goes on from NZ_CAJTSC010000038.1 coordinate 20,024, forward strand.
ATGCAGGAAGTGGCGGCACTCTATCCCGACCGTGCCGTATTCGACCATGCGGACAAAGGCCGCTTCTCCATGTTCGACAAAGTGAGCGGCTCGAAGCAGATACGCGAACGCTTCGGCAAGCGCAACCGTTGGGAAGACGTACGCGACTACTGGTACAAGGATGTGGAGGATTTCCGCAAACTGTCGAAGCAGTATTACTTATACAAATAAATTGACACACAGACGATATGGAAAAGAGTAACTACAGGGCTTTCCTGCGGGAAGCGAAACGGTTCGTGCCGCAGGAGAGGATTTACACAGACGAGCTTCGCCGGCTTGCCTGGGGAACGGACGCGGGATTCTACCGCCTTGTCCCGCAAATCGTAATCCGTTCGGAAGGAGAAGAGGAAATCTCCCGGCTGCTGAAACTTGCCGACCGCTACAACCTGCCCGTCACTTTCCGGGCAGCGGGCACCAGCCTGTCCGGACAAGCCATCAGTGACTCTATCCTTATCGTAGCCGGCAAGCATTGGGAGAAATACAGCATATCACCCGACCATACGGAAATCACCCTGCAGCCCGGCATCATCGGGCAACGGGTGAACGAACTGCTGGCACCCTTCGGGCGGAAGTTCGCACCGGACCCCGCTTCCATAAAGAGCGCCATGGTGGGCGGCATTGTCATGAACAATGCCTCCGGCATGAACTGCGGCACGCATGCCAACAGCGACAAGATGATTCTCTCCGTCCGCATCGTGCTGGCGGACGGAACGGTGCTCGACACCGGAGACAGCGCAAGCCGTGCCGCGTTCGAGGCGACACACCGCAATTTTATCTTCTTTATCCGTATGCTCCGCGACGAGATACGTTCGTACGACGATCTGGTGGAGCGCATCCGCCACAAATATTCCATCAAGAACGTAACGGGGCTGAACCTGCTCCCCTTCGTCCGCTTCGACGACCCGTTCGACATCATAACCCACCTCATGGTAGGCTCGGAGGGCACACTCGCGTTCCTCTCGCAAGTGACCATGAAGACGGAACACGACTATCCCTGCAAGGCAAGCGCCATGCTCTACTTCAAGAGCATCAAAGAGGCATGCCGTGCCGTGGTGGCGATGAAGGGACTCACCACGGATAACGATGAACGGATTGTGAAGGGTGCGGAACTGCTGGACTGGAAGTCGCTGGCATCGGTCGGCGACCCCGTATTCCTGAAGTATAAAGGCGAAGTCTGCTCATCGCCCCTGCCCGATGTGGAACCGGGGGACGAGACGGGACTGACCGCCGTGCTCGCCGAAACCAAAGCCGACAGCCCGGAAAAGCTCCGGCAGCACATCCGCACGATAGAAGAGTGCCTTTCCGCTTTCCGGACCTACACGCCCGTCCGCTTCACCGACAAGCCCGAGGAGTATTCGAAGTACTGGGCAATCCGCTCCGGCATCTTCCCTTCCGTAGGCGGCACACGGCAGCCGGGGACAACGTGCCTTATCGAGGACGTGGCTTTCCACATCGAAGACCTGCCCGAAGCAACCGCCGAATTGCAACAACTCATCGCCCGCCACGGCTACGAGGACGCCTGCATATACGGACACGCGCTGGAAGGAAACTATCACTTCATCCTCAACCAGTCCTTCAGCAGCGACGCCGAGGTGAAGCGCTACGAGAACCTGATGAACGATGTCAAGACATTGGTCGTAGACAAATACGACGGTTCGCTGAAAGCCGAGCACGGCACGGGGCGCAACATGGCTCCTTTCGTCCGCTACGAATGGGGCGAACGGGCTTACGAGTACATGAAATCCGTCAAACAACTGTTCGACCCGAAAGGCTTGCTAAACCCGGGTGTCATCTTCAACGACGACCCGCAATGCCACATCAAGAACTTCAAGCCGTTGCCGCTGTTGGCAAACAACGAACACAAGCGGGCAACAGGATATCAGTTGCAATTCATATCCGGCAAACCGCGCATCGTAGCCATCTGCCCGCCGCTCGCGGCAGACAAGTGCATCGAGTGCGGCTTCTGCGAAGTGAACTGCCTGTCCTGCGGCTTCACCCTCTCCTCGCGCCAGCGCATCGCGGTGCAACGCGAAATATCTAACCTCAGGCAATGCGGCCGGGAGAAAGAAGCCAAACTGCTCGAAAAGCAGTACCGCTATCCCGGCAACCGGACTTGTGCCGGCGACGGGCTTTGCTCCATGTCCTGCCCCATGGGTATCAACACGGGCGACCTGACACACCTCATCCGCCAGGAAGAGTTGCCGAAAGGCAGCATGGGATATAAAGCAGGCAACTTTGCCGCCAACCACTTTGCCGGCATCAAAAGTGCCCTGCGCCCCCTGTTAAGCCTTGCCGACTTCGGGCACTCCCTGTTGGGCACCAAAGCCATGAGCGGCATCACCAAAGGCATGCACAACGCATTGGGCATACCGCAGTGGACACCTGCGATGCCCAAGCCCCTCCATATAAGAAATGAAGAGTCAAGAACGAAGGGTGAAGGGAATGAGACACCCTCTTGCGGCGCTGTGACAGCACAGCCCGATGTTGCATCGGATACAGTCGTCTACTTCCCCAGCTGCATTAACCAGACCATGGGTCTCCCCCGAAAGTCGCCCGTGGAACAGGCATTGGCAAACAAGATGATTGCCCTGTTGCAGAAAAGCGGCTACCGGGTCATCTTCCCCGAAAACATGGAAAAGCTCTGCTGCGGCACCATCTGGGAAAGCAAAGGGATGCTCGACATCGCCGACCGCAAATCCGCCGAACTGGAAGCGGCTTTATGGAAAGCCAGCGAACAAGGCAGGTATCCCGTGTTGTGCGACCAAAGCCCGTGCCTGCACCGCATGCGCGAAACCATCAAGAAAATGAAACTCTACGAACCGGCGGAGTTCATCTATACATTCCTGCGCGACAGGCTGGTATTCAGCCCTACCGACCGTCCGGTGGCAGTGCACATCACCTGCTCCATGCGCAAGATGGGGCTTGCCGACACGATAACGGCACTGGCACGTCTCTGCTCCACAAAGGTCATCGTGCCGGAAGAGGTAGGCTGCTGCGGCTTCGCAGGCGACCGCGGATTTACATATCCCGAACTGAATGCCTACGCCCTGCGCAAACTCCGTCCGCAGATAGAGGCAGCGGGCGTGGCTATAGGCTACTCCAACAGCCGCACTTGCGAAATCGGGCTGACCACCCACTCCGGCATCCCGTACGTGTCCATAGCCTACCTGGTGGACGAGTGTACCCGGCCCGCAACCGATAAACCCGATAACCAACTTAACGCACACAAATCATGAGTACTCCGGTAAAAACAAACAAACGCATTCTCGCCCTTGATGTCTTGCGCGGTGTCACCATCGCAGGGATGATTATGGTGAACAATCCCGGCACGTGGAGCCGCATCTATGCCCCCCTGCGCCATGCGGAATGGAACGGGCTTACCCCCACCGACCTCGTATTCCCGTTCTTCATGTTCATCATGGGCATTTCCACGTATATCTCCCTGAAAAAGTATAATTTCGAATTCAGCCGTGCCGCCGGCATGAAGATACTGAAACGCACCCTGCTTATCTTCCTGATAGGCATGGGCATCGGCTGGTTCTCGAAGTTCTGTTACTACTGGACTTCTCCCACCGAAGGCATCGGCTTCGGCGCGCAACTGTGGGAGGCGGTGTGGACATTCGACCGCATCCGCATCTTAGGTGTCATGCAGCGTCTGGCGCTCTGCTACGGCGCTACCGCCATCATTGCCTTGACCGTGAAGCACCGGCACATCCCCTACCTCATCGCCACCCTGCTGGCAGGCTACTTCATCCTGCTGGCATGCGGCAACGGTTTCGCCTATGACAATACCAACATCCTTTCCGTTGTAGACCGTGCCGTGCTGACCCCCGCGCACATGTACAAGGACAACGGCATCGACCCGGAAGGAATTCTGAGCACTATCCCCGCCATAGCCCACGTGCTGCTTGGCTTCTGCGTAGGGCGCATGATGCTTGAGGGCGGCAAGGCACACCAGGACCGCGAAAGCCTGCTCAACTCGCACCTCATCAAGCTGTTTCTGGCAGGCACCGTCCTGACGTTCGCCGGCTTCCTGCTGAGCTACGGATGCCCCATCAACAAAAAGATATGGTCGCCCACCTTTGTACTGGCTACGTGCGGACTGGCATCCAGCTTCCTGGCACTGCTCATCTGGATTATCGATGTGAAAGGGTATAAGAAATGGAGCCTCTTCTTCGAGGCGTTCGGTGTCAATCCGTTGTTCATGTATGTATTGGGCGGCGTGCTTGGCATCCTCTTCGGCAGCATCAGCTTCGCGTGGGGAGAGGACAGCATCAGCATACACGGATTTCTGTATAAGGTACTGCTGATGCCGCTGTTCGGCGAAACCGGAGGCTCGCTGGCATACGCGCTGCTGTTTGTCGGAATCAACTGGTGCATCGGTTACCAACTCTACAGACGGAAGATTTACATCAAGATTTAGGGAACGAGGAGACAAGGAAACAAGTGTACAAGGAAACAAGTGTACAAGGAAACAAAGAAACAAGTGTACAAGGAGACAGAGACAAATGTACAAGAGCACAAGGAGACGAGAGGACACGGGGAGGGTTTCATCGGAAGATAAAACACCAAGTAACCATGACACCTGCGTTTCGAGCGAGTAAAACAAAATAACTGAAAAACTAAAAACTTAAAGATATGATTCTAATAGCAGACAGTGGTTCTACAAAGACCGATTGGTGTGTTGTAGAGAATGGACAACTTATCCGACAGATATACACGAAAGGAACCAACCCGTTCTTTCAGTCGGAAGAGGAAATCAGTAACGAGATTGCAACGGCACTGTTGCCCCAGTTGACAACCGACGCTTTGGATGCTGTATACTTCTACGGTGCGGGATGCGGATTTCCCGATAAGATAGCCATGGTTCACCGTGCCATCACGAAACATCTCCGGGTAAAAGGAGAAGTGGAAGTAAACACGGACATGCTTGCAGCCGCCCGCGGGCTCTGCCAACACGAAGCCGGCATTGCCTGCATCATGGGCACGGGCTCCAATTCGTGCTATTATGACGGCAAGCAGATTGTGTCCAACGTCTCCCCGCTGGGCTTCATCCTCGGCGACGAGGGCAGCGGCGCCGTACTGGGCAAGTTGCTGGTGGGCGACATCCTGAAGAACCAGATGTCTCCCGAACTGAAGGAGAAATTCCTCACGCAATTCGACCTGACACCGGCGGACATCATCGACCGCGTCTACCGAAAGCCGTTCCCCAACCGTTTTCTGGCAAGCCTCTCCCCCTTCCTCGCACAGAACCTGGACGAGCCTTGCATACGCACGCTGGTGCTGGGAAGCTTCAAGGCGTTCCTCAAACGCAACGTCATGCAGTATGAGAACTACCGCGAGAACAAGGTGCACTTTATCGGCTCCGTAGCCTTCTACTACAAGGAAATACTGGCGGAAGCCGCCCGGGAAACCGGCATCCGGCTGGGCACTGTCATCAAGAGCCCCATGGAAGGATTGATAGCTTATCACCGGTAAGACGGCGGAAGCGGAAAAGAGAATGACAGATAGCATAATGATATAAACCGATTTAACATACTTACTCAAAATAGTAAACAGCCTTATGTTTGTAAAAATCTCAGAGCAACCTTCGCTCTACAACGACTTGGAGAAGAAGTCTGTCCGTGAACTGCTGGAAGACATCAACAGGGAAGACCAAAAAGTGGCGCTTGCCGTACAAAAGGCGATTCCGCAGATAGAGAAGTTAGTGACGCAAATCGTGCCCCGCATGAAACAAGGCGGACGCATCTTCTATATGGGAGCCGGCACCAGCGGGCGCCTCGGCGTGCTCGACGCTTCCGAGATACCCCCCACCTTCGGCATGCCGCCCACACTGATTATCGGCCTGATAGCCGGTGGCGACACAGCCTTGCGCAATCCGGTGGAAAACGCGGAAGACGACATGCACCGCGGCTGGGAAGAACTGGTAGAGCGCAACATCACGGATAAGGACACGGTTATCGGCATCGCGGCATCCGGCACTACTCCTTACGTAATCGGCGCACTGCACGAAGCCCGCGAACATGGCATCCTGACCGGCTGCATCACCAGCAACCCCGATTCGCCGATGGCGGCAGAGTCCGATGTAGCCATCGAAATGATTGTAGGACCGGAATACGTTACGGGAAGTTCCCGCATGAAATCGGGCACGGGGCAGAAGATGATTCTGAACATGATTACCACTTCCGTAATGATACAGCTGGGACGCGTGAAAGGCAATAAAATGGTGAATATGCAACTCAGCAACAAGAAGCTGGTGGACCGCGGCACACGTATGCTGGTCGAAGAACTGGGACTTGACTACGGAAAGGCAAAGGCACTGCTGCTGATGCACGGCTCGGTGAAGAAGGCGGCGGATGCTTATCGTGCCAAGGAGTGATGATTTCCGGATTTGCCACAGGCAAGGCAAAGCATCACAACGATTTCAGACAGAAGAACAAAAGAACAAATAAAGAATAAAAACATATAGCATGAAAATACTTACCGGTATCCTTTTACTTCTGTTCGGCATGCAAGCTGCCGGCGCACAGCCGTTGCAGCGTGTAGCCCCCGAGCAGGTGGGCATGGACTCCCGCAAGCTGATGTATGCCGATGAAGCCATTGAAGCTGCCATTGCCGACAAACAAATTCCCGGCGCCGTGCTCGCAGTAGTGCGTAACGGCAAAATGGCATACCTGAAAGCATACGGCAACAAACGGGTCTATCCCACTACGGAGCCTATGACCGTAAACACCGTTTTCGACATGGCATCTTGCAGCAAGTCCATGTCCACCGCCGTGTGTGCCCTCATTTTGGCAGAGCGCGGAAAGATACGGTTGCTCGACCCCGTCAGCCTCTACATCCCCGGCTTCAAGAACTGGACAAGCGAAGACGGGAAAGAGACAAAGACCATCCGCATAGCCGACCTGCTGACACACACTTCCGGCCTGCCGCCCTACGCTCCGGTAGCGGAGTTGGAGAAGAAGTACGGTTCTCCCAACCCTGCCGGACTGATGGAGTACATCGCCGGATGCCCGCGCAACTTCAAGCCGCAAACGGACTTCAACTACAGTTGCCTCAACTTCATCACCCTGCAACACATCATTGAAACCGTGAGCGGACAATCCTTGCGCGACTTCGCCCGCGAAAACATCTTCGACGTATTAGGCATGGACCATACCGATTATCTCCCCTGCCGACGCGACAAAGACGGAAAATGGGTGACAATAGCGGACGATGAGACAAGAGAACAAGGAAACAAGAAGACAAGGAGACAAGGAGACAAGAAGAATAACGGCGCAGCCAATTCCCAATTCCCAATTCCCAATTCTAAATTCTCAATTCTCAATTCCCAATTAAAGGAAATTGCCCCGACAGAAAAACAGCCCGACGGGCAAGTGCTCTGCGGCCAGGTGCACGACCCGCTTGCACGCATCATGAACGGCGGCATCAGCGGCAATGCAGGCGTATTCTCCTGCGCGGAAGACATCGCCGTGCTTTGCGCCGCCCTGCAGAACGGCGGCGAATGGAACGGACGGCGTATCCTCAGCCCGCAAGGCGTAAAGGCGATGCGCAGCGTACCTCGTGCAACAGCCGGTTTGGGACGTTCCTTGGGATGGGACGTATTCACCGCATACGCTTCGAACAACGGTGACTTCTTCGGTCCGAACACGTATGGGCATACGGGCTACACCGGCACATCCATCGTTATCGACCCCGACAACGACACTTCCGTCATCCTGCTGATCAATGCCGTACATCCCGAAGACGGGCACAGCGTAGTGCGCCTGCGCTCGCTGGTTGCCAACGCAGTGGCATCTTCCCTGTATCCCGCCCCACGCACCTATACGGAGCATTACTACAAACGCTTCCTCCGGTTTATGGACGAACCGGCAATCGGCAGCAAGGACATCGTAATGTTGGGCAACAGCCTGACGGAGAACGGCGGCGACTGGGCGGCACGTCTCGGCAACAAGCATGTGCGCAACCGTGGCATTATCGGCGATGAGGTGATGGGCGTCTACGACCGCCTGCACCAGATACTGCCGGGACATCCCGCCAAACTGTTCCTGCTTATCGGCGTGAACGACATTTCCCACGACCTGGCAGCCGACAGCATTGTCAAGATGATTCGCACGACCGTAGAGCGCATCCAACGAGAGTCTCCCGACACCCGGCTCTACCTGCAAAGCCTGCTGCCCATCAACGAAAGCTTCGGCCGCTACAAAAGGCTGACGGGAAAGACCGGCATGATACCCGAAATCAACCGACAACTGGAAACGCTTGCCAAAGAAAAAGGCGTGACGTACATCAACCTCTTCCCGCTGTTCACGGAAAAAGGCAGCAACGTGCTGCGTGCCGACCTGACCAACGACGGATTGCACCTGAAGGAAGAGGGGTATAAGATATGGGTGAAAGCCATCAAGGATAAGATTTAGCGGAGAAGAGAGTTCAGGACTCCCTTATTAACAAAGTCGAGGATGTGTCGAAACTCTCTTATTAGCCAAATCACCCCTGCCACAGATATCTATGGTAGGGGTGATTTGTATGTTTGAGGTGTTTCGACACACTCTCGACTTATATATTTGGGGTGTTTGGACACCCTCCTGACGTCTTTAACTCCACACGGAGCGGAGCGAATATAACCCGTGTAAATGCCAGGCTCTAATCGTCAGTCCCGGCAATACCATTCAGATACACATCAAATGTCAGGGATGAATAGCCCAAAATAGTAGAACTTCCGCTTGAACCATACGCGCTTTGCCAGGGGATATACAACATCCAGCGCTCACCCGCCCGCATATACTGCAAAGCCCATGTCCATCCTGCAATGCTACCCGATACGGCAAATTCGGCAGAAGAGTCGAACACAGTGGGCCATTTAGACCCGGAAGGGTTTTCAAGCAGAGGCAACGGTTCGGACAAAGGCAACGGGATATCGCGATCCGTCGCCCCAAAACCCTCAAAGTTGCCGTCAAACCTATCTCCCGTGATAAGCGTGCCATGATAGAAAACACTTACCTTTTCCGTATACAACGGATATGCTCCGTCGTCACTTTTCCACAACTTCTTGCAATAGACATATTGGGGATTGGCACTGGTGCTTTCGGTCTCAACCTTTATGGCATACAGTTTCCCTATTTCCATATTCTCCGCGCCTGTCCGTGAGGTCACGATATTATCGCCAACCTTGCTTTTTATCGAATCGATAAAAGCTTCATTACGCAGTTGCCAGTTATCATACTTTCCACCTTCCTGCACTTCTTCGCAAGCCACAAACGCACCTGCCACGAACAGCAAGAAAGGCAAAAACAAAAGGAACGGTCTCTTCATCTACTTATAAATTACGGGGATTACTACTATTCATATCTGCCATGAAGGCATACCGGACTGTCATGGAGACATGCCGGCACCCACAGGCAGACTGTCTCTTATTGCAGCGTCTTCAGCAACGACGTAATGCTTACGCGGTCTGCAATGATATTGTTCAGTTCGGAGATAGCCACACGCTCCTGCTGCATGGTGTCGCGGTTGCGCAATGTCACGCAGTTGTCCTCCAATGTCTGATGGTCTACGGTCACGCAGTACGGGGTACCGATGGCATCCTGGCGGCGGTAGCGCTTGCCAATACTGTCTTTCTCGTCATACTGGCAGTTGAAGTGGAACTTCAGGCTGTCGATAATCTCGCGCGCCTTTTCGGGCAGACCGTCTTTCTTCACCAACGGCATGACAGCCAGTTTCACCGGAGCCAATGCGGCAGGCAGTTTCAGGACAACGCGGCTTTCGCCGTTCTCCAGCTGCTCCTCGCAATAAGATGCCGACATGATGCTGAGGAACATGCGGTCTACACCGATAGAAGTCTCGATGACGTACGGAGTATAGCTTTCGTTGGTTTCCGGGTCGAAATACTTGATGTTCTTGCCGGAGTATTTCTCGTGTTGCGACAAGTCGAAGTTCGTACGGCTGTGGATACCCTCCACCTCCTTGAAGCCGAAAGGCATCAGGAACTCGATGTCGGTAGCGGCGTTGGCATAGTGGGCCAGCTTGTCGTGGTCGTGATAACGGTAGTGGTCGTCGCCGAAGCCCAATGCCTTGTGCCATTTCAGGCGCGTCTCCTTCCAAGCCTTGAACCAGTCGAGCTCGGTGCCCGGTTTCACAAAGAACTGCATTTCCATCTGCTCGAACTCGCGCATGCGGAAGATGAACTGGCGTGCCACGATTTCGTTACGGAAAGCCTTACCGATTTGCGCGATGCCGAAAGGAATCTTCATGCGGCCTGTCTTCTGCACATTCAGGTAGTTCACGAAGATGCCCTGAGCCGTTTCCGGACGAAGATAAACCTTCATCGCACCATCCGATGTAGAACCCATTTCGGTAGAGAACATCAGGTTGAACTGACGGACTTCCGTCCAGTTCTTCGTGCCGCTGATGGGGCAGACAATCTCCTCGTCCAGGATAATCTGGCGGAGTTCTTCCAGGTTGCCGTCGTTCAGCGCCTGCGCAAAACGTTGGTGCAAGGCATCACGCTTCGCCTGATACTCCAACACACGTCCGTTTGTGCTACGGAACTGCGCCTCGTCAAAAGCCTCACCGAAACGCTTGGCGGCTTTCGCCACTTCCTTGTTTATCTTGTCGTCGTATTTGGCGAGCTGGTCTTCAATCAACACATCGGCACGGTAACGCTTCTTGGAGTCGCGGTTATCAATCAGAGGGTCGTTGAACGCATCCACGTGTCCGCTTGCCTTCCAAATCGTGGGGTGCATGAAGATAGCGGAGTCGATGCCGACAATGTTCTCGTGCAGCAGCACCATGCTCTGCCACCAGTATTGTTTGATGTTGTTTTTCAGTTCCACACCCATCTGGCCGTAATCGTATACGGCTCCCAGTCCGTCGTAGATGTCGCTGGAAGGGAACACAAATCCGTATTCCTTGCAGTGTGATACGAGTTTCTTAAAAACGTCTTCTTGTGCCATTTCTGTTGTATCTTAATTAATTTGAAATCTTCATTTAGATAAAAAGCGCCACAAAGATAGGGATTTATCTTATAAATAGGACAACAGGGGTATTAATTTATCTTATTCACGCACGGCTCTTTCATTTACGGGAGCTACAGGAGTTAGAGAAGTTAAAGAAGTTGGAGCCGATACTCTTGCGTATATGTTTACGGAAGTATCGGCTTTTAATTCCTGTCCCGAAGGGTGATGACTCTCTCCGGTTCCCGCAAGTCCTTCCCCCGTGACCGACAGCATCTTTTTCCTCGGATGTTCCCATCTAATTGGGAACGTGTTCCCTGCAAGTTGGGAACATATTCCCAATGAGGAGGGAACGCGTTCCC
>NZ_CAJTSC010000039.1 GCF_910578895.1 uncultured Bacteroides sp.
AACATCCTTGAAAAGAACGCTCAAAAGAAGGCTGAACAAAATTTAAACAGGCTCTGAAAGTTAGTTCATATCATTTAGGTGTAAACATGACGATATATCCGCCACCAACGCGCATCATACCGGTCAGTGAATCGGATTTCCGGCAGAAAACACGTTGCGTAGCTATCGCAGCCGAATTCGAAGGAGTGTCGTTCAGCACCGTTCCTTCATACCAACCGTCACCCAAGAAGTCCAGCGGGAACTGTATGGCACACTCTTTCTGTCCGTTCAGCACGGCGAGAAACCAAGTATCTCCGCTTCTGCGGGCAAAAGCCGCCACTTCTCCAATCTTACTTGAGGGCAATACAATCGTTTCATCCCACGTAGCCGGTATCTTCTTTATGACTTTCACTGCCGGATTATCCAACATCTTCTGAGGATGAGAACCAAAGAAGATAACGGAAGAATTGAAAACCAAAGAAGTCGCAATCTGATGTGTCCAGGAAGTTTCCAAACGGCGCTCACCGAAAACGACCGGGGTGTAATCGCCCGCTCCCACTACCAAACGCGTAAAGGGCAACGTGGTGTTATGTGTAGACCATTCATATTGCTTCTTGCCATATTCCAATCCGCGTATGCCTTCGCGGCTCATTTCATTCGGCCAGGTACGTACTTCCCCCGCAGGTTTATTACTGCCGTGGATGTTGAGCATCAATTTATACTCGGCAGCCTCTTTAAGGCAGGCTTGATACAAATCGATGAACTCTTTCGATTCGTGCGAAAAGGCATCCAACTTCAATCCGACTATGCCCAAACGGTGGCATCTCTCAAACAGCGCCTTACGCTTTTCCGGGTCGCGTACATCCCGTCCGTGACGCCACAACCACACTTTCACGCCATACTTGGCGGAATAGTCTACCAAGTCTTTCAGTTGTTCGTCCGTCCAACGATACCAAAAAGCATCCACCGTATTATACTCATATCCCAATTCACCGGCAAGTTTGGAGAACTCTTTCATACTCTCCAACGTACGTGCACCTCCGTCCAGCCAACACCATACCGAGCGTCCGGGCTTAATCCAATCCGTGTTTATACCTTTAGGAAAAAGTTTCTTGTCGGGTGCCGGAGCAAGATTGGTTATCAAATCGGTGTTCACCAGTTCATTCAAGTCATCGGCTATCACTACGGTACGCCACGGAGTTGTAATCGTTCCGGCAATGGAAGCAGGACGCGACAAGCGCTGAGCCTCTTCCAGGCTGTAATCGTGCGCAAAAGGGTATCCCGCCGGTTGTGCATGTCCCAACTTGGTTTCGAAACCATTATCTCCGTTCGCCTGCAAAGACATACCGGCATAATTCATCAGAGCAGATTCCGTCAGGCACAGATAGCCCGCATTATCCGGCAGTTGCACGGTTACAGGCGGTGCAGCCCACTCTCCTTTCGTTATTTCGGAAACGTCTTTCTTTTGATGGATACCCTCATAATGGCAATACATATCGTGATACCACACCCGGCTTCTTGCAGGAAGAGTAAAAACGGTATGTTCATCGGGAGTTCTTGCCTTGTTCTTATCACCCGGAAGAATCAGGCGAAAAGCGATGCCGTCATTATAAGCACGAGCCTCCAAAGTGAAATCGGTGCCCGCCTGCCTGTTCTTCAACCGGAGCAACAAACCGTTGCTTTTATCTACCGCCAAAGAGTGAGCCCCCCTAATCGGATAGGTTGCATCCGTTTTATATGTATCCGAAGAGGATACGGAAACCCCGCAACAGATTTCCCGGTCATCTACCGTCATGCGGATAGGAGCCTCAACCAATGCGTCATTACCAGCTTTCTTAACGTTATAAGACAGATTATTGTCCTTGCCGTTTATCTGCAAGACAATAGAACCGTCGGGGCTTGCCACAGAAGCTAAAGTCTGCGCATAGGCATTGGCGGCAACACAACAGCCTACGAGTAATATGGATAAAGTCTTTTTCATGATATATTATTCAACTAATGATGATGAATCAAGAGCCTGTTTAAATTTTGAATGGTAAATCAGGATACAATTCTTATTTATAGATTTGCATATCTCCGTCCTCGCAAATAATCTCAGGACGGGCATCCGGATTCTTCAGTTCAAAAGTGACATTCTTCAGTTTAAGTCCTTTCACATGGCGCGCCCATACTCCATAGGCAGGTATTTTAGGACCGAAGGTCTTTACTTCCGGATATTGGTCTATCGCTTCGGGCACTACAGACAAAGCGTCTTCCGGCGTACCGGTACCCAATAAACGGATGTGGATATTCTCCAATGTAAGATTGGTAATATAATGACCGGGGATACCGGTAATAAGAATGCCGGAAGGCGGTTTCAACTGTGCATTATCCGCTGCAAGCGCTTTTACATTACGGATAGTGACATTCTCAAAAACGCCGATGGGCTGCTGCGTATCTTCTTTCTTACGGAACACGCTTAAACGCGCTCCCAAACGGAACATCATGGGCGTACGCACTTCTTCCATGGTGATATCCGATATCTCCACATTGCGCAAATGCGCACCGTCTACGGAGAACAGCTTAATACCTCCGTTCTTGGTATCGTAAATGTGGCAGTTGCTAATCTTGATATTCTCAAATCCGCCCATCGACTCCGTCCCCATTTTGATACCAGCCTGATTACTCTTCAACTTCATATTGGATATGACAATGTCATCGCATCCCATTTTACTGGAAGTTGTTTTAAAACAAAGCGCATCGTCGCCACTGACAATGTCGCAATCGCTGATACGTACATGCTGGCAACCGTCGATATTGATACCGTCATTATGCGCCACTCCGAAACTGCGGATTGTCACGTTACGGATATTGACATTACGGCATTGGAAGTAGTGCGACGTCCATGCACCGGCATATTTCAGGGTCACCCCCTCTACCTTCACGTTCTCGCAACGCACCCACCGAAGCAAGAAAGGGCGTAATCCCCAACGTTTGCCTTCGGGACGGGTGTCTTCCTTGATATGCCGTGCTTTCAGGGCAGAGCCTTGTCCGTCAATCGTTCCTTCACCTTCCAATGTCACATTCTTGGCATCTACCGCAACCATTAAAGCCCAACCGACATCAATGCCCAAACCTTCGGTGAAAGGGTCCAGGTTGTCATACGCCTTATAATCCGTAGTTCCTAAAATCAGCGCATCCTTCTCCAAATGCAAAGTCACATTATCTTTTAAGACAATGGTCGCCGAAAGATAAGTACCTGCGGGAACAACCACCGTTCCACCGCCTGCCTTATGACAGGCATCGATAGCTTTCTGAATGGCGGGAGAATCCATTTTCTTACCGTTCCCCTTAGCACCGTACTTTTTCACATTATAGGTTTCCCCGGCGTGCATGGCCAAAGGCAATGCCAACAGCCAAAACAATAATCCTAAATAACTTTTTCTTTTCATGATATTAGTGTGTTTATTTGTGTTTATCAATCATTTTTCTCACTGGCAACAGTTATGGTATATAGTTTGTTACTACGGCGTCCGGGATGTTCCAGTCTCAATTCGTTTACCCCCTTTTCCAGATTAATGGGAAATACAAACTTACCGCGTTTATTTCCTGTTGTGGCAAGGTATCCTATATTTTCACTAACCTGCTTCCCATTGATATAAAGATAGGACGGAACAGGATTGCCACCTTCATAAGCAATCTCCAAATAATAGTTGCCGGCATACGGAGCATCCACTTTCCAGGCAATAGAACCGTTGGAACTTCCTTTTTCTCCTTTAAATTCTACAGAACCGTCCTCATTGACAGCAGCCGAACCGCTCAAAGCCAGGTCTTTTGCCTGATAAGTTGCTACCGGCTGCAGGCAACGCAGCACCAAGCGCTGGGCAGCCACTACCTTATTGTTCTTTATTGCCTCAAGGCGGTAGTCTGTAGTCCGAGTTACCCTGAAGGGCAAACAGCCTTCCATGGCATCCAACTTCTTATTGTTCAATCTCACTTCATCGGCATTGGAGACTTTATAACACAAAGCGCTTTCATCCGCATAGAAATATTCAATGGCGGAACGGTTTTCGTCCAAAGGCACCCGGTACAATTCAATCCCCTTGCCGGTACCCAGGTTGCGGCTATACATACGTTGTTCCGGATTATTCCAATGTTCGTGTACCCCCAGACTGCCCAATTTCCTATCCACATAAGCAATACCCGAAGGCGGATTTCCTATATTGGCAGCTTCGTGCAGGAAGTTATCCGCATTGGCAGGCAGAGGAAGTTCGGAATAGATAAAATCAAGTACGACCGATTCGATGGCAACCTGGTCATTGGACGCCAGGAAACTGGATGTCCACCCGTTATTGAACGGAGCACGTTTGAAACGCACCGCACGTCCGTTGTGTTTCGGATTGACATACATGGCATCTACGATATATACCAGCGTATTGCCCCCGATACGTTCGTGAGACATTAAGTCGACAATACAGTTGTATGTCCCCATTCCACGGAAAGAAGACCAGTCGCGGATACTAAGATGCAATGGCGGCACTTTTCCCACCGAACCGAACTGGTTCTTGCCGGTAGCCGTAATACCTGTCTGCCCGGCACTGTCGCGCCATTTATCGGTAGGTTCGGAATGACGCTTCATCAAAGCCACATTAATCATGTAATCCGCCTCATAGGCTACACGTGCCAGACTCATGGCACCCTCGTCCGTAATCTCACTGGAATAATGAATGACATCCGGCACAAAACCGCCCCAGTTCTGATAGTTCACATCCGGATAGAGCGGTTGCACATAATCGTAAATGGCGGAAATGCCTCGACGCTGTGCATCATAAATGGTAATATCGCTTTGAGGTACCTGCATAATGTCTACCAACTGGTGCAACAAGGCATATACGGACTGAGGAGTAGCATCTATGATATTCGAACCGCCATTATCATTCAGGTTAACTTTAACGGCAATCTTTTCTCCCTTTTTATAACCGACAGCCCCCTTACCTTTCTTATGATTGAAAACACGGAACAGTTCATCCCATGCTTTGTCAATCGTATGTTGTTTTGTCAATGCAATGATCACTCCCTCGAGCATATCGTTCACACGCGTCTGGCTGTTATTATCCGCATCCGAATAAAGCCCATGCTTACCGTCCCATGCAGCGGCTTTCGGATCGTACGCCCAGGCAACACGTCCCGGATGGATACCTTTAGCCACTCCCATAGGAGCATTCGGCGCGTCAATCGGAGTAAAATGCCCCATATCGGTACCGTTATCTATTTGTTTGCGAATAACCTGTCCCATCAACGAATTATCTACAGACATCACGTACAACATTCCCGTTGCCAATCCTCCGATTAACAATACGGACAAACCGAGTGCCATGCGACGGGCATTCCACAAATTCCGGAAGTGCCTCCACGTCCCCATGCCCACCAAAGTACTGCTGATAAACGCAACGAAAGAAAGGGCTATCGGAGCAGCTACCTGTTGACAAGGATATTCTATACGACTGGGTTTCGGCACCACCCGAATCAGAAACCAGACCAAAGCCGTCAATCCCAACAAAGGAAAGCATATCTTTAGCACGACATTCTTTTTATTAATACCTACGATACGTCCGCTTTTGGGACAAGTCTTGAAGAACCATTTTTTTATTCTATTTTTCATACTATATAGATTATATTATTTACAACCATATTACCCGTAATAGTCCGATACAAAAATAGGGATATAAAAAAGAGACGATTTTAAGAATTTATTCAAATCCTTGAAAAATCGTCTCACAGAATAAACAGAATGTTATTTACGTAGATAAAACAGCTCTATTCCAACGTTTTTCCCTTGGTTTCTGCTATATTTTTTATCAATCGGATTATTCCAATGTTCCAAAACTCCCAGGCTTTTTACGCCCGTCCCGTCACGTTCGGGATCATAAAAAGTATTGGATAACGGTAGATTTGCCATCGCCGCCTCTACCAGATACATATCACAATAATCCACATCCGCCATACGGGGAAATTCCGAACTCAAGAAATCAATGCCAACCGCATCAATGGCTACCGGATCTTGAGAAGCGAATAATGAACAGGGCCAATCGTTATTGAACGGCGGCATCTTCCACTTTCCGGAGGGGGCTCCGTTGACCTTTTCCGACCCATACAGCCCGTCTATCAGGAAAAGCATCGTTTTCTGCCCCAAATCCTTATGAGCGATGTAATCGGTAAATGTCATGTAACGCGGTTTTCCGCCACGGTCCTGGTTGAAATTATTATGCTGGTTCTTACGGAAATTACGGTCTATGTCCGTCACCCCGTACCAATTCTTGGCACAAAGAGTCACCCCTTGCCCCCCGTGTCCTTTCAGCAAAGCCATATTAATAAGATAATCCGCTTCTATGGCACAGTTTGCCAAACCACGGGCCAAACGACCGTTATCCACAGAGTACGGAATGGCATCTGCCGTATAAGTGGACTTTGTACGTCCCGCCCCGCCTTCATTATCCAAATAGATCACATCCGGAAATTCGGCATGACACTTATCAAACAACGCATCGGTTATAAAACGGCTTGCATCAAACACGGTAATCTGTTCTTGGGGAATTCCCCCTTCATTGACAAGACTTCTCAACAAGGCGAGAGTCAAGTGCGGAGAGGCATTCAGTTGCTCGCAATCCTCATGCGAGAAAGAGTTGTTCTGATTAATCTTGACAGCAATTTTCTCTCCCTTCTTATATCCTTTCTTTCCCTTCCCATGCTCTTGATTGAAAGAGGTGAAAAGTACATTCCATGCAGACTTCTCCTTTGTTTCTCCCGTCAGTGAAAGAATCGCATTGCTCATCAGCCAGTCCGCATCTTCCTGACTGTTCCAACGGTCTTCATACCAGAACCCTTCACCTTTTTTCCAAGTCGCGGCTCCCGGAGCATGCGTCCACACAACGCGTCCCGGATATACACCTTTCGGAGTACCTACCGGATTGTTTTTGCCCCATGCCATACGGGGTTCCGATGCCGGTAAAACCGCTTGTGCCAATAACTGCGCGCTATTCTCGACAAGCGTCATTGTGCCAAATACACAAAGGCAGAGAAAGAAAAACACACCAACGAATATCTTCCGCTGACGGACGGCGCCCAACAATTTCCGCCCACTCCACCAAGCGGCGGTAAACGACAGTATATAAGTGACAAATGCCGACATCATCGGAGCAGCCGCCTGCATACAAGGATAATAGGCGCGAGACGGTTTAGGTATTACCCGAAGCAGGAACCAGAGAGTCGATGAAAGCCCCAGCCCCCAGAAAAGCAATATCCTCATTTGTTTTGAGGAAAATTCTCCTTTCTCCGTCTTTTCTTTAAAGTATAAATAAATCCGTTTCATGACTTCCCCTGTTTTTATCTACCGCTGGTAGCTTGTTCACGACTATTTCCCGGATACAACTTGATAAAACGTACACCGTGAGGCGCTATGTCCGTTGTAAACTCCGTATCAGATTTTGCAACATCCTGCTGCCGCCAAAGGTCACGCACCGTCTGTTCGCCTCGAATACCTACCGACTTCCAGGTAAGGGTCCCTTTAGCCACAGTATTGCCCCGATTGAACAGGCCGACAGCCACTGAACCGTCTTCCAGCGGTTTCGCATACGTGACAACATCGCCCTCTCCGGCAACCACCATTCCCTGTTTTCCCAAAGGGTCTTGATTTACTTCAATCACTTCATCGTTAGTCAGCAAACTCAATGTAAAATCGTCCAACTGTGCCATGTCGCATCCTATCAGCAAAGGTGAAGAGAGCAATGCCCACAGGCTGATATGCGTGTATTGTTCATCCGGCGTCAAACGGGTATAATGGAGCTTAGGTCCCCAACCTACCATGCCTACCACCAACATATCCGGATCAATCCAATGTCCCGGACCTACGAAAGGTGCCCATTTGGTCTGGTTAAATCCCAAACGGCTCATGCTTTCCCACGTATCTTTTATATCGCCTGTAGTACGCCAGCAATTGGCAAGCCGTTCCCACTGGGCGGCATCTCCCCACGGGGCACTATTGGAAAGGCTGAATACGACATCACGGTCGTGAGAACGTAACGCATCACGCATCTCTGTTACGTGATAGACATCATTCGGGTTCCAATCATACTTCAAGTAATCCATTCCCCACTCCATCCATTGCCGGACATCGTTCCTTACAAATGAATACTTGCCATGATGATAATTGATTCCGTGCTTGGTCTTCTTAGTCGGGTCTACATAACGATAATGCTCATTTGCATACTTCTCCACCCACTCATAAGTGCCTTCGGGGTTTTCACAATACGACCCTATGTGTCCGGCATAGGTGCCGACCCATGGTCCCGAATAGATACCTATTTTCAGTCCCATACCATGAACTTCATCGGCAAGCCCTTTCATGTCCGGGAATTTGCTGTTGGTCATCACTCCCTTGTACTTACCGCCACGAAGTCCCTGCCAGCCGTCATCGATATTGATATATTGCCATCCATGATTAATCAGCCCTTTCTCGACCATCGCTTTAGCCGAGCTGAGCACCTTTTCCTGGCTTACGGCATTTCCCCAGCAGTTCCAGCTGTTCCAACCCATAGGCGGGGTCAAAGCTATCTTATCGCCCACAACAATCTTGAAGCTACGCCTTGCCTCTCCCAAAGAGTTTCTGGCAACGAACGTCACAACGTATTCTCCCGCTTTCCGAATGCTTCCGGTAATCCTACCCGTTTCCGCATTTACCTTCAGCCCCTTCGGCAGGTTTTCCACCGCAAAAGCCATGGGGCGGATACCCGTGGCGGGAATAGTATAAAGGAATTGCGAACCGGGACGTACGCCAAATACCTTGGCACCATTGATGCGCGGCGTATCAGGCGCTTTAGGAGTCAGGATATACTTTCTCAAAGTATCCAAAGGAGAAGCTTCGCTCACGAATTTAGGAGTGGACAACGACATATCGTCCTGACATGCGTCATTCTCCACATACTGCATCTGCGCAAAGGCAGAGACAGATACCATTCCACTCAGGAACAGTATTCCCATACCGGTGATTAATTTATTCATCATTTTCTTTTTCTATTTTACAACAACATTTTGACTGCGAACAGCCTTTACGTTCTCTTTATCCGTAATACCTTTTGCCACTTGCAGATCAGTTACTTCAGCACCAATCACATCATCCAGAACCACCGCATAACGTCCGTCCTTATCCTCTGCATTTATTTTGCAGCCATTCAAGACAAACCCTTTGACGTGACGCGCCCAGAAACCGAAAGAAGGCTGGGTCTTCAAATCTCCCACATTGTAACGTCCCACTCCGATTTCGGGCGGACAGGCTTCCGCATCTTCTACCGGATGCCCGCCTTTCACCAATAAATTCACATCATGAAACTGCACGTTCTCGATATAACCCGTATGCAACCCGTTGGGCAAACGAAAGGTCAGTCCGCCCTCCACATTTTCCGTATCGGGAAGTTTAAAGCCTGCAATGATAGGCGTTGCCTTGTTCTGAGAACCGTCGTATGCTTTCCAACGACCGCCACGGAAAGAACTTCCTCCATACACTTCTTCAATATCCACTCCCTTTATGACTATATTTTCCACCTGGCCGATATTGGAGTTGGTAACCAGCAATTCCTTTCGGGTTGCTCCGTTTTCTTTGAAAGTGAAGGACTCCACATCCGCGCCAAGCACCCTTCCACGATTGGATATGGAGATAAAGAAAGGAGCACGCGTGCGGCGCATTACAGAACGGGAATGTATCGGTCCGGTTTTGCCGCTATTCAAATATACATTCTTGATATGGCCGCCATCATTGGTCGAAATAGAAAAACCGGCTTTGTTGGCACCCAACACATAAATATTATCCACATACAAGTCCTGGATATCATCGGCCGTCTCGGAACCGATTTGGAAAAGATTGCAATTCGTATCTCCCACGATATTGCGCACCATATAGTTATGCGCCGGGCGGGTAAAGCCTAACGAACAATCCGAACCGGGTTTCACGATATCATCCGAACTTACACGGGAATAAATATTGGTAGCCGTAACATCATTACATGCCATAAAGTCGTATATGTCGCGGGCATTTTTCGAATTATGCTTCGCAAAATAAGTATCGTGCACATGGATGCCGTCAGTGCCCGTTGCCAACAGTACAAAATGACCGCCCTGGTCTATATGCAGCATGTTGCTTACATCATAGTTTTTCTGCCCGTCTTTCTCGATATAATAAGGCTCGTCTTTCTGCGGATCGTACCACATATCTTTATTGACATCCCAACCGCCAATCTCAATGTTGGTACAAAGTTTCAAAGAGAACATTTTATCACAGCGTTTCTCCGGTGCATTATTCATTACACGGTCGGTAGTAACAATATTGCCATTACCGGTGATGCGTCCCGTTCCTACAATCTTTACATTATCTATACGTTCGCCGAAAAACATGGCGTTGCGGAAGAAAGTGTGTCCCACATCCTGCTTTGTCAAATAATTCTCAGGATCGGCATACGGACGAGGATCGGTCGGAGACAATCCCGAACGGTAAGCACGGTCGCTAAACCAGGTCGTTTCCGGCGCATCTCCTCCCGGCAGGGCTTGGATAGTAGCTTCACTGTTCAGATTCAGCCACACATTACTCAACAGATGCACGGTACGGACATTGTATGTTCCGGCAGGAAAATACAGAATACCCCCGCCCAATCCGTTCACCTTTTCGATGGCACGGTTTATAGCATCCGTATCATCCGCAACCGCATCACCTTTCACGCCCAGTGTCTTGACGTCCCACAAGCCCGAATAGAACCATGCGATGTTGGAGTCTCCCTGGTTATCACCACCTTTTATCCTGAGTTTAAAAGCATACAACCGGTTAGGTTCCAGACGGGAAGCTGTAGTAAAATCATCGTCCGGAAGTATCGAGACATTCACCGGTTCCCAGCTTTTTCCCATATCTTCCGATTTCAACAACGTCACAGACCGGGCATCTTTAGGAGTAGTCCAGTAGAATGTGGTAAACGACAGGTCCCAATCCTTCTTATAAGTAAAGGCGCTCAATACCGTCCGGGTGAAATCGGCTACCGTTGTCACTCCCTTTAAAGTGGCGGTGGCAACGGGGCTATTCAATACCTCAGGTTCCGAAACGGTATATTCGGCACCAAACGTATAAGTACCTTTTGACGGGAACGCCACACCGCTCATACAGAGCCTGATATCCGGTCCGTTAGACGGGCGGAAATCCAATTTCCTAAAAATCAATTGAGTGCCACTCTTTCCGTTTTTCTTGATTTCAACCTCGCCGACTTTACTGTAAGAGTAATTGGTGCCGGTGCGCCCGATAGATTGCTTGGGCAGGTCGCGCAACAGAACTTCACCGCGCCCTATTACATTGACCGTAGTATTATCCAACGTCACATCAATTCCTGCCGGGATATGAATGGTCACCGTAGACATCGGACTACGTTGTCCTGCATAAAAGTCCAAAGACAATTTTCCGGCGGTCTGTATAGTGGCTTCCGCACGGTCCAGCTTTAACACCGGGGGCAATGCGCCTTTACGGACACCTATCGGCAAGCGTTTTTGAGAAGATGCGGCAAGCAGATAATCGCCCTTTTCGGGTACACCTCCGGTCTTTTCTTGCCCGTTGGCGGCAAATAAGCGAAAAGTGCCCGCACCGGAATGCGCCAATTGCGCCTTCAATTCGTCTACTGTCGGCAAGGTGGAAACCAATCCTTGCTTTTCCGGAGTATCCACCGTGTAACGGTAAGTAGTTCCTTTGAACAACACTAAAGAATCTTTTGTCAATTGCCAAGGATATAACTCCTCTGCACGACTATTGACACCCGCTGTCCCTAACAATAAGGACAACCAAAATGTTTTTGATAGGAAAGTACACAATCCTTTTGTCATGTTTTTCATGTTTCAAAATATTCAAATTACAGAGCAAATATAAAAGATTAAAAATCGAATAGAAACAGGAAATTCCCCGTAAAAGATACTTTGAGAAGAAAGTACAAAAGAATGGTACATTTTTATAAAAAGCCGGCATCATCCATACGCAAGAACCGGCAGGCATTTATAGAAATAAGAAAGGAAGTTAACTTCATGCCGGGCATGATGTTAACTTCCTTTCTTTATGATATTAACTTATTACGCTCTATCTTGTTAACATATTACATGCAATCAAGTTAACAAAATAAACCGCAAACTGTTTTTCCAACTTATTTCTTAGCCGGAGAAGAGTATCTTGCATTCAGACCGTCCAGGATTTCGCGGGTAATGTTATAAATGCTATCGGCATACAACAGGTTGTCGAATCCGGTATTGCTGATAATCATACTGTAACCTTTGGTCTTGTTATACTCTTTCAGGAAAGCATTGATAGAATCACGCAACTGCAAGCTGTTCTTTTCGTTCTCGCTCATCAGTTCGGACTGCAACTTATTACCCAAGTTCTGCAAATCCTGTTCCAGTTTGGCAATACGGTTGTATTCCTGTTGGGCACGTTCCTGTGTCAGATAAGCATTGTTCTGAACTTTTGTTTGGAATTCCTGTTTTTGACGGTCAAGGTCTTTTGCCTTTTGGTTCAAGGTCAAGCGTACATTTTCGCTCTTCTTCACCATCGCTTCATTCAAATCGACGCAATAGTTATATTTAGCCAAAAGCGTATCTATTTCCACATAAGCGATTTTCATTCCGGACAGCCCGGCTGCTTGTGCAGATTCGTTTGTCGTCTGATTATCCGCCTTACCGGCGCATTGAGAAAATAAAACGGTCAGTACAAGAGCTGCCAAACCGTTTACGAGGTAGTTTAATCTCTTCATAATTTGTAAAAATATTGTTTTTAGTTTATTTAGTTCATACTATCGTTTAAGGTTTTTTCCAGTTCATCGATAGAGAAACGGTTTTTCTTCTGTGCTTCCCTGTCTTGCGACTGCACGCACCCGATTCCTCTATCCCGCATCGCCTTATTACCGCTAACGTGTCCGTTGGGAAACTTGCCGCCTTTCACAAAAAAGACCTTTACGCCCAATAAAACAATGCAAATAGCAACTATTAACAAAGTTATCAATAATGTACCAAGCATTTCCATTAATTTTGTTGCATCAAACAGAATATCATCCGGTAAAAACACGCTGATTTCGTTTTTACTTTCAGATTATGCTGTTTTACGGGTGCAAATATAGGGCTTTGGTTGGACTAAGCATCCTTTTTTACTCTAAAAAAAGAGAAAGGGGAATAAAATAGTCAATTAATTTAACCAACTTTAGCAATGAGAGGTTAATTTGCAGAAGAATTGAATTTCAAAAACCGAGGATTAGAATACACGCCAAGTGTGTCCTGCCTGCTATAAACTATAAGATATGGAAAAAAAAGAGCTGAAACCGGCGGGCATATTCCACTATTTCGAGGAAATATGCCAAGTTCCGCGCCCTTCCAAGAAGGAAGAGAAAATTATTGCTTTCTTAAAAGCATTCGGAGAAAAACACAAGTTGGAAACCAAAGTAGACGAAGCCGGAAACGTATTGATTAGGAAACCTGCCACTCCGGGCATGGAAAACCGTAAAACGGTCGTACTCCAGTCTCATGTGGATATGGTATGCGAAAAGAACAACGATGTGAAACACGATTTCCTGACCGACCCCATCGAAACCGAGATAGACGGAGAATGGTTAAAAGCCAAAGGTACCACGCTGGGAGCGGACAACGGTATCGGCGTAGCAACCGAACTCGCCATCCTTGCCGATGACAGTATTGAGCACGGACCGGTGGAATGCCTGTTCACCGTAGATGAAGAGACCGGACTGACCGGTGCCTTTGCCTTGCAAGAAGGCTTTATGAACGGGGATATTCTTCTGAACCTCGACTCAGAAGATGAAGGCGAGCTTTTCATCGGTTGTGCGGGCGGCATAGACTCCGTAGCCGAATTTACCTACAAAGAAACAGACATCCCGGCAGGATATTTCTTCTGTAAAGTACAGGTAAAAGGACTGAAAGGCGGGCATTCCGGCGGCGACATTCATTTAGGACTCGGCAATGCCAACAAATTGCTGAACCGTTTCCTGAGCCAGACTTTCAAGAAATACGATATGTATCTCTGCGAAATAGACGGTGGTAACCTACGTAACGCCATCGCACGCGAAGCATACGCTGTCATAGCAATTCCCGAAGCCGACAAACACGCATTGCGTACCGACTTAAATGTATTTGCCGCCCAAGCCGAGGCAGAATATGCAGTGGCGGATCCTGATTTGCTGTTTGTACTCGAATCGGAATCTCCCCGCATCAAAGCCATTGACAAAGACACCACCAAACGCCTGTTGCAAGCCCTTTACGCAGCTCCACACGGTGTTTATGCCATGAGCCAGGATATTCCGGGCCTGGTAGAAACATCCACAAACCTGGCATCCGTAAAGATGAAGCCCGATAACATTATCCGCATTGAAACAAGCCAACGCAGCTCCATCGAATCTTCCAAACAAGATATCGCCACTATGGTACGTACCGTATTCGAGATGGCAGGAGCAACTGTCTCTTTCGGCGACGGCTATCCGGGCTGGAAACCCAATCCGCATTCGGAAATTCTGGAAATCGCAGTAGAGTCATATAAACGCCTGTTCGGTGTGGACGCCAAAGTCAAAGCCATACATGCCGGATTGGAATGCGGGTTATTCCTTGATAAATATCCCTCTCTGGATATGATTTCCTTCGGACCTACCCTGCAAGGGGTACACTCGCCCGATGAACGGATGCTCATTCCTACGGTACAAAAGTTCTGGGACCACCTGCTGGATATCCTGAAACATATCCCGGCGAAGAATTAAAAATACCACTCCTGTTTTATCGGAAGCGGGGTGTCAAAAAGTCAGCAAATATACATTCTGACACCCCCTCCCGGTAGTTATCCTACAGAACATAATGAAATCCCACCTCATTTTATTCCTTCTCTTTTGTTTCCTCCCTTTACATGCACAAGAAAACAAGGATACACTTACCTTCCGCATCCTAAGCTATAATGTAGAGAATCTGTTTGACTGTCACCACGACAGCCTTAAAAATGATTATGAATTCCTACCCGGTGCCATCCGGCACTGGAACTATGCCAAATATAGGAAGAAACTGGATAACATCGCCCGCGTCATTATCGCTGCAGGAGAATGGAATCCGCCGGCACTCGTCGCTTTATGTGAAGTTGAAAATGACAGCGTGATGCGTGACTTGACCCGCTACTCCATTTTAAAGGAAGCCGATTACCGCTATGTCATGACACAATCACCCGATGAACGAGGAATAGATGTGGCATTATTGTACCGGCGTGACCTCTTCAGATTACTTTCTTCCCATAGTATCCCCGTACCCAAACTCCGTAAAGACAGCCGCCCCACACGTGACATCCTTCATGTCTGCGGGTTACTGCTCAACAAGGATACACTGGATGTATTCGTTGTTCATTTCCCGTCCAGATCCGGCGGAACCAAAGAGTCAGAACCTGACCGGCTATCTGCCGCACAGAACCTAAAGACCGCAACGGACAGCCTCTTCCACATACGCCATCGTGCACAAATTCTTATCCTGGGAGATTTCAATGATTATCCTACCGACAAATCCATAAAACAGATATTGAAAGCAGAAGCCCCGCCTGCCGTATCCGGCTCTTTGCACCCTCGGAAGCTTTATCACCTTTTAGCAAGAAAAGCCGTTCACCGGAAAGAATTCGGCAGTTACAAGTACCGGGGTGAATGGGGACTGCTTGACCATATCATCGTGTCCGGCAATCTACTGCAAGTCCAGTCTCCCCTTTATTCTGACGAAACAAAAGCAGATGTATTCTCTCCTCCTTTCTTGCTGACAGAAGACAAAAAATACGGAGGCAGACAACCTTTCCGCACATATAATGGCATGAAATACCAATCCGGATATAGCGATCACCTGCCTGTACGGGCAGACTTCCGGCTAATCTATTAATCGGAATATTGATATAACTTCAAGTCAAACTTCTGCCCATAACCAGCAAATGTTCAAAAATATCGGACCGGATACGTTCATACTCTTTACAGACTTTATTACGGCAGAAGAAATGTTCCACTGTATGAGCAGGGTGTGGGAAACTACCCCTCTTTCAACATATACCCTTTCTTCATCAACGATTCAATCCTCACCACCGGATCGTTTCGCAATGCTTTCCGCAAATATGAGATTTGAACATTCAAAGCGAGAGAATTAGCATACGAACAGCTTCCCCATACCGCATCCAGCAATTTATCCCGGCTGACGGAACTATTCTTATTCAATACAAGCAGACGCAGAAGCTCCGCCTGGCGGGAAGTTATCAGCACCTTACTGTTCCCGGTACGTATCTCGTTGGTACTATAGTTAAAGACCGAATCACCCAAAATATAGATTTCCTCTCCTGCCACATCGGACAACTGTGCATCAAAACGCTCCCGGATACGGGCTATCAATTCTTCCGGATAGAAAGGCTTGGCAAGATAATCATTTGCCCGAAGCCGGAAACCTTGCAGGCGATCCGACTTTTCGCTACGGTCAGAAAGGAAGAAAATGAGCACGTGCCTGTCTGCTTCACGGATACGTTCGGCTACCTCAAAACCATTGAAGCCAGGCATATTGATATCAAGCAGCACCAGATCGGGCTTCACAAGCGGAAATTGTTCCAAGGCAATGGCACCGTTACCGGCGTAAGTCACATCGTAACCCTCTGCTTCCAGAAAACGCTTCAAAAGCATGGAGTACTTCAGATCATCATCAGCAAAAAGAATTTTCAAAGGAGACATTTCAATTAAGGATTAAGGAGGAAATGGTAAAACATTGTCATCTGTCACTCATTATTGGGGAATAGTAATTTCTATGGTAGTACCTTTCCCTACCTGGCTGGTCAGAAAAACAGTACCCCGGTGAGCATCCACCAATAACTTGACATAACTCAATCCCAGCCCTATGCCGGGCAAAGAACGGTCGGGCAAATTACTGCTGCGGTAGAATTTGTCAAAGACCTTTCCTTGCTCAGAAACCGGAATACCGATACCGTCATCTGACACTTTCAGCGTCAGAAGACGGGAATGTAGCTCACAGACCACTAAAATACGAACCGAACTTCCGGAATACTTCACAGCGTTCTCTATCAAATTACCAATAATATTGGCTACATGTATCGGATCGGCTACTATAAGCAGATTATCCGTAAAACGGGTCTCAAACAAAACCTGCTTACCGGCAGGAACATGTTGCAGGCATATCAGCTTTTCAACCACCGGCTTCAAGTCAAAGGTGCTCAAAGAAAGTTGTGTTTGTTCATCATCGGCACGGGTCATGTCACGCAACTTACGAAGATAGGCAGAAAGATTATCCAATTCCGAAATGGAGTCGCGTACCACCTCATCCATCGCTTGTTCGTCGGTACGCATCGTTTTGTCATTGAGAAAAGCCACGCACATCTTCAATGCCTGCACAGGACGTTTCAGTTCATGTATCATGGTATTTACAAATCCTCTGCGAAGTTCATCTATACGTCGCTGCCTCAGAATGGTCTTTATCTGGAAAAACAGACAGAATGTCAACAACAGAATAAGTAACAGACTCCCCACCAGCTGCCAACCCATCCGAAATAACAATGTCTGCAAATGTGGACATACCGTAATCTGTACCTGCTGCCAACCGAAAGGATTATACGGATAAAGTATCTCGACTACAGGGTGCAACCGACTGCCTTTCAGCTCTACCACATCTTTGCAGACAAACAATGAATCTTCCGGAGTAGTGCAGAGACGGGTCTTAAAAGGCACACCGGGCAATTTGGCAGCCAGAACAGAATCAAAACGCTGAAGGGTAAAAGGAACATCTACCTGAAGAACATACTTCCGGGCATACTTGTCCAGTCCCCAGCCCAGTTCATCAGCGGTACGAAACCGAATGGTGTCTGCATAAAGCAACGGCAATGTGTCAATGCTACCGATATCGGAAACCCGCACACTGTCCGTTCGCAGTTTCTTTGCCCGGACAGTCACATACGACTCATACTCATAAAGATATCGTTTCTCTGAGCGCAATGAATCTTCATCCATAATACAGGCACTGTTGGTCCCCCAAGAAATATTTGCCGAATCTGTAAAAAACATCTTGGGCTGCTGCTCCCGCACAGAGTCGTTTAATGCGATAGCTTCCAATACCCTTGCATGTACGTCTCTCAGAAGTTCTTCGTTTTTATATTGGCACTGGTTCCATAACCAGTACCCCTGTCCTGCCGCAATAAGCAACATAGAAGCCAAAGACAATATCCAAATTATTTTTATCCGTTGTTCCATAACCGCTGAGGTTAAAACCTGTTTACCGGACAAATGTACTCTTTTCTCCCTATTAGAGATACGCGCGAACTGTTTTTTTCGGGCTGAGTAATATTTCAGTAATAACTTTTCCCCGCAATAAAGAGAAAAAGCCAATAGATTTGCCACAGACAAGAAACCTAAAAACCAAGAATTATGCAAGCAAAGAAAATTCTTCTCAGTGGATACCTCGTCATGTTGGTACCACTGGTCGTACAAGCCCAATTCAGCGTATTCATACCGGAACACAACACCAGACAAGATACCATCGGACACATGCAACTACGTGTACAATACGAAACGGCATTCTACATCGACACTATCCGAAAAGAAAAGCCGCTGGAAGAAACCATGATACTGGAAATAGGAGTAGGTGTATCCAAGTTCTACAGCTACAGTAAATATCTTTGTGACTCCGTCTATAATGCAGACATTGCCAATAAGGCTTCACAAGAAACCATCAACCAACATCTGAACCAATATGCCACCTCCCGCTTTACGGAAGTCATCTATAAAGGTTTCCCTGCCGGACACACCACCACACAAAATACCGTAGGAGGCTTTATCCGAATCCGCTATGAAGAAAAGCAAGAGTTCCCGCTATGGCAGCTCACTGCGGACACCGATACCCTACTCGGTTCTCCCTGCCGAAAGGCAGAATGTTTTTACAAAGGCCGACGATGGACTGCCTGGTTTACCGAGGAGATTGCCGTGAGTGAAGGTCCTTGGAAATTGGGCGGACTGCCAGGACTTATCCTGAAAGCTTCCGACAGCGAGGGACATTACTGCTTCACCGCAGCCGGCATAGAAGTGTGCCGCAACAGTTTGCCCATCATCATCCGTCTGAAAAACTACGAACAGGTCAACCGCAAACAATACCGGAAAATACACGACCGTTACTACGATGACCCGGTAGGCTTCATAACCAATAGCCAGCCGGGCGTTTCCATGACCGTGACAGATAGCAACGGAAATAAATTAAGACCCAGAGGTATTCCCAACAATCCGATAGAACGGGAATAATACGCCCACCGGAAAGAAATACTTGGTATCCACAAAACAAAACACCGAAGCAATGAATCTACACATACACACCCTGATTCTTTTGTCCTGTTGTTTCCTGTGCAGCTTCTGCCACCCGTTGCAGGCACAGACCCTGAACGGTATTGTTACCGATGCTGAAACCGGACTGCCGATGGAAGCTGTCATGATCAGTATATTGAACAAAGGGGTCATGACAGACTATACTCTGACAGACGCCCAAGGAAAATACTCACTGCCGTGGAACTACAGTGACACCCGGCAGGTCAAGGTATCCATACTCGGATATAAACAGGAAGTACGCAACTTGTCTGCTTCCGGCAGACAAAACTTCCGCCTGCAGCCACAGTCCATTGTTTTGAAGGAAGTGGAGATACGCCCCGGACGAATCTACGGGCGAAAAGATACGATACGTTATGACCTTTCACAATTTGCATCCTCCAAAGATGTACATATCAAAGACGTATTGAGAAAGTTACCCGGAGTGGAGGTAGAGGAAAACGGAGAAGTGAAGTATAAGGGAAAAACCATAGACCACTTTCTGGTAGAAGGTATGGACGTGACAGGGGGACGTTACAACCAAGTGAACAACAATCTGAGTGCCAAAGCCGTGAAAACCGCAGAATTCATGGAGAATTATCAGTCTGTGAAAGCACTGAAAGGAAAAATAAACTCTGATAAAGTGGCGCTGAACCTAAAACTTGATCCAAAAGCCCGCGACCAATGGATTGTAAACGGGATGCTGGGAAGTGGAGCGGATGCTTCGGGAAAAATCCTTTGGAAGGGTTCTGCCAGTGCATTGCAATTGGGCAAAGGCAGGCAGAGCCTATACAGCTATAAAACCAACAACAACGGTACCGACCTCAGCACAGAACAGACCCGGTTCACCAGTAACAATGACCGTCATATTTCCAATGTCTCCCCTCTGCTCATCCAACCGGGCATCAGTGCTCCTTTGGACAAGAAACGCCTACTCTTCAATAAAACCCATACCGTCAACGGAAACTGCATGTTCAAACCGGATGCTGAACGAAGCCTCCGTTTGCAAGCCGGATACACCCATGACCAAATCAAGCAAGAACGAAACAACACCCAGTCTTATTATCAGCCGGGCGATACGCTATGCATCAATGAAACTTATCAATATCTCCTGCAGAGCAATGCCGCCTATGCGGAAATTTATCATGAAAACAACAGTCGGGAACATTATCTGAGCAACCGGTTCAGAATAGAGGGAGAGACAGAACGAAGTACCTCGCAAGAACTGGAACAACAGATACATACCTCGCAACTGAAAGCAAACAATACTTTCCGGCTACTCCGGAACAAAAACAACCATACCTGGGAATTCAACTCAATCCTGCAATATACGCTGCTGCCATCCTTGCTCCAGGTGGAACAGGAGAAAGAAAAATATCAAGGACAAAATCTCTATACAGACAACAGTGTAACCTACCTGCGAAAACACAATGGCTTTACCCGGCAATACAAGGCAGGCATACAAGGGGAATGGAACAACTATTCCGGACAATCCGCCGTTTCACATAATATTTCCAGCTTCTCCGTCTATATGTCACCCTACTTCCAGTTGGAACGGAGACAATGGCTGGGCAGTCTTTCACTCCCCATCCGGAGCAGGCAATTCGTCAGTAGCAGAAAAAATTACATTCTTTATTCCCCCTCGTTCTACTTGCGATACCAGGTGGATTACCATTGGAAGTTTTCTTTCTTCGCCAGTCTGAACCGTTCCACCGGAAGCGGAACCGGCCTTTACCCCCTTACTTACCGGACTGATTACCGGACATGGCGTAACAATAACGGACTTATTCCTCTCCGCCTGAACCAAGACTACCAACTTTACGGGGAATACAAGAATACAGTACAGGAATTCTTCATCACTGCCTCACTGAACTACCACCGTACCCGACGGAATACGATCTATGAGCAAAGCCTCTCACAAGACACCATTGTCTATACCCAACGTGCCATAGCCAACCATACAGAAAGCCGTTCTTTCTCCACAACCTTATCCAAAGGGTTCTATGACTGGCATCTGAAGACGTCACTCCATCTTTCATTAAGCCGCAGCAGCGGACTACAATTCACCAACCGCCTGCTTCAAACTTACCGTTACGACTATCTGAAAGCCGAACCGAAAATAACCTGGCTCCCTATCGAAACCTTCGAAGCCGAATATCATGCCATCATCGGCTATGGCGGTAGCAAGATAGGCAATGACACACGATTGACACCATTACTGGATTTCGTTCAAAGACTACAACTCACCTTCAGTATCGGAGCACTCGAACTTCGTCTCGCCGGTGAACACTACCGGAATGACCTGGGTGGCAACACACACCTCAACACGATATTGGCTGATGCTACCATTATATATAAAGTGAAAAAATGGAGATTGGAAGCTAACTTGAATAATCTGTTCAACAAGAAAGAATATGCCTATACTGTCTATTCAACCACCCAAAGTTACACTTCCCGGCTCGGAATACGCCCACGGGAAGCAATGATTACAACAAGTTATCAGTTCTAAAGCTACTTTAAACGGTCTTTATCATGGCATAAATCAATATTCCCGCTATAGTCAGCAATCCCACCCATATAGGGGCATTTGCATGCAGGACACGTTCCGTCCGTTTATATCCGCTTACCTTCATAAACAAAAAACACATCAGATATGCACCCGCCAGCCCCACTACCGTACCGGCAAGAAGGTCCCCCGGGTAATGTACACCCAGATAGACACGGGAATAACAGGTAAGTATAGCCCAAGCCATCATGAACAATGTAAGCCCCCGTTTGCGGAACAAAAAGAATATAAAGAAAGCCAGGCCAAAAGTATTAGCCGCATGGCAAGAAGGGAAGCCATAACGCCCTCCTCGGTGATTGTTTACAATATGGACCAACTCCGAAAGCGGGTTACTTAAGTTGGAAGGACGCATACGCTCCACGTATGGACGAATCAGAGTGGCACACACCTGGTCTGCGAAAGTAATGGTCAAAGCCACAGCCACTGCACAGCAAAGGATTGTTTTCCATGAAAAATTACGTACCATTACATATAAAATAGCCGCATACATGGGAATCCAAACCAACTTACCGCTAAATGTACTCATGAAATAATCAAAATACGTATTGTGCATCCCGTTGAAGAACAGGAATATGTCCGTATCGACGTTTATCAATGTTTGAAGAAAATCCATTTATGTAAAAGTTAAAGAGTTAAAGAAACATGCCTCATCCCGCCACCTCTCACCATTCATCTTTTCGCAATATCATCATACAACTTCTGCAGATACGCTTTTCCCAATGGCAGATTTTTCCCTTTTGACGGGCCTTCATCTACCGCTATGGCATTGGCCTGGCAATCAAATATCACTCGGTTATCCGGAGTTGCCATACCAAAGGCATCAGGTACCGTAAAAAATGCAAAATGAGGAGAATCCGGATTAAGCATATCCTTGCTGAATGTAAACTCATTGTGCGGCAACGCCAATTGTGCCAACAGCGTAGCCGCAATATCCTGTTGGGAACCATATACATCAATATGTCCCGGTTTCCGGACAGCACCGCCAATCATAAGTAACGGAATCTGATAACGCTCCACCGTCAGATTGCCAAGGTTCTCAGGATAAGCTCCCAAATGATCGGGCACCAATACAATGACCGTATTTTTCCACTGAGGCAATTCACGATACTGCCTTACGAAATCGCCCAGGCAACTATCAGTATAGGCAAACGCATTCAAACGGTCATTTTCCAGACGTCGGTAAGGAACCTCAAACGGTTCATGACTGCTGGAAGTCTGCAAGACACGGAAATGAGGAGCATACTGCTCTGCTGAAATCTCTTCCGAAGCTTCCGCCTTCAAGTCTTCCAGCAAACGATTGAACAGCAGATGGTCATGTGCCCCCCATTTGCTCAAACGCTCTGAAACGGCGAAATCCTGATCGGAAACAATCGTCTCAAATCCGGAAGACATCAGGTAAGAACGCATGTTGGTAAAGTCTGCATCACCTCCATAATAATATTTGGTTCCGTAACCGGCTTTCTTCAGACTACCGGCAATTGCCGGAATGGATTGCGTCTTACGGGGATATTTCATGATACTGGTAGTGGGTTGTGCCGGATAACCGCTCAAGATGGCGACCAAACCGCGGTCGGTACGGAAACTGTTGGCATAAAAGTTTGTAAAGAGAATCCCCTCCTTACTCAAGCTATCCAAATTAACAGCTATATCCAGCTCTCCTCCCAAAGTTGTCATCAGCTTGGACGAGAAACTTTCAAGAATCACGAAAAGTACATCGGGACGTCGGGTAGTAAACAGGTTATGCAACGAATCAGCCGATTGTTGCAAAGAGTCTGCCGCTGTTACCGCTACTCCGGAAACAGCAGGATCTGTCAACTCTTTAAAAAGGCGCTCTGCCTCCGCAGCCTCCATAAAACGATACTGGCTTCCGAAATCCGTCTGTTTGGAAAGAGACTCCATCAGGCTGAAAGCCGGATTAATGGCAGCGTGATTCAGACGCTGGAGAGTACTGAAATAGACCTTTCCGGTATTCATGGTGGAAACGGTGAACCCGCCGCGAATCGGGATAAACAACAACCCCGTCAGCAATAGCAGCACTCCCGACACCCTCACACGCCGGTAAGGTATCTTCATGCGCCCGAAAGTCTGTCGCCGCAACAACACGGCATGGAAGATACCGTACAACACCACCGCATAGACAACCATTGCCATCACTCCCCACATCACCATCCATGTACTGACACTTGCCACCGCATCTTTGGGTGAAGAAAAGAAGTAGAACAAAGGAGTAGCGTCCAAGCGGAAACCCCAATATTCATATAACCCCAAATCAACGGTAAAAATGACAGAAAGCAAAACCGAGACAAAGATAAAGTAGCCGCACCATATACGGCGGAGAAGATGAGACACAGTCCAAGCGGAACAGATGAAAAACAATCCCGGAACAGCAGTCAGATAACCGGCAAGCGACAAATCCAAGGGCAGTCCGTGCCACACCACGCGAAACCACTCCGT
The DNA here is from genome assembly GCF_910578895.1 of uncultured Bacteroides sp. Classification (GTDB taxonomy): domain Bacteria; phylum Bacteroidota; class Bacteroidia; order Bacteroidales; family Bacteroidaceae; genus Bacteroides. Next base: position 24,391 of record NZ_CAJTSC010000039.1, read on the forward strand.
CCACGAAACATCATCATAAAATGCCCGATAAAAGAGCATAAAGAAAGGTTTCTGCAATACGAATATACAAACAAACAAGAAATATGTCTTGAGGAATCCTATAAGCCTGTCTTTCATCGGTGTTTCTTCTTAAACTGAATATATTTGGCAAAAATAGAATTTTTTATTCTATTTACAGCCAACATCAGTTAAGAAATACGTGATATACACGGCTATTTAATTAATTCCGTTTCAAGTATAGACAATCGGTTATCGTGGCGGGCAGTTCGTTCTCGTAATGTGTCACCATTATCATTGTCTTATCGCGGCGACAACAAAAGGCCTCTATGATTTTCTTTACGCGGCGGCGGTTGTACGTGTCCAGTCCATGCAACGGCTCGTCAAGAATCAACAGTTCAGGGTCTTTCACAAAGGCACGCGCCAACAAGGAAAGGCGTTGTTCGCCGCTGGAAAGTTGCAGAAAGGGCTTGTCTTTCAACGTTGCAACCCCAAAAACATCCATCCACCACTCGCATACAGCCATCCGGTCGGCAGGCGGGCGCTTGTACAGGCCGATGCTGTCGTGCAGACCGGAAGCCACGATTTCAATAGCGGGCAGATTTTTCAGATAAGCACGGTGCATCTCCGGACTGACGTAGCCTATATGTTTCTTGATTTCCCAGATACTCTCACCTGTCCCGCGCTTGCGACCGAACAGGCTGATGTCGCAGGCATACGACTGAGGATTGTCCGCACATACCAGACTGAGCAAAGTGGACTTGCCCGCACCGTTCTCACCGCTCAATGCCCACTTCTGACCGCGCATCACCGTCCAGTCCAGTTCCTTCAGAATAGTACGGTCGTCATAGCGGATGCTGACTTTATTCAGCCGGACAACTTCGTCCGAAGTGAAATTCATGTTTTCGTATGGAAGATTGATGATACGTTGCTGCAATTCGTGGAAAGAAACGGCATCTGCCTCAGCGCGGACGGTGTCTTGCACACGAAACGACTCCATATAGGCATCGCGCTCCATCTTCTCCCCTACAATCTTGTTACTGACAGGAACTACATGGGTAATGAAAGAGGGTATGTCGTCCAGCATGGAAAGCACCAACACGATTTGCAAGGAAGCAAGTCGAGAGAGCTTCTCCAAAACCTCGAACAACAAGTCGCGCGTGGCGGCATCCAGTCCGATGAAAGGATTGTCCATAATGAGGATACGCGGAGCCGTAAGCAGCGTTTTAGCCAACTGGAACTTACGGAGTTCACCGCTGGAAAGGAGGATTACTTTCTTATCGAGCATCGGTCCGATACGGAAAAGTTCGAACAGCTGCTGTTTAAGGTTTTCATCCTTCACCTCACCCAGCAGTTCGCGCACCAAAGGAGCGTCTTCCTGGTCGTGAGCATTCCAGCGCTGTTGATAATAGTAATTGGTATCGGCAGAGCCGTAAGTGTCACGGAAAGCAATGTACTTGATATTGTCGTAAGCGGTCTGCGTAGCGGACGGGCGGAAATCGTATGCCAATGTACCGTCACGCAAAGGATACTTGCCCGTAAGCAAATCTACCAACAGGCTTTTTCCTGCTCCGTTAGGACCTACGATGGCTATATGTTCGCCATCAAGGAAATCGAGAGTGACGGGTTGCGACAGGCGGACAAGCGGATTGCGCGCCACACCACCCACTATATGTAAAGTATGTTGCTGAGCCATTTCAGATGGTTTTGTTTGGTTGATGTCGCAAAGGTATCAAGATTTCAAGAGCCGTACGGCTTTTCCGGAAATATTTTTTACCGGACCGGTACGGCTCCTTCATTTAAGGGAGTTATCGGGAGTTAAAGACCGATAGTATCGCTATACATCCCCATTCAACAATATTACTGTGATGGTGTATAAATTGTTTCTACACATCCTCCAAAATTACAATGCTGATAAAGATTATCACTTGATACATCTGTCCGGAAACCGGACTTCGTCATTTATAGAGAATAAGAGCCGACTGTGCCGGGACTGCAATCTCCGGTCCGTACACCGTGCCCAGCCCTTGCTCACTGATAAAACCATCCTTGCAGACTACGGTATACTTGCCTTCGGGCACTGATATCCGTGCTGCCTCCTTACGTGCATTCAACACCACGTAGATATCTCCCCAAGAATCGCCACCGGCATGTTCTTTCAACCGATACGCTACCACGTTGTCACCCTCAACCGGCAGGAACTCCAAATGCTTGCGCACCAAATCGGCATCGCCCAAGCGGAAAGCCGGATGATTCTTACGTAACCGAATCAAATCTTTGTAATAGGCAAACACGTCGGTATGTTCCGTCTTACGGTTCCAGTCAATGGCATTAATGGAATCCGGACTCTGGTAACTGTTATGCACTCCCTTCTTATCGCGCATCACTTCCTCGCCTGCATAGATAAAGGGCACTCCCTGCGAAGTGAATACCGCCGTTTGCGCCAACTTATCCAACCGGATAAGTTCTTCGGGTGTTATGCCAGGGATGCTGGCTTTCAATCTATCCACCAAACACATATCATCATGGCAAGACACATAACTAATCATCTGCGTGGGTTGTTCCGCCCAAGAAACCTTACTATAGTTCACCACTTCATTATCAACCTGCGGATGCTTGATGGCACCGGCAATGCCAAACTTGATACTCTCCTCTCCTCCCGGCAATCCGGCAAGAAAAGCACCCCGGCTATTATCATTGAACGGACCGCGCAACGCATCACGCATCTCGTCGGAGAAGGCAGCGATGCCCGGCATCTTATAAATATTGGCTTTCATCGCCAATGAGTCCTGCGGCAATTGAGGAGCCGACGCTGCCCAACCCTCACCATAAATAAAGATGGTAGGATCTGCCGCTGTCGCAGCCTTGCGTATTTCGTTCATGGTTTCGATATCATGAATGCCCATCAGGTCGAAACGGAAACCGTCGATGTGATATTCGTTAATCCAGTGCAATACGGACTCTACCATGTACTTGCGCATCATGGCACGGTTGCTTGCCGTCTCGTTGCCACACGCAGAAGCGTCCGCAAAACCTCCGTCCGGCGCCTGGCGATAGAAATATCCGGGAACGGTACGTTCAAAGTTGCTCTCGGAAGTATTGAAAGTATGATTGTACACCACATCCAACACCACGCGGATGCCTGCCTTATGCAATGCCTGTACCATTTGCTTGAACTCGCGGATGCGCACGTCAGGCTTGTAGGGATCGGTGGCGTACGAACCATCGGGCACATTATAATTCTGCGGATCATAACCCCAGTTATATCTGTTCTCGTCCAGTTTGGTTTCGTCTATTGAAGCGTAATCATAAGAAGGCAGTATATGAACATGCGTCACACTCAATTCTTTCAGATGATCGATGCCTGTTGCCTGCCGGCCGGGGTTCACCGTACCCGTCTCCGTCATGGCAAGAAACTTGCCCTTGTTCCGGACACCCGAAGAGGCATCTATAGAGAAGTCGCGATGGTGCACCTCATAGATAATCACATCGGCAAGCGATGCCAACGGCGGACGTTTATCCTCCGCCCATCCTTCCGGATCGGTTTCGCGCATGTCGATAATGGCAGCACGCTTGCCATTCACACCTACTGCCTGCGCATTGATACCCGGAGTATCGCCCAGCCATTTCCCATCAATTTTCACATTAAAAGTATAGAATTTTCCTTTCAGGTCCTGCTCCACCTTAGCCGTCCACGTGCCATCCTCGGCAGGCGAAAGGGCAACAGTCTCATAAGCGTGTCCACCGTCTCCCGCATCATACAGCATCAGGCGCACTTCGTCCGCCGTAGGCGACCAAAGTGTAAACCGCGTAGCATCCGGAGTGTATTCCATTTCCGTCAGGCTACCTTTACGGACAGGATAAAGTTCGTATGAAGTATATTCTTTTTTTGATGGGGTACAACCGGTAACTGTAGCAGCCGCTATTCCGATAATGGCAAGGTCGTTTAGCTTCATGGTAAGGGAATTTTTAAGTATATTATATAAGGTGTGAAAATTATCGTTTTACTTTGTCGGGGTTCTTGGCTATAAAGTCTTTCCAGCCACGATAGCCTTTCTCTACGGCAGGACGCCCCATTTGCAGGAAGTGACAGTAAGCAGCGGCAAGCCCGTCTGTGGCATCCATAAATACAGGCATATCCTCTTTCGGAAAACGAAGCATGCGTTGCAGCATATCCGCCACTTGCTCTTTGGATGCCTGGCCGTTTCCGGTTATCGCCATCTTTATTTTCAAAGGGGCATATTCGGTTATGGGAATATCACGGCTCAAAGCAGCAGCCATAGCTACCCCTTGCGCACGTCCCAGTTTCAACATGGATTGCACGTTTTTTCCGAAAAAAGGTGCCTCAATAGCAAGTTCGTCCGGCAGATAACTCTCTATGATACCCAATACCCGTTCGTGGATATGGCGAAGTTTCAAATAATGATCTCCGAACTTACGCAGATCTATGATGCCCATGGCAATCATCTCGGGTTTTGTTCCTGCCACACGGAGTACCCCATAGCCCATAATGGTAGTACCGGGGTCGATACCCAGAATGACTTTTTCCTTTACCGATTGTATCACACTACCACCTCCATCAATGTCGGGAAACCGATGACTTTGTCTTTGAAAATTTTCAGCAACTCTTCATTAAGTTTCACTCCCTGTTCCTGATGCCAACGGTGCAACTTGGCGGAACTTTCCACCTCGAACTGTACGGAGTAGCAAGTGCTTCCTTCTTCTATATGGCTAAGTATACGTGCTATGCGCGGAGCGTGCAACGTGCCGTATTTCTCTACTTCGGGAAGATAAAACTCCTGCATCCAGGTGAGGAAATATTTTTCCTGTCCTTCTTCCACATGATAGGTCGTATTGTATATCAACATAACTTCTTTTTTCAATTTTTCCCCGCAAACATAGCAATTATTTCAGAATAATGCATTATATTTGCACCATGAAGTTACGAAAAGAGTGTAATTTATTGGAAATGAGCGTAGGTTAATTGCTCATGATAGTAATAGGTTACGAATTAGTTAGTTATCTACTGCATCATCCTTCTGCGCGTTGCGTAACCTTCAAAGAACTCTTCGTATGCAAAAATAGAAATTAAACGGGAGATTTAGAAATAAATCTCCTGATTTTTTATCCTCACATATAAGTTTTTCCGTAAAAGCGGTTTTGTCCGTCGGCACACCATCGCCCAAAGAGATTTTGGACGAACGTATGCCGACTACCGCATAAGCGGAGAAAAGGGCTTTGCCTCACGCCTAAACAGAAGTTTAGACTGATGATGCAAGGCCCATTTCTTTTGCGCTTATGCCAGAGAGGTGCTTTTACGGGTTTCTGACGATTTTTCTTTTTTGCTGTTCCTTTGAGCCGTAAGCGGAAAGCCGCGCATGACCGCCCGATCCGTAAATGGAACAAGCCGTCATACACGGCAGGCAAACCGGGAAGAATGATTTTATCCGTCAGACCGGACACGCTCGGCCAGACATATAAAATCATACTTCCTTGCCGGTGGTTTGCCCGGTTTCACGCTTCCGGCAGTGTCCCTTTTCTTTTTGGCATTATCCCTTTTTTACGGATTTCTCTTTTGAAGTTTTCCTGTCCAATCTGCCTCCACTTCCGTTTACCTCCATTTTCGCGTCTTTCAGTGAGCCGCATCAGGCAGTCATTTCCGTTCTGGGCGCAAAGGTAATTCCGGGATTGGACGGGAATGCAAGGTCAAGCCTCCTGTTTTCTGCGGAAATCTCCAGCCCTGCGGGTAGTATTTCCGCGAAAAACCTTGCATCCCCTAATCCCTGCCTTTTTAAGCACCCGAAACGAAAACGACCGATGCGACAGAAAGACGCATAAAAAAAATGTCGGATAAACGAGAGGCAGATAAGATAGTTTGAAACTCAACTCCCTCAGCTCTTGAATCCGCATTAAAACAAAAAAATCAAAACAGCGAAGATATGACGGCAACGGCAAATTTCAGACAAGTGGCGCAATACATAGGACTTGCGATATGCGGTTTAATCGTGCGCACCGCCTTCGGGATATTGGGCATCCTTTGGGGCATCATCAGAGAAATTGTAAACGGAGTGTTCCGAGTAACGATAGGCGTAATCATGGCTATCCTTTCCACAATCGTCTTCTTCGGCTTCATCCTTTGGTTATTCACCCTTTAATCCTTACCGATATGGCAAAGAGAAACAGCAAGACAGCAGCGCAGCAGTGCAGATACTACGAGGTGGACAACATCTTCGAGTACATGGTGGAAACGTACATCAACGGCAACATATCCGTGTTCCGTGAACTCTACCGAGAACTGAACAAGGACGCACGGAGGGACTTTACAGACTTCCTTTTGAGCGAGGTTGAGCCGACCTATTGGAGAGAGATACTGAAACAGACAATCTAAAATGACAGCGATATGAAAACGACAGACCATTTCAAGAGAACGATACAGATGTATTTGG
>NZ_CAJTSC010000040.1 GCF_910578895.1 uncultured Bacteroides sp.
TGCCAATACATCCAGACTTATGGGGACGCTTAAGGTTGCCAAGGCAAAAGGTACAATCCTGCAAGAACTCAAGAAAATCGAAAGGTTGGATATGCTTATACTGGATGATTTTGGTATACAACCTTTCGATTCCCAGGGGCGGATGAATCTGATGGATATCATTGAGGACAGGCATGGTAAAAAATCTACCATCATAACATCACAGGTCCCGGTAAAAGACTGGTATGACGTTATTGGAGAAAAGACGATTGCCGATGCCGTTCTGGACAGAATTGTGCATCAGGCCATACGCATTGAACTCTTCGGGGAGTCGCTGCGGAAATGTAAAAGTAAAAAAGAATCGTTATATTTATAAACGAAATTTAATGTAGAACCCGGCATAACTGACAGGAAGAATACGAAGAAAACAAGAATAAACAGGAGGGGAGAATGGAAAAATTTAACAGGGGTCAAATTGCTGTGAATTAAGGGGACTACTTTGAGTGGATTTTCCAATATAGTAATGATAAAGTAAATGGCATAATAAACAAATGATGCTAAAAATAAAAAAGAATAAGCTGTTCTTAGTTTGTCGGCAACAACTATCAATTTAAATGTTTTCCGTAAATCAACGAGCACATATAATAAACATTCAAGTACCACTATGCGATATATCAAAACTTTAAAGATAAAGATATGGCAGAGTTAAAGTCTCCCCAAGACGAACGGATATTTTCCCCAAAAAACATAGCAATCTCAAATAAATCACTAATTTTGTATTTAGAAATTGTATCCAAGATACAACCTGATATCGAACGGCGTAAAACTGTGAAAACTTTATTCAAGAGACATACATCATACAAAAATGTAATTAAAAGATAGTGCCAAACAAACCGGATTCCGGTTACTGAAGGTAACACTATTAAGAAGCAATGTATCCCTTGAACTTCAATGAGATTCAAGGAATTTTATTAGACATCTTATTTTAATATAACTATGATTGACCCACTGTATACATTTCCGATAATACTTTCCGCATTGATTGTCCTGGCAACAATATTAAATTATATAGCACATTTCTCGAATGGCGAATATCTTTCATGGAAAAGGTTCAACAAGATATCACTCATCACCCTTCTCTCCATAGCGGCATGCACATTTGCTTGGATGATCTACTCGCGGGCAAGCATGTTCTCTTCACTTCAATTGATAGAAAATAAATCGGGGAATATGATACTGACAATCTCGGCAAGCATGTTTATCGTATATCAAGAATGTATACTGTTCAGGAATGTATTGAACTGGATAGGACGTAATACATCACCAATCAATTTAAGCTATTCCGCCTATGCTATTCTTATTCCACTGATAGTGATGATTATTAAAATTCCATTCAGCAGCCCATTAGACATATTTCCCAATGATAATATGTGGGGAGCATTATGCTTCGAATTCGGCTTTTGGCATTTTATAACAGCACTATCTCTAACATATGCCGTTATTATGATCATTATTCAATTCGTACAATTTGTTACTTTGTTACGACATCATGGAAAATCCCTGTTGCTAATATCCATTATATATTTTCCGGTAATGTTGTCGTTGTTTATACTGTCGATGTATGCTGTATTAGGAGTAATACTTCTTTTTATTATAAGATTTGTATTAAGTATCATAGAAGAAGGTAGTAAAACTCCAAAGAATCAGCAATGAAGTATAACCATATTCCATCCTCTCTTACCTCCTACTTTCTTTAACCGGAAATACCATTTGACGAAGCCTTTCATATCAAAGATTTTGTGTAATTATTCCTCAGATGTGTTGCCCGATTCCACAACAGTCTACAGATTTCCACATTATCCACTTACAAGCCCCTTATTCATTCACCTATAAATCAATCATATAAACAGAACACTTCTTTTTGGCACCCTCTTTGTCCTACGATAAGTGTTAGAGATAATCAACCTAAATTTTCACTTAAAATCAGAAAGTCATGAAAAAGGTATTAGTAGCATTAGCAATGATTTTGGGAACAGGCAGTTCTGTAGTATTCGCACAGGAAGTAAACAACTCATCAGCAATTGTGGCAGAAGCACAGGCTCCACAAAATGAATTTGTAAAGATGAATCCGGCAGAGTTGCCTCAAGCCATTCTGCAGACAGTGACAAAGAACTACGCGGGTTCTTCCGTGAAAGAAGCCTATGTTAAGGAAAAAGATGGAGCAAAAATCTACAAAATCACCATTGTTGCTCAAGACGGCCAGGAAACGGAAGCAATTCTGAATGAAAAAGGCGAAGCTGTCAAAGAATGACCCTTTTGAAAAGGTAAATCTGTAAAGAAAGAGGGTGTGTTTGAGATGTTTCGACACACTCTCTACGCATTATAATAATGTGTAATTTTTATGACTTTCATTTACTTGTTGCATCTCCGCCGCTCCAGAATATCCTCCATGTGTTCCAAAGCCCAATCAATCAGAGATTCGATATGCGGCATCAAGCTATATCCCGTTTCCGTAAGAGCATACTCCACACGTGGAGGTACTTCCGCATATACTTTCCTAATAATCAATCCGTCCGTTTCCAATGTACGTAACGTAACCGTAAGCATCCGCTGTGATATATCACCGATTGCCTTTTGTATGTCACTGAAGCGCATTGTACCATTAGCCTTTAATGTAACCATAATAAGCATTGTCCACTTATCTCCCAGCTTACTCAAAACATCCCGTATCGGGCAACTACCTGCATGATGAAAGTTTTCCATTTTTTAACTATCACTAATCGTCTGAACTTCAACAATGGTTACATCGCTGTAACTATCTAACATTCAAGTTCCTTCTTGCTTTCTGCCAAGAAGGGACCTAACTTTGCAGCACAAAAGTAATGAACTTGCTGAAAATAACTATTGTCTCATATAATAATAAAGTAGTATGCCAAAAAAAGTAGCAGTTTTAGCAGTAAATCCGGTAAACGGATGCGGTTTATTCCAGTATTTGGAAGCATTTTTCGAGAACGGTATTTCTTATGAAGTATTTGCGGTAGCAGAGGGTAAGGAAATTAAAACAAACTCCGGCATCACCCTGACAACCGATGATGTAGTAGCCAATCTGAAAGGGCGTGAGGACGAATACGATGCACTCGTATTTGCTTGCGGTGATGCCGTTCCTGCATTTCAGCAGAATGCCGACAAACCCTATAACATTATCATGCTGGAAATCATCAAGGCATTTGGTGAAAAAGGCAAAATCATGATTGGGCATTGTGCCGCCGCCATGATGTTTGATGCTACAGGTATCACCAAAGGCAAGAAAGTGTCCGTTCATCCATTGGCAAAGCCTGCCATCCGGAATGGAAAAGCGACCGACCAGCCTTCCGAAACAGACGGAAACTTCCATACCGCCCGGGATGAGAACAACATCCGGACAATGATAGAAAAGATAGTAACGGTGTTGAAAGCATAGACAATGCACGAAGAGCGTGCATCGAAACACCCCATACACTATCTTTCAGCCGCAGATGACACAGACAACGCAGATTTTTCTTGATTCATCTGCGTCATCCGTGTCATCTGCGGCTGAAAAATGTGATTATGCAAACCTTCTATCGTTTCGACATACCCTCTTCTTACCAACCAAATTGAAGAAACAGACCGATAAGAAACAGTTCAAACTTCATAACACTCCGTTTACCCCGCTGCCAAACAGTGCGAAATCTCCCAAGCAGGGGTCGCTTGGAAAGACTTCCGCCAAAGCTGAAGTTATATTCCGTGCATTCTTCAACGAAAACGTTTCCGTGTCGGTAAGCCCTAAAAGATATGCCACCCGGCAAACATGAGTATCCAAAGGAATTAACAAATCGCGGCAGTCGAAACTCTTCCAGATGCCGAAGTCCACTTCCGATTCTTTCCGTATCATCCAGCGCAGAAACATATTCAATTTCTTTTGCGGACTCTTGGCAGAGACTTCCAAAAACGCGCACAGCTTTTCCATCGGTGTACCCGAATAAACCGACAGAGCATCTTCCAGACTATCGAACCGGGAATAGGCAGCATGCAATCGGGCAAAGCAAACATGAAAGTCCGCGTAAGAAAGCATACGGTAAAAACTCCTGCCCGTCAACTGAAAATCCTCTTTCCATTGGCAGGACAAAACATATTGATAAGGTGAATCCCCCATCAAACGATGCAACTCATCCGCCTTCTTCAATATCTGCTTGCGGTTTCCGAAACTCATGATAGCCGTGAGCAAGCCGCTAATCTCGATATCCTGTTTCCGCATATACCGGTGTGGAAACTGAACAGGATCATGTTGTATAAAGGCAGCACAATGGTATTCTCCCGCCCATGCCAAAAGTTGTAATCGGGTTTGTTCGGTCATGCCTGCAAAATTTCGTTATTCATAGTTTCCGTCTTCACCTTTCCACCCAACTTGCGCAATCCTGCCACAGTCCATACAGCCACCACAAAAGGAGCGGTAAGAGTCGTTATCCCCCACTCCATACCGGTAATCTGAAGCAAGACGGACAACAGTACGGCTACTGCCGCCCTCATACCGCCTTTCCATGTTTTATCTCCCAAGGCAACGGCACACAGCACTCCGTTATATCCCATCAGTCCTGCATTCAATACTGCATAATCCACTCCAATCAGCCATGCAAACAGGGTCGAAAGCAATGCTCCCAATACTGCGTAACAGGCATTGATACGGGAGTTAACCAAAACACCCGACAGAAAAAGCAGCCCCGCCAATATCGTATCTCCCTGAAACATCACCTGACCGAAACTCAAACAGAAAGCCTGTAAGCAAGAGAACGTCCGAACCGCCACAGCCTCTCCCGAAGGCAACAGTAAAAACGGCATTATCCAATGACAAGCCCCCAACAACAACCATACGGAAAGAATAAAAGGAGCGGTAAGCCCGGGCAACCAACGTTGCAAACTAATAAGACGGACAATCCATGCAGACAAGCAAGCCCCCGCAATCAGCAATAATAAGGAAACTACAGTAACCGGCATAAATACCCCAACCGCCATCCCGACCAAAGTGCCGTTAAATCCGTAAAGCCCGTTCCTTATATCCTCGCGACAATATCCGAGAAAATACGCCGCCAATGTACTTACAACATTCCCGGCAATCGCCAGCAAAGCCATCTGCCAAGAATTCAGAAGAATGCCTGCCAGCATCAGAAACCCCGACAATGCGTTATTCTGAAACATCACCTGCCCGATGCCACGTCCCATAACAAACAACATCCCTTTCATATACTTTTTCAAAATCTATTCGTACAATATTATTGTCCGGCAAAAATACACACATTTTGTCTTTACAAGCACACTAAACAATGATTATTAACGAACTTCCCTAATAACATCCAAAGCCTATCGTGCCTTTCATGAGAATGGGTAGACAAATGAAAAAGCCATGTATCAGAATGACAATTTGTATTTCCCAACTCCGCAGAATCGCCTGTTTCCGTCCCGATGTGTTGCCGGTCGGGAAAAACGAAACGAAAAACGCTTATCCCATACATTATCAACGCAATAGCGAAATCCTTACAAACCAACCGGCGCGGAAAAACGCCGGAAATGCCGCGTACGGGCATCCCGTTTCCCGGATGCAGGTGTCTGTGGCGAGGGACATTAATGCCGCTCGTGATGGACATTAATGTCTATCGCGAGAAACATTAATGTCTATCACGACAGACATTAACATCTATCGCCACAGACAGCAATGTCCATCAGCGGAAAAGCCTGAAATCTGCATAAACAGCGCATTTCTATCGAAAAAGACGGTATATCTATCCGCACTTTATGCAAGACACCGCTATTCCGGCAGAAGAGCGGAAGAAGAGGAGTAAGCAAAAAAGTGCTTTCACCGTCTTTTTGCCATAAAAAACAGCAAAAGCGAAACGAAGAAAGGTTACAACAATTGGACAGCGGCAACAGTGAACGCAACCTATAAGAATAAGAAACGTGTTTCTTGAGAGTGTAAAAAAAAACGGGGCGATTTAAAAGCCGCCCCGATTCGTGCATGCAATGCGGTAGCTTTAAAAGCAACATCCCATAGTGAAGCCGTAATAGCCACCGTTCACCGGGGCGGCTATCGGGGTGAAAACAAGGTTGTTTTCTTTCTTTCCCCTCTTTTGAAATATTTTTTGCCACAACCGGCAACTCCATTCGCCAACCCGTGCGCTCAATATGCCTACTCCTGCACCTGCCACTACGTCATGAAGCCAGTGCCTTCCGTTGTACATCCGCATGAATCCTACTCCGGTTGCAATAGTATACGCACCGATACCATACCAACCGCCGTACTCTATCCGTACCAGTTCCGCCCCCATGAAAACGGTTGCCGTATGTCCGGAAGGAAAAGAATTGTGTCCTGCAAATTCCGGTCTTTTCTCATCGATGTAGAATTTTGGAATGTTCGTAAGTACGGCCAGCGTCGCATAGGAAGTAGCGACAATAAAAGCCCTGTCCCGGAATGAATGTTTTGATTCAATACCTGTGCAACCCAGCATTAAGGAGCCGGCTACGGGCAGGTACTGGATATAATCGTCAAACTCAAGCCGTTTGTTGTCCCCCCGTATATCAATCACACTGTTTGTGATACTACGGCTACCATTCCGAATGAAACTCGGGGCGAGCGCAACCGCACCGGTACCGATCAAAGATACAGGCAAAATCGTTTTCCGCCACTCGAATTTATAATTTTCCATACTTCTGTTGTTTACGGATAAGGAATCATAATCCGTCTGTTGCCCGTGCATTTTCATTGGCAGAGTCACTGTCAGGGAAACTGCCAAAATCATTTTTTTAACATCCATGTGGTTTGCTTGGCCTCACCAGTTCCCGATTGGCTGAATTTTAGATTGGTACTGAAACGTGGAACTGTATGCTTACATCCCCATTGCTCAGACTGTATGTCTTAACTCGAAAATGGAGACAGCACCACCATGCAAACAACACGGAGAACTATCATGCCAAAATCTTGTTATCAGTTTTAAAGTTTCCTACGCTTTATTACAGCAAGATGAAGACACAACGTTTCTTTGAATAACTATTATATAATGTTCGTACTTTACATTTTTTACACGTGATTTTGAGGTTAGATACAGAGAAATAGAAACGTGGAACCACACATCATTCACTCCTCTGTAAAAGGCGGTAGGAAAGCCCTTGATAACGGAATGGTGACGGCAGCCCCACGTATATACGTGGAGAACCATCATGCCAATCTTGTTATCAGGTTAAAGTTTCCTACGCTTTATTACAGCAAGATACAGACACAACGTTTCTTTTTTATCCTCGAAAATATGACATCGCAACCGATGTTGTAATTTTATGCCATAAGCAATTACTTTTGGTTTGTATTGATACCTATAAATAGGTACTTGAATTCTATTGCCTGCAAAGGTAACATATTTTATTGATAAACAGAAAACAAATTCCCGACAAACAGCCGGACATACACTAAGCAAGGCAGAATGTGATAGCAATCGTTTAAATGTTATAATTCGACACTATACATCCAACATTTATATCTAACGGACGTTATATCAGTACCCAACGCCATCAAAGAACAAGGTAAATGACTAAAAAAAGAGACAATATGGAATACTACATCAATCACAACCCAAAGCACCACCTGTTCACTACCGAAGTGGACGCCCACACAGCCTATGTGGAATACAGCCTTCACGACGGCAGCCTGGACATTCTCCACACGGTTGTCCCCGCTGCCATTGAGGGTAAGGGAATTGCCGCCGCTCTCGTAAAAAGAGCCTACGAATATGCCGCCGAACAAGGCTTAAAGCCAAGCGCCACCTGCTCGTATGCAGTGAAATGGCTGGAAAGGCATCCGGAAACAAAACGGCTTTAAGGCAGATACCACCTGTGCTCAACTAAGAGCCTGTTTAAATTTTCTTCCAATCAAACAGGCTCTTGGCAAAGGTATCTATTTCGATGACTTATAGTCGGCGATGAAGCCTTCCGTCATCCATTTTGCCAACGCCTGACGATTGGAACTAATGACAAAACGGCGCTGGTCGAAAGCATTCTGGATATTGCCCAGCTCCACAAAAACCGAAACCGGAACAGCTTGCAGCAGCACATAGAGATTGCGTGCACTGACAGTTCCTTGAAATCCGCGGGCGGGCTGATGTTTGTCGTATTTCGACTCAAAGGTGTCCTTCATCGTAACAGCCAGTTTCTTTCCCGGCGCACTTTTCGGAGCATGGTAAAAGAAGACATCCGTCTGCGCACTCTTACTGCGGCTGTCCACATGCAGAAATATGGCCCGGCAATAGTTATACTTCGTGCGGTCCTTCTTATAGAGTTCATTGATTTTAACACAACGCTGTTGCAGACGCGCCACCTGATTCAACGGAATGGCATCGTCCATACAAGTTTCCCGCTTGCTGTTGGAGAGGTAACGGCTGTCGCGAATGCCGTCTTTGGAATCTTGGATGATAATGCGCACCTCAGCCCCCTCCTGCATAAGGTTGCGGGCAAGACGCAAGGCAACATCATAGGCATACTCGTCTTCATGCAGTTCCACTTTCCCTATTTTCCCGATGGCACCGGGGTCGGGACCGCCATGTCCGCTGACCACATAGAAGCAAGCTCCCTGCAAACGGTCGGAAGTGACTTCCACTTCGGCAAGTTTCTTCCCGAACAACCGTTCACGGACCACTCTTTTTTTATTGGCGGCAGATGTGGGAGAGGTGGCTTCCGATGCTCCATTCCCCAACGGTGGCAACATGTATTTCACTCCCAACAACAATTCTTTTTTTCCACGCAAACGATTCTTGTTCAACTCCATAAACTTGTCATAACAAGCTTTTCCCGGACGTTTGTTCCGTTCCAAAAAAGCAGAGATACCCTCACCTGGCTTGGGAGTGGCATATTCTTCCTGGGCGAAAACATTGAAAATAGAAAAGGAGCAAAAAAGGACAGCCAACAAGCAAAATATACGTTTCATATTCCCGTTATTCATCATTTATTCATACCGGCAACCGGTTTTCAATTGCTAAAATATAGCATTTTACCATTCACGCGTACAAATTTATATTTTTTTTCCTACTTTTGCGACAACTTACATGCTTAAAAGATAAAGAAACTCTAAAAACAGATAACATTATGGCAAAGCAATTCAAACCGGAGACACTATGCGTACAAGCAGGGTGGACTCCCAAAAAGGGCGAACCCCGGGTGCTCCCCATTTATCAAAGTACAACTTTCAAGTATGACACCAGCGAACAAATGGCACGCCTGTTCGACCTCGAAGACAGCGGTTACTTCTATACCCGCCTGCAAAATCCTACGAATGATGCCGTTGCCGCCAAGATAGCTGCCCTCGAAGGCGGTGTGGCAGCTATGCTGACATCAAGCGGACAAGCTGCAAATTTCTATGCCATCTTCAACATCTGCCAAGCGGGCGACCACTTCGTATGTTCATCTACCATCTATGGCGGAACATTCAACCTGTTCGGAGTAACAATGAAAAAGTTGGGTGTCGATGTGACGTTTGTCAATCCGGACGCACCCGAAGAGGAAATCTCCGCCGCCTTCCGCCCAAACACCAAGGCATTGTTCGGCGAAACAATCTCCAACCCCACTCTGGAAGTGCTCGATATTGAAAAGTTCGCCCGCATTGCCCATAAACACGGTGTCCCCCTGATTGTAGACAATACATTCCCCACTCCCATCAACTGCCGCCCGTTCGAATGGGGAGCCGATATAGTGGTGCACTCTACCACCAAATACATGGACGGACACGCCACCAGTGTAGGCGGTGCCATTGTAGACAGCGGTAATTTCGATTGGGACGCGCATGCCGACAAGTTCCCCGGTCTCTGCACCCCGGATGAATCTTATCACGGACTGACCTACACAAAAGCTTTCGGCAAGCTTGCCTACATCACCAAGGCTACCGCACAGTTAATGCGTGACCTCGGCAGCATCCAGTCTCCGCAAAACGCGTTTTTGTTGAACCTTGGTCTGGAGACACTGCATCTGCGTGTGCCACAACATTGCAACAATGCCCAAAAGGTTGCCGAATATCTTTCCAAGAACGAGAAGGTGGCATGGGTGAACTATTGCGGCCTGCCCGGCAACAAGTACTACGAATTGGCACAGAAATACATGCCAAGCGGTTCGTGCGGCGTCATTTCGTTCGGGTTGAAAGGTGGCCGTGAGGTATCAATCAAGTTTATGGATTCATTGAAACTGGCAGCTATCGTGACCCACGTTGCCGATGCACGTACCTGCGTGCTCCACCCCGCCAGCCATACACATCGCCAGCTCTCGGACGAACAATTGCTGGAGGCCGGTATCCGTCCGGACCTTATCCGCTTCTCGGTAGGTATCGAAAACGCGGATGATATCATCGCAGACATAGAACAGGCGCTGAATGCATAGGCATCCGCCGTTCTTTACTGACAATTGCGACTTATTTATAATCATTTTAACTAATCTATTATGGCCAAGATAACCAAAGAAGCCGCCTTGCTCTATCACTCGCAAGGCAAACCGGGAAAAATTGAAGTAGTGCCGACCAAGCCCTACAGTACGCAAACCGACCTTTCACTCGCCTATTCTCCAGGTGTTGCGGAGCCGTGTCTCGAAATTGAAAAGAACCCGCAAGACGCATATAAATATACAGCAAAAGGCAATCTGGTAGCTGTAATCTCCAATGGAACCGCCGTTCTCGGCTTGGGTGACATCGGCGCTCTCAGCGGCAAGCCCGTCATGGAAGGGAAAGGGCTGTTGTTCAAAATTTATGCCGGCATCGATGTTTTTGACATCGAAGTGAACGAGAAAGACCCTGACAAATTCATCGAAGCTGTAAAAGCCATCGCTCCCACTTTTGGCGGTATCAACCTGGAAGACATCAAGGCTCCCGAATGTTTCGAGATAGAACGCCGCCTGAAGGAAGAGCTCGACATACCTGTGATGCACGATGACCAACACGGCACTGCCATCATCTCCAGTGCCGGATTGTTGAACGCGCTGGAAGTGGCAGGCAAGAAGATTGAAAACGTAAGAATCGTTGTGAACGGCGCAGGCGCTTCCGCTACCTCATGTACCAAATTGTACGAATCGCTCGGCGCACGCCGCGAAAACATTCTGATGCTGGACAGCAAAGGCGTCATCACCAGCGACCGGGAAAACCTGACCGAACAGAAACGTTACTTTGCTACCGACCGCCGCGATGTACACACCCTTGACGAAGCCATCAAAGGTGCCGATGTATTCCTCGGCCTTTCCAAAGGCAATGTATTGACGCAGGACATGGTGCGCAGCATGGCCGAGCACCCCATCGTATTCGCCCTTGCCAACCCTACTCCGGAAATATCATACGAGGACGCCATGGCGGCACGCCCGGATGTGCTGATGTCTACCGGACGTTCGGACTATCCGAACCAAATCAACAACGTCATCGGCTTCCCCTACATCTTCCGCGGTGCACTCGACACACAGGCTAAAGCCATCAACGAGGAGATGAAGATTGCCGCCGTACATGCCATCGCCAACCTTGCCAAGCAGCCCGTGCCCGATGTGGTAAACGAGGCATACCACGTCAACAACTTCACCTTCGGTCCCGAGTATTTCATCCCGAAACCGGTAGACCCACGCCTCATCACCGAAGTATCGTGTGCTGTGGCAAAAGCAGCCATGGAAAGCGGTGTGGCACGCAAGCACATTGAAGACTGGGATGCCTATCGTGTGCAGCTCCGTGAACTTATGGGTTACGAAAGCAAACTTACGCGCCAGCTCTACGACACCGCACGCCGCAACCCGCAACGCGTGGTCTTTGCCGAAGGCATCCACCCCAATATGCTGAAAGCTGCCGTCGAAGCAAAAGCCGAAGGTATCTGCCATCCCATCATATTGGGCAACGATGAAGCTATCGAAAAACTGGCAAAAGAACTTGACCTCAGCCTCGAAGGTATCGAAATCGTAAACCTGCGCCATCCCGACGAATCGGAACGTCGCGAACGCTACGCACGTATCCTTTCCGAAAAACGCGCCCGCGAAGGTGTTACGTACGAAGAAGCCAACGATAAGATGTTCGAACGCAACTACTTCGGCATGATGATGGTGGAAACCTGCGAAGCAGACGCTTTCATCACCGGTTTGTACACCAAATACAGCAATACCATCAAAGTGGCAAAAGAGGTAATCGGCATCCGTCCGGAGTACAAGCACTTCGGCACCATGCATATCCTTAACTCCAAGAAAGGTACGTACTTCCTTGCCGATACGCTCATCAACCGCCACCCCAACGCCGAAACGCTGATTGATATCGCCAAGTTGTCGGAACATACCGTACGCTTCTTCAATCATACCCCCGTCATGGCGATGCTGAGCTATTCCAACTTCGGCACAGACAAGGAAGGAAGTCCGGTAAGCGTACACGAAGCCGTAGACTACATGCAGCGCAACTATCCCGAACTTGCCATTGACGGCGAAATGCAAGTGAACTTTGCCATGAACCGCGAGTTGCGCGATGCCAAATATCCGTTCACCCGCCTAAAAGGAAAGGATGTGAATACGCTTATCTTCCCGAACCTGAGTTCCGCCAACTCCGCATACAAACTGTTGCAGTCGATGGACATGGATTCCGAGTTGATAGGACCGATACAGATGGGACTGAACAAGCCTGTCCATTTCACCGACTTTGAAAGTTCCGTACGCGACATCGTAAACATCACCGCAGTGGCAGTTATCGACGCTATTGTGGATAAAAAGAAAGCCGGCAAATGAGAAGACAATTATCCAAGTTCCAAATAGTTTGCATCACGCTTCTTTGGGCGGCACTTTGTTACATTATACTAACAACTTCCGAACGAATTGACGGACAAATCATCCTGACACTTATCATTTCGGCGGCATTAGTATTCATCCCTGTAATAAAAGCACTCAAAAGGAGATAAACAATATCTTTTTATTCGTTTTTGCGGGATAAAACAATATTTTTGTTGCTTTATCCCGCATTTTCTTTATAAAATGCTTGTTTGTATCAATTTTATATTTACTTTTGCAACCGAAACAGAGAAACAGACCGGCAAGAAGACAAGATGGAAAAGAATCCCCGGCAATAACATAGATGCCTTATCAACCATCCCTCGCCAACTTGCCTGCCGAAACCTCTTCAACTAAAAAAAACAACCAAATAAAAAGAAATAGATTATGAATGCAGCTAAGGTATTAGAAGATTTGAAAAGACGGTTCCCCAATGAACCGGAGTATCATCAGGCAGTAGAAGAAGTTCTTTCTACCATTGAGGAAGAATACAACAAACATCCGGAGTTTGACAAAGCCAATCTGATAGAGCGTCTTTGCATCCCCGATCGTGTTTACCAGTTCCGTGTTACTTGGGTGGATGATAAGGGTAACGTACAAACCAACATGGGCTATCGCGTACAACACAACAATGCCATCGGTCCGTACAAAGGCGGTATCCGTTTCCACGCTTCCGTAAACCTTTCAATCCTGAAATTCCTTGCTTTCGAACAGACTTTCAAAAACTCGCTCACTACCCTGCCCATGGGTGGCGGTAAAGGCGGTTCGGACTTCTCTCCGCGCGGCAAGTCCAATGCCGAGGTTATGCGTTTCGTTCAAGCATTCATGTTGGAACTGTGGCGCCACATCGGTCCCGAGACCGACGTTCCTGCCGGTGACATCGGTGTAGGCGGTCGCGAAGTAGGTTTCATGTTCGGCATGTACAAGAAACTGGCACACGAGTTTACCGGAACATTTACAGGCAAGGGTCGCGAATTCGGCGGTTCGCTGATTCGTCCGGAAGCTACGGGTTACGGTAATATCTACTTCCTGATGGAAATGCTGAAAACCAAAGGCACAGACCTGCAGGGCAAAACCTGCCTGATTTCAGGTTCGGGTAACGTTGCCCAATACACTGCTGAAAAAGTTCTCGAACTGGGAGGTAAAGTCCTGACAATGTCCGACTCTGACGGTTACATTTACGACCCGGCAGGTATCGACCGCGAGAAACTGGATTACATCATGGAATTGAAGAACCTCTACCGTGGACGTATCCGCGAGTATGCAGAGCAATATCCGGGTGTTAAATATGTAGAAGGAGCCAAACCTTGGGGTGAAAAAGCCGACATAGCACTGCCTTCTGCAACTCAGAACGAATTGAACGGTGATCACGCCCGCCAATTAGTGGCAAACGGCTGTATAGCAGTATCCGAAGGAGCCAACATGCCTTCTACTCCCGAAGCCATCAAAGTATTCCAAGAAGCCAAGATTCTGTATGCTCCGGGCAAGGCTGCCAATGCCGGTGGTGTGTCCGTATCGGGTCTGGAAATGACCCAAAACTCCATCAAGTTGGGTTGGAGTTCCGAAGAAGTGGACGAAAAGCTGAAAAGCATCATGAAGAATATCCACGAAGCTTGCGTACAGTACGGAACAGAAGAAGACGGTTACGTGAACTACGTGAAGGGTGCCAACGTTGCCGGATTCATGAAGGTGGCAAAAGCCATGATGGCACAAGGCATCTTATAAGACATACGGCCATAGCAACAATAGAAAACAGAGGCGGGAAACTACAATGTTTCCTGTCTCTGTTTTTTATTATTGTTAATATTGCCTACATTTGCTCCCTGTTAAAGAGATTCTTAATCAATAATAGATATGACAACAAAGGAAATCCCCGTACTGTTGCTGACCGGCTATCTGGGCAGTGGCAAAACGACATTGGTGAACCATATTCTTTCCAACAAACAAGGCATCAAGTTCGCGGTTATCGTGAACGACATAGGCGAAGTCAACATCGATGCCGACCTCATTCAGAAAGGGGGCATTGTCGGCAAGAAGGATGAAAGTCTCATTGCACTTCAAAACGGATGTATTTGCTGCACGCTGAAAACAGATTTAATAGAGCAAATAGGCGAAATCATGCGTATGGAACGTTTCGACTATATCGTTATCGAAGCCAGCGGCATCTGTGAACCGGAGCCTATCGCACAGACCATCTGCTCCATTCCCCGCTTGGGTGGCATGTACACCCGATACGGCATCTGCCGCCTGGATTGCATCACCACCGTGGTCGATGCCTTGCGCCTGCAAAGCGAATTTTCCTGCGGCAACAATCTCGTGCAGAAAGGAATTGACGAGGAAGACATCGAGAACCTTATCATCCGGCAAATCGAGTTCTGCAACATCATCCTGCTGAACAAGGCGGCGGAAGTAGCACCCGAAGAATTGGAGCGTATCAAGCGGATTATACGCACCCTGCAACCCGAAGCCGAAATCATAGAATGCAATTATGCAGAGGTGGATCTGGAAAAGATTATCCACACAGGCATGTTCAACTTCGAACGCGTAGCTACCTCGGCAGGTTGGATACGCGGAATAGAGAAACAAGCCACTGAAGAGGAAGAGAAAGAAGCGCACGGACATCACCACCATAAAGATGAACATGAACATTGTAAAGGTCAACATGAGCATCATAATGTAGAACATGAGCATTGTAATGTAGAACATGAACATCACCATGAGGAACACGGGCATCACCACCATCACCATGAAGGGGGCGAAGTAGAGGAATATGGTATCGGCACTTTCGTCTACTACCGCCGTCCGGCATTCGACATACATAAATTCGATCATTTCATCGCTACCAAATGGAGCCGTAACATCATCCGCGCCAAAGGAGTATGTTATTTCAGCCACAACCGGGACATGTCCTACCTTTTCGAGCAGGCAGGTATTCAAAAACAACTGACCGAAGCCGGCTTATGGTATGCCACCGCACCCCAAGAAGACCTGATTGAACTGATGCGCCAAGAACCCGGACTGCTACGCGATTGGGACGAGAAGTATGGCGACCGCATGCAGAAGATTGTCTTCATAGGTCAGCACATGGACAAGGAACAGATTATACGCGACCTTGACGAATGCCTGGAATAGACCCGGTTTCAACTCCGGCCTGCTTCAACGCTTCATAGACAGCCGGATGCAGGAAGTAGCGCACATCCCGCCCCTCTTCCATAGCCCGGCGGATAAAGGTGGAACTGATTTCGAATGTGGGTGAAGATGACAGTTTTACATTTCGAGGTAAAGCTTCCCCATCTACCGCATAACCCGGACGAGGATAAACAAGGATGAAATTCTCCGCAAGAATACGCTCCGACTGATACCAATGGGAAAAGAGCGCCCAGTTGTCGGAACCTATGATAAGATGGAAAGTATCTTGCGGATAATTCTGCTTCAGTTTGTCCAGTGTATGGACGGTATAGGACGGGCGCGACAGGTGAAACTCGAAATCGGAAGCCCGAAACTTAGGATAACCCGCAATGGCAAGGCGCACTAATTTCAGGCGGAATTCATCGTCCATTAAAGATGTCTCTTCTTTCAGCGGATTATGAGGGGTCACCATAAACCAAACCTCGTCCAAACCTTCGTATTCACAAAGATAGTTGGCAAGCGCCAAATGTCCGATATGTACCGGATTGAACGAACCGCTGAAGACACCTATATTCACTTTGTAAATTGAAAATTAAAAATTGGGAATTACAACTATCAATCCTCACCGGAACTGTCCTGTCGGGCGGTTCCGGCAAAGTTTGACTATTGTATTGATATCAATTACAGGCAAAGAGACAAGAGCTGTTTTACCGATTCAGGAAACGGGTTATTACTTCCAACGCTTCCGCTTTGGCGGTCTCCAAATCATCGTTCACGATTATCGTATCGAACTTTGAAGCAAAACCAAGTTCATATTCGGCTTTTGCCACACGGCTCTCAATTACTTCGGGAGCATCCGTAGCACGACCTGTCAAGCGCTTGCGCAGCTCCTCCACCGAAGGCGGCTGAATGAAAACAGACAAAGCACGTTCGCCATAGAACTTCTTGATGTTACAGCCGCCCACTACATCCACATCGAACACAACATTCTGTCCGGCGGCGAGTTGCGCCTCCACTTGCGCCTTCAGCGTTCCGTAGAAACGGTCCTGATACACTTCCTCATATTCCAGAAATTCATCGTTGGCTATACGCTGCCGAAATTCATCGGGGGTAAGAAAGAAATACTCCACACCGTTTTGTTCCGCACCGCGCGGCGGACGGCTGGTTGCCGAAATGGAGAAAGCCAAATTCAGGTTCTGCGTCAACAGATAGTTGATGATTGTCGACTTGCCCGAACCCGAGGGGGCTGAAAAAATGATAAGTTTGCCCATATACTTTTTTATTTTGAGGGGAATCAAAAGGAGTTTTCGGGAGTTATTGTCCTGCGGACAAGAATTAAAGGCTGATTATCGCCTATAAAAACGGAATTATCATCCGCACAAGCAACGCTATCGGCTTCTAACTCCTGACGGAACAAAGCGAAGTAGCAACTCTCTTTTAAACTCCAGCCAACTCCTTAATCATATTACATTACGTTCAGCACCTGCTCCTTGATTTGTTCCAATTCATCCTTCATCTGCACCACTATCTTCTGCATCTCGGCATGGTTGGATTTGCTGCCCAGTGTATTAATCTCACGCCCCATTTCCTGTGCGATAAAGCCTAACTTCTTACCCTGTCCGCTACCGCTATCAAGCGTACTGATGAAATATTTCAGATGATTGGAAAGACGTTGCTTTTCTTCGTTTATATCGAGTTTTTCAATGTAGTAGATAAGTTCCTGTTCCAAACGGTTCTTATCATAATCCACACTTAAAGTCTTCTCAAGGGCATCGGTGATACGCTCTTTTACCTTGCCCACCCGCTCCTGCTCATACGGCTCTACCGCTTCGAGCAACCGGGCGATATTCGCGATTTTCTCACGAAACTTCCCTTCCAGCGCCACACCTTCCTGCTTACGAAAGTCAATCAACCGACTGATAGCCTCTTCCACCGCCACATGCACCACTGCCCACTCTTCGTTGCTCAGTTCCTGAACCTCGTTCTTCGTCATCACGTCCGGCAGACGGAGCAATGTGGCAAACCAGTCGGCAGGTTCGGGAATGCCGGCAGTTACAGAGATTTCCTTAATCCGTTTATAATAAGCCGCCACCAATTCCTGATTAATGGGAGTAGCCGGTTGTTCCGCATCTTTCTTTTCAATCCAAAGGCTGAAATCGACTTTGCCACGTTCCAACATCCTGGATATTTCGTTACGGATTTCCATCTCTTTCTCCCTATAAAGCGGAGCGATACGGGCAGACAAATCCATTGCCTTACTGTTGAGCGACTTAATCTCAACATTGATTTTCTTATCGGGCAATTCGGCCGTTGCCTTGCCATAGCCCGTCATAGATTGTATCATAATGTTATAGTTTTGCGCAAAATTACACGATTATTTTAATTAGTGAAAATAATCACGTAAATTTGCCACAAGAAAAATATCAGAATAGAAGTTATGTCATGTATCTTGCATATTGAAACGTCTACCTCAGTCTGCTCTGTAGCCGTGAGTGAAGATGGACAAAACGTTTTCAAGAAAGAAGACCTGAACGGTCCTTCACACGCAGTTTCATTAGGAGTATTCGTTGACGAAGCACTGTCATTTGCCGATAGCCATGCCATGCCGTTGGATGCCGTTGCCGTAAGTTGTGGTCCCGGTTCATATACGGGATTGCGTATTGGCGTATCTATGGCAAAAGGCGTGTGTTACGGACGTAACCTGCCTCTTATCGGGCTTCCTACCCTGAAAGTGCAATGCGTGCCGGTGCTGCTCTATCACGATGAATTGCCGGAAAACGCCTTGTTATGTCCGATGATAGACGCCCGGCGCATGGAAGTATATGCCGCCATTTACGACCGCGCACTGAATCCCGTACGCGACATTGCAGCAGATATCGTGGACGAGAACTCCTACCGGGAGTTTCTGGACAAACAGCCTGTCTACTTCTTCGGCGACGGCGCAGCCAAATGCAAAACTGCAATTGTACATCCCAATGCACACTTCATCGATGGCATCCGTCCACTGGCAAGCATGATGTTCCCGCTGGCAGAAAAGGCAATAGCCGAAAAAGATTTCAAAGACGTAGCCTATTTCGAGCCGTTCTATCTGAAAGAGTTCGTAGCAAGCCAACCGAAAAAACTTTTATAAAAAGGATGGCATCAACAACCGTTAATTCCTAAAAGATTATGCAATATAACACTCAACAGAAACGGATGCCTTTGCCCGAATACGGCCGTAGCATCCAAAATATGGTAAATCATGCACTGACAATCGAGAACCGCTCCGAGCGCCAGCGCTGTGCCAATACAATCATCAACATCATGGGAAACATGTTTCCCCACTTACGCGATGTGCCCGACTTCAAACATAAACTTTGGGATCATCTTGCCATCATGTCCGACTTCAAACTGGACATCGACTATCCGTATGAGATTATCCGCAAAGACAACCTCGTGACTAAACCGGAAACAGTTCCCTATCCCAGTACCAAGATACGTTATCGTCACTATGGCCGAACTTTGGAAGTACTGATAAAGAAAGCCATCGATTTTCCCGAGGGAGACGAAAAACAAAACCTTGTCGCCCTGATATGTAACCACATGAAGAAAGACTACATGTCCTGGAACAAAGATACCGTAGACGACCGTAAAATAGCGGATGACCTTCACGAACTGTCCGATGGCAAACTGCAAATGACCGATAGCCTGCTTCGTCTGATGACCGAACGAATCGAGCAGAACTATCGCCCGAAGATGAACAATCAGAATAATAGAAACAACAACCGGAAGAAAAGATTCTAAGATTTCAGATTTATGATTCCAGATTTTAGATTTATAACATGCGGATAAAAACGTGTAATTATAAAGATTGGAATCTTACGTCTAAAATCTGAAATCATAAATCTGAAATCTTAGAATCTGAAATCATAAATCTTAATCGATGGCTTCATTTATAATAGAAGGCGGACACAGCCTTTCCGGCGATATTTATCCTCAGGGGGCAAAGAACGAAGTGCTGCAGATTGTATGCGCCACCCTGCTCACTGCCGAAGAGGTAACGGTACACAACATACCGGACATACTGGATGTGAACAACCTCATCCAGCTGATGCGGGATATGGGAGTGAAAGTGGAGAAAAAAGGTATCAACACATACAGTTTCCAAGCAGCCAATGTCGACTTCTCCTATCTGGAAAGTGATGAATTCCTGAAAAGATGCTCCAGCCTGCGCGGTTCGGTGATGCTGGTAGGCCCTATGGTGGCACGTTTCGGCAAGGCGATGATTTCCAAACCGGGCGGAGACAAGATAGGACGCCGCCGTTTGGATACGCATTTTATCGGAATACAGAATTTAGGAGCCGTTTTTGCTTACAACGAGCAACGGGAAGTTTATGAAATATCCGCACGGCAGTTGCACGGCAGTTATATGCTGCTGGATGAAGCATCCGTAACGGGAACCGCCAACATCATAATGGCAGCCGTACTTGCCAAAGGCAAAACAACCATCTACAATGCCGCCTGCGAACCCTACATACAGCAACTATGCCGGATGCTGAACCGCATGGGCGCCAAGATAGAAGGCATCGCTTCCAACCTGCTCACCATCGAGGGAGTGGACGAACTGCATGGAACAGAACATACCATTCTGCCGGACATGATTGAAGTAGGAAGTTTCATCGGTATGGCAGCCATGACGAAAAGCGAACTGACCATCAAGAATGTCTCATACGAAAATCTGGGTATCATCCCCGACAGTTTCCGTCGTCTGGGTATCAAAATGGAACAGCGTGGTGATGACATCTACATACCGGCACAAGAAAACTACCAAATAGAATCTTTCATGGACGGCTCCATCATGACAATAGCCGATGCTCCGTGGCCCGGACTTACGCCGGACTTGCTGAGCGTACTGCTGGTAGTTGCCACACAGGCAAAGGGCAGCGTATTGATTCACCAGAAAATGTTTGAAAGCCGCTTGTTCTTTGTGGACAAACTGATAGATATGGGAGCCCAAATCATTTTGTGCGATCCGCATCGCGCCGTAGTCATCGGACATAATCACAACTTCAAACTACGCGGCGGCAACATGACATCACCGGACATCCGTGCCGGCATCGCCCTACTGATAGCCGCCATGAGCGCCGACGGCATCAGTCGTATCCATAACATAGAACAGATAGACCGGGGCTATCAGAACATAGAAGGACGACTGAATGCGCTTGGAGCAAGAATTACGAGAATATAACAAACAGGCAACAAGGTGAATGAAACAGTAAGATAGTAAAACAACATGATACGCAAAGAGGAAGTATATAAAATAGGTATATTCAACAAGCCTCACGGCATTCATGGAGAATTGTCATTCACCTTTACGGATGACATATTCGACCGTGTAGAGACAGAATATCTCATTTGTCTATTGGACGGGATATTCGTACCGTTCTTTATAGAAGAGTATCGTTTTCGTTCGGACACTACGGCACTCATCAAACTTGAAGGAGTGGACACGGCAGAGCGTGCACGAATGTTTACCAACATCGAAGTCTACTTTCCAGTAAAACATGCCGAGGAAGCCGGACCGGGGGAACTCAGTTGGGATTTCTTTGTAGGTTTCCGTATAGAGGAAGTGCGTCACGGTAAACTGGGTGAAGTAACGGATGTGGATACGTCTACCATCAACACCTTGTTCGTGGTAGATTATAAAGGAGAAGAATTGCTGATTCCGGCACAAGAAGATTTTATTGTGGGCATCGACCAAAAGCATAAGATCATTACAGTAGATTTGCCGGACGGATTGCTTGCCTTGGACAATACGGAAGAAGTGTGAAAAGAATGAGTGAGGAAAGAATAAAATGAGCGATAACACATAAACGATAAATAGCTAAACAAAAATCTATAAGTGGCAGCAAATAAGAAGAAAAAAAGAAGAAAAGTATTTTGGAGTAATATCAAGTTTAAGTACAGGCTGACCATTACCAACGAGAATACCCTTGAGGATATTGTCACGTTACATGTGTCCAAGTTGAACGGTATTTCCGTATTGCTTTCCGTGTTGACAGTACTCTTTCTGATTACTTCTCTGATTGTCGCCTTCACTCCGTTGCGCAATTACTTGCCCGGATATATGAACAGTGAAGTCCGTGCACAGGTTGTAGAGAATGCCTTACGCGTAGATTCACTCCAACAACTGGTGGACAGGCAAAACCTGTACATAATGAATATTCAGGACATCTTCTTGGGAAAAATAAAGGTTGACACCGTTCGTTCCATCGACTCACTGACCATCATGCGGGAGGATTCACTGATGCAGCGTACACAACGCGAAGCCGAGTTCCGCAAACAATACGAAGAAACCGAAAAATATAACCTTACAAATAGCGTTTCACGTCCCGAAAGAAGCGGACTGATTTTCTATCGCCCCACCCGTGGCATGATTTCATCCCCGTTCAATGCAGAAACGAAACATTTCGGAACGGATATAGCAGCCAATCCGGGAGAAAGCGTATTGGCAACACTGGATGGAACAGTCATTCTAAGTACTTATACAGCCGAAACCGGTTATTTGATAGAAGTACAGCACAACCAGGACTTTGTATCGGTCTACAAACATTGCGGTTCGCTACTGAAACGTGAAGGAGATACCGTAAAAGGCGGCGAAGCCATTGCCTTAGTAGGCAGCAGCGGACAACTGACTACCGGACCGCACCTGCACTTCGAATTATGGCACAAAGGAAGAGCGGTAAATCCGGAGTTTTACATTATATTTTAAAAAGAAATAAAGAATAAGTCTGAAATCATAAATCTGAAAAACCATAAAACAGATGAAGAAACAAATTGCCATACTTGGTTCTACCGGTTCTATCGGCACACAGGCACTACAGGTCATAGAGGAACATCCCGACCGGTACGAAGCATACGTCCTGACAGCCAACAACCGGGTGGAGGATTTGATTGCCCAGGCGCGCAAGTTCAAGCCTGAAGCGGTGGTAATAGCAAACGAAACGAAATATCAACAACTGAAAGAAGCACTTGCCGACTTGCCTATTAAGGTATATGCCGGTGAAGAGGCTTTATGCCAGATTGTAGCGGAAGCTCCTATCGACATGGTACTGACCGCCATGGTGGGCTATGCAGGACTAAAACCGACCATGAATGCCATCCGTGCACGCAAAGCAATAGCCCTTGCCAACAAGGAGACATTGGTCGTGGCAGGAGAACTTATCAACGAGTTGGCACGCTTCAATGGCACTCCCATTCTACCGGTAGATTCCGAACATTCCGCCGTATTCCAGTGTTTAGCCGGAGAGGTGGGCAATCCTATCGAAAAAGTGATACTGACCGCTTCCGGCGGTCCGTTCCGTACTTGTACGATGGAACAGCTCGCCACCGTAACCAAGGCACAGGCCCTGAAACATCCCAATTGGGATATGGGGGCCAAAATCACCATAGACTCCGCTTCCATGATGAACAAGGGATTTGAGGTGATTGAAGCAAAATGGTTGTTCGGTGTACGCCCCGACCAAATAGAGGTAGTGGTACATCCGCAATCCGTCATTCACTCAATGGTGCAGTTTGAGGACGGGGCAGTGAAAGCACAGCTGGGAATGCCGGATATGCGTCTGCCCATTCAGTACGCATTCTCTTATCCGGAACGTTTGAAAGCATCTTTCCCGCGACTGGACTTTAAGTTGTGTACGGACCTGACATTCGAACAACCGGATACGAAACGTTTCCGTAATCTGGCATTGGCATACGAAGCATTGCATTGTGCAGGAAACATGCCCTGTATCATCAATGCCGCCAATGAAGTGGTAGTAGCCGCTTTCTTACGCGATGAAATATCATTCCTTGGCATGAGCGATATCATTGAGAAAGTAATGACACGCGTGTCTTTCATACAGAAACCTGCTTATGAAGACTATGTGGCAACCGATGCGGAAGCCAGACGGATAGCGAAAGAACAAATCGCAGAATTTAGAGTTTCTGATTTTAGGATTACCTTTCTGCAAAACGATAATATAGCCACTTTGAAATCAGAAATCTAAAATCTGAAATATTGAAATCTTGAATTTTAAAAGCTCCAAATTCTAAAATCATAAATCTGAAATAATTATAATTCTGAAAAATGGAAACATTCTTAATCCGTGCCCTGCAACTTGTAATGAGCCTTTCATTGCTCGTCATCATCCACGAAGGAGGGCACTTCCTCTTCGCTCGCTTATTCAAGACGCGAGTAGAAAAGTTTTGTTTATTCTTCGACCCGTGGTTCACTCTATTCAAATTCAAGCCGAAAAACAGTGAGACGGAATATGGTATAGGCTGGCTACCTTTAGGCGGATATGTCAAAATAGCAGGTATGATAGATGAGTCTATGGATACCGAGCAAATGAAGCAGCCTGTACAACCGTGGGAATTCCGTGCCAAGCCGGCATGGCAACGTCTGTTAATCATGATAGGCGGTGTATTGTTCAACTTCCTGCTGGCATTGTTCATCTACTCCATGATACTCTTTACATGGGGAGACGAATATGTGCCTTTGCAGAAAGCCCCGTTGGGTATGGACTTCAACGAAACAGCCAAGTCCATCGGCTTCCGCAACGGTGATGTACTGTTATCTGCCGATGGCGTACCTTTAGAACGTTATGGCGGCGATATGCTGACAAGCATCGTCGATGCGCGTCAAGTCACCGTATTGCGCGACGGACAGGAAGCATCCGTATACATTCCCGAAGACATGATGGAACGCCTGCTTGTCGACAGTATGCGCTTCGCATCATTCCGCTACCCGTTTGTCATCGACAGCATTATTCCGGGACGTCCTGCCGCACTTGCCGGATTGCAACCGGGCGACAGCATCACACAGTTGGACGGGCGCAATATTGCCTACTTCGACTTCAGGGAAGAAATGCAGCGACGCCAACAGGCGGCAAACGACAGTACCAGCCGTTCTTTCACACTGACTTACATAAGAGCAGGTGTAACGGATACCGTAACATTGACAGCAGATTCTTTGCATCAAATCGGTATCGCCGCGTCCCTGCAAACAAATAAGTTGTTGCCTTTTGTCAAAAAAGAGTATAGTTTCTTCGCATCTATTCCCGCCGGAGTCACTTTGGGAGTAAACACCCTGAAAGGGTATGTCGGTCAGATGAAATACCTCTTTTCTAAAGAAGGTGCCAAACAACTCGGCGGCTTCGGAACAATCGGCAGTATCTTCCCTGCAACGTGGGACTGGTATCAGTTTTGGTATATGACCGCTTTCCTTTCCATCATCCTTGCCTTCATGAATATCCTACCCATTCCGGCACTGGACGGCGGACATGTCTTATTCCTTATATACGAGATTATAGCACGCCGTAAGCCCAGCGACAAGTTCATGGAGTATGCACAGATGACAGGTATGTTTTTACTGTTCGGTCTGCTGATTTGGGCAAACCTCAATGATATACTCCGGTTCTTCTTCTAATAACGGTATATAAAAAAGACGGAAACATGCCACAATACCGGTAGTCAATATCCTACGACTGCCCGGCGTTTTGGCATGTTTCCGTCTTTTTTATATATCAGCTTTCTGTATCCTTATACCAAATGCGCAATCCACTCTTCGCGGTCGCCCGGCAGAAGGTCGATAACCGGAATTTCCACCATTGTATAGCAACCCGGTTGCTGACGCATTGCGGCACGCGCCACGCACACCAGCACTTGTGCCGTCAGGGCAGGATTGTTGATACGCATATTGAACTCGAACAGTTGGTTCTGTGTCTTTCCTGAAACACCCTTACGGGTCAGGTTCACACCG
This sequence comes from uncultured Bacteroides sp., assembly GCF_910578895.1. Taxonomy (GTDB): domain Bacteria; phylum Bacteroidota; class Bacteroidia; order Bacteroidales; family Bacteroidaceae; genus Bacteroides. The sequence goes on from NZ_CAJTSC010000040.1 coordinate 25,697, forward strand.
TGACCCATATCCAGCAGCGCATCTACGCTCGGCACAAGCTTCACATGTGTCTCATCATTTACGAAATACGGGTCAGCCTTAATAGCGGCAGCCACCTTGTCAAACTCATAACCATCTTCCAGTTCGATGTAAACCATGCGGCGATGTATGCCCGTACCCGTAGGAATAGTCATTGAAAGAGCAGCCTTTACTCCTTCAACAGCCTTTACCGCCACCGTATGCCCCATGCTCATGCCCGGACCGAAATTAGTGTACGTAATGCCCTTCGGCGCAATGGCTTCCAACAGAGTACGTACCACGGAGTCGCTTCCCGGATCCCAACCGGCAGAAATGACAGATACGGCGTTATGAGTTTTCGCCTCGGCATCCAATGTACGGCGCAATGCCGGAATGCCGGTATGAATGTCGAAACTGTCTACCGTATGAATACCAAGCGCCAATATCTCTTTAGCATACTTCTCGACGCTACGCGTAGGCGTACAAAGAATAGCCACGTCCACATCTTCCAATTCCTTAATGTCTTTCACTACGGGATATTCACTCAACTCCGCAGGACGGTTCTCTGCCCCTGCACGGCGTACCACACCGGCAATCTCAAAATCGGAAGCTGCTTGCAACGCCTCAAGTACATAATGTCCGATATTGCCATAACCCACGATGGCTGCTCTTACTTTTTTCATCCTTTTATCGGTTTTAGTTATCAAATTTCTATTTTATGAGCACAAAAGTAAGCATTTTAATTTATATCTCAACACAAAAGAGTGCAAGTTTCACAGAGTTTTTCTTTTTTTAGAGAGTAAATGTCAATAATAATCCCTACATTCGCAGCAAAAGGAATAACAATCATTATGATAGAATACATTAAAGGTGAAATTGCCGAGCTGAGTCCGGCAAGCGCTACTATAGACTGTAACGGCATGGGATACGCCGTAAATATCTCCTTAAACACATACGCTGCCATACAAGGGAAAAAGAGTTGCAAACTGTATATCCATGAAGCTATCCGCGAGGATGCATATATTCTCTACGGTTTTGCAGACAAGCAAGAGCGTGAATTGTTCCTGTTGCTGATTTCCGTTTCGGGCATCGGCGGCAACACGGCACGCATGATTCTCTCAGCCTTGTCTCCTGCCGAACTGATAAATGTCATCAGCACAGAAAACGCCAACCTGCTGAAAACAGTGAAAGGTATCGGACTGAAAACAGCCCAACGCGTGATAGTCGATTTGAAAGACAAAATAAAGACCGGCGGAATGGCATCAGGAGCTGCCGACATTGCCGGCATCGCCTTTACAGCCCCCAATGCACAAGTACAGGAGGAAGCCGTGGCTGCCCTCACGATGCTGGGATTTGCACAAGCTGCTTCACAAAAAGTGGTAACGGCAATTTTAAAAGAAGACCCCGGCGCACCGGTAGAACAGGTTATCAAACTCGCCTTGAAAAGGCTGTAATCCCATAAACATCATCCATACACCAAGAATAAACAAGCCTTATGAAGCCAGTTCCCATTTACATGAAACAATGGTTGGATGCCAACAAACGCATACGTATGTTACCCGGCGACCGATGGTATCTTGCCTTTTCAACAAGGATGCTCCCGCTGATAAAGCAATCCCCGCTGTTCGAAGGAAACGACCGGATACAGAAAGACGCCGCAATCACACTCTGCATCTATTTTCAAGATGCCATTGCCCGGTCCGGCGGTTGGAAAACATTCTCCGAACGATACCATGCACTGTATCATACGTATCTCCCTTTCTACCGATTGACGGACAGCTACATCCCCGATGAAATCAATCCGGAAGACGTGGCATTTGTGTTATGGACACTGAAATCCCGCATCGCGCAGTACGAACCGGATGAATATACGTTGCAAGACCCGTTCGACAAAGATTTGCTGGCTTTATCCCAAGAAGTATACAGACTGATGGACGAAGCTTTTGAAGAAGCCCCTATCAATGAAGAGCCCTCTTTCCCGTCTTGGGTAATGGAACCGCATTGGCTGGAAATACCCTCAACTCCCCTGCCCGAAATCACTTCCGCAACCCGATTGAACAGGGATGTCGAGCGTTGTTTGGAATATAGCGGCGGCAAGTCTCTGCTATACTTTGCCAATTACAAAGAACTTTGCCAATTCTTTATTGAAGCCCTGAAGTGGGAAAACACGCCCGTTTCCCTGCTTCCCGACTTACAAAACAAAAAAGAGTTCGTCATATACGCCAACGCCAAAGGCATGCTGATAGCCCATAACGTAGCCGCCTACTTTAGCGAAGAGCATAACCCGATATACAATGCCGAACGTGCCGCATCCGAAGGCTATAAACTTTTCTGCTGTCCGGGAGCCTGCCCGTTCGATTTAATAAAATACGGCATGAACAAAGGCATATTGCCTGATGTACAGTTGCCATTCGCCAACGGCAAAGAAATATTACAGCAGAACTGGGACTTCATTGCCCGCTACTATTTATGTGAATATTATGAAGGGAAATAAAAACGTACAGCCACATCCCAACCGGAACAAAAAAGCCAAACCGACGGGAAAGAGAATCGGCAAGTCGAAACCTGCCAAAGCCAACAATCAATTGAATAGAAGGGTGAAGTGATTTTCAGATTTCTGATTTTAGATTTCAAAGTTTACATGCGGGATAATGATGCGGTATAATTCATAGATATAAAGAGGAACATTTACTGAACATTCCTATAAAAAAAGGCAACTAACTCGCAATGAATTAGTTGCCTTAAATTTTATTATTTTAGGGATATCTCTAAACAATCTCATATATAATTAACCGTGCCATTATCCCGCATGTAAACTTTGAAATCTAAAATCAGAAATCTAAAATCCCTAAATCTCCACAATCTCCTCTTCACCCAACGTCAGCTTCTCCAAACCGTCTGCCGTTACCACCCATGAGTTTTCAATGCCGACAGGGCCTATGCCCGGCAAAACAATCTTGGGCTCCAAAGCGAAGACCATGCCCGGTTCCAACTCCTGCTTCATGCGTGGAGCCAGCACAGGCATTTCATTGATTTCCAATCCAATACCATGACCTATAAACTTGGCTTTCTGCCCTACACCCATGAAGTAATCCTCAAAACCGGCTTTCGCCACTATCTCAAGAGCCTTATTGTACATATCCTCACAGACAGCGCCCGGTTTTGCCATTGCAGCAACTGCTTCCTGTATCTCCAAGCACGTCTGATGTGCAGCATACGCCCGTTCCGGCAACTTGCCGATAGAGAACACACGGCTCATATCACACATATAGCCGTAGAAGTTTCCACCCATATCCACCATAAAGCATTGTCCCGCCTGCAACAGAGTGCCGCTCACACCGCCGGGCAAGGACGGGTCAAGCCCCTTACCACCCAGTGCGAAATCATACGGAGAAGGCACAGCGGCATTATCTCCCGCCAAAAGGCTTCCCATGAAAATCTCCATGCTCTGCCCGAACACGCGGAAAATGCCCAGGCAACCTTCCAAACGCATCAACCGTTCTATTTCGATAGACAACTGACGGTCGGTCATTCCCGGACGATACACAGAAGCAATCTGTTCGTATGCCTTGGCGTGGGCAGCTCCCGAACGGCGGAAGATTTCAATTTCAATCGGGGTCTTTATGCTTCGCGCCTGACGAATCAGCGCAGTACCGCAAGGCACCACCTCCGCTTCGGGGAAGCAGGCAGCCAGGCGGCTGTACTCCGCAAAAGGCAATTCGTCACCTTCCAACATCAACTTGGCAGGCAGGGGAAGCCCGCACTCTTCCAGCAATCCGGCAATCTGTTCCGGTTTGCGGATGGCATGGACATGTTCGCCTCCAATGTCATTAGGACGTTTTATGAACAAACGCGCAGGAGCATGCAGCGGCAAATACAAATATCCGCTGACAACACGGCCATACGTATAGATTAAGTTTACATTACAAGCAATAAGAGCCGCATCAATACCCTGCTGAGCCATGAGCGCACGTATCTTATCACGTCTTATTTTCAATTCCGGTAGTAGCATCGCTTTCTTGTTTTATTGTTTACGTATACAAAGGT
>NZ_CAJTSC010000041.1 GCF_910578895.1 uncultured Bacteroides sp.
TGTTTGTTCAGCAAACCCGACTGAACAGTTAATATGAAAAGAGCGTGAGTTTGTTAGTATATCGGTATCAAGCATCGCCAAACGCTTCACTGCAATATACAACAATAGCCCACGCCCTATATAGGTGCGTGAGCATTTAGTTGTAATCCTTGCAGTTTTTAGAAATTGGCGATTTCGATACCAAGGATTATACTAAACGCTCTTACGTTATTTTAAAATGTTGGCACAAAGGTACGAAGATTTTTTAATATAAAAGAAAAAAACTCTATCTTTGCTATATAAACGGACACCGTTATTAGCACCATTTTTGTTAAAATATTGATTTTAAGTATAGGAATAAAAGCTTCCTTTTTTTCATTCCTATATGAGAGCCTTTTTGTATCTTTGTGGCATCCTTGATGAGGATAGTGTCTAATTAAAAATGTAATAAATAAGCTTATGTTTTCCGGAATAGTAGAAGAATGCGCCACGTTGGTGGCTATGGTCAAAGACCAAGAGAATGTTCATTTCACCTTCAAGTGTTCGTTTGTGAATGAGTTGAAAATAGACCAAAGCGTATCTCATAATGGTGTGTGCCTTACGGTTGTTAGCATGACGGACGAAACTTATACGGTGACGGCGATGAAAGAGACGTTGGACCGTTCTAATCTCGGCTTGTTGACTGTAGGTGACGAAGTGAATGTGGAGCGCAGCATGATGATGAACGGTCGTTTGGACGGACATATCGTGCAGGGACATGTAGACCAGACGGCAACGTGTGTGGATATAAAGGATGCCGAAGGCAGCTATTACTTTACATTCCGGTATGAATTTGACAAGGAGATGGCAAAGCGCGGTTATATCACTGTAGATAAAGGTTCGGTGACAGTGAACGGTGTCAGTCTGACCGTATGTAATCCTACGGAGAATACTTTCCAGGTGGCTATTATCCCTTATACTTTTGAACACACCAATTTCCATGCTTTCCGGATAGGTAGTGTGGTAAATCTGGAATTCGATATCATAGGTAAGTACATCAGTAGAATGATACAATATAAATAAGGTGTAAATTATGAATGATTTCCTGCAATTGGTCGCTTCGCGTCAAAGCGACCGTGCCTATGATATGTCTCGTGCGGTAGAACCGGAGAAATTGGAACGTATTTTGGAAGCTGCCCGGCTATCGCCTTCGGCATGCAATGCGCAGCCGTGGCGTTTTGTGGTAGTCACTGATCCGGAACTTTCTGTAAAAGTAGGTAAGGCTACTGCCGGGTTGGGCATGAATAAGTTTGCCAAAGATGCTCCGGTACATATTCTGGTCGTGGAAGAGTCAATGAATATCACTTCCTTTTTAGGAGCCAAGATTAAAGATAAATATTTTCCTTTGATAGATATCGGTATTGCCACTGCCCATATCACGCTGGCTGCCGAGAGCGAAGGGCTGGGCTCGTGTATATTGGGTTGGTTCGATGAAAAGGAGATTAAGAAACTTACGGGTATTCCTGCCAATAAACGCTTGTTGCTTGATATTACGATAGGTTATCCCGCGAAAGACAAACGCAAGAAATCAAGGAAGGCGAAAGAGAAAGTCGTTTCGTATAATCATTATTAACGGTAATAGCGTTATAGGTCTTTTAGCAGTACCTCGCGTGCGCTTCTGTAATACTCTTCCCGTGCTTTCATCAGTGTTTCCCACTGTCCGTGGAATTCTTTGTCTTTGTCTATCTTGAAATCCTCGGAGCCGTGGGTGTCCAATCTGTCCAGCAGAAGTGCCACGTTCAGTTTGTTGATATCCATAGAGGGTTGGTAGGCTATGTCTTGGCTTTTGGCATCGGTCACTACCTCATGCAGAAGATTGATTTCCTGCAATTCATAAAGGGTCTGATTAGTCAGGCGTATGGGAATCTGGCACTCTTCGGATATCTCTTCGGCAGTGTAGGGAGGTTCGTTCTTTTCAAAGCGTTTGGCTACGAGAGACATGATGAGAATAGAGATGAAGTCGCTATAACGGCGGCTGATGTTGCGTGCATCCTTGTCGAAACTGAAATTGCGTATGTTTTGTCCGGCATACGTCAGTTCCGCTCCAAAAAGGCAGATAGTCCAAGATGTCTGTAACCATAACAGGAACATGGGAAGTGCCGCGAAACTACCATATATGGCATTGTTGCGTGATACCCACAACTGGCTGCTGATGTAGAAGAATTGGAAAGCCTGATGTGCCGTACCGGCCAGTATTCCTGAAATCAACGCATGTTTGAGCTTCACTTTTGTGTTAGGCATGAAGGCATACAGTGCTGTGAACATAATCCATGTCAATACGAAAGGTATAAGACGGATCAGGAATTTGCCGATGGGGGCGAGTAGGGTGAAGTCTGTTACGTTCTTCAGCATGGTGCTCATGAATATGGAAAGACCGCCTGAAACTACCAGCAACAACGGTATCAGCAGTAGCATTGAGAAGTAGTCCGTAACCTTGCGGTACATGCTTCTTGCATTTTTTACCTGCCAGATACGGTTGAAAGTTATTTCCATATTATTAATCAGGTTGAGCACGGTCCATAATAACATGATTAAGCCCACTCCGATAAATATGCCGTTTTTGGTTTGTGATAAATAAGAGTCGACAAATTGGAAGATAACTTCCGTTGTTTCCGACGGACCGCCGAACCCCTGTACGATTTGGCTCTCCATCAGGTTGTCGAAACCAAATCCGCGTGCAATGGCGAACAGGATTGCCAAAATAGGTACAATGGCGAGCAGAGTGCTATATGTCAGGGCAGATGCCTTGTTTATAAGTCTGTCTTTAGTGAAACGGTTGATGCAGAGGTAAATGGTCTTGATGATGTTATAGAGAGAAAAAGTCGTTTTGGTGACTTCATTTTCCGTAATACGCCAGATGTCGTATGTCAGAAACTTCCAAAGAGTGGCAATTCGCTTGTTCATGATAAAGAAATTATGAATTTAGAATTATGAATTATGAATTACTATGCAGCATAGCAGCGCAGCCCATCCATAATTCACAATTTATAATTCATAATTAAAAAAAGCAGTCGGTCTGTAAGCCGGGTTCTGTTCCCTTATTCAATCCATAAATTGGATTTTAATCAAGGTGTCTGTCATTTATCTGAGCCGTATGTTGCCATACAGGCTTTAGCGGTCTACCCTCCGACATGGAGCGAGCAACTCTCATAGCGTCGGTTTACATGACCTTACAACTCCTAAGACGTACAGCCCTTGTGTCGCCACAAGACTGGTAGGCTCTTACCCCACCTTCTCACCCTTACCATAGTCCAAAAGAATATGGCGGTTATTCTCTTCTACGTTACTCTACCCTCGCGGACAGCTTTCTGTTAGGAAGTAGGATGCTCTGTGTTGCCCGGACTTTCCTCATACGCACGGGGCGTAAGCGACAAACCGACCAACTGCTTTAGAGTGCAAAGATAGGAATTTTTCAGTGATTGGCGGCAAGTGCTTGCCGATTTGTTTGTTATTGGTGACTTATTTGTGTAATTTCTTAAAAACACTGAAAATATGTATCTCTTTTGGAATAAATTGTTAGCTTTGCTAACATTAATAATATCCAATTTGTATAGTTCATGAAAAAAATTACCTTATTCTTTGCATTCTTTCTCTTGATAACCTTTTCTGTTGTCGCTTCGGAAGCCGGAGACCGTAGCATACCGGTAGAGATAACGCAACTTACTGACAGTTTAAAAAAACGGTTTGCTCCGGATAAGCGTGTGGCGTTGTTTGATGTCGATTACTCTTTTTCCGGTAAGAATGTGATGTTACGCGGTGTCACTACTTCGGCGGAAGCGAAAGCCGTTTTGCTGAAAGAACTGGCAAAAAAAGGATATGCCGTGATGAATTGCCTTCAGTTGCTTCCTGATGAGAAAGGTCTGGAAGGCAAAACGTATGGCATTATCAATGTGTCTGTAGCTAATTTGCGTGTAGATCCGGACTTTTCATCGGAAATGATGACGCAAGGTTTGATGGGTATGCCTGTACGTGTATTGCAACGTGATGGTTGGATGCGCATTCAGACTCCCGACAATTACATTGCTTGGGTACATCGTGTGGGGGTGTATCCTGTAACTAAAGAAGAGTTGGTGGCATGGAACGGTGCGGAAAAGATTGTGGTGACCGCTCATTATGGTTTTGTCTATTCCGAACCGAGTGTGGCTTCACAGACGATTTCGGATGTTGTGGCAGGTAACCGCTTGAAATGGGAAGGGACTAAAGGAGCTTTCTATAAAGTAACCTATCCCGATGGTCGTCAAGGCTATATATCCAAATCCATAGCTATGCCCGAAGAGAAATGGCGTTCCGGTTTGAAACAGGATGCAGGCAGCATTATCCGTACGGCGCACACTATGATGGGAATACCTTACCTTTGGGCGGGAACTTCATCAAAAGGTGTGGATTGCAGTGGATTTATGCGTACCATACTTTTTATGCACGATATTATTATTCCGCGTGATGCTTCCCAACAAGCTTATGTGGGCGAGCATATCGACATCGCTCCCGATTTTTCCAATCTGCAACCGGGCGATTTGATTTTCTTTGGCCGCAAAGCAACTCCAGAACGTAAAGAGCGTGTGGTGCATGTAGGTATGTATATTGGCAGTAAGCGTTTTATCCATTCGCAGGGTGATGTGCATATCAGCAGTTTCGATCCGGCAGATGAATTGTTTGACGAATACAATCTCGGACGGTTGCTGTTTGCTACGCGTGTGTTGCCTTATATAAATAAAGAGACGGGATTGAATACAACGGAAACCAACGAATATTATAAATGATATGCAAAACAGAAGAGACTTTTTAAAGACAGCCGCCTTTGCTGCATTAGGCTCGGGCATGGCTCTCAATAACGTATTGGCAGGTGAAGGTGCGGTACCTTCTTTGTTCAATATCAGTAGAGGCGGTATTACGCCTAAAATGAAGTTGCGTTTCTTTCCGTATGAATTGAAGTTGCGTCATGTGTTTACGGTGGCTGCCAACTCGCGTACCACAACTCCGGATGTACAGGTTGAAATAGAATATGACGGTATCATCGGCTATGGCGAAGCATCCATGCCTCCCTATCTGCAACACGAATTGGGCACGATGGATAGCGTGCTGGCTTTTTTGAAAAAAGTGCAGGGTGTTATCGGGCAGTTTTCCGATCCTTTCCAATTGGAAGATATATTGACCTATATAGATAGTCTCTCTGTAGGAGATGCAGCTGCTAAAACAGCGGTGGACATTGCTTTGCATGATTTGGTTGGTAAATTATTGCAGGCTCCCTGGTATAAGATATGGGGATTGGATAAGGAAAAAACGCCTTCTACCACATTTACCATTGGCATTGATACTCCTGATGTGGTACGTGAAAAAACGAAAGAGTGTGCCGGGCAGTTCAACATTCTGAAAGTGAAACTGGGGCGTGACAATGACAAGGAAATGATTGAAACAATCCGTTCGGTAACTGAACTTCCTATTGCCGTTGATGCCAATCAGGGTTGGAAAGACAAGCATTATGCGCTTGATATGATTCACTGGTTGAAAGAGAAAGGTATCGTCATGATAGAACAGCCTATGCCTAAAGAACAGTTGGATGATATTGCATGGGTAACCGGACAAAGTCCCTTGCCGATATTTGCAGATGAGTCCATTCAACGTTTAAAAGATATAGTAGGATTGAAAGATGCCTTTACCGGTATCAATATTAAATTGATGAAATGTACCGGTATGCGTGAAGCGTGGAAAATGGTGACATTGGCGCGTGCTTTGGACATGAAAGTTATGGTAGGATGTATGACCGAAACTTCGTGTGCCATCTCTGCTGCTGCACAATTCTCTCCGGCGGTAGACTTTGCCGATTTGGACGGTAGTTTATTGATTGCCAACGACCGTTTCAAAGGTATGGAAGTGGTGAAAGGAAAAATTACCTTACCGGATTTACCGGGTATCGGGGTAGTGAAGATTTCAGATTTATAAGTTGCAATGCGTAAATCTGAACTCTAAACTCTGAATTTAAAATCATAAATCTGAAATCAGAACTCTTATCATGAAGAAGTTATTATATACCGTGTTTTTATTTGTTTTTGCTTCTGCTTGTAGTACGAAGCCTGAGAATAACCCGTATAGTTGGGATGATGATTTGCATCAGCGCCTGCTTACGGATTTTTGCTTGGCGGAATCTCAGGTGAAAGACTATATCAAAAAGTATATTCCTGATGTAACGGATGAGCAAATGCGACAATGGGAAGCATCCAATGCTTTAGAGTGCATGACTTTGGATGGCGAAAAACGCTATTTTCGTAATGCCGGTCCTAATTTGTTTCGTGTGGACAGTGCCTGCTATGATATAAAGATATCCAAAGAAGGTATTGTATTAAGTGGGAGTGAGAAGGTGAATAAAGAGAACGTGCCCGAAATCATTGCTGCCGTGAAGAGAGAGAATAGAGCGATTGTTTCTCCTAAGCGGATGCGTGTCACTTATACATTGACGGTAGATACCAATGCTGTTCCTGCGGGAAAGCTGGTTCGCTGTTGGTTGCCTTATCCCCGTAAAGACCAAAACCGGCAACAGGATGTGAAGTTTATTGCTGCCAGTGAGCCGGAGTATGTTTTTGCTCCGGAGGAATGCCGGCATAGTACGCTTTATATGGAGAAGCGTGCGGTGAAAGGTGAGCCTGTCGTGTTTTCCGAAACGTTTGAATATACATCCTGTGGGGAGTGGCATGACCTGTGCGCGGAAGATGTCCGGCCATACGATACGACTACTGCTTTTTATAAAGAATATACTGCAGAACGGGAGAGGCATATTATTTTTTCTCCACGGCTATGCCGGTTGGCTGCTAAATTGACGGCAGGTGAAACAAATCCTTATTTGAAAGCGAAGCGTATTTTCCGCTGGATTAATGATAACTTCCCTTGGGCGTCTGCCCGCGAGTACTCTACGATTGAGAATATACCGGAATATGTATTGGACAATCATCATGGTGATTGCGGGCAAGTCAGCCTTTTATTTATTACTTTGTGCCGTATCAGTGGTATTCCCGCGCGTTTCCAGAGTGGTTTCATGATGCATCCCCATGCTTGGAATCTGCACGATTGGGCGGAAGTCTACTTCGAAGGTGTAGGGTGGGTGCCTGTTGACCAATCATTTGGAATACCGACTTTCGCTCGTAATGCTGATGAGGAATATTTCTTCTTGGGTGGCATTGATTCTTGGCGCATGATTGTGAATACCGATTATGGCATGCCGTTAGTGCCCGAAAAGAAATATCCGCGTAGCGAAACCGTGGATTTCCAACGTGGCGAGGTGGAGTGGGAAGGTGGAAACCTTTACTTCCCACAATGGAGTTACAGTATGGATATTGACTACCTTAATTATTAAAAGAATTCAACACACTATCTTCCAATTCAACGCACCATCGGTTACAGGTAAACGGATGGTGCGTTTTTGTTTTGTCTATCTGTCAGTATTTTAACAGACAGCAATCGTGCATAAATGCTAATTTGTCAGTCTCTGCCGTTAAGCGCTGTTAAGCCTTAAATGAGCACTGTTAAAAGAGAACAAAAAAGAGTGACAAGCGGAATAATCGAACGATTTTTGTCGTTATTTTAACGCCAGAATGTTAAATGAGATTTGAATATTAACAATTAAAGAAAATAGAAAGTAGTATGAAACAGACAACAAAAAACATCCTTGGAGTAGCAGCCGTTGTAATCCTGAGTTCAGGAGTGGCTGGTGTTACCACCTATAAGATACTGAATAAGGAAAAGAGTGCTACGTTTAGCGAATTATTCCAACAGAATCCTAATAATTTACAGTTGGCTGCTTATAATGCAACCAATGCGCAACCTGTTGACTTGACTCAAGCGGCAGAGAGTTCAACCCATGCCGTAGTACATATACGTGCAAAACAATTGGGCAAAACGCAGACGGTGCAGGGTGTGCCAGATATCTTTGACTTCTTCTTCGGAGATGGTCGTGGACAGCGGCAGATACAGACTCAGCCGCGTGTAGGTTTCGGTTCAGGGGTCATTATTTCCAAAGACGGTTACATTGTAACCAACAATCATGTAGTGGAGGGTGCAGATGAAATTACCGTCAAGTTGAATGACGACCGTGAATTGAAAGGTCGTATTATCGGTACCGACCCCAGTACCGACCTTGCCCTGATAAAGATTGAGGGTGACGATTTCCCTACAGTGCCGATAGGTAACTCCGATGAGCTGAAAGTAGGTGAGTGGGTGTTGGCGGTAGGTAATCCGTTCAATTTGAATTCTACCGTTACGGCAGGTATTGTCAGTGCAAAGGCTCGTTCTATCGGTATGAGCGCATCTAACGGACAAGCAGCCGATATTCAGTCTTTCATTCAGACGGATGCTGCCATCAACCAAGGTAACAGTGGCGGTGCATTGGTCAATGCCAAAGGCGAACTGGTAGGTATCAACGCCATGCTTTATTCACCTACAGGTGCTTATTCCGGATATGGTTTTGCAATTCCTACCAGCATCATGACGAAGGTTGTGGCGGATTTGAAACAATTCGGTACGGTGCAACGTGCTCTGCTCGGTATTACCGGTACTACGCTGGGTACAGATTTGCAAATGGACGAAAGGTTGGCTGAAGAGATGAAAAAGAAAGCCGATGAACTTGGTGTGAAAGAAGGTGTATTGATTGCCGATGTCATAGAAGGTGGGTCTGCTGCCGGTGTGTTGAAGTCGGATGACGTAATTATCGGTATCGATGGTAAGAAAGTACATAAGTTTGCCGATTTGCAGGAAGCGTTGGCTAAGCACCGCCCGGGTGACAAAGTGAAAGTAAAAGTAATCCGTGATAAGAAAGAGAAAGAGTTCACGTTGACTTTGAAAAACTCTCAAGGTAATACGAAGGTAGTGAAAGATGCCGGAATGGAACTTTTGGGTGCGGCTTTCAAACCCATATCTTCTGAATTGAAGAGACAACTTAACTTGGGTTATGGTCTGGAAGTAACTGGGGTGTCTAACGGTAAGATGGCAGATGCCGGTATCCGTAAAGGATTCATAATCTTAAAAGCAAACAATATGCAGATGAAGTCTGTGGAAGATTTGGAGAAAGTACTGAAAGCGGCTACCCAATCTCCTGATCAGGTGTTGTTCATCACCGGTATGTTCCCCTCCGGAAAACGCGCAAGTTATGCTGTAGATTTAACTCAAGAGTAAAAGAAGAGATAATAGGTAAGAAGATTGTAATAATAGCAAAGAAAGACGAAAAAAGGGATGTCGGCAAACACTTGTCGACATCCTTTTTGTTGTATGGGTAAGATATAAATAAGGTAAAAAAGTCCAGGCAAGTTTGTTTGTAATAAATAATTTGTCGTAACTTTGCAACCCAAATCCGTATTATAAGAATGAGACAACTAAAAATTACCAAAAGTATCACTAACAGAGAGAGCGCTTCTCTTGACAAGTATTTGCAGGAAATCGGTCGCGAAGACCTCATTACAGTCGAAGAAGAGGTAGAGCTCGCTCAACGCATCCGTAAGGGTGACCGTGTTGCATTGGAGAAATTGACACGTGCCAATCTGCGTTTCGTTGTATCTGTAGCCAAACAGTACCAGAACCAGGGTTTGAGTTTGCCCGACTTGATTAACGAGGGTAATTTAGGACTGATTAAGGCTGCCGAAAAGTTCGATGAGACACGTGGTTTCAAATTCATCAGTTATGCAGTATGGTGGATACGTCAGTCCATTTTGCAGGCTTTGGCAGAGCAGTCGCGTATTGTACGTCTTCCTTTGAACCAGGTAGGCTCGTTGAATAAAATCAGCAAGGCTTTTTCTAAGTTCGAGCAGGAAAACGAACGTCGTCCGTCTCCCGAAGAACTTGCCGATGAACTGGAAATCCCTGTTGATAAAATCTCTGACACACTGAAGGTTTCCGGTCGCCATATTTCGGTGGACGCACCTTTCGTTGAAGGGGAAGACAACAGTTTGCTCGATGTGTTGGTCAATGACGACTCTCCTATGGCAGACCGCTCTTTGGTGAACGAGTCTCTTGCGAGGGAAATTGATAGAGCTCTTTCTACGTTAACCGATAGGGAAAAAGAGATCATACAAATGTTTTTCGGTATCGGACAACAGGAAATGACATTAGAAGAAATCGGCGACAAATTCGGACTCACACGTGAGCGTGTCCGCCAGATTAAAGAAAAAGCAATCAGAAGATTAAGACAAAGTAATCGTAGTAAATTGCTCAAATCTTATTTGGGATAAATAAGAATATCAGTTTCTGACAAATAAAGAAATTAAGCAAACCGGGCTGTCCTGATGTGGATAGTCCGGTTTTTTGTTTTAAATCATGCTAAGCGGCATCCTTGTATAAAAAATAGACGTGCTTATTTTGTACTACTTTCGGTTTGCACTATCTTTGTCCTCATTAAATTAAATAAGCGGATTTTGAAAATTAGTTTATATCATTAATGCGTAAATAAATAAAAAGAAATTATGAAACACGTAAGAATAGTATTTGCGGTAATGCTCGTATTTACTTTGTGTACGGCATTTACAATGAAGAGCCATAACCCGGTTTATGCCTTTGGAGTAGGGGCTTCTTTCAACGATTCGATAGTGTATTTCACGGAGATTCAAGTGTTGGATAGCGTGGTGTTGGATAAGAATGGTTTCTTGTCTAAACGTGATTTATACAGTTATCAGTTGAAGAATTATTTAGAGTATGATTTGAAAAAATCCGATTATACATGTATGATTTATTTTAGTGAGAATAAAAAGAAACTGGAAAAGGAAGCTACCAAAGTAAAGGCAAAGTACAAGAAAGGTACAATGGTTTTGCAGACTATTGCATCGGACAAATTTGGTTTTAAGAAACCGGAGGAGTGATTGTTGACCTCGTAATGAAACTAATGGCTATGAAATTGAAACTTTATGCCCTGTTATGCGTGCTTTTTCTTTTCTTGTTTACAGCATGTAACCAGGATGATGTTCCCGTGCCGCCTAAGGCGGGAAGCAAGACTGTGCTTGTTTATATTGTAGCGGATAATAATTTAGCTTCGTTTGCAAAAGAGGACGTGGACGAAATGATTGAGGGTATGAAGTTTGTAGATTCGTCATCTTGCAATTTGTTGGTGTATCAGGACGACAATGACTCTCCTGTTTTGTTTCGTATTGCAAAAGACAAGAAGGGCAATGTAAAGAAAGAAGTTGTCAAGGAATATGCAGAGCAGTCATCTACGGATGTATCAGTGATGAAAGAGGTTATGCACCGGGCATTTTATGAATATCCGGCGGAGAGTTATGGATTTGTTTACTGGTCGCATGCAGATGGTTGGATTCCTTATCCGGTGCCGTCTTCTTCTACCCGTTGGATAGGACAGGATAAAGGGGAAGGACGGGATAAACGTATGAATATATCCGATTTTGTTAATGTATTGGATGATGGAATGCCGCATTTTGATTTTATCATGTTCGATGCTTGTTTTATGATGTCTGTAGAGGTGGCGTATGCGGTACGTAGTTATACGGATTATTATATGGGATGTCCTACGGAGAATCCCGGACCGGGTGCTCCTTATGACAAGGTGGTTCCTTGGATGTTTGAACAGGATGCAGTGAATCGAATGGCGGAAGCTTATTTTAATCATTACAATGAAAATTATAAGGCAGGTGCCGGTATCTCAAATGCGAATTGGACAGGAGGTACTTCTGTATGTGTCATAAAGACGGATGCTTTGAATGAGTTGGCTGCTGTGACAAAACAAGTGATTTCAGAAGAAACAGGTTGCGACACCGCATTGCTTCGTGATGAAGTGTTTGATTATGATGCGCGGAGATTAGCTTTTAATCCGTATGATAGGAAAGGCCATGTCGGTTATTATGACTTTTCGCAAATGATGAAGGTTCTGTTGGATGATGAAACCTACATGGTGTGGAAACAGGTGTTTGATGCTTCTATTACTTATTGGAAGACTACAGAAAAAAATTATTCCCAGTTTGTCGGAATGTTTTCAATGAAAGGTGCCAATGGTGTCTCGCATTATATCCCTCTTTCTTTAGATTCTGAGGCTACTGCCGCCTATCGCTCTACTGCTTGGTATGCCGCTGCCGGTCTTGACAAGATGGGGTGGTGATATAAATGAGTCTAATTTACGTTGTATTATACCTTATAATTACTGTATTATTCACTAAAATTTAATCAGTTAACATTAAACTATTTTATTTTGAAAAATAATTCTTTCTTTGCAGTATCAAACTAAAAAGAAAGAATTATGAGATATGTAATTATTGGTGGTGTAGCAGGTGGAGCTACAGCTGCTGCCCGGTTAAGAAGAGTGGATGAACAGGCTGAAATAATTTTGCTGGAGAAAGGTAAATACATTTCGTATGCCAATTGCGGATTGCCTTATTATATAGGCGGAGTTATCGCCGAGCGTGAAAAACTGTTGGTTCAGACTCCTGAAACATTCGGTAAGCGTTTCCGTATTGATGTGCGAGTGGAGAACGAGGTTATTGCCATTCATCCGGAGCGTAAAACATTGATTATTCGTAAGGCGAACGGCAATGAATATGAAGAAAACTATGATAAACTTCTCCTCTCTCCGGGAGCTAATCCGGTGAAGCCGCCTTTGGAAGGTATTTATTCGGAAGGTATCTTTACACTTCGCAATGTGGAAGATACCGATCAAATCAAAGCATATATTACAAATAAACAGGTGAAACGTGCAGTTGTGGTAGGAGCAGGTTTCATTGGGCTTGAAATGGCAGAAAACCTGTATCATGCAGGCGTTTCTGTCTCCGTGGTGGAGATGGGTAATCAGGTCATGGCACCTATTGATTTCTCTATGGCTGCGCCTATCCATCAGCATTTAATTGAAAAAGGTATCTCCCTCTATTTGGAAGAAGGCGTTACGCATTTTCAACGTAACGGGCAGGGAATAACCGTATTTTTGAAAAGCGGAAAAACAATCCTTGCCGATATGGTATTGCTTTCCATTGGTGTACGTCCGGCAACGGCATTGGCGCAACAGGCAGGCTTGAAGTTGGGTGAAACGGGCGGTATCTGGGTGGACGAGCATCTGGAAACATCCATCAAAGACATCTATGCAGTGGGCGATGCCATTGAATATCCTCATCCGCTGACCGGTAAACCGTGGCTCAACTATTTGGCTAACCCGGCCAACCGTCAAGGACGTATTGTTGCCGACAACATGGCATTGGGAAATATCACATCCTACGAAGGCGCCATCGGTACATCCATTGCCAAAGTCTTTGATATGACAGTGGCTTCCACCGGGCTTGCCGCCAAGCGCCTGAAGCAATGGGGAATGGAGTATCAAAGTTCGGTGACTCACTCTGCATCCCATGCCGGCTATTATCCTGATGCATTGCCGTTGACTCTGAAACTGACATTCCATCCCAAAACCGGAAAACTGTATGGAGCGCAGTGTATAGGTTACGAAGGAGTGGATAAGCGCATTGACCAGATAGCGGGACTAATCAAGCGCGGAGGTACCGTATACGATTTAATGGAGACGGAACATACCTATGCGCCGCCTTTCTCCTCTGCAAAAGATCCTATTGCCATAGCCGGATATGTAGCTTCCAATATTATCAGCGGTGCGATGCCAGCTATCTCTTGGCGTGAACTTGTTGAAAGGAAAGATGAACTGATGCTGATAGATTCCCGTACGCCTGAAGAGTTTTCGTTCGGTACTATCCCGGGAGCTGTCAACATTCCGCTGGATGAGATGCGCGACCGCTTGTCGGAAATACCCACGGATAAGCCCATCGTGCTGTTCTGTGCCGTAGGCTTGCGTGGCTATTTGGCACAACGTATTCTGATAGGATGCGGTTATCGTAATACGGTTAATCTGATAGGCGGTTATAAAACCTATTCTATAGCAACGGCGCCTGTTCCTTCTTCCGTAACATCGTTTGATGTGCCGCCTGCCGTATCCACTCCGGTTCAATCGGTACAGGGCGGTTCGGTTAAAGAACCTTTGAAAATCAATGCCTGCGGTCTGCAGTGTCCCGGTCCTATCATGCAGGTAAAGAAAGCGATGGACAGTATTGCTCCGGGCGAGCGGGTGGAGATTGTGGCAACCGATGCCGGCTTTGCACGGGATGCTTCTGCTTGGTGTGCTACTACGGGCAATAAGTTGATAGGGAAAAAAGAAGAAAAAGGACGATACACCGTGTTACTTGAGAAAGGTGATGAGGCTGGTGCCTGTTCGTCATTGCTTCCGGTGGCAGGTGAGAGAGGGAAGACTTTAATTCTTTTCAGCGATGATTTAGATAAGGCTTTGGCTACTTTTGTACTTGCCAACGGCGCAGCGGCAACCGGACAGAAAGTTTCGATATTCTTCACTTTTTGGGGATTGAATGTATTGAAGAAGATGCGGAAACCCCAGACACAGAAAGATATTTTCGGGAAGATGTTTGGCATGATGCTCCCGTCCAACTCTTTGAAACTGAAACTGTCTAAGATGAACATGATGGGGCTCGGTAGCCGGATGATGCGTTTTCTGATGAAGCGCAAGGGGGTAGATTCTTTGGAATCCTTACGTTCTCAGGCATTGGCACAAGGAGTGGAGTTTATTGCCTGCCAGATGTCTATGGACATGATGGGTATTCAGCGTGAAGAGTTGCTGGATGAAGTGACCATAGGCGGTGTGGCAACCTATATGGAGCGTGCAGACAAAGCGAATGTAAATTTATTTATATAACGAAACCATGAAAGCCTTATGTAGAATCCGCGACATTTACCGTGCCATAGCCGAATTTGAGGTGAAATTCATGCAGGAGTTCGACTTGTCACTGAATGAGGGAATGTTGTTGTGTACCTTGCTTAACACGCCTAAGCTTACTTCCGGTGAAATTGCGGAAGTACTCGGACTGTCGGCATCCAATACCTCTAAGGTAATACGTTCCGTAGAGGAGAAAAAACTGATTGTCCGCTTGGTGGGAAAAGCAGATAAGCGTCAGATGCACTTTGCTCTGACGCCGGAGGGAAAGAATCGCATCACGGTAATAAAAAACAGTATTCCCGAACTCCCTGCGCTATTGCAGGAGATTATTTAAGGCGATTAGTTTATTCGTGGTGGTACGGTCCGCCGTTCAGTATCGTCATGGCACGATATAACTGCTCCACGAAGATAAGCCTTATCATTTGATGTGAAAAGGTCATGCGCGAAAGCGACAGTTTCTCGTTCGCTACTTCGTAGACTTTCGGGGAAAAACCGTAAGGACCTCCGATAATGAAAATCAGCCGTTTGTTTACGGTATTCATCTTGCGCTTCATATAGTCTGCAAACTCTATGGAGCGCATTTCTTTTCCTCCCTCATCCAGCAATACCACTACATCGCCCGGTTGGAGCGCTTTCAGTATCAGTTCGCCCTCTTTCTCTTTCTGCACCTCGATGGAAAGGTTTTTGGTGTTTTTCAACTCCGGAATAATTTCCATATCAAACGAGAGGTAGCGCCGTGTACGTTGTATGTAGTCGTTGATGGCTGTGATAAAGTGTTGTTCTACGGTTCGTCCTACGACGAGCAAAGTCATTTTCATGTGAGTCATTGATTTTGACGTGAATTCTTTCTGTCGGATACACGTGATTTTAGTGCAAAAATAATCCTTTCTTGTGAGAATGGTATCTTTCGTTACATATTATTCTCTCAGTTCCCTTATCGCGTACAAATTTACAACTTTTACCCTATGCGAAATTTCAATGAATAAAATCGGGCTTTTTTCTTGTTATTTATAAGATTTGCTTACCTTTGCCTATCATTAATACTTGTGAAAATGAATAAACGAGTAGTAATATTATTAGGGTGTCTCTTGGTTTGGGCGGTTTCGCTTATGGCGCAAGAGGTGCCGTCGGGAGTGGTTGCAGCCTTTAAGAAAGGAAGTTCCCAAGAATTGAACGGGTATCTGGGCGATAAGGTAAAATTGATTCTTGAGAATCGTCCGGTAAATGTAGACCGTCGGGCGGCAGAGGACAAAATGTCGATTTTCTTTGCCGGTAACCGGGTAAGCGGTTTTACCGTAAATCATCAGGGGAAACGTGACGAGTCGGGCTTTATTGTCGGTACATTGGCAACTGCAAACGGGAATTTTCGGGTGAATTGTTTCTTCCGAAAAGCGGCAGACAAATATGTAATACACCAAATAAGAATAGATAAGACAAATGAATAAAGAAGAAGAATTGATTGACAGGCTGATTGACTTGGCCTTTGCCGAGGATATAGGTGATGGTGACCATACCACTCTTTCGTGTATTCCTGCTACGGCGATGGGTAAATCCAAACTATTGATTAAAGAGACCGGTATTCTTGCCGGTATCGAAGTTGCCAAAGAAGTATTTCATCGTTTCGATCCTGCTATGAAGGTGGAAGTGTTCATCCATGATGGGGCCGAAGTGAAACCGGGTGATGTAGCTATGATTGTAGAAGGTAAAGTGCAATCTTTGTTGCAGACCGAACGCCTGATGCTCAACATTATGCAGCGTATGAGTGGTATTGCTACCATGACCCGTAAATATGCTGAGAAATTGGAGGGCACAAATACACGTGTGCTCGATACCCGTAAAACGACTCCTGGTATGCGTATCTTGGAAAAGATGGCGGTGAAGATAGGGGGAGGCGTAAATCATCGTATCGGTTTGTTCGACATGATTTTGCTGAAAGATAACCACGTTGACTTTGCCGGTGGAATTGATAAGGCAATTACCCGTGCCAAAGGATATTGCAGAGAGAAGGGTAAGGAACTCAAGATAGAGATAGAAGTGCGTAATTTTGATGAATTGCAACAAGTGCTCGACTTGGGCGGTATAGACCGTATCATGTTTGATAACTTTACCCCTGAGATGACAAAGAAAGCTGTAGAAATGGTGGCGGGTCGTTACGAAACGGAGTCTTCCGGCGGTATTACTTTCGATACGCTGCGTGATTATGCCGAATGCGGCGTAGACTTTATTTCGGTAGGTGCTTTGACACACTCTGTAAAAGGTTTGGACATGAGTTTTAAGGCATGCTGATAAAGGCGGAGAATATAGGGGAAAGCCTCTCATACAGAATACTGCTCGTTACGACGGTTCTATGAGGGGCTTTCGTTTGTATGAATGTTTTGTTTTTTAACTTCTTTTTGGAAATTCTGCCGCAGCATTTTGCAGGATGTTGCGTCTAACTGACAAACAGCGTAAAGAGGCGCCTGTAAAACGAACACTGACATTGGAAAATGAGATAGAACTAATAGAGGGCTGCCGGGCAGGAAAAGATTCTGCCCGAAAGGAACTTTACACGCTCTATTCGAAGCGGATGTTGGCGGTGTGTTACCGTTATACGGGGGATATGGATGCAGCGCACGATGTCATGCACGATGGCTTTGTCAAAATCTTCACTCGTTTCACCTTTCGTGGTGAATGTACGTTGGTCACTTGGATAACGAGGGTTATGGTGACACAAGCTATCGATTATCTGAGGAAGCGGCATCGTTTCAGCCAATTGGTGGTAAACGATGGACAGTTTCCCGATGTGCAGGATGAAGCATGTATTGCTGAAGGTGGAAGCCGACTGTCGGAAGAAGTCTTGATGGCGTTTGTTGCGGAACTGCCCGACGGATGCCGTACGGTGTTCAACTTGTACGTATTCGAGGAGAAGTCGCACAAGGAGATAGCTGAAATACTTCACATCAAAGAGCATTCTTCGACCTCGCAGTTACATCGTGCCAAGTGTATGTTAGCGAAAAGAATTAAAGAATATACTGAATATGAGCGAAAAAGATGAAATTACCGGATTGTTCCGCAGTCGCCTTGCAGGTGCGGAGATGACAGTACGCGATGGCTTTTGGGAAAAGTTGCAGGAAGATGCGGCTGTTTCTATTGTAAGCCGGAAGAAAGGTCTTGTTCTATCTCCGAGATATTATCGGATAGTGGCTGCCGCGTCTGTTATATTCACTTTGGGAGCTGCTTCCGCTGCTTTCTGGTATTTTTCTCCGAAAGAAGAAATAAAGGAGGCTTTTACGCAGGTGGCTGCTTATACGCCCGAAGGCAATCTGGATGGTGATGTGGTGCAGGAGTTTTTTCCTTCCATACATCAGGTGGCACCAATTGTGCAAAATACCAGTATGGGATACCCTGTAAAGGTAGTTCCCGCAGGTATGGTGATGCGGTCGGAAGACGAGAACGAGTCCGTATCAGTTCGATTTTCCATTACTATCAGACAGCAACAGGTCGGTGGCGGTTATTTCAACGGTAACGATGCTTTGCAAAACGGTAATCCTTATTACAATATTTTCAGTCGGGGTGTTTCCGATATCTTTTCCACTGTTCCTGCGGAAGAAGAACCGGAAACAGCTTCTCCGATATGCCGAAAATCATCTAAGTGGGCATTGAAGGCAGTTCTTGGAACTTCTCTTCCTCAAGGAGACTATAGTATGCCGTTGACAGCGGGAGTTATGGTAGAACGCGTATTGAACAATCGGTTCGCTTTGGAAACGGGGATTCAGTATAACCGTTTGCATGCAGACCGTACGCTTCATGTTGTGGGTATTCCCGTAAATCTGAACATGCTGGTGGCAAGTACTTCGAAAATCGATTTCTATGCCACTGTGGGAGGAGCTGCCGCGAAATGTGTTGCCGGTGCTTCGGACAATGGCTTTACTGCGGAACCTGTTCAGTTGTCGGTCATGGCAGGAGTAGGGATGCGTTACAAGTTGAACGACCGCTTTGCTTTGTTTGCCGAACCTTCGGTGTCCCATCATTTCGATACGGATTCCGAAACCCGGACTTTGCGGACAGAACGCCCTACGAACCTGAACCTTTTGTGCGGAGTACGCATGACTTATTAACCTTAAATACAATGTAGCAAAATGAACACTCTCTATAGAATATACAAATACGCATACGTGATTTTTGCAATGGTATCCTGCCTTGTGCTTGTATCTTGCAATAAAGGATCGTTGGATTACAATCATCCGGATGTAGCATTGTTTGTAAAACAACTGAAAGCGGGAAAATACGTTGTTCAAAACCCAGAGGGATTGAGCAATGTTCCTAAGTTTACCAAAGAAGATATTGAGGAACTCTTGAAGTATGCCGAGGATTTAACGGTGATACCTTCTTTTCCATTGGCTCCTGTATCGTATTCTGCGGGTGGAAAATTGCGCTTGGGCGAGTGTATTTTGTGGACAGTGGAAACAATCCGTTTGGGACATAATGCTTCGATGGGATGTAAAATGGTGCATGTTGATGCCGAGAATTATGAAGGTATTTATTTCCTGACTGATGAAGAGGTACTTGATGCAGTTGCTCGTTATCGTCGCTGGTGGGAAGGACGGAAATATCCGCGCACCATGTGGACGGTAGACCCTTGCTATAATGAGCCGCTTTGCGGAAGTAGTTATATGTGGTGGTGAGTTTTCCGTAAGTAGAGTTGTGAGGTATGAAGTGTAAGGTTTAAAGTATAAGGAAGCAATCGGGTGAAACGTATTATTCTCTTTTTAGGGTTACTTTGTGCAGTAACCTTTTCTCTTTATGCTCAAGAGTGGACACCGCAAGACTCTTTGCGTTTGCGCCAATTGCTTGATGGCGGAGGAGAGGTAAAACTGAATCCGGATGTGTTAAAAGAGATAGGTGTGGATGCTCCTTTGGGTTCTCCGAAGATAAATGTGAATAAGACATGGCTGGATTTCAATGTTTCCTTACCTGCAGTGCCTCGAATGCCCGAGAAGAAGGTGGTACTTACTTTGCGACCTTATACCGCAAATACCAAATATAACTGGGATCCTGTTTATCAGAAAAAAATCACGATAAATGAGAATACATGGCGGAGTAA
Source organism: uncultured Bacteroides sp. (assembly GCF_910578895.1). Taxonomy (GTDB): domain Bacteria; phylum Bacteroidota; class Bacteroidia; order Bacteroidales; family Bacteroidaceae; genus Bacteroides. The sequence continues at coordinate 19,797 of NZ_CAJTSC010000041.1, forward strand.
TCCGTTTTACGAACTGACGAAACTTAAAATTTATACCGACTGGGCAAAACGTCCGTTGGATACCGGACCACGCGAAAGCATCGAACAAATAGAAGCTACAGGTTTACGCTATACGGTGACCGAGCGTGCCAACAATATGGCAGTAGGCGGTTGGCATGGCGCTGGTGGTAGTGGTGGCGGAATCTCAGTCGATTTGATGCGTCCTTTCACAAAAGATTTTTGGAACATTAAAGGACGTAAACGCCGCGCACGTACGTTGGAAGTATTAAAGACTTATGGCGACTCCATTAATACCTGTCATAAAGAGACAATACTCAAATAGAGATATCCCGTCTTTTATCCTTAAATATTGAACTTAAGTTCTTGGTTCCTTGTTTCCATAGAAATAAATCTTATAAGGATAGACAATGGATAGAATAACATCTCTGTTTGGGATAAAGTATCCCATCATTCAAGGGGGCATGGTGTGGTGTAGTGGATGGAGGTTGGCATCGGCAGTGAGTAATGCCGGTGGTTTGGGCTTATTGGGGGCAGGTTCCATGCATCCCGAGACTCTACGCGAACATATAAGGAAGTGTCGTGCGGCTACACATCATCCATTTGGAGTGAATATTCCTTTAATGTATCCCCAGATAGAGGAAATCATGCAGCTTGTGGTAGATGAAGGAATACGGATTGTATTTACCTCTGCCGGTAATCCTCAAACATGGACCGGTTGGCTGAAGAAGCATGGTATCACGGTGGTACATGTTGTGTCATCGTCGCGTTTTGCCATGAAAGCCGAAGCCGCCGGTGTGGATGCCATTGTGGCCGAAGGTTTTGAGGCCGGTGGACACAACGGTCGCGAAGAGACTACTACTCTCTGTCTGATACCTGCCGTACGTGCGGTTACTACGCTGCCATTGATTGCTGCGGGTGGCATTGCTACCGGTGAAGCAATTCTTGCGGTACGTATTTTGGGAGCTGAGGGTGTTCAGATTGGTACACGCTTTGCATTGACCGAAGAAAGCTCTGCCAGCGAAGTGTTTAAGAAATATTGTTTGCAACTGAAAGAGGGTGACACCCGTTTGTTGTTAAAAAAATTGTCTCCGGTACGTTTGGCACGTAGTGGGTTTCAGCGGGCAGTAACTGCTGCCGAAGCTGTTGGGGCTACGGAGGAAGAATTACGCACCCTTTTATCAAGAGGACGTGCCAAACGTGGTATTTTTGAGGGAGATATCGAAGAAGGTGAACTTGAAATCGGGCAGGTTTCCGCCTTACTCAATAAGAAAGGAATACAGACAGTAGCGGAAGTTATGGAGGAGTTGTTGGCTGATTTTGAATTATGAATTTTGAATTATGAATTGCCATTCGGCATGGTCGACTCATAATTCAAAATTCATAATTCAAAATTCTTCACGCTTTTTCATATTTCATCCCAAACACGTCCGCCACTGCTTTATACGTTACTTTTCCTTCTACTACATTCAATCCCAATGCCAATGCCGGATCGTCCTTGCATGCCTGTTTCCAGCCTTTGCTGGCTAAGGCTATGGTATAAGGTAACGTTGCATTTGTCAATGCCATAGTAGAGGTAAACGGCACGGCACCGGGAATATTGGCTACCGCATAATGCACGATATCGTCTACCACATACGTGGGTTCGCTGTGGGTGGTAGGATGAGATGTTTCGAAACATCCGCCTTGATCGATGGCAACATCCACAAGTACGGTTCCGGGTTTCATCATTTTCAGCATATCTCTTGTAATCAAGTGCGGTGCCTTATCACCGGGAATCAGTACGGAACCGATTACCAAATCTACGGTAGGCAGTTCCATCTTTATATTGTGGAGTGAAGAATAGAGTGTTTTTACGTTCTTGGGCAATACTTCACTCAGATAGCGCAGGCGCGTCAGGTTCACATCCGTAATCATAACCTCAGCACCCATTCCCGCAGCCATTTGTGCGGCGTTGGTACCAACTACGCCGCCACCTAAGATAAGCACGCGTGCGGGACGTACACCCGGTACGCCTCCCATCAGTTTCCCCTTTCCACCTTGCGGCTTCTCCAGAAAGCGTGCTCCCACTTGGGCGGCCATACGTCCTGCCACTTCACTCATAGGGGTGAGCAATGGTAATGAGTGGTCCTCTTTTTCTACTGTTTCATAAGCAATACATACGGCACCGCTCTCAATCATGGCTTCGGTCAGTAGCTTATCGGCAGCAAAATGGAAGTAGGTAAATACAACTTGTCCCTTTCTTATCAATTTGTACTCCGGTGCGATGGGTTCCTTTACCTTGACAATCATGTCGGCTATGGCATAAACGTCTTCAATGGCAGGCAGTATTTGTGCACCTGCGTTGATGTAATCATCGTCAGAGAACCCGCTGTTTGTGCCGGCGGTTGTCTGTACATACACCGTATGACCTTTCTTCGCCAATTCGGCTACTCCGGCAGGGGTCATTCCTACGCGGTTTTCGTTGTTCTTGATCTCTTTGGGTACTCCGATAATCATAATGTTATCTATTAATGGTTAAACATGTTGCAAGATAACGATTTCTCTGTCTCATTGTCATCCTATACCACGTGTTTTACAACAGAAAATACCTGGCTATTTATGGAGTAGGGCAGCAGGATTATGCTTTTTTGGTTAGGCAGAGAGAACTATTCTTCATATATTTGCGCCGGAAAAAAACAGGATATGATTTGTAAGAATATAAGATACGCTATATCTCTCTTTTTTTTGTTTTTCGCAGGTGGCGTACAAGGCGGATATGCACAAGAGGCCTCCGATATGAATGTTACATCGGATGTACAACCGGCATCGTTCATTCCACCTTTTGATTTTCCTATTGTTTTTTCCGGTAATTTCGGCGAGATACGTGCCAACCATTTTCATGGCGGGCTGGACTTCAAGACCGGTGGAACCATAAGCAAGCCTGTACACGCTTTGGCAGACGGACATATTTCGCGCATACGCGTGACGCATGGTTCGGGATACGTATTGGATGTGGATTACGATAACGGTTATTCCACCATCAACCGTCATCTCAGTGCATTTGTAGGCGATATAGCCCGCAGAGTAAAAGCCTTGCAGTATGAAAAGGAGAGTTGGGAAGTGGAGATTGTCCCCGAACCGGGAGAATATCCGGTAAAGGCGGGGCAGGTGATAGCCCTTAGTGGTAATACGGGCTACTCTTTCGGTCCTCACCTGCATTTGGATATGATTGAGTCGGCAACGGGAGACTATGTGGACCCGCTGCCTTTCTTTATGAAGAAAGTGAAAGACAATACTGCTCCTCGTGCCGAAGGCATCATCCTGTTTCCGCAACCGGGTAAAGGCGTAGTGGATGGGAAGCAAGTATGCCAGGTGTTTCCGGTAACTCCTGTCGAGCCTATTACTGCTTGGGGAGTGATAGGAGCGGGTATCCGGGCGTATGACTACATGGATGGAGTAACCAACCGTTATGGTGTGCATACCGTCATACTCGAAGTGGATGGTGTAGAGGTGTTCCGTAGTGTGGTAGACCGCTTTGCTTATGAAGAAAACCGTTATATCAACTCATGGACTCATGGACAGTATATGAAATCGTTTATCGAACCCGGTAACCGCCTGCGTCTGTTGCATGCTTCCAATGGTAATCGGGGATTGATAGAGATTAGCGAAGAACGTCCTTATCGCTTTGTGTATACTTTAAGCGATGCGTTGGGCAATACTTCCAGAGTACGCTTCACCGTATTGGGAAAGAAAACCGATATCCGTCCTGTAGAACATCGTGAAAAGTATCTCTTCAGATGGAACCGAACCAATTATCTTCAGGAACCCGGATTGGAATTGGTTGTGCCGCGTGGAATGTTGTACGATGATGTCCGGCTGAACTACTCCGTACGTGCCGACAGTGGGGATGTGGCTTTTACTTATCAGTTGCACGATACGCGTATCCCCCTGCATGGGGCTTGTGAGATGCGTATCGGTTTACGTATCGACCGTTTGGAAGACAAATCGAAATATTATGTAGCAGGTGTTACGGCTAAAGGCGGAAAATACAGCATTGGTGGTATTTATGAGGACGGTTTTATGAAAGTCCGTATCCGCGACTTGGCTACGTATACGGTAGCGATAGATACTGTACCACCGGAGATAACTCCGCTCAATCCTCAACAGTGGGGACGTACGGGGCGTATAGTCTTTAAAGCCAAAGATAAAGAGACAGGAATAGCCGGTTATCGGGGAACGATAGACGGGAAATATGCCCTGTTTGGCAAACTTAATTCCATTAACGGAAATCTGATTTGCGAACTTGATCCGGAGCATGTAAAGAAAGGCGGTAAACATACCGTGGAGATGACTGTGACAGACGGGTGCGGCAATCAGACCATCAGACAGTTCCATTTCGTATGGTAACTCTTTATTCGGAATGTATCATTATCAAATAAACCATATAATAACAGAAGTATGAAAAGATTAACTCTCTCCGTCTTATTAGTGGTGGCAACTGTGTCGAACGCTTTTGCCTGTACCAACCTTATTGTAGGTAAGAACGCTTCTACGGACGGTTCTACGATTGTTTCCTATTCAGCCGACTCCTATGGGCTGTTTGGCGAGTTGTATCATTATCCCGCAGGTGTGCACAAAAAGGGCACGTTGATTGACGTGCACGAGTGGGACACCGGCAAGTACCTCGGTCAGATAGAGCAGGCGCGTCAGACCTACAACGTTATCGGCAACATGAACGAATTTCAGTTGACTATCGGTGAGACCACTTTTGGCGGACGTCCCGAATTGGTGGATACTACCGGTATCATTGATTATGGAAGCCTGATTTATCTTGGGCTGCAACGTTCGCGCACTGCCCGCGAAGCTATCAAAGTGATGACGGAACTTGTACAAGAGTATGGCTACTACAGCAGCGGTGAGTCTTTTACGATTGCCGATCCTAACGAAATCTGGATTATGGAGATGATAGGCAAAGGTCCCGGTGTGCGCGGTGCCGTATGGGTGGCAGTCCGCGTGCCCGATGATTGTATCTCCGCACATGCCAACCAAAGCCGTATTCATCAGTTCGATATGAATGACAAGAACAACTGCATGTATTCTCCAGATGTCATCTCCTTTGCCCGTGAGAAAGGTTATTTTGACGGAGTAAACAAGGATTTTAGTTTTGCGAATGCCTATGCACCGCTCGATTTCGGTGCCCGTCGTTATTGCGAGGCCCGTGTATGGAGTTACTTTAATATGTTTACCACGCGGGGCAATGAATTTTTGCCTTATATAACAGGCGAAACGGATACCCCGATGCCGCTTTTCGTGAAACCTAACCGTAAAATCTCCGTACAGGATGTAAAGAACGCCATGCGCGATCATTACGAAGGTACTCCTCTTGACATCAGCAAGGATTTCGGCGCGGGGCCATATCATGCTCCTTATCGTCTTTCTCCGCTTTCCTTTAAAGTGGATGATAAGGAATATTTTAACGAACGTCCTATCTCTACCCAACAGAGTGGTTTCGTGTTTGTGGCGCAGATGCGTTCCGCTTTGCCCGATGCCATAGGCGGGGTATTATGGTTTGGTACGGACGATGCCAATATGACTGTATTCACTCCTGTATACTGTTGTACGGATAAAGTTCCCGTGTGTTATTCCCGCGTGGATGGTGCGGATTACATCACTTTCTCCTGGAATTCTGCCTTTTGGATTTTCAACTGGGTGGCAAACATGGTATATCCCCGTTACGACCTGATGATTGGCGATGTACGTGCCACGCAGACCGAACTCGAAACTACTTTTAACGATGCGCAGGAAGGCATTGAATCTGCTGCTGCCAAATTGTTGGAGAAAGACCCCGCCAAAGCGAAAGCATTCTTGACCAATTACACCGGCATGGCGGCACAAAGCGCTTTCGACACGTGGAAGCGTTTGGGTGAATTTATCATCGTAAAATACAACGATGGCGTGGTTCGTAAAATGAAAGATGGAAAGTTCGAACGCAATGCCATCGGTCAGCCTGCCGGTGTGGTTCGTCCGGGCTATCCGAAAGAATTTCTGGAAGAATATGTAAAACAGACGGGTGACCGTTATAAAATGCCTGATTGATTAGGATATTCGAACTTATTCTTCTACATTTGTGACTCAACAAAAAAACGAGTTATTAACCTTTAATATTAAAATAGTCTTATGGAAAATCAAGAACTGATTAAACAAGTGACTGAGAAAGCCGGGAAATGGCTTACTCCGGCATACGATGCCGAAACTCAGGCGGAAGTGAAGCGTATGTTGGAAAATCCAGATAAAACCGAACTGATAGAGTGTTTTTATAAAGACTTGGAATTTGGAACGGGCGGTTTGCGTGGTATCATGGGAGCCGGTAGCAACCGTATGAACATCTATACGGTAGGTGCTGCTACTCAGGGATTGGCTAATTATCTGAACAAATGTTTCAAAGACCAAGAACAAATCTCTGTTGTAGTGGGACACGATTGTCGTAATAACAGCCGCAAGTTTGCTGAGATTTCGGCAAATATCTTCTCTGCAAACGGCATCAAGGTTTATCTCTTTGATGATTTGCGTCCTACTCCCGAAGTCTCTTTTGCCATCCGTCATCTCGGTTGCCAAAGCGGTATCAACCTGACTGCAAGCCATAACCCGAAGGAATACAACGGCTACAAGGCTTATTGGGATGATGGCGCGCAAGTGCTTGCCCCGCACGATACTGCCATTATCGATGAAGTAAACAAGGTTACTGTCGAGGACATCAAGTTTGAAGGTAACAAAGATTTGATTCAGATTATCGGTGAAGATGTAGACAAGGTATATCTGGACAAAGTTCATACCCTCTCTATCGATCCGGAAGTAATCAAGCGTCAAAAAGACCTCAGTATCGTATATACCCCGCTTCATGGCGCAGGCAGAACGCTTATTCCCGCTTCTTTGAAAGAATGGGGATTTGAGAACGTACACTGCGTGCCCGAGCAAATGGTGAAGAGTGGAGATTTCCCTACAGTCGTTTCTCCGAATCCCGAAAATGCGGAAGCTCTTTCCATGGCAATCGAACTTGCCAAGAAGATTAATGCCGATATTGTAATGGCAAGCGATCCTGATGCCGACCGCGTAGGTATGGCTTGCAAGGATGATAAGGGCGAGTGGGTGCTGATTAACGGTAACCAGACTTGCTTGCTCTTCCTCTACTATATTATCAAGAACCGTATCGCAACCGGTAAGATGCAACCTACGGACTTCATTGTAAAGACCATTGTAACGACCGAACTTATCAAGGCTGTTGCCGATAAGAACAAGATTGAAATGCTCGACTGCTACACCGGTTTCAAATGGATTGCACGTGAAATCCGTCTGCGCGAAGGTAAACAGCAATATATCGGTGGTGGTGAAGAAAGCTACGGTTTCCTTGCCGAAGACTTCGTTCGCGATAAGGATGCCGTGTCTGCTTGCTCGTTGCTTGCAGAAATCTGTGCATGGGCTAAAGACCAGGGAAAAACGCTGTATGACATCTTGATGGACATCTATGTAGAGTACGGCTTCTCTAAGGAAACCACTGTCAATGTGGTAAAACCGGGCAAGAGCGGTGCCGATGAAATCAAGGCTATGATGGATAATTTCCGTGCCAACCCGCCGAAAGAAATCGGTGGCTCTGCCGTTTCGTTGATTAAGGACTACAAGACGCTGAAAGTTACCGATGCACAAGGCAATGCTACTGCGTTGGATATGCCTGAGACATCCAATGTTCTTCAATATTTTACGGAAGACGGTACGAAGATTTCTGTTCGTCCGTCCGGTACGGAACCTAAGATTAAATTCTATATTGAAGTGAAAGGTGAAATGGGATGTTCCAAATGTTATGGCAATGCGAACGCTGAAGCTGAGAAGAAAGTGGAAGCTGTGCGTAAGTCGCTTGGAATCTAAGACAATTCCTGATAACAGAAAGGTGCAAGTGGTTTCCTGCCGCTTGCACCTTTTTTATATTCCGATTTGTTTTTAGGAAAGTTCCCTAAAGATGTTCCTACATTGTTTTTCCGTCCTGATTAAGAGCCTGTTTAAATTTTGTTCAGCATTATTTTGAGTGTTCTTTTCGAGGATGTTTTTCAATTTTTATGAGGAGCATAGCGGGCTATGTGAC
>NZ_CAJTSC010000042.1 GCF_910578895.1 uncultured Bacteroides sp.
ATATTTTTTATAACAAATCTTTATATTATTAATAAAAACACTATATTTGTGACGTAATGACTGCAGACTACACCATAACAGGGTGCCAATCTCACATATTTCAACTAACAATAAAGACTTAACTCTATTACTCAGAAACCAATCCATACATTCTAATAATCTATAATTAATATAAAGACGAATGAAAAAATTACTCCTGTCATCCTTCATCGCATTCGCGTTCGTCAGCACGAGTTTAGCGCAGCTTCCTGCCGATTCGGTCCGCATTTACTACCGGCAAGGCCATCGGAATATAGATACGCTTTATAAAGACAATCGCACACAATTATCACGTTTTCTGCAATCGGTACAGAAGGCTCATGAGACAAACGCCATTGAACAATTGGTCATCAGCTCATACGCTTCACCCGACGGACTGGATAAATACAACAAACGCCTGTCCGTTTACCGGGCAGAAGGTATGCGTGATTATTTGCTCCGCCACACCGAAGTGCCCGAAAACCTGATAAAGGAATACGCCGTTGGTATCGCATGGGACGAGTTGCGACGTATGGTGGCCGAGTCGGATAAACCTTGGCGCGATGAGGTGCTTCACATCATCGACCACACTCCCGTATTCGTATATGACGAGCACAACCGCATTGTCGACGGAAGGAAAAAACAGTTAATGGATTTGCACAGAGGTATACCCTATAAATATATGTACGACCACATGTTTCCCGAACTGCGCAACAGTACGGTTGTCTCACTCCGCCTGCAAACAACGGAGAACAAAGATTCCGATTCCGTTACGGCAAACGCCGTTTTGCCCGTTAACAACGAAATGGGCAATATGCTTGCCGATACAGCCGCCGCCACGCAAAAAAACGCTACAGAACGACAAGAACCGGAGGCAGTGCCAACAAGCGACATCATGTCGCAGTCCGCTGAGAACGACTTACAACAGAGACTTGCCATTAAGACAAATCTGCTATACGATGCCCTACTGATGCCTTCGCTCGAAGTGGAATACCGTATCAACAAACGTTGGTCAGTGAATTTGGAGGGTGACATGGCATGGTGGAAAAACAACGGAAAACACAAATATTACCAGTTGGCCACCATCAGTCCGGAGGGACGTTATTGGTTTAAGACCCGCAAGCCCTGGCATGGGCATTACATTGGTGTTTTCACCGGATTCTCATGGTACGACCTCGAAAACGGGAACAAAGGTTATCGGGGTGAAGCGCAGATGGCAGGGATCAGCTACGGCTATATGTGGCCCATTGCCCGCCGGCTCTCTTTAGAGGCAGGCGTAGGAGCAGGATTCCTGCATACCCGCTATGAGGAATACTTGCCGAAAGACGGGCACTATCACTATCAGCAAACCAAGCAGACCAACTATTTCGGTCCGCTGAAACTGAAATTCGCACTGGTATGGCGCCTGTGGAATGAAAAAAAGGAAGGAGGTATACGATGAGACACTATCGATTCAATATGTTGCCATGGATGGCAATCTCACTGTTATTTTTGTTGGGTGGTTGCCGCAAGGATTTGTGTTATGACCACGATATGCACTCCATAAGTTACCAAACAAACATAAATGCCACTTGGGAACAAGTATGGGAACGTCCATACGGATGCCACTGGCAAGAGGAATGGAATGCAGAAACCTACGGAACCACGTATGATGCACTACGGCCAGATGCCGCCAAAGGTATTGCCGCCATTGTATATGAAACCGCAGAAACCAAAACAGAGGGGGGAATAGAATTTCATTTGCCTGCAAACGGCGGATTGCTTCACACCACGGTGAACACACATTCGTTGCTTTTCTATAACGACGACACCGAACGTATTGTATTCAACAATATCGGTTCTTCCGCTACCGCCAGCGCAACCACGCGCACCCGTACTCGTGCCGGTAGCATTTTCTCAGAGCCATATACCGAAGAACGTACGGTGAGCACGCCCGATATGCTTTACGGAGCATTCGTAGCCGATTTCGAACCTATAGCGGTAAAAGGCGGTCAGCAGTTTCCCATAACGATGCGTCCGCTGGTATACACATACCTGATCCGCTATGAGATTGAACAAGGCGCTCAACACATAGCATTAGCCCGCGGAGCAATGGCAGGTATGGCAGAAAGTGTCTACCTGAAAGAAGGCAAAACATCAGAAGAATCCGCAACATTGCTTTTCGATTGCAACCTGACCGATTACGGAGCGGAAGCCCGTGTAATGTCTTTTGGCGTACCCGGATTTCCTGACAGTTACTACAACAAGGCATCGAAAGACGTACAGCCTCATGCACTGAACCTGGAACTGATGCTGAAAAACGGCAAGAAACTGGATTTTGAATTTGATATTACCGAACAGATGAAAAATCAACCGTGTGGCGGGATAATAACAGTCAGCGGCATACAGATATCGGACGAGGACGGAATGGAAGGCGGTTCCGGTTTCAACCCCGATGTTATCGATTGGGGAGAATACAAAGATGTTGAAATCAAACTATAGCGATTATCCGCTTTTCAAGCTAATGAAATAAAGAATCATATTTTTATTATTTTCTAAATACATATTTAAATGAAAAAACATTTGTGCTATTTAGCAGCTGCCGTTGTAGCAATGAGTAGTTGTACAGAGAGTGAGGTGGTAGAAATATCACAGAGCAAGGCTATCGGTTTCGATGGTTATGTAGGCAATATGACGCGCGCAGAGCAAGAAGGGTTAACAAAGAAAAATCTGGAGGAATTCTATGCCTTTGGAGCTTATACTACCCCAGACAAAACCACTCCTGTTTTCATTTTTGACGGAAAGACCTCCGGTTCTTCCCAAATTAAGAAAAATGACGGTAACTGGCAATATGCCCCTGTCAATTACTGGTTAGAGGGTGCTACATACAAATTTGCCGCTTATGCGCCAGCTTTGGACAAAGTTCCGGATTTTGATTATGCAACCAATAAAATGACAATTAAGAATTTCAAAGCAACCGGAAGTAAAGACTTACTGATTGCAGCAACACACGAAGATGGTATTAAAGCCCTAAAAGAAAAGAATCCCGGAGTGAGCCTGAATTTCAAACACGCCTTGTCTAAAGTTCGTTTCACAATCACAGATGACTGGCGTAACGAACTGAAAATGAGTGTAGAAAACGTCAAGCTCACAGGAGTCAAAGGAGTAGGAACTTTGACTACTCCTGCAGATTTGTCAGCTCTTCCAAATCTATCACTCGACATGTGGAGCATAAGTACCGATGCAACCATAACCCAACCAACTTATCAAGACATCAATGGTACCGGCTCAGACTACCTAACAAACAATGGAGATACGTACATATTTGAAAACTTCCTTCTTCCACAGAATATAGCAGATAAGCAGATGTCACTAACATTTACTGTAAGTGTCACAAACAATTCCGGTGGAGGTCCTATTATTGGCGATGATGCCGACCATCCGCATACCAAGACATTGACAGTCACTATACCCAACGACACTTATGCCTCATGGACACCTGGAAATTCTTACAATTACATACTAAAAATCAACGGTGCAACCTTCGGATTACAAACCATCTATTTTGATAATATTGAAGTCAGTGACTGGACTAAAGAGGAAGATAAAGAAATCGAAACCGAAAATCTCGCAAGTCCCGCCAATTAAGCATCGTTATCTATGCCATCCGAATAGAATAACCTTATTTCAACAATAGGCCGTCCGGGGTTGAATGTCCCCGTTCGGCCACTACTCCGGAAGAAAGAGGAAATCCGGCACATATATGGCAACGCATATACAATGCGATGTATGAAAACAGAAAAATAAACCCAAAAAATAAGGATATGTTAATAAAAAGAAGAGTTCCAATCTTGCCTGTATGGATGTTTCTTTCCCTGCTGGCAGGATGTTCCACCGAAGTGGAGGATGTATGGAAAGGTGATGAAAAAGCCATACGTTTTTCGTTACCGCCACATACACGCGCAATAATAAACGACCTGACTGATTTGGCAACAAACGGAAATGCATACGCCGTATGGGGACATTGCAAGGAGAATACGGAAAGCGGCAGTACAGAGCTCCTGTTCGACCAGGAATCTATCAAATACGATGCAGACACAAAAAAATGGGATTACACTACCGCAGAGCGTTACTGGAATATCGGTAACACTTACCATTTTCACGCGCTCTACCCAACACCGGACAAACTAACGGGCAAGGTGACGTACAACAGCATAAAACCCTCTTCAGGTGCATTATCTATCACCGGTTTTGATGTCGTCCCCCAAAACGGCCAACAGGAAAAAGTAGATTTGTTGTATGCCGGCAAGACAGCCATCAACATAACCACCACTAACGACATACCACGAAACGGAGTCTCGTTGGGCTTCAATCATCTCCTCTCCCGTATTGTTTTTGTCGGACGTTCCGACGAAAAGGATCTCGGCATCGGACGCCGGGTTATTATTGATTCCGCCACCCTATATGGCATACACACCACCGGAGACTGGAGCAGCGAGACAGTTACGGGCAATACTCCTTTCGGTTCGTGGAAACCTACCGGGAGCACACTCGCCCAATCAAACAAAATCTACCATTTCTCTTCAACCGAACCATTGCCCGTTACCGGAGGCATCAGCATTTTTGAAGGAAAAGAGCTTTTCCTCCCGCAAAGCCTGAAGAACGCCGTACTCGAAATCACCTATCACTACAACTATACCGATGCAGACAATCCACTGCAATTCACCGGTATCGTCCACCTGAACGAACTTACCGAGGAATGGGAACCGGGCAAAAGCTATCGGTATCCTTTCACTGTGAGCAATCACATCTTTTTCCAGACACCCACTGTGGAAGCCTGGAAACAAGCCCCCGTCAACGGCTCTGATTTCAATGTTGACATCGACGAAGAAAATCCATAAAATTCGAATCCAAACAACACCCTATATAACTATGAACCTACCTATCTGCAAATATCTCGCATACGCCTTGCCACTGCTGTTTCTGCATGCGGCGTGCTCGCCGGAAGATATCACGACAAAAGATGAATGGCCCGGATATGACAGCAACGACATTACATTCGCTGCTCCTACTATCATAATGGACGACGTCACGACACGTGCCACATTGATGAACAGCATTACACACAACACTGTATTCGGCGTACTGGGTTACTGCGTACCCTACCAATTGGAGTCAGAACAGCCCAACTACCAGGGAGGGACATCCGACTGGTTGGTCAAAAAAAGCCTGTCGCACGCCGATGTGATGTATAAGGAACCCATATTCTATGACGGTACAAAGTGTGTGTACAGCGAGAATGGAACTGCCTTCAACGAACCGAAGCATTGGTACACATCGGACGAAACAAAAGTAACGAACACCGACCTGTTCCAGTATACCTTTATCGCTTACCATCCCTATAATCATTCCGAAGTCTCCGGCCACGGTTTCAGCATCACTCCTGCCGATCAGAAGACACGCGGCATCCCCAAGTTGACATATACCATGCCATATCCGGCAAGTACCGATATCACCACCGAGCTCAACACGGAAAGTGCCCAAGATGTCATGATAGCCACCGTATCCGACCATGCTCCCACGCAAGGAGCCGTGCAACTGAATTTCAGGCATCTGCTTACAGGATTACGCCTGCAAATCAACAACTACAACCCAACGGTGACGGATGATCCGAACACCAATGCCATAACCGTCCATTCACTGTCGATTGACGGAAATTTCTACCGCATAGGCAATGTAGACTTCACACCTGCCGACCCGACGCTGACAGTGACAGATGACAAGTACGCCGGAACATTCCCTTTCATAAAAAGAGGGGGACAGCCACTCACCGTTTCGCCCAACTCTGCCGCAGTTATCGGAGTCAGTGACAGCAAGCCGCAAGGAACCACACTGCTGTTGCTCCCCAAACTTGATGCACAGGCAGAAGGCTCCACATCGGCAGTTCCCTATCTCGGAACCGACAAAAACATCCATATCACCTATTCTTATCACGGACAAGCCGAAAGAACAAGGACGATTCGCAATTTCTCCCTCGGCCGCATTCCCGAACAAGGGACATGCTACACCATCAACCTGAACTTCATCGGCGACCAACTCCTGCTCATGTTCACAGCCGATGACATTGAATACTGGGAGAACGGTTCCGACAACGACATCATTATCAACTAAACGTCACTTTAAAATAACAACATACGTATGAAAGTATCTCACATAACATTCCTTGCCTCGCTGTTCTGTCTCACGGCAGGCATCACATCCTGCGTGCAGGAGATTGACGACCTCCGTACCGTGGCTCCACAAGACGGAGTCACCCTGACAGCCATCTGCGACAAGATGCTGCCGCAAACCACACTGACACGTGCCGGTGAACCTACCCCTAAAGATGCCGAAGAAAAAAAGATAAACACGTTGCACCTCTTCTTTTTCAATGACCAAGGGCAGTTTCTCCAACCGCACAACAACAATACCACAGGTGCCTACTACAGAATAGAAGTAAAAGACGGTCAACAGGCTTCGCTCACCATTCCGGAAGATGCGTTCCAAAATCAAGCGACACTAACCAATGTGCAAGTTTATGCCGTAGCCAATATTTACGGAAATACATTCCGCACTGAGAAATGGACATCGGAAGGCGACATCACCAAGGGGGATAAAAACGACCCCGAAAAAGACGTGACCATCACCCAACTTTCCGACCTGCAGAATTGGCTTTACCGCCCGAAGCGGCGCGAAGACATCAGCAAACTGCCCGAACCGGGAATGCCGATGGTGGGACTTACCACGGGCGTGGACTTAAGCAAGAAGAACCAAACCATCCAAATCAAAATGCAGGCACTCATGGCACGTGTGGACATAACCGTGCGACTGGATGCCAACCAAACCAATCACGACCGTTCGCTCCCCAAGCTGCAACTGGTGGAATACGGTGTACGCAACATGCCCTACTTCGTCCCCTTCACACCGCCCGGCAGTGATAAAGACGGAAAACTCGAAGTCACCCAAATCCCCGAGTATACAGAAGACGGTGAAAATCCCTACATCGCCCGCGAACGTACTGTGAAATATGAAGGACGTATCCTGCACGACCAGCAGGCAACCGAAACTTTCAGTTACTACACTTACGAGAATGTACAGATACCTACCAAGGATCCCAAATATCCCGCAGGTGTCGACACGAACGATGAATCCGTCATCCAGCGTTGGAAACGTACCATTGCCGACAAGAATGCATCTGCCGTTGTACTGAAAGGAACCTACACCACGCATCAGGAACTGACCTACACCGCCGATTTCAACATCTATATGGGAAGCAATACCTATAATAACTTCGAAGTGCGCCGCAACCGCTGTTACAAGAACAACATCACTATCTGCGGTCTGGACTACGTACGAAACAGCGATGAGGAAAAATATACATTCGACGGACGTGTGAATGTCATTACAGACAACCCGATTTACGTCTCCATTGTCAATGAGCGCAAACTTGATGCCCATTGGAACATTGTTCCCATGGACCTTTACTTCCTGCGCCGCGAAGTGGGTATAACCAACCTCGAATCATACGTAGACGTCAGCCTTAAAGACCCTGTCACAGGAAAAGCGCCCGACTGGATACGAATGGAAATGGTCGACTCCTTGACAATGTATAACGGTAAACATGAGGCAGGCTTCATCGAAGGTGGAAAGTTTGAAGCGGGAACAGGCGCACGTGAGTATTTCTACACGAATCTTGTCACTGAAACTTTACGCGACAATACAGCAATCAGAATATCAGGACCGGAACACAAATCCCGCTCCCGCATTTATTTCTATGTGGATGAAAATGCTTCTGTACACGACCGTTCCGCTACAGTATATATTACGTACAACAATAATGAAAACGACAAGCGCGAACGTACGCTTGAATTGGACCAAAGAGGGTTGCTACGGGTACAAGGTACAAAGAACAACAGAACCATTGATTGCTATATAGAATACTATGAAGAGTACATTGACCATCGTGACCCGTTGGATAAGCATGAACAGGACAATGTGTATTATAAAGGTTTACCGTGGGCACGTGAGGGGGCATGGCTTGCTACAAACACAATCACCAAAGGTTACTCAAATAGAGGAACTATTAGCTGGACTTGGGATGAAATTAATCCTGACGGTCCTTGTAACGTCTATAATAACGGGTTGGAAATGACAAAATACGTTTTTGAAAAAAGAGCTTCTGATATAGCCCCAATAACAGAAATGAAAACATATCCCGATAATATTCCCGCTTCTGCATTCCACTATTGTTATGCCAAAAACAGGCGTAATCCTGACGGAAGTTATGAAGGAAATTGGTACTTACCCGGCATCAGCGAGCTTGAAGTTGCCATTTCAAATAAATTCGGGACCTTTGAGGAGTTTCAAAATAATTACTACTGGTCTGCAGCTGCAGGCAAAGATCCTAATAATACAGACCTATCCATCGGTAGCCCCACTTGGGGAAATCGAGAATATGAAAGCGCAACTCGTGCACGTGCCACAATATATATCCCATCTATAAACAAATACGCAGAAAGTGGTTCAAAAGGAGATGACCACAATTACACCGGTAGCGGAAATGAAGTAAAAGGAGGAAACCACGGTACAGAAAACAGCGGTCGCGCCCTTAAAACCACCGTATTCCGTGTACGTGCTTTCCGAAGAGTAGACGGTGTTCAGCAATAACCAAAAAGTTGTATCAAAACAGCTTATACACTATTTTTCAGCCGCAGATGATGCGGATAATGCAGATAAATAAAAAAATCTACGTTATCCGCATCATCTACGGCTGAAAAATATGATTATACAAGCTTTTATCGTTTCGGCAACTCTCCCCAATAATATCCTATCAAACAGAGTATGACAAGCAATCCTATAAGAAGTTAACTTCCGCCTCCCAACGATGTTAACTCAGTACCCTCAACGGAGTTAACTTCATACTTTCCACTCTGTTAACTTCCTGCAAATACGATGTTAACTTCTCGGAAGCGGCTTTACATACGTTCGTTTCCGTTCACAGGTCACAGACCGCACGCCAGCCGATAAATCTCCTTGCTATCCCGTTTAGTCAGCTTCACATAATTGCCAACCAACTCACCCTTATTGCGGTGCAGGCTGTCCGCCAGGCGGTCGATGTCGGGATGCTCGATGCCCAACTCCTTAAAATTGACAGGCAGACCCATAAAACGGAAGAAGTGTTTTAAACGGGCAATTCCCGCCAAAGCCATTTCTTCCAAATCTTCCGATTGGGGAATGCCGAAAACACGGTTGGCGAATTGGGCAATCTTCTTCGGCTTATACCCCGCCACGAAAGTCATCCATGCCGGAACAATAACGGACAATCCTGCCCCATGCGTAACGTTGTAGATGGCACTCACCTCATGTTCCAGGAAGTGTGAAGCCCAGTCTTCCTCGCACCCCACACCGCAGGTTCCGTTATGGGCAATCGTTCCGCACCACATAATATTCGCCCGTGCGCCATAATCCTCCGGATTTTGCTTAATGCGATAAGCTTCTTTCATGATAGCCGTCAGCGTACCTTCACACAAGCGGTCACTGATTTCCACTTCCTGCGTATTGGTAAAATAACGCTCCATGATATGTACCATCATATCGGCAATGCCGCAGGCTGTCTGGAAAGCGGGCAATGTGTAAGTCAGTTCGGGATTCATGACAGAAAAAACAGGACGCAACAGCTCCGGTACACGCAGGCTCAACTTCTGAAGCGTATCTACCTTCGTGATAACCGAATTGCCCGAACCTTCACTGCCCGCAGCAGGAATTGTCAATACAACGGCGACTTTCAATGCCTTCACCACCTTAGCCTTGCCTATAAAGAAATCCCAAAAATCACCGTCATAAGGCACCCCGGCAGCAATTGCCTTTGCCGTGTCGATAACAGAACCACCACCTACGGGAAGCAGCAAATCAACCTGTTCGCGACGGCAAATCCCAATGCCTTCATACACTTTCGTGTCAACCGGATTGGGTTGCACGCCACCCATTTCACAATATCGGACACCGGCTTCCTGCAAAGAGTGCCTTACCCGGTCCAGCAGACCGCTCCGCACCACAGAACCGCCGCCATATACAATCATCACTTTACGTGCACCATACTTATGTGCCAAAGCACCGACTTGCTTCTCGGTATCCTTACCGAACACAAATTCGGTAGGACTATAAAAGACAAAATTATTCATACGCCTATACTATCTATAAAAAAACAGATTAACGCAAAAATACACAGATTTTCACGATAAGGGATACAATCGGCGTTAAAAGCCGATAGTGCGGTCGATGTATAGCGATACTATCGGCATATAACTCGCGATAACCCAACTCCCTTAAATGGAAATGCCGTATCAAATATATCGGCTATACCTGTCAAAGAAGCGTCTGAATGCTCCCCACTTCATCAGTCCGCGTTCAAACACCCAAATGCCCGACAAAGCACAGAGGATTCCCAGCATCACATCAATCAGATAATGATGGCCCGAATAGACAGCCGTCCACCAGATGCCTACCATGATTGCAGAGAACAAAACTATCAGCCATTTCTTGCAGCGCCCTATCACGGCATACGCCACAGCTACCACCATATAAGCCGCGTGCAACGAGGGGACAGCGGCAAAGACATTGGCATTCCGCCCGTAAATGGAATGAAAAACAGAACATCCCAGCAGTTCGTCGAAACGTCCCAATCCCGCCACATTGCCCGGAGTATCAAGAACCGGCTCAAAACCATAGTTCATGGCATACCAAGGCGGTGCTGCCGGATGAATATAATACCCGGCAAAACCAATAAGATTTACCAACAGAAAAACCAGGGCAAAACGGAGGTACAACTTGCGCTCACCTTTCAGATACAGCCACAAGCCGAATGCAATGGGAACAGGAACCCAACAGAGATAAAATACACCAGCAAAAAAATCGCCCAACGCACAGTGGTTCTGTGCAAAATATTCGCAAGGAATCAGTAGTGTCCCGCCAACCGAAATACCGAACAATGATTTCTCCATTTCATACAATCCTCGCACATCGATGGGATTTACCTCATAATTAGGATAGACCCGCATCCAATCGTAAGAAATGCCAAAGATGATAAAAGGAAGCAGCGCCACCGCCAATTTACGCGTTGTTTTTCCTGCAAAGAACAACACCAGAAACAGGGCTGCCATCAGAAGATGCTCCGTACGTAACCCCACACATACGGTCGTCAACAACAGGAACACTACAGTGATGATGACGGTAAGCGACGTTTCTCCGGCAGAAGGGAAAATATCTTTTCTCATTTTTGCTTCTTTAATAGTTTATAGCAGTGCGCAATCCGTGCAAATGCTGTCAGATTGGCAAGAACGGCTATCACTCCCATAGGAACAATCAATATCAGCATAGGATCGAACGCCTCGCAATCTTTGAAAATGCCACAGAACAAAGCACCGAGAGCGGTCAATACCACCCGTTCGGGACGCTGCATAAAGCCTACTTTGCACTCCAGTCCCAATCCCTCGGCACGCGCACGTACATAGCTCACCATAAGCGAACCGACCAATGCTATAAAAGTTATCATCGATCCCCACAGATAACCCTGCAAAATCAGATAATAGAATATGCCGAACAGTGTTATCAGTTCACTGTAACGGTCGAGCACAGAGTCATACAATGCTCCAAAAACAGAAGACATATTGCCCACGCGTGCCACACGTCCGTCCATCATATCGAACAAACCGGCAAAGAGGACAATTCCTCCACCCCATGCCACAAAGACAAGTTCACCCGGTCTGCACATACCCGCATACACGAATACACAGGCAGCTGCAATGTTCATCACCAGTCCTGTAGTAGTAATAAGATTGGGCGTAATGCCCACCTTGACCATGCCATGCACAACCGGATTTATAATCTTATAAATCAACTGTTGCAACCAATCTCTATAATTCATATCAGTTCTATTTAGTCTCTAAAATATTGTTGTATCAATTTTCTGAAATCATGATTACGGTATACGAATACCCGTTGCAGATGATAGTTCCAACAGAACGCCACCAGAACGGCTACGATTACTTTGGACAGGATAAACATATCGTTAATGTAATTTCCCAGCAAACCGTCCATCCAATGTATGCCCGTCAACCATTCGGTCAGGGCAAACGTCCCCCACGTATTCAACAGGATACTGCCTCCCCAGACAAAAAGATATTTCAGTGCAACGTGTGTTTTCTTACAGTCGTCCGCATGAAACACCCAACCGTAGTTAATGGCACAATTCACCATGCCACCCGCCACAGAACCTAAGAAAGTGGCATACAAATAAAAAAGTCCGGACAGTTTAACCAGCAGAATGGTAACAAGAAAATCCACAAGACTTGCCACGTATGATGAAAGCTGAGCCTTGACAAAGACCCAAACAGCACGACGCCAACCTGCAAGTCCCGATGTTTCTTTCAACCTATCAGCCATCTTGCTCCGATTAAGACCGCAAAACTATAAATTCCCGCCAAAATATCATCCATCATCACTCCAAGTCCTCCCGGAAAGTTTTCCATACGACGGATTCCCAACGGCTTAAAAATGTCGAACAGGCGAAAAAGAGCAAAAGCCCCCAACGCATACCAAACGTTTCCGGACGGCGCAGCCAATAAGGCAATCCACACTCCTACCATCTCGTCTACCACCACACGCGACGGATCCTCTCCCCAGCAAGGTTCGAGACGGTCGGTTGCCCATACTCCCATCACCGTAAAAAGAAGAATAAAAAACACCGTCAACCATATCAGGCATATTTCCGAAACAATAAAAGACAATCCGAACCAGATAAGCGTAGCCAACAAAGCACCTGCCGTGCCCGGAGCAAAAGGAGAAAAACCCGAACCGAAGCCCGTACCGATGAGTACCGGAAAAAAAGAAGATTTCTTCATTGATAAAAAGAGGAATAAAAAAGGATGAGATAATAAAAGTGATAAGGTAATAAAGTTATAAAAGTGGTAAGGCAGCAGAGTGACGAAATCTCTAAAAGAAACTTACTTATCACCCTATCGCCTTATCACTTTTATCACCTTACCGTATACTTATTTTTTAATCCAAATAGCTCGGTGCGGTTTCACCTACCATATTGCGGAGAGTCTCTTTCACCATTCTCCACTGTTGGAACAAGTCATGTACGGGTTCATGTTCGAAGTCGTGCATCGGACTCTTACAGAAGAATGACAACCAAGTCTGGATGCCACACATACCGGCACGCAGGGCAAGATCACTGAAGATAACCAAGTCGAGCGCGATAGGAGCTGCAAGGATAGAGTCGCGGCACAGGAAGTTAACCTTGATTTCCATCGGATAACCCATCCAGCCGAAGATGTCGATGTTATCCCATGCTTCCTTATTGTCCTTGCGGGGCGGATAGTAGTTGATACGTACTTTATGATATACGTCACCATACAGGTCAGGGAATTTTTCCGGTTCAAAAATATTGTCGATAACAGACAACTTGCTGACCTCTTTTGTTTTGAAGTTTTCCGGTTGGTCAAGAACCTCACCGTCGCGATTACCCAAGATATTGGTAGAGAACCAACCGCTTACACCCAGCATACGAGTCTTGAACATCGGAGCAAGTACAGTCTTCATCAAAGTCTGGCCGCTCTTGAAGTCCTTACCCGAAATAGGCACATTCATCTTCTTGGAGAATTCCCACATGGCGGGAGTATCCACACACAAGTTAGGAGCACCCATGATAAACGGAGCGCCTTCTGCGATTGCAGCATAAGCATAACACATACTCGGAGAGATAACTTCCGTATTATTTTCCTTCATGGCCTTTTCCAAAGCAGCGAGAGATTGGTGCTCTTCCGCCAAAGGAACATAAATTTCGGTACTTGCAGCCCACAACACAGCGATACGGTCGCAGTTATTGTTTGCCTTAAAAGTGCGGATATCCTCACGCAACTGTTCCACCATGTCCCAACGCGTAGCGGCATTTTTGATATGCGTACCGTTCAGACGTTTTGCAAAGTTGTGGTCAAAAGCGGCAGGCATGGGCTTGATGGCTTTCAACTCGTCTTTCACGAGGTTCAAATCCTTCTCTTTCAAAACCTCTGCATACATTGCAGCCTCATATACATCATCGGCAAAAATATCCCAACCGCCAAAAACGATATCGTTCAAATCAACCAAAGGCACTACATCCTTGATAAGATGTTCCTTACCGTCCTGCATGCGCATAGTAGCCATTTCTGCAATTGAACCTATAGCTTTTGCCAACCCTTTACGGGCAGCCAATGTACCTGTAATCATAGTGGTTGCAACCGCACCACCTACTCCGACTACCAATACGCCTAAACGGCCGGTTGCCGGTTTAATGTTTTCTTTCATTGCCATTGTATTATCTTAGTTTAAAAAATTGCTCAAATTTAGAGTATTTTGCCCAATTAAGATTATTCCCTTTATCCGATTTACTGTTCCGTTAGTAAGATTTAAGTTAAAAATAATATGCAGACCGGCTCCAAATCCGAATTTGCCTATATTCAATAAATTCAGACATACAAAACAGCACATATAGCAACCCCAGAGTATTTATAGTACATACCGGTTCTTAATACTCAATTGAATAAGATTCGGAAACGGGTCAGCCCGTCGCTGTATGTGCGCAGAGAGAATGTACAACCATGACGGCTCAACACTTCCCTGATAAACACCAAACCAATTCCCTGACCGTTCGGCTTGGTGGAAAAGAAAGGATTAAAGAGTTTGGCTTCGGTCTCTTTACTGATTCCGGGACCATTGTCGACAATTTCTATGAAAGCAGGGGCGGTGGTCCTCACTATAATCTTGCCCTGCTTGCCTGCCATCCCACCGGCACTCTCTATGCTTTCGGCAGCATTCTTAATGATATTGACCAAAACCTGCTCGAATAGCAAAACATCCAGACAGACCTGCCCTACTTCAGGGTCACATTCCAAGCATAGCATGATATTGCGGTTACCGCACACTCCCTCCATGAAACGTTTGCACATCGATACCAGTTCATTTAGCCGGACCGGCATTAACGTAGGTTCGGGAATTTTCACCACATCTGCAAAACGGGTGATAAAACGGCTCATGGAGAAACAGCGTTCCATACATACACGCATCACCTCGCAGATGTCTTCCATGCCTTCTTCGGCAACAAGGGCTTGTTCCACCGTATCCAAAGTAGAAGTAATGCCTGCAGTGGTATTGTTTACTTCGTGGGCAATCATGCGGATCACTTTTTCGTATGCACGCTTTTCCGCTTTCATCACTTCATCCGTCATGCGCTCCATCAGAAAAAAAGGATGCTTGAAGCCTCGGTCTATAAATGAAGAATAGGTACATTTGTAAATATTCGCATCGCTCAACCGGACTACGGTTGTCCCTTCTTTAGAAACAGATGCCAGTTCTTCCGCCAGCGGCGAATCAATCTCCGCCATTTCCTTGTTCTGCGCATCTTCCCATCGGATTCCCAACATCTTTACCGCCATCGGGTTAAGTTGCGATATCTTACCGTCCAATGTCATAATGGCAACTCCCATCGGAGATGCCTGAACCAGCAAATCAAGAAAATGGTTCTGTTCGCGCAGACGCAGGCGTTCGTTCTTGAGCTGTTCCATCATACAGTTGAAGATGTTCACGATGCAATCCGCCTCATATTGCCCCACCCTACTGAGACGGCTGCTGAAATCCTGCTCGCGCAGCAATTCCATGCCATTGCCAATGGTGTTCATCGGTTTGACAACCTTACGGTAGAATACCGCCAGATAGATAAGTATACATACAATAATCCCCTCCACCGCATACAAATGAACGGGCTGCATCTTATCTGCCAGGCATATCAATGTCCCGCCCAATCCGAGCAGGAACAGCACAAGAATAAAAAAGTAGAATTTTATACTCACGGGAAACCATCAATCACTAATCACTATTTTATACTTCTCCAAACGCCTGTACAGCGCAGCCCTGCTGATGCCCAATGCCAATGCCACCTGGCTGAGATTACCTCTATGCCGTTCCAAAGCCTGCAAGATTGTATGGCGTTCTATTTCATCCAATGTCATACCTGCGAAAAAAGTGCCTTCCGCCGCTTTTGCAGGCTCGTCATGACGTTGGTATTGCGTTTCAAAATCAGAAGCATCCAAAGTCTGCTTTCCGCTGACAAGAATGGTACGCTCCACCAGGTTTTTCAGTTCACGGATGTTGCCCGCATAAGGCAGGCGGGAAAGGAAGTTCAGTGCGTCCGCCGAAAATTCGGTACGCAGCAAACCGTTTACAGCAGCCTGCCGGTCGGCAAAATGGCGTACCAACAGCGGAATATCCTCACGGCGGTCGCGCAAAGCAGGCAACTTCACGGTTATCAGATTGATGCGATAGAAAAGGTCCTCGCGGAACGTACGTTCGGAAACCATTTTATGCAAATCGGCATTGGTAGCGGAGACAACCCGTACATCGACTTTACGCGGACGACTGTCGCCCAATACTTCAAAAGTCTGGTCTTGAAGCACGCGCAACAGTTTGACCTGGCAAGACAAATCAAGATCGCCTATTTCATCCAAAAAGATGGTACCTTTGTTTGCCAACTCGAAACGTCCTATACGGTCGGCACTCGCATCGGTAAAGGCACCTTTCTTATGGCCGAACATTTCACTCTCGAACAAACTTTGCGAAATACCGCCAAGATTGACCTTCACGAAAGGCTGTTTGGCACGTTGGCTGTTGATGTGGATAGCCTCGGCTATCAGTTCCTTACCGGTACCGCTCTCGCCGGTAATCAATACGGAAGCATTCGTGCGGGCTATGCGGGCTACGGTGTTCAGCACTTCCGTAAGTCCCTGTGATTTCCCGATGATGTGGCTGCGGTTCAAACCTTCCACCTGCTCTTCCGGCAACTCCTTCGAGGTGGCACTCAATTCCAACGCTGTCTCAATGCGCTGCATAAGGGCGGCATTGTTCCACGGTTTGGTAATGAAGTCAAAGGCCCCTGCCTGCATCCCCTGCACGGCAAGCTGTATGCTTCCCCATGCCGTCATCAGTATGACAGGAGTATCGGGACGGAAAATCTTTACCTGCTTCAATAACGTAAGTCCCTCCTCACCGGTAGTGGAGAGCGTAAAATTCATATCCATCAATATCAATGCAGGAGATTCCGCACGAACTATGTCCATTGCTTCACGAGGTCCCGGAACTGTTTTTACCTCATAGCCGGCACGCTTCAACATAAAACCAAGCGAAGAACGTACGGCACTGTCATCATCGACTATCAATATCATAGCATTTTATAATTTGTCACCTGCAAAAATAGTAAATTTATCCTTTAATTATATTTTCAAAGTCGGCTTCCAACTCCGTGTTCCGTTCAAAATCCCAAAGGGTCAGGCTGCGGAGCTGATAAAAATAATACCAATAGAAATAAAGTTCGGAGATATGCTTTTGCCGGGCTTCGTCTTTGGAGTTTTGCGCATCGTTAAGGTCAAGAGTACTTATTTTGCCAATCATAAAAGTCTCCACGCTTGTCTTATAGCGCTTCTCGGCTATCAGGTCGGCCTCCTCGGCTATTTCCAATTGTTGCGCCTGGTTATTGAAGTTTGCCACCAGCAAGAAGATATCCTGATTGAAGTCCATTTGTTCCTGACGGATTCTGGAAAGCACCACTTCACGATTGCTCTTGGCTACCCTCACTTTGCCGCGACGCTTTCCCCAATCGAGGATAGGAATTTTCACGCCGACCCGGATAATCCGGTTGTCCAGCAAATCCTGATACGCCGAGGACAACTCCTGGTTTTGTCCGGTATATCCAACGCTGGCAAAGAGGTCGATACTTCTCAGATTTCCACGCGCCGCAGCCACTGCATAATCGGCTTCCAGTTGGCGGCGGCGTATATTCTGGGCAAACGAGTTGCGTTCCAAAGCCTTGTTCAGCACATGGTCGTAATCCATCTTAACGCCCGAAACCGAAGCGGGTATCACAGGATTTAACCCCTCGTCCTCCGACACGCCGAGGAATGAGCGCAATCGAAACATCTTGGCATTCAGATTACTTTCAGCTTCGGTCACATCGGCTTTACCTTGCAGGGAATTCAATTTGAGCTGCAACAGGTCGTTTTCCGAAATCTGCCCCATTTTGCGTTTGGCAATCGCCACTTCATAAAGACGGTCCGAGTTCTTCTTGTTCTGCTGCGCTGTGGCAAGTGATTCCTTTGCCAGCAACAACTCGAAAAAACAGGTAATGGTCTTCATCGTTACCTGTTCGGTAGCTGAGATAAAGGCGGCTTTCGCTTCCGCATACCGGACAGGTTCGATGCGGCGGTTCCACTTCAAACTGTTCACCCCGAATATAGGTTGCGTCAGTTCAAGGCTTACGGGTATGGACATAAACTGTTTGTCGCCACCGGCACCCAACTGCCTGATATAATCAAGCGAAGAGGTCAACGACACCCTACCGCCCGTAAACCAAATATTCTGGTCTATGGAAAGTGCGCCGGACAGTCCTAACGTATTGTTTCGGACAAAACCATAAGAGCCGTCCGAATTTTGGTAAGCATTGTACGACTTGTTATAATTGGGCAATGTTCCCGTAAAATTCACTTCGGGCAGCAAGTCGGCACGGAAAGTACGGTACTTCCAATAAGCAGTTTTCAACTCATTCAGTGCCACCGCAGCATCCACCGACTGGATACGTGCCAGTGCAATGGCTTCTGCCAAGGTAATATCACGTTCATGCGTCAAAGTATCATTTTCCGCCGCAACAACCAACGGCATCAGAAAACAGGCTACAAGTAAAATATTCTTTTTCATGTCCACTCTTTAAAATTACCGCCGACATAAAAGCAAAGAGTGTGCCAAGCAGCCAGGAAAACATTACACACAGGGGGAGCGTCCGATTTCGGACACTCCCCCTGTGCGTTTGCGGACAATCAGCTATATCCGTTCAGACAAAGGACCGGCTCCTCATCTACAATACCCCCTTCGAACTTGGCAATTCATAGTGGTAAATATCCCGCTTCACCGCCATTTTCAAGGCTCTTGCCAGCGCTTTAAAAATCCCCTCTATCTTATGATGTTCGTTCTGCCCTTCCGCTTTAATATTAAGGTTCATCCTGGCAGCATCGCTCAATGATTTAAAGAAGTGCAGGAACATTTCCGTAGGCATCTCCCCTATTTTCTCACGCTTGAACTCGGCGTCCCATACCAACCAGGGACGTCCGCCAAAATCCAGGCATACCCGGCACAGGCAATCGTCCATGGGCAACGCATACCCGTAACGCTCTATGCCACGTTTGCTGCCTAATGCCTGATAAAGGCACTCGCCCAAAGCAAGAGCCGTGTCTTCTATCGTATGGTGCTCGTCTACTTCCAAATCACCTTTTACGCGGATATCCAAGTCAATACCGCCATGCCTGCCTATCTGCTCCAGCATGTGGTCAAAGAAACCCAGTCCGGTACGAATATCACAACGGCCGTCTCCGTCCAGATTTACAGCCACATAGATATCCGTCTCATTCGTAGTGCGGCGTACTTCCGCTTTCCGTTCGCCGGCAAAAAGAAATTCCGCCACCTTGTCCCAATCCTTCGTTGCCAAGGCGCAAACATCTTCCAGCCCGTCGCAAGCAGCCTCACCGCCGGCAGATTTCGGTTTCAGCAGCCTCGTATCTTCCTGCAAAAAGATGGCACGGCATCCCAGATTTTTCGCCAACTCCACATCCGTAGGGCGGTCGCCTATCACATAACTGTTCGCCAGGTCGTACGCGGGATTATCGAGATACTTCGTCAACATGCCTGTACGCGGTTTGCGGGTTGGCGCATTGTCTTCGGGCATACTACGGTCTATGCAAACATCATCGAACGTAATCCCTTCCCCTTCCAGCGTTTTCATCATCAGATTGTGTGCGGGCCAGAAAGTTTCTTCCGGAAAAGAAGCCGTGCCCAACCCGTCCTGATTGGTAACCATGACAAATTCAAAATCCAGTTTGTTACGGACAAAACCAAGATTACGCATCACTTTCGGATAAAATTCCAACTTCTCCAGCGAGTCCAGTTGGTAATCTATGGGCGGTTCAACAACCAGTGTCCCGTCACGGTCTATAAATAGTATCTTCTTCATGTCTGTAAAAAATATCAGTTATATTCAGCCAACGCCTCAACCAACCTCTCATTCTCGCTTCTCGTACCTACCGTTATCCGCAAACAGTTTCCACAAAGCGATACGGAGTTACGATTACGTACAATGATGCCCCTGCCCACCAAGTAATCATAAATCTTCACCGCATCCGTCACCCGTGCCAGAAAAAAGTTTGCATCCGAAGGGAATATTTTCACCGTACAGGGCAATTTCGCAAACTCTTTTTCCAACCGCTCCCGTTCCTCTTTCAGTGTTTGTATCCAACGCTCTATTTCATTGTAACGGCGCAACATATCTATCGCCTGCTCCTGTGTCAGTCGGTTTACATTATAAGGATACTTTATCTTATTGAATATCGAAATGATTTCCTGCGAAGCAAAAGCCATGCCCAAACGTATGGCGGCACATCCCCATGCTTTAGAGAAAGTCTGAAGCACAATCAGGTTAGGATATTGATCCAATTCCTTCAGGAAAGAAGGAGCTTCCGAAAAGTCGTTATAAGCCTCATCCAGTATCACCAGCCCGTCAAACTCACGGATAGTTTTCTCTATCTCACCCCGAAGCAAATCGTTTCCCGTAGGATTATTGGGGGAACAAAGGAAAATCAACTTCGTATGCTCATCCGCAACCGACAGCAAATCATCAGCCGAAAACTGAAAGTTCTCATCCAGCAACACCTTACGGTACTCTACGTCATTCACTTCCGCACACACCTGATACATACCGTATGTAGGGTCAATTGCCACCACATTGTCGATGCGCGGCTCACAGAAGGCACGAAACACGAGGTCTATTGCCTCATCACTGCCATTTCCCAGAAAGACATGCTCGGGACTCACCTTCTTTATTTCCGACAAGTCGTTCTTCAAATCCCGTTGCATCGGGTCCGGATAACGGTTGTACGGCATGTTATACGGATTTTCGTTCGCATCAAGAAAAACAGATGCGGCAACGCCATTATATTCGTCACGTGCCGAAGAGTAAGGTTTCAGACGCCAAATATTCGGCCGGGTAAGTTGTTCTAAGGTTCTCATGAAGGATTTCAGATTTATGATTTCAGATTTCTCAATTTATCAAGCCGGACAGTGACCGCATTCTTATGTGCATCCAAATGCTCGTTAGCAGCCATTTGCTCTATGGCGGGACCGATGGCACGTATTCCTTCCGGCTTAATCTCCTGGAAAGTGATCTTGCGTATGAAACTGTCAAGACCGACACCGCTATATGCTTTGGCATAACCGTTGGTGGGCAACGTATGGTTAGTGCCCGAAGCATAGTCTCCTGCACTTTCCGGAGTCAGAGAGCCCAAAAATACCGATCCGGCATTCACCACCCGTTCTGCCACGGACATGTAATCCGCCGTCTCGACAATAAGATGTTCCGGTGCATAAGAATTGGTCAATTCAATCGCTTCGTTCATATCGCGCACCACAATCAGTTTACTGTTGGCAAGGGATTTTTCTGCAATTTCCTTACGAGGAAACAATACCAGCTGGCGCTCCACTTCCTCTTTCACAGCCTGTTGCAATGCCGCAGAAGTAGTAATCAATATAGCTTGGCTGTCCACACCATGTTCCGCCTGGCTCAACAGGTCGGCGGCTACAAAAACCGGATCGGCTGTCTCATCCGCCAACACTTCCACTTCCGAAGGCCCCGCAGGCATATCAATGGCTACATCGCGCAAGCCTACCAGTTGCTTGGCAGCCGTTACATATTGATTGCCGGGTCCGAATATCTTATATACTTTCGGCACGCTTTCCGTACCGTATGCCATTGCTGCAATAGCTTGTACACCACCTGCTTTGAAGATACGGTTTACCCCCGCCACCTTAGCCGCAAACAAAACAGCCGGATGCACTTTGCCGTCTTCACCCGGAGGAGTACAAAGTACAATCTCCTTGCACCCTGCAATCTTTGCCGGAACCGCCAGCATCAATACCGTAGAAAAGAGCGGAGCCGTCCCACCGGGAATATACAACCCGACTTTCTCTATGGCAACCGCTTTTTGCCAGCAAGTAACCCCCGGTTGTGTCTCTACCGGCTTGCCTTCAAAACGTTGCGCCGCATGAAACGTTTCGATATTCCGTTTTGCCAGACGAATGGCTTTTTTCAGTTCCTCGCTCACCAATGTTTCCGCCTCTGCCTGTTCTTCTTCCGTCACAGCCAATGCGGCCAGTGCTACTTTATCAAACTTTTTTTCATATTCCAATACGGCGCGGTCACCTTCCGCTTTTACGCGTTCTATAATGCCCCGTACCGTATCGAAAAGGCTTTCCGTATTCATCACCGGACGTTTCAGCAATTCCGCCCATTGAGACTTGTCAGGATTAATAATCAAATTCATACCATTTGCTTTTAAAGTATCATTTTCTCAATCGGCAACACCAGAATACCCTCCGCGCCCAATGCTTTCAGCTTGCCGATAATTTCCCAAAAACATTTCTCATCCAGCACAGTGTGCACGGAGCACCATCCCTCTTGAGCCAACGGCATCACCGTAGGACTCTTCATGCCCGGCAATACAGCTATTATCTCATCCAGTTTATCCTTCGGGGCGTTCATCAGCACGTACTTCTTGTCTTCTGCCGTTTTCACCGCATTCATTCGGAATAGCAGTTCATTCAGAATCTCTTTTTTCTTCTCACTCATATTCTTGTTGCCAATCAGCAAAGCTTCGGACCGCATCACCACCTCCACTTCTTTCAGGCGGTTACTTACCAATGTAGAGCCCGAACTTACAATATCAAAAATCGCATCAGCCAGACCAATGCCCGGTGAAACCTCTACAGAACCGGTAATCACATGTATTTCCGCTTTCACCCCCTGCTTTTCGAGATATCGGGAAAGAATACCCGGATAGGAAGTGGCAATCTTCTTACCCTCAAACCACTGCGGACCCGAATAGTCGATATCCTTGGGCAACGCCAATGACAAACGGCATTTGCTAAATCCCAAACGTTTCACAATCTCGGCATCTTCCGCCTTCTCCATAAATTCGTTTTCGCCGACAATGCCCAAGTCGGCAACTCCCGTCGCCACTGTTTGCGGAATGTCATCGTCCCGCAAAAAAAGCACTTCCAAAGGAAAGTTGGAAGACTGCACCAACAGTGTGCGTTTCGTTGCGCTCAGTTTTATATCCGATTCTTCAAGGAAGGACATTGTTTCGTCAAAAAGTCGGCCCTTGGCCTGTACTGCAATTCTTAACATGATATGATTTATATTTTATGGTTTTCTAATAAAAAAACGAGGTTTACCAAATATTTCGGTAAGCCTCGTTCATTATATGCTCTTCGTTATACATATACCCTTATACGCCCACCGAGTTATTCGTCAGGATGATAATGGTGATGATGTGCAACGATATTTTTCATACTCTTTTTCTGTTTTCAACGCGACAAATGTAAACCATTTGTTTTAAATAACAAAAGATTTATCACAAAAAGTTTGTTTTTTCTTTCATTCTTATAAAATATCCGGAAAAGAAGCGGTATCAAATCCACACTTATATGTTTTTCCCTTCAAAAATCATTCTTCAGCACAAGTCAATGTGGACCATGGGATAAACGACCCGAATTCAGCTCCTTCGGGCCGACCTCTCTCAATAATTTTGCATGTATAGGGCATTGGCATCCCTTTACGGTTATGATAGTGCCGATAAGCACGTTCCCAAGCCGGACATATACGCTGGCGTTGGCTGGCAGATATTTCATTTCCAAAAACTGCTTTTCCATACCAAGTTATATATTGTTCATAGGGAACTTCCTCTCCACACATATACTTGGCAGTATATTCAAATCCTTTATACAAACGATCATCAAATGCACTGTAAAGATCTATACCTTGATTCCAAGCGATTTCTGCCGCACAAGCCAAAAAGCCAAGCCCCATTTGTACATGCTGCTGGTCACGTCCACTTTCCTGACATTGTCCGTTTTCATAAAAATAATTCTTAATGGAACCATTAGTCGGCCCGTCTTTAATCTGCTTGCAAGCATCGTTAAAAATATCATATCTATCTAAGAAGATTCCGATACACATTAATGTCTGTGCATTCGCAGCATCCCAATTTCCATTATAACGCGGTGTCCAATCTTTAATTACAGGATACCAGACATTCAGTACCATCTTTTGAAAAAGCCGCTGTTCTTTTTCTTCCCAGCCTTTATAAGTATACTTCAGTATCTCAGCCGCATTCAAATATTTAAGCCCCCCGGTACCCACTTTCAATTGACGATTATGATTAACAATAGAATCCAGTGTACAACTCCAGGCATTGAATATTTCTATGGCTTTCCGGGCATATTTTTCTTCACGTTCCACATACCATAACAGTGCCATAGTATATGCTGCCGCCCCGTCACGCACAAAATCACTTCCACCGTTATCCGGTTTATTGTAAGGACCATTGGACACAACTTTAAAAGGTTTGGGAGTATAGTCGAGTGAGGCTATTTCCGAATCTTTAAGTTGTTTCCATGCTGTCTTCCACGGTTCCTTTTCCGAAAGGATTTTTTTTCTGATTAATTCCAAATCAGAAACTGTATGCAACATCCCCGGATGCACAAGTTCTTGTCCCGAGCAAATGAAAGGCAAAATCGCATACAATGATATAAGCAATACTTTTTTTATCATATCGATAAATTTTTAATAATTTAATTATGAAACAAAAAATGATTATTCCTATTCCACATTAACAGTCAAATGTAACTCGGACTGTTTTAATTCAAATTAAGAGCCTGTTTAAATTTTCTTCAAAAAGTTTTTCTTCAGCTTCCTT
>NZ_CAJTSC010000043.1:0-13655 GCF_910578895.1 uncultured Bacteroides sp.
TAAAATTTCTATCATCAAATAAATATCAATAAGAACTTAGATATATCAATTCAAAATTTTTAGGTTAATATGATACAAATATTTATCTGTAGTCCGCTTAAAGAGTTATATTAATATACATGCCTATGAATAACTGGAATTTTTATCGGAAAAAAGTCCCCTCACATTTTCGTGCGCCATATCTTTTTCGTACTTTTACACTCTCGAAAAGTAAAAAGAATATCAACGATATGGAAAACAGAAGTTTAGTCACTATCGCCGAACACAGCAAAGAAAAAATACTCTACATGCTCGAGATGGCGAAAGAATTCGAAGCAAAGCCTAACAGACATCTGCTTGATGGAAAAGTCGTCGCCACCCTATTTTTCGAGCCGTCTACCCGCACCCGCTTAAGTTTTGAAACTGCTGCCAACCGTCTCGGTGCACGCGTCATCGGTTTCAGCGACCCCAAAGCCACCAGCTCGTCTAAAGGCGAGACACTAAAAGACACCATCAAAATGGTAAGTAATTACGCCGACATCATCGTGATGCGCCACTATCTGGAAGGAGCCGCACGCTATGCCAGCGAAGTAACCACCGTGCCCATTGTCAATGCCGGAGACGGAGCCAACCAGCATCCTTCGCAAACGATGCTTGACCTCTACTCTATTTACAAGACGCAAGGTACGTTGGAAAATCTGAACATATATCTTGTAGGTGATTTGAAATACGGCCGCACCGTGCACTCCCTGTTGATGGCAATGCGCCATTTCAATCCCACATTCCATTTCATTGCTCCCGAAGAGTTGAAAATGCCGGAAGAGTACAAACTGTATTGCCGCGAGCACGGTATCAAGTACGTGGAACACACCGATTTCACGGAAGAGATAATAGCCGACGCGGACATCCTCTATATGACTCGTGTGCAACGCGAACGCTTCACTGACCTCATGGAATACGAACGTGTAAAGAACATCTACATCCTGCGTAATAAGATGTTGGAACATACCCGTCCCAACCTGCGTATCCTGCATCCGTTACCCCGCGTCAACGAGATAGCCCTTGATGTAGACGACAATCCGAAAGCTTATTACTTCCAGCAGGCGCAAAACGGTCTCTATGCCCGCGAAGCCATTCTTTGCGATGTGCTCGGCATCACGCTGGATGATGTGAGAAAAGACGGAAAATAAAATAATGAATTACAACTCATTATTTCATGATTCATAACGTTTAACTTCATACTCAAAACATGACTGAGAAAAAGCAAGAATTACAGGTAGCCGCCTTAGAGAACGGTACTGTCATTGATCATATACCATCCGAAAAACTGTTTACAGTGGTGTCATTGCTCGGATTGAAACAAATGAACAACAACATCACAATCGGATTTAACCTCAAAAGCAAGAAGTTAGGAACAAAAGGTATCATCAAGATAGCCGACAAGTTCTTCTGCGATGAAGAAATAAACCGTATCGCGGTAGTAGCCCCCAACATCAAGCTAAACATCATCCGCGGTTACGAAGTGGTGGAAAAACGAGAAGTGAACCTGCCCGACGAACTGCACGGCATCGTGAAATGCGCCAACCTTAAGTGCATCACCAACAATGAGCCGATGCCCACCCTGTTTCACGTAGTGGACAAGGACAATTGCGTAATCAAATGCCACTATTGCGAGAAAGAACAGACAAGAGAAAATATAGAGATAATCTGATGAAAGAGGATTGGAAACCGGGAACTATGATTTATCCGCTCCCCGCCGTATTGGTGAGTTGCGGAAGTACCCCGGAAGAATACAACATACTGACCATCGCATGGACGGGAACCATCTGTACAAATCCGCCCATGTGCTATATTTCCGTACGTCCGGAACGCCACTCTTACGACATTATCAAGCGCAACATGGAGTTTGTCATCAACCTGACCACGAAGGATATGGCACGCGCCACCGACTGGTGTGGTGTACGTTCAGGCAAGAACTACAACAAATTCGAGGAGATGAAACTGACACCCGGTAAAAGCACTGTTGTCAACGCGCCGCTTATCGAAGAGTCTCCTCTATGTATCGAGTGCCGGGTGAAAGAGATTGTCGCCCTCGGCTCGCACGACATGTTCATAGCCGATGTGGTGAATGTGCGTGCCGATACATCCCACCTGAATCCGGAGACCGGAAAACTGGAATTGGCAGAGTCCAACCTGCTTGCTTATGTGCATGGCGGTTATTACGAATTGGGAGAGAAAATCGGAAAATTCGGATGGTCGGTGGAGAAAAAGAAATAGTTGACGAAGAGGTAAACAGAAATTTAAATGAATGATAATGGGAAGACGATGGTTGCTTTTTGGGTTTTGCTGGCTGGCTTTCTCCACAACCTTGTGGGGGCAATTGCCGGTTGTGCCCGGAACGAAAGAACCGGAACGCCCTCAACGTACCCATCGTCATGACCGCCGGATGAATTTCGGTATTAAAGGCGGATTTACCTCCTCACTTTTCCTCGTCTCGGACTTGGTGCTCAACGGCACCATCATCAACGAGGTGCAAAACAACTACAAGATAGGTTATTTCGGTTCGTTCTTTACGCGGATAAACTTTAAATGCCACTTCCTGCAACCGGAATTGTCTTACAC
Organism: uncultured Bacteroides sp.; assembly: GCF_910578895.1. Classification (GTDB taxonomy): domain Bacteria; phylum Bacteroidota; class Bacteroidia; order Bacteroidales; family Bacteroidaceae; genus Bacteroides. The sequence goes on from NZ_CAJTSC010000043.1 coordinate 2,602, forward strand.
CATAAACCGCTGCAACATCGCTTTTGAAAAACCGTTACCGGAAAACATATCCGGAAACAGTATGCCCGAAATGGCTTCCATCACCTCATCTATCCATAGTTTTGAGTTGCCTGTTATCTACGGTTACAATATCATCAAGGAGGGACCTTATAGCCTTGCCATATTCGGCGGTCCGAAAATACGTTATATATGGGACAAGCATAGTAAGGTCACTTTCGAGAATTTCGATCAGCGGGATATCGAAGAAGAGCTCTACCCGCTGAACATCAGTTTTACAGCCGGTGTTGCCGTAACAATTTCCCGTGTATTTTTCGACTTCCGGTACGACATCGGACTGCACAATATCTCCAAACGCATCAGTTACAGACCGATTTACAATGAAAACACCGGTGAGGAAGCTACCCTTGCCAATCAAATACGTTTCCATCGGCGGGAAAATGTACTCAGCTTTTCGCTTGGGGTGTTCTTTTGATAGGAAATTTCTCACTTTTCTTACAGTTTATTCATTTATTTCCTTTAAATTTGTGCGCTTAATAAGAAAATCATAGAATTATCAAACTTATCTAATAAGCAAGAATGAAAAGAGACGATTTAATTTTCGACATCATTGAAAAAGAACATCAACGTCAGCTCAAAGGTATTGAACTGATTGCATCAGAGAACTTCGTAAGCGACCAAGTTATGCAGGCAATGGGTTCCTGTCTCACCAACAAGTATGCCGAGGGGTATCCCGGCAAACGTTACTATGGCGGTTGCGAAGTGGTGGATCAAAGCGAACAGATTGCCATTGACCGTCTGAAGCAAATTTTCGGTGCAGAATGGGCAAACGTGCAGCCGCACTCGGGCGCACAGGCAAATGCTGCCGTGTTCCTTGCAGTATTGAACCCGGGCGACAAATTCATGGGTTTGAACCTGGCACACGGCGGTCACCTCTCTCACGGCTCATTGGTGAATACTTCCGGTATTATTTACACTCCGTGCGAATACAACCTCAATAAGGAAACCGGACGTGTGGACTACGACCAGATGGAAGAAGTGGCACTACGCGAGAAACCGAAAATGATTATCGGCGGCGGTTCCGCATACTCACGCGAATGGGACTACAAGCGCATGCGCGAAATTGCCGACAAGGTAGGCGCTATCCTGATGATTGACATGGCGCACCCTGCCGGACTGATTGCTGCCGGCGAACTGGATAATCCCGTGAAATACGCTCACATCGTAACCTCTACCACTCATAAAACGTTGCGTGGCCCTCGTGGTGGTGTTATTATGATGGGCAAGGACTTCCCCAATCCTTGGGGTAAGACAACTCCGAAGGGCGAAATCAAAATGATGTCCCAATTGCTCGACTCTGCCGTATTCCCCGGTGTTCAAGGCGGTCCGTTGGAGCATGTCATTGCAGCGAAAGCCGTTGCTTTCGGCGAAATCCTGCAACCGGAATGGAAGGAATATGCCAAGCAGGTCAAGAAAAATGCCGCAACGCTGGCACAAGCATTGATAGACCGTGGATTCACTATCGTTTCCGGCGGTACGGACAACCACTCCATGCTGGTAGACCTTCGCAGCAAATATCCCGATTTGACAGGTAAGGTGGCTGAGAAGGCGCTGGTATCTGCCGACATCACCGTAAACAAGAACATGGTTCCGTTCGATAGCCGTTCCGCTTTCCAGACTTCCGGTATCCGTTTGGGTACTCCCGCCATCACTACCCGTGGCGCAAAAGAAGACCTGATGCTGGAAATTGCCGAAATGATTGAAACCGTTCTCTCCAATGTAGATAACGAACAGGTTATCGTAGAAGTACGTGCACGCGTGAATGCCAAGATGAAGGAATATCCGCTGTTTGCTTATTGAATTGAGAATTAAATATTGAATAAAAAGATAGGCTGCGTAGTTCAAACGAACATTGCGCAGCCTATCTTTTTTAATTTTCAGTTTTTACACGGCTTTTCAATTTAGGAAAGCCCCTCGATATTACCGTCCACAATATCGATATGTTCCGCCTGAGGCACTTTGGGCAAGCCCGGCATACGGAGTATCTCACCGGCAATGGCAACGAGCATTTCCGCACCGTTATTGATAACGATATCTTTGATGTGGAACTCGAAGTTATTGACCGCACCGTATATTTTAGGGTCGGCGGAGAAAGAGTATTGCGTCTTGGCAATGCAAACCGGATAGTGGGAGATTCCCATCTCTTCGATAAGTTTCATCATCTTGCGCGAAGCACTACTGTAGGTCACCACGCTTGCTCCGTAAAGACGGCATGCCACTTTCTCTATCTTCTGTTGCACGGTATCATTTTCCTCATAAGTATATTGCAATGGAGCAGAAGGTTTCTTTTCAATAGTATCCACTACCAAATTCGCCAAATCAACGGCACCTTCCCCACCCTCGGCAAAGGCATTGTTAATGGCAAATCCCACCTTCAAATCTTCCTCACAATGACGTCGGATGGCTTCCACTTCTTCGTCCGTGTCGCTGGCAAAACGGTTGAAAGCTACTACAACGGTCTGTCCGAAATAGCGCAGGTTGCGGATATGTTTGTCAATATTTCCGAAACCGGCTTTCAAACCTTCCATATTAGGTTCCTTGATGCGGTCAAGGCTGACACCACCGTGCATTTTCAATCCCTGAGCAGTGGCAACGATGATTGTCAGTTTGGGTTGCAGACCACTTTTGCGGCACTTGATGTTATAGAACTTCTCCGCTCCCAAGTCCGCACCGAAACCGGCTTCAGTCACTACATAATCGCCGAAAGTCATTGCCATTTTGGTAGCCAAGATTGAGTTGCAACCATGCGCGATGTTTGCGAACGGTCCTCCATGAACAAAAGCAGCCGTCCCTTCGGTGGTTTGCACCAAGTTAGGATGAATGGCATCTTTCAGTAATACAGTGATGGCACCTGCTACACCTAAATCTTTTACAGTAAACGGTTTGCCTTCAAAATCAAAACCAAGTATGATGTTTTCGATGCGTCGACGAAGGTCATCCGTATCTTTTGACAGGCACAAAATCGCCATAATCTCCGACGCAGGCGTAATATCGAAGCCGGACTCCATCGTAACTCCGTTGGTACGCGGTCCGAGACCGGTAACGATACTGCGCAAGGAGCGGTCGTTCACATCAAGTACACGCCGCCATATAATTTCTTTCAGCCCGAATCCGTCTGCCTGATGCTGGTAGATATAATTGTCCAACAAAGCCGAAATCATATTATGGGCAGAAGTGATGGCGTGGAAATCTCCTGTAAAATGTAAATTTATTTTCTCCATCGGAAGCACCTGCGCATAGCCGCCGCCTGCCGCTCCGCCTTTCATGCCGAAACACGGTCCGAGTGAGGGTTCACGCAATGCCACGATGGCTTTCTTTCCAATCTTGTTGAGTCCTAATGCCAAACCGATAGAGACGGTCGTTTTACCGATACCCGCCTTCGTTGCCGTAATGGCAGTCACCAAAATCAGGTTACTCTGTTTTACCTTCTCTTCATCAATCAGTTGTTCGGGAATCTTGGCGATATAACGTCCGTAGTTCTCTACTTCTTCACGAGGGATACCCACACTTTCGGCAACCTGCTTTATCTTCTTCAGCTCTATGCTGCGTGCTATTTCAATATCTGATTTCATACAGGGTCTTTTCTTTAAATAACAACTTTGTTTTTTGAATGTTGCAAAAATACAAAAAAGAAGGAAAAATGCAGGTATATAAAAGGAATTTAGTAATACCATATCCGGCTTTTTCATTTAGAGGAGTTATCAGCAGCCAAGTCGGCTTAGGGTTAAAGCCGATACTTTTGTAACAATATCATACACAAGAGTATCGGTTCTAACTCCTTTAACTAACGAAGCGATACGGAAGGATAACTCCTCTAACTCCCCTAAATACAAAAGCCATGTATAAAGAATAAGAAATAATATAAAGAAGTTGGCTAAAATTACCGGAAAGAATTATCTTTGTCTGAGAAGAAAATAGTAACCGAGCCCGATTATGAAACGAATTTGTTTTTTTATCATCGCCCTACTGGCAAGTGTTGTTTCACTGCAAGCCCAAAGTGAAGCGAAGGGTGACAGCATACGTTCCCATGCCCTGCCCGACGGTACGCCGCCCGAAGGAGCATTCCTACCCGAAACGAAGAATTATAACGGCTTTCTTTTGGATATGAGCCTGATGAGAACGGAAGTTCCCCGTCTGCCCCGGTTTACGTTGGAAATACCGGATGCGAGCAAAGACTACAGCCGGATATTCCGTCTGAACCCGGATGCCATCTATTCGCAAGGGTTGTCGAATGTGTTCTCACTTACCAATTCCACCGTTTACAGCATGAATCCGTTCGGACTGACAGGTTTCTGGTCATCACCGGAAAACCTGCAAATGGGCAGTTTCAAACTGAAAAACGGAATGCGCATCAATACATACGGCGAGTATGACAAAGATGGTTGGAAAGTCCCCAACCGTTCGGCGTTGCTTTGGGAGAAGAACAACTTTAAAGGAGCGTTCGAAATGAAGTCTTCCAACGGCTCGTTCGGCATACGCATCGAAGTGCAGCAAGGCAACCGGACACCATTCTGACAGCAACAACGGATTAAAATATGAGTTCCGGTATTGCCAGCCCCTTTTCCTTGCAGTACGCGCGTACCATTTCCAAGATAACGTCTCCATATTTCTCTACCCCTTTCTTTCCAAAATATGGGATGCGATTCAGCATGGCTTTATCGGCAGGAAGCAGATTACTGATGCCTAAAATAGCTTTTTGCTGAATAACCGTATAGACAGGCAGTCCCAACCGGGATGCTTCCGAATTTCTCCATGTCACCAACCGGTTGTAAAGTATAGGATGCAATACATCCGAAGGAACCTGAACGACAGCTTCCACCGGTTCTTTCCTGTTCCGGCGTTGTGCACTCCTCTCCGCTTGGGCGGACACTCCTTTCCGCTTCAGACTGTCTTTACCGGCAGGTTCGCCTATAGACAGTATTGCTTTCTGTTTTAAGTATTCGGCAGTACGGAATCCATGTTCCGCCACATACGTCAACAGGTCGTCTTTCAAAAAGAAAAGAGCATCCAATTCATCTTTGGCAGTATTCAGTTGTTTCTTCAACTCCTTGTTATCTGTGGCAAGGATGCGTTCTCCTATCAATGCGGAATACAGCGGTTCCATCTCTTTCTTAAAGTAATTGGCTCCTGCGACAATCCGTTCCTGCAATGTATTGTCCGTGGCATAGTTTCGGGCAGCACCAATCAGACGGTTGTATTGCACACCGAACTTCAGTGCCACTTTCGTTACCTTTTCGTGAAAACGCTCCGTTTCTTCTTTGTATGCAGCCAACTGCTTGGGATATAGTTTATAAAGATGCTCGTCAATCAATCGTACATAACGTTGCAACGCCTGCTCCAACGGCAGGAAGTCGAACAATCCCGCCAACAACTCGTGGAAATAAGTCCGTTGCAGTGAGTGAAAGCGATGTTCGTCCGGTTCGTTCCGCCGGGCTTCTTCCGTAAAACTGTCTACTGCTTGGTCGCTGATAACGGCTTTTGCAGAAAGCGGTGCACTAAGCACCAAACCTTCCAAAGTCTTGCAACGGCTCAATGCCACATACGTCTGTCCATGTGCAAAGGATGCGCTGGCATCGATAATGGCACGTTCAAACGTAAGCCCTTGGCTCTTGTGGATAGTAATCGCCCAAGCCAGCTTCAAGGGAAATTGCCGGAAAACACCCTCAATATCTTCTACAATCTCCTTACTCTGTTCGTCCAATACGTATTTCGCATTTGCCCACTCCTCTTCTTGCAACAAGAAAGTCTCATCGCCATCTTTAGCACGCACTTCAATACTACTGGTGGAAACAGCAGTGACTTCACCAATCATACCGTTGTAATAACGGTGCTCTCCGGACGAGTCGTTCTTTACAAACATCACCTGGGCGCCTTTTTTCAGTTCAAGAAACTCATCCGTGGGATATGAATATTCGGGAAACTTTCCGTCAATGGTGGCGCGGAAAACGTATGAACGCCCCGGAAGCTGCTCCAATTCGTAATTGTTGATGCGTTGCGCCTGGTAGTTGTGGGTGACCAAACGGATGTAACCCTCTTCCTTCCGAGGTTGGAAATCGGGCAAATAGCGGCGGTTCAACGCTTCCAGCACTTGAGAGTCGCAATGGTTTTCGCGAATACGGTTCAGCAACTTCAAAAAAGTGCCGTCACTCTGCCGATATACGGTTTTAAGTTCGATTGTGCAATATTCCGTCCGTTTCAGCGCACAACTGGAAAAGAAATAAGGAGTGTCATAATATTTCTTCAGCATCTGCCACTCTTCGTCTTTCACTACAGGAGCCAACTGCTGTAAATCGCCAATCATCAACAACTGCACACCGCCGAAAGGTTTGTGACGATCGCGGTAACGGCGGAGCATTTCATCTACCGCATCCAGTAAATCGGCACGTACCATACTGATTTCATCAATCACCAGCAGGTCCATGCTACGTATGATATTGATTTTTTCTTTACCGAAACGGAAGCGGTAAGTTGCTTTTCCATTCGTACTGAACGAGCTCTCGGGCACATACGGGGCGAATGGGATTTGAAAGAATGAATGGATGGTTACACCGCCGGCATTGATAGCCGCGATACCGGTAGGTGCGATAACAATCATACGCTTAGGGCTTTCCTGCTTGAGTTTACGCAGGAAAGTGGTTTTACCGGTTCCGGCTTTCCCTGTCAAAAAAAGATGAGTACCTGTGCTCTCAATGAACTGCCATGCAAGCGCCAATTCGGGGTTCTGCTCCATTATTCTTTTCGGTTTATTTTATAAGCCGTAAAGATAGTACAAATAAATTTTAAAAAGCATTCCAACACGCTTTCTTATTACTGCTTCGTCAGGAGTCGTTAAAGGAGTTAGAGAAGTTAAAGAAGTTAGAGCCGATACTCTTGTGTATGATATTGTTATAGAAGTATCGGCTTTAACGCCTAAGCCGACTTGGCGGCTGACCCCCCCTTTAACTCTCTTTAACTCCTCTAACTCCTTATATTAAATGATTGTCTCGTCCCGGACATCTATTTCAGGCTGCCGCCGATAATATCCAGCAACTCGTTTGTAATTGCCTGCTGGCGACTCTTGTTATACTGCTTCGTCAGGTCCTGAATCAATTCATTGGCATTGTCCGTAGCCGCCTGCATGGCAAGCATACGGGCGGCATGCTCGGAAGTATTTGAGTCCAGCAGAACCGTATAGATTTTCTGGCTCAACACTTTAGGAAGAAGGTCCGCTATCAATTGGGGCACGGAAGGTTCCACGACATAATCATTGTTGAAACCACTCTTTCCGGTGCTTTCGGTTGTCTCTTCAGCTACTTTATCCAAGTTGATGGGTAGATATTGGTCTCTTGTCAGGATTTGCGAACCTATAGATTTGAAATGATGGTAAATCAGCTCCACCTTGTCAATCCGCCCTTCCAGAAACCCTTTCATCAAATGTTCGGCAAGCCCGTATGCCTGTATATACGAAGGTTTTTCCGCCAACTCCTGATAACTGCCCTGCGGCACAAATCCTAACTTCTTGGCAGCTTCCTCCATTTTTCTGCCTACGGGATATATCAGAATGTTCTCTTTGCCCAACGGTTTATACTCTTCTGATATGGATTCCAACATCTTCGCCACGTTGGCATTGAATGCGCCGCATAAAGACGAGTTGGACGAGAATACCACAATCGCCACTCGCCCTACCGGGCGTCCAACGGTATAGGGCGACTCTATCGTAACATCCGTACCCAAAAAGTTTGTCAAAATCTCATTCAGCTTCCGTTGATAGGGCAGCATGTTCTCAATCCGCCCCTGCGCTTTATGCAGTTTGGCGGATGCTACCATCTTCATCGCCGAAGTTATCTGGCGCGTACTCTTGACGGAGTTTATTCTATTTTTTACCTCTTTCAGTGAAGCCATTTTATACAGTGATTAAGGGTTAGCGATTAGCGGCAGGCAACCGATGCCCGACCGCTATCTACATAAATTGCTTGGCTGCCTTTGCCGCTGTTTCTTCTATCCTCTTGCAGACATTATCATCAATGACACCCGCCTTCAGGACATCGAGTACTTCCATTTGATAATCTCTTTCAAGAAATTCGAGGAAACTACGTTCAAACTCATTCACTTTTTCCAAAGGCACATCTTTCAACAAACCGTGTGTGCCGCAATAAAGAATGGCAATCTGCTTCTCTACGGGCATCGGGCTATATTGGGGCTGCACCAGCAAACGGGTATTCTTTTGCCCCTTGTTGATAGTCAGTGCGGTGACAGGATCCATATCGCCGCTGAACTTGGTAAACGCTTCCAGTTCGCGATACTGTGCCTGGTCTATCTTTAGCGTACCCGCCACTTTTTTCATCGCCTTAATCTGGGCATTACCACCCACACGGCTCACGGAGATACCCACATCGATAGCCGGACGGTTACCTTGATTGAAGAGGTTGGTATCAAGGAATATTTGTCCGTCGGTAATGGAGATTACGTTTGTAGGAATATAGGCGGACACGTCACCTGCCTGCGTTTCGATAATAGGAAGTGCCGTCAACGAACCACCGCCTTTTACTCTGCCTGCCAGGCTTTCGGGCAGGTCGTTCATCTCGCGCGCCACCTCTTCCTGGTTGATAATCTTTGCCGCACGCTCCAACAGACGGGAATGAAGATAGAAAATATCGCCCGGATATGCCTCGCGTCCCGATGGACGGCGCAGGATTAGGGAAACTTCACGATATGCCACCGCCTGCTTGGACAAGTCGTCATAGACAACCAATGCATGGCGTCCGGTATCGCGGAAATACTCGCCGATGGCAGCACCGGCAAACGGAGCATAATATTGTAACGCAGCCGGATCGCCCGCCGTAGCCGCCACAACGATGGTATAATCCATCGCACCGTATTCACGCAATGTATTTACGATGGATGCCACCGTAGAACCTTTCTGCCCGATAGCCACATAGATACAATACACGGGGTCTCCTGCCTCGTAGTTGGCACGCTGGTTTATGATTGTATCAATGGCAATCGCAGTCTTACCCGTCTGGCGGTCGCCGATAATCAACTCGCGTTGTCCGCGACCGATAGGAATCATGGCATCGACAGCCTTCAACCCGGTCTGCAACGGTTGGTTCACCGGCTGGCGGAAAATAACTCCCGGCGCTTTACGCTCCAACGGCATTTCGCATAGCTCACCGCCTATCAACCCTTTGCCGTCCAACGGTGCGCCCAACGGGTCGATAACACGTCCCAGCATACCCTCGCCTACCATAATGGAAGCAATACGTTTGGTACGTTTTACCACGAAACCTTCCTTGACTTTATCTGTAGGACCCAATAATACGGCCCCTACGTTATCCTCTTCAAGGTTCATCACGATGGCTTTGATACCGTTGTCAAACTCCAACAGTTCGTTTGCTTCGGCATTGTGTAGTCCGTAGATACGTGCCACGCCATCGCTGACTTGCAACACCGTACCGATTTCATCCAATTGGACACGAGTATCGATACCCTCCAACTGTTTACGCAGAATATCGGAAACTTCGCTTACTTTTATATTTTCAGACAACATTTTCTTAGTGGTTAATGATTGGTGATTAATGTCCGGTAATCAATGAGTGGTAATTGCCATGTACGGCTAATCATTAATTCCCAAAACATTAATCGCCAATCGCTGTTATACAATTCTTCTGTTCTTGTCAATGAACTGTTGTTTCACTCTCTTTAGCTGAGTAGCCACGCTGGCATCCAAACGGAAATCATTGACATCGAATATAAATCCGCCTTCAATAGAGGGATCAACGTCTGTCCGTAACTCCATTTCGGCATGCAACAAATGAGAAGCACTGTTCCGGATACGTTCCCAAATCTCATGGCTCACGGGAACGGCAGTCGTCAGTTTCGCAATGCCGATGTGTTTATTCTTCCTGTACAATGCCAGATAGCTCAAACAAATGTATTGCAAAAACAATTCACGCCTGTTCCTTAATACCAACATAATGAAACGGGTAAATTCACGTCCCGCAGAAGCATTGCCCACAGCTGCGGTACAGATAAGCGAGAATTTCTCCCGTGCAGACAGTACCGGGTTTTCCAATGCCTTACGCAAATCGGGATGTTTCTCGAAACTCCGGCTCAACGTACGCATTTCCGTATATAACCTGTCTTCCGCACCTGTGCTTTTGGCATACTCCATAAGAGCTTTTGCGTATCGCATTGAAATAATTCCTATATCCATTTTTTCTAAAGATTAACGATTTGCCGTCAGCATTTCATCCAACATACGGTCAATCATTTCCATCTGGTCTTGCTCTTTGTCCAGATTACGACGGATTATCTTTTCCGCAATATCTACCGATAGCACGGCAACCTGACGGCGGATATCACGGATAGCCTCTTCTTTCTCTTGCTGAATCTGCTGTTTCGCATCGTCCAGTTCCTTGCGGGCTACGGCTTCCGCATGTTTGCGTGCCTCGACAATTATCTTGTCACGCTCGTGCATTGCTTCCCGCATGATGCGTCCCTGCTCCTTGTTTGCAGCAGCAATCAGTGCTTCACTCTCCTCTTTCAGTTTGGAGAGTTGGACGTTTGCCTGACGTGCCACTTCCAGCGATTGGTCTATGTAGGTCTTACGACCTTCCACCATTTTGGTAATGACAGGAAAACCGTACTTGGCAAGTATCACAAAAACCACACCGAATGAAAGGAGCATCCAGAACAGCAGGCCACTATCAGGTAATAACAACGACATAACTCTATTTTATTTATAAGAAAAATACCAACAGGCACACAACAACTGCCAACAAAGCAACACCCTCAATAAGGGCAGCGGCAATAATCATGTTCATACGAATATCTCCCGATGCTTCCGGCTGACGCGCAATGGCTTCCATGGCAGAACCACCGATTTTACCAATACCTAGACCTGCACCGATAACAGCCAAACCTGCCCCCAGGGCAGCACCCAATTTACTAACTCCGACACCTGCCGCAGCAGCTTGTAATAATACAGATAGTAACATAACTTTCAAATTTAAAATTGT
>NZ_CAJTSC010000043.1:13665-24688 GCF_910578895.1 uncultured Bacteroides sp.
GTTTATATTCTCAATAATCTTAGAGAGTGTTCAAATTTTCTTCAAAAAGTTTTTTCTTCAGTTTCTTCCTAAGTTTCTTATCCTACCGCCTTTTTCCCTTCGGCTTTCTTTGTGTGCTCCTCTTGCGCCAAACCGATAAACACCGCCGACAACATAGTAAACACATACGCTTGGATAAAAGCGACCAACAATTCCAATCCGTTCATAAAGACATTGAACAACACCGAAGCTACTGTCAACGTTCCGTTCAAAACCGGTCCCATGCTTGCCGATATGAATATCAGGCAAGTAAGCACCAACATTGCCATGTGTCCTGCCAGCATATTGGCAAAAAGACGGATCATCAAGGCAAACGGTTTCGTAAAGATTCCGAAAAGTTCTATAAAGGGCATCATGGGTACAGGCACTTTCAACCACCAAGGCACATCCGGCCAGAAAATGTCTTTCCAATATGTTTTAGTTCCGAAAATATTGACGGCAAAGAATGTACAAACAGCCAAAACCATCGTAACGGCAATGTTTCCGGTGACATTTGCCCCACCCGGGAATATCGGTATCAACCCCATGAGGTTATTGATGAAAATAAAGAAGAATGCCGTGAGCAGGTAAGGGGCAAACTTACGGTATTTCGGTCCTACACAACTCTTTATAATGTCATCATTCACCATCATTATAAACATTTCCATAAATCCGATGAAACCGCCCGGCGCCGCACTGCCTTGAGGATGCTTGCGATACCATCGGGCTACGCTCAGGACAATGACAAGTAATAACAGGCTATTGATAAGCAATGCCAAAACAACCTTCGTAATAGATATATCCCACGGACGTATCTCATTACCGGCTACGTCATGCTCTACCAGTTTGCCTTCGTATTTGCTGCCTTCCGGAGCAATGGAGAAGCCTTCATAACTTCCGCCGTTCTCTTCCAAGCGGGAAGAGAGGAAAACGTGCCATCCTGTTGTTCTGCTATATACGATAACGGGCAGTGGGATGATGACTTGTGTTTCTCCAAAAGCAGTAATGTGCCATTCATACGAATCGCCGATATGTCCGAACACGATTTCCTTTACGTTCACCGTATTCTTCTCTTGCGCTGCGGGAATACTGTCTGCCTGCACGGTGGCAGGCAGCAATAATCCACACATCAGCAACACTCCGGTCAATATGTTATGCAGTCGTTTCATTTTCTTGTTTTATTTTCTTTTCCAACTTCCGGTTAGCTTCAAAAGTGAAGAAAAACCAAGAGTCATAAATCAAATATATCAGATAGTTCGCGATAAACGTCAGTAAGAATCCTTTCGCTTCCTCACGCACCGCAACACAATATACCAGCATCACAATGATAGAAGCAAGCATTCGCATGACACGTATCAGCAGGTATATCTGCAACATCCGTCCCGGCATCCGGTGGCGGCAACTTTCGGTCATGTTTATCATAAACACGCCGAAAACAAAGAAGAAGGCAGGTATCAGCGGATAACCGCCGAAATAGTGATGCGGGAATACCGAATAATAACCCCAACCGCCTATACCGCCTACCAGTATCGTCAAGAGCGTCACCTGCCACAAATAATTTCGTTTTGTAAAACTCACGTCAATTCTATATTAAGGTTCGAAATTCAAAAAGAGTCAGTCTACACAAACCGAAACTTTGTTGCCGTTCATCTCTGCAAAACCGCCATGAATATCCTGCACATGCTCCTCTCCGTCTTTTGTTACATAAGCCAGTTTACCTGCTTGCAGCGATGACACAATCGGTGCGTGTTGCGGCAGAATAGTAAACGAGCCGAGCGTACCCGGCAATGTGACACTGCCTACTTCGCCATTGAAGATTACCTTGTCCGGTGACACGATATCCAAATGCAATTCTTTCATTTTTTCAGTCTATTGATATTTCAATATTCAAGTTACCTCTTTGCCTGTTCCAGCAATTTCTTACCTTTCTCTATCGCTTCCTCAATAGTTCCGACATTCAAGAATGCCGGTTCGGGCAGATAATCTACTTCACCATCCAGAATCATCTTAAAACCCTTGATGGTGTCTTCGATGGAAACCATCGTACCGGGAACTCCCGTAAACTGTTCCGCCACAGCAAAAGGCTGGGACAAGAAACGTTGTACGCGGCGCGCACGATTTACCAATGTACGGTCGGCATCCGAAAGCTCTTCCATACCGAGAATGGAAATTATATCCTGCAATTCTTTATTACGTTGAAGAATTTGCTTTACACGTTGTGCCACTTCATAATGTTCTCTGCCTACAATGTGCGGGTCAAGGATACGCGAGGTGGATTCCAACGGATCAACAGCCGGATAAATCCCAAGTTCCGTAATCTTACGGCTCAATACGGTTGTCGCATCCAGATGCGTGAAGGTAGTGGCGGGTGCGGGGTCGGTCAAGTCGTCCGCCGGAACATACACTGCCTGTACGGAAGTAATGGAGCCGTTACGCGTAGAAGTGATCCGTTCTTGCATGGCGCCCATTTCCGTTGCAAGTGTCGGTTGGTAACCTACAGCCGAAGGCATACGCCCCAACAATGCGGAAACTTCAGAACCCGCCTGGGTAAAACGGAATATATTATCGATAAAGAACAATATATCGCGCGGTCCATCCGACTCGGACCCCATATCGCGGAAAGACTCGGCAACTGTCAAACCTGACAAAGCAACAGACTGGCGCGCACCCGGCGGCTCGTTCATCTGGCCGAATATCAAAGATACCTGCGATTTAGCCACTTCATCATAATCAACTTTGGAAAGGTCCCAATGCCCTTCCTCCATTCCTTTCTTGAATTCCTCGCCATAACGGATTACGCCGGATTCAATCATCTCTCTCAGCAGGTCATTGCCTTCACGCGTACGCTCTCCCACTCCGGCAAACACCGAAAAGCCATTCTGCTTCTTGGCGATATTATTGATTAATTCCTGAATAAGTACGGTCTTACCTACTCCGGCACCGCCAAACAATCCGATCTTGCCGCCCTTACTATACGGTTCCAGCAAGTCTATGACCTTGATACCCGTATAAAGTACTTCTTGTACGGTAGTCAAATCTTCAAATTTTGGGGGTTCGCGGTGAATAGGATAAGCACCGGTGCGATCCAACTCTTTCATTCCGTCAATAGAATCTCCTACAACGTTCATCAAACGGCCTTTAATCTGCTCTCCTATAGGCATAGTAATCGGTCCGCCCAACGGGTATACCTTCATACCCCTCTGCAAACCGTCCGTACTATCCATAGCTACGGTTCTCACAGTATTCTCGCCAATGTGCTGTTGTACTTCCACAATCAGTCTTTTACCGTGACTTTTCTTTATTTCCAGTGCATCGTGAATACTTGGCAGCATCAGTTCTGCCTCTGTACCTTCAAAATAAACGTCTACAACAGGTCCGATAACCTGAGAGATATGTCCAACAATCTGTGACATAAGCAATCCTTTTATATTCTGTTTTATCTTACTTACTCTATTAACACTTGCGGCAGGCTGTTTGTTCAGTCAAAAATAGTTACACAAACAACTTTGCAAAGGTATAAACAAACACTGTCTAATTGTTCCCATAAAAAGCGTTTTTTATCTAAATTACACGATTTTGAATGATAAATACTACAATAAGAACAATTTATTCCATACAAAACAACATCAGTTAACAATTAGTAATGCACCTAATTTAGAGCCTGTTTAAATTTTCTTCAAAAAGTCTTCTTCAGCTTCTTTTGACTTTCTTTCCGGTCTGTTTTCCTCTTTTTATTCGTCACATAGCCCGCTATGCTCCTCATAAAAATTGAAAAACATCCTCGAAAAGAACTATCAAAATAATGCTGAACAAAATTTAAACAAGCTCTTAATCTTCTCCAAAATTCTCGAACGCTTTGCCATCTTTAATAGCATCGGCTGCCATCTCTTTGGAATAGTAAAACTTCGAAAGTGCCGCATATTTCTTAAAAAGCTTTGTCGCCATCTCAATTTCATCACCTTGCGTGATAGGCGTACGCGCCTTATTATAAGTAGAGACAAAATTCATTTCCCAGTCTGCCATCCTGTTGTACACAGCATTGGCACGGAAAGCCTCGCGCCCATAAACCAACGGCAGCCCTTCTTCCACATACGCTTCACCACGGTCCAAATATCCGAGCATTTCGTCATAGAACATTTTCCAACGTTTCAGATAGAAGTTCTCAATCAGTCCGCTCCACTCGCGCCAGGAGTAGTCGAAGATACGCGGATCGCCATCTCCTCCCCAAATAGTGACAAGTGCCGTGGCGTCTTTCTCCAGCAAGTTCTTTTCTTCTTCCGTTGTTCCCCAACTGCGGGCATCGGTCAGCCATTTGTCGAAATTGAATTCCTCGCGGGTACGGAGCAACTCGTCCGTATCGTGCAGAAGTTCGAGGAAACGGTTGCTATGCAACAAAAAGTCCTCACGGTCTTTTTTACGGAAAGCATCGGCGGCGCGCTTATGGATTGCCTGCCCCAGGTTCGTCATAATCTGACGTTGCAAGTCCACCAAATCAAAACGGTAAGGCTTGGAATCCTTGAACTTATCCGCCTCCTCCAACAAAAGTTTCTGCGCCTTCCAAAGCAATAATGGGGAATAAGGAATACCCAACCCCTTGTTCGGACCCGATTTCTTGACATCCAATGCCGGACGTGCCGCAATAATAGAACTACGTTCGGTGCCGTTTGTCCCCTTTTTATAAGGACCTTCAAGGAGATACAGCCAAGCCTGATGCGCTTTGGAAGACGATGCGCCATAACGCCGTTCGGCATATCCATTCAGCCATTGGTTCAGGTCTACAGCTCCGGAATGGAGCGGCATTTCGAATGTCAGTTCATAAAATACCGGATTCTGGACGATGGACTCCATAAACAATCCCGATCCGCATACATTGTTCCACTTCTCGTGCGCAGTGGAATATTGGTTAGAAGCAATCAAGGGCAAATCACCGTGCATATTGATACGCCCGCCGAAGTTGTGCAGATTGCCAGCCACTACCGGATATCCCCAACATGGGTCATCTTTGGCGCAACGTCCGCCATTCAGGTCAAGGATAAGCAGGTCCGACTTCGGGACGGCTTTCACAATCGGTTCACGCAAGCTCCACGACTGCATTGCCCACAAAGCATCCGGGTCGAACGTTTTAAACAGTTTATGAATTGCCTTACCCACTGCATCCAGGTATTCGGGAGTATCTACAGGCGGTTTTCCTTCATGGAACGGATCGGCGGCATATACGCCGTGCGCACCGAACAGTTTCTTCTCCTCTTCCAGGAAATCACGTCCGAAGGATTCGAACAACGGGTCTGTCGGGTCCAGTTGTGCCGCTCCCTGAAAACCGCACCATCCTCCACGCTTGCTAATCTTCGCTTTCGGGAATTTCTGTCTCATTTCACGGGGAACATACCCGGAAAAACCCTGCTGAATAGGTTGCATACCCAATTCCAACTGGCGGTTGATGACTTTCTTGCCCAATTCCACATGCGATTCTATCCATGACAATGGCAGCGGACCACCATAACTTTGAATGTTCTGCATCCATTGCCAGGCAAAATGCGCAGGACCCGTCAGGCAAGCCCGTGCCTCTTGGTCGGTAAAACCATATTTTAATAATGTATTATACCATACGGCTTCCAGCCCGATGACCGAAAGGGGCATATTGATGGAGTTCATCGCCATGTAGTCCAACTCACGTTCCCAACGTTTCCAGTCCCACCAGGGAGCGGTATAGCTGATTGTACAGTAGTTCATGTAAACCCTGTACTTTCCGTTAATCACGTGCCTTCCCTTTTGCGGACCGACGGGAGCAGGAAGTGTTTCCGGCAGTTTCAATTGGTCTCCAAACCAAGACACATGCGCTCCGCAAGTATATTTTAAATATTGATTATACGCGGTAGCCAAGGAAACGGGATTATTTCCACGCAAAACGATTTTTCCCTTTTTCCCGTCAATTTCATACACATCCTGCCCATCTGTTCCGGCAGGAATCTGTTTCAACACAAACTGTTTACTATAGCCGGGGGTGACCCGCTCTATCAAATCATAAACAGCCTGCACACCGGTATTCTCCTTCTTGAACGCCGTGCTCAGGACAAAGAATCCGACAATAAATAAATAGCGGCAAAACAACAGTGCCGCACTGTTCTTGGTAGTTCTCATGGTTCTCTTTTTTTGAGGGCTAAGGTAAAAAGTATTCTCCCAACGAACTTGTAATAATTGACCTAATTGTATCAATGTTGTCTTTTCCGCACTTACAAGAGACAGGTCATTTATAATTTCTCGCCATCCATTTGTAAAATATGGTCATTTCTCGCCAAATGCCTGTTTTTTACAAACATTAGACCCATATTTATAACTCAAATTCATTAATATCCCGTAGCTTTGAGTACGGATTATAATTACCAATATCAAAATCGTCTATAACTCATGAAACAAAAAAAACAATTATTGGCAGGTATCCTCCGGTTGAATTTGCTCATAGCCGTTATGAGTTCGTGTACGTCGCAACCAAAGGATATGACTGTAGAGAATAACATGATATTCGCACAACAGCAGTTGCAATTCGCCTTCGACGAAATAGAGTATGCCCGTACCAACGAATCGACCGAGAGCCGTAAGAAACGGGAAGAGAAAGGCTGGGGCGAACTTGCCAATCCTCGTAACACCGAACCGGACGGCAGCTTGCATTTGGTCACTTCCCGAGATTGGACCAGCGGCTTCTTTCCCGGAGAACTATGGTACATGTACGAATACACCCAAAACAGTTTCTGGAAGAAAAAGGCGCAAGTGCACACCAACATGCTGGAGCAGGAGAAAACCAATGGCGGCACGCACGACATGGGGTTCAAGATGTATTGCAGCTATGGCAACGGCTACCGGTTGACACAAGACGTGCGGTATAAAGAGATATTGTTGCAGTCGGCACACACCTTAGCCACCCGTTTCAAACCGCAAGCGGGAATTATCCGGTCGTGGGACCATAACAAAGACAAATGGCAATGTCCCGTCATCATTGATAATATGATGAACTTGGAGCTACTGTTTTGGGCTACCCGTGAAAGCGGCGACTCCACATTCTATAATATGGCAGTCACCCATGCCCGCACCACACTGAAAAACCATTTCCGCTCCGATAACAGCTGTTACCACGTGGTAGATTATGATACAATCACAGGGCAAGTGCTGAAAAAGAACACTCACCAGGGTTTCTCACACGAATCCGCATGGGCACGTGGACAGGCGTGGGCGCTCTACGGTTATACAATGTGTTATCGCGAAACGCATCTTCCGGAATTCCTCTCACAGGCGAAAAAGGTGGAAGAGTATATTTTCACACACCCTAATATGCCGGAAGATGATATTCCTTATTGGGACTTTAACGCGCCCGATATTCCCCATGAGCCTCGTGACGTATCGGCGGCAACGATAATCGCCTCAGCACTCTACGAACTCAGTTTATATGTCCCCGAACGTGCGGAAAACTATAAAAAACGCGCAGATAAGATCTTAGCGACATTGTCAGGACATTATCGGGCATCCTTGAAGAAAGACAACGGTTTCCTACTGCTGCACAGCACCGGCACCAAACCTAAAAACGTAGAAGTAGATGTTTCCATTGTCTATGCCGACTATTATTTCATTGAAGCCCTGCTAAGAAAAGACAAATTGGAAAAAACGGGCAACCTGTTTTAAGCATTGAGCATTAACCCTGCCTGGCAGATTTATCTTATACCATCTGTCATCCAGAAGACCAATGATATATTTCAAACTTCAACACTTACTTAATAATAACAACTTTCACTTTTAATCGATAAACAAAAATGAAGCACAAACTATTCGTAACCGTTTTATTTACTCTCCTGGCCATTTATGCAGAGGCAGCTTCGCCTATCAAGGTAGCATGTGTCGGCAATAGCATTACCGCCGGAGTCGGCGTGAAGAACCGGGACAAAGACAGCTATCCCATGATGTTAGGGCAAATGCTGGGAAAAGAGTATGAAGTCCGCAACTTCGGTGTCAGCGGCAGAACCATGATCCAAAAGGACAAATCGTATATGAAAGAGGCCGCCTACCGGCAGGCATTGGACTACAAGCCCGATATCCTTATCATAAAATTGGGAACCAACGACACCAATCCCGTCTATTGGCAATACAAGGACGACTATGCCAAAGATATGACCGTCATGATTCAGGCATTCCGCCGGCAATCGCCTGCTGTGAAAATCTACATCTGTTATCCCGTCACGATATATACCGACCGCTTCAGCCAGCGGGACAGTGTTCTTACCACCGAACTCATTCCGATGATAGATGAAGTGGCAAAGAAGAACGATGCACAAACCATAGACCTGCATACACCTACCCAAAATATGCAGGACGCATTCATCGATGCGCTCCACCCCAATGAGAAAGGCGCGCGGGTAATGGCAAAAGTCATCTACAAAGCGCTGACCGGAAAAGAGAGTACCCATGAAGTGCAACCCTTTCCCGGCATGAAAAGCCAATGGAAAGGATACGACCGTTACGACTTTACTTACAAGAATAAGAAAGCCATTGCGGTATGCCCCAAGAAAGCCCTGAAAGGTAATCCTTGGGTATGGCGTCCCGCCTTTTTCGGCTCTTTCGCATACGCCGACGAGGCATTGCTTAAAGAAGGCTTCCACATCGTTTACTACGACCTGACCCATCAATACGGTTGCCCTGCTTCCATAAAAGCAGGTACGGACTTTTACAACAACATGATATCCATGTATGGACTGTCCGCCAAGGTATCCTTGGAAGGGTTGAGCCGTGGCGGCTATTATGCCCTGCAATGGGCGGTGGCAAACCCCGAGAAGACGGCTTGCCTATATCTGGACAATCCGGTGTGTGACATGTTCAGCTGGCCGGGCAGGCAGAGGGAGAAGCAATGGAAGGAGTTCCTGAAACTGTGGCAACTGGAAGACACCATCACTCCCGAAACCTTCAATGGCAATCCGATACACCATCTGCAGGCACTGGCGGAACATAAAGTTCCCATTCTTGCCGTATGCGGAGACAGCGACAAAATTGTTCCTTTTGCCGAAAACATGAAACTCATCCGGGAAACATATACCCGATTGGGCGGTCCCGTGCAACTGATTATAAAACCGGGAGCCGATCATCATCCGCACAGCCTGGAAAAACCCGAACCGATTGTCGACTTCATTGTCCGCAGCCAACCCGCCTACCAGGAAAAACAGCATTGCAACGTGCGAGGTTCCCTGCAAAACTCCCTTATCCGTTTCGAAAAAGAGAGAAAAGGACGGGTTGTCTTCTTCGGCGGCTCCATCACCCACATGAAAGGCTGGCACAATATGATTCAAAAACAATTGGAACAACGGTTCCCTTTCACCGATTTCGAATTTATCGAAGCAGGCATCCCGTCTGCCGGAACCACTCCGCATGCTTTCCGCATGGAGAATGACGTATTGTCCAAGGGTCCCGTCGATTTGCTCTTCATCGAAGGGGCTGTCAACGACCATACCAACGGCTTCTCCGCACAAGACCAAATCAGAGGAATGGAAGGCGTGGTGCGCCATGCCCGGATGGCAAATCCTTATACGGATATCGTCATGCTGCATTTTGTTTACGACCCGTTCCTCGAAATGTTTCCCAAAGGGCAGACGCCGGATGTTATTCTAAACCACGAACGTGTTGCCAATCACTATCTGATACCTTCCATTAATTGCGCACAGGAGATATCCGAACGCATCGAAGAAAAAGAATTCACATGGAAAGACTTTGGCGGAGTGCATCCCAACTGGTTCGGACACAAATACTATGCAGCCGCCATTCAGTCGCTCCTGGACCGTATGTGGATACCTGCCGAAAACGCAACACTGCAAAAACATGAGATACCTGCCGACATGCTGGACACATACAGCTATACACAGGGAAAATTCATCGGTCTCGATGAAGTAAAGGTAAAAAACGACTGGACCATTGTTCCGTCTTGGCAACCTAAAGATAAAACCGGCACGCGGGAAGGGTTCGTCAACGTTCCCATGCTTTACAGCGATAAACCCGGCGCCACATTCACCTATACGTTCAAAGGTACGGCGGTAGGACTGTTCATGGCTTGCGGTCCCTATTCGGGAATTATCGAATACAGCATCGACAACGGAGCTTTCCAATCGCTCGACACTTATACATCCTGGAGCAAAAGCGTGTATCTGCCCTGGCTGTATGTGCTTGCCGCCGAATTGGATAACCGACAGCCACACACGCTTACCGTAAGATTTTCCGCATCGAAAAACAATAAGAAGAAAGGGGCGGAAGCCGTAATCCGCAACATCGTTATCTCCCAATAGCTTCAAAAACTGCAAACGATTGCAGTTTCCATCAACAGGAAAGATGTGTGCCAAAGTCCCGACAGAATGATACGACTGTCGGGACTTTGGCACACATCTTAATTTATGTAACCACCGTTTAACTTATGCCACTACTGCCATCAGAGCGGAGCCAAAACCATACCTTTAATACGGCTCTTTCATTTAAAAGCCTGCTTAAATTTTCTTCAAGAAGTTTTTCTTTGGCTTCTTTTTGAACCTCTTTCCGGTCTGTTTTCCTCTTTTTATTCGTCACATAGCCCGTTATGCTCCTCATAAAAACAGGAAAACATTCTCGAAAAGAATTCTCAAAAGAAGGCTGAACAAAACTTAAACAGGCTCTAAGGGAATCACGGCTTTTTCATTTACAAGAGTTAAAGGGAATTATCTCCCCTTCGGGACAGGAGTTAAAAGCCGGTAGCTACACCGGAGAACACGACCGGAGAGACCGCGCAGACAGACAGGCGGAAGCGGACAAACGGAAATGAACAAACGGAAACGGACCGGCAAAGAACAAACGGATAAAAGCAAGCGGGCGAAATATCTCCGCCAAACGCTTATTATCAGCGACATACGAGTGCCACTCGTTTTCTGCGAGGTGGAACTTTATTCCCAGCTTACTGGGAACGCGTTCCCACCTCATTGGGAATATGTTCCCAACGTGCAGGGAACACGTT
>NZ_CAJTSC010000044.1 GCF_910578895.1 uncultured Bacteroides sp.
TGGTAATACGTGCCATGATTGGCATATTACCGTTCTTTTTCACCTTGTCCCGTTTCAGGAAGAACAATACTCGGAATGTTGATTTCATACCTCATTTTTTAAGTTACAAAACTACTTTTATTAACTCATAATGAGATAAATGCAGGGTCGCCAAATCTCGACAACATTTCGCCATTTTCCGACAAATCGTACCCCTTTTTAAAGAATTTTGTCGGGGGTACGAATAAGGCACTAATTTTTGTCTGTCAGTGACCTTTTCGTGGCGGTCAAGGTAGCCAAAAGACAATGAAAAAAGTCCTACAAAACATTGATTTTGTAGGACTTGTCTTTTTCTTGTCGCCTTTTGGCTTTTCTTTCAGTGATCCGCCTGGGGCTCGAACCCAGGACCCCAACATTAAAAGTGTTGTGCTCTACCTGCTGAGCTAGCGAATCAATCCTTATTGCTGTTAAGCGGGTGCAAAGATAGAGAGTTTTTTGGAAGTTGCAAAAGAATTTCGCTTTTTTTCTTATCTTTGTCGCGGAATTATGTGCGCGGACATCTTTAATCCTTTGATTATATTATGCTTGGGGCATTATGTGACTTGAAGTATGTTTAAAAATTTGCAGCCTGTATGATGCTAAGGGGGATATCACATTGCGGACACTATATTTTTACATTATACATAATACTTTATACATAAATTACATGGCAACAGTAGACGATAAGAAAATTATCTTTTCTATGGTAGGGCTGAACAAGACCATTCAGCAGAACAACAAGCAGGTGTTGAAGAACATCTACCTCTCGTTCTTCTATGGAGCGAAAATCGGTATCATCGGTCTGAACGGCTCGGGTAAATCGACCTTGCTGAAGATTATCGCCGGCTTGGACAAGTCCTATCAGGGTGAAGTGGTGTTCTCACCCGGATATTCGGTGGGATACTTGGCACAGGAGCCTTATCTGGATCCTGCAAAGACCGTAAAGGAAGTAGTGATGGAAGGCGTACAGCCTATTGTGGATGCGTTGGCGGAGTACGAGGAAATCAATCAGAAGTTCGGGTTGCCCGAATATTACGAAGATTCGGACAAGATGGATAAACTTTTCACCCGTCAGGCTGAATTGCAGGACATCATTGACGCTACCGATGCCTGGAACCTTGACAGCAAGCTGGAACGTGCTATGGATGCACTCCGCTGTCCGCCCGAAGATCAGTCTGTGGAGCATCTTTCCGGTGGTGAACGCCGCCGTGTGGCACTCTGCCGTTTGTTGCTTCAAAAACCTGATATATTGCTCCTTGACGAGCCTACCAACCACCTTGATGCCGAGTCTATCGACTGGCTGGAACAGCATTTGCAGCAGTACGAAGGTACGGTAATTGCCGTTACCCACGACCGCTATTTCCTTGACCATGTGGCAGGTTGGATTCTCGAGCTCGACCGTGGTGAAGGTATCCCCTGGAAGGGCAACTATTCCAGTTGGCTGGATCAGAAGACCAAGCGTATGGAACAGGAAGAGAAGACCGCCAGCAAGCGTCGTAAGACGTTGGAACGTGAGTTGGAATGGGTGCGTATGGCTCCTAAGGCGCGTCAGGCAAAGGGAAAGGCTCGTTTGAACTCTTACGATAAACTGCTGAATGAGGATGTGAAGGAGAAGGAAGAGAAACTTGAAATCTTCATTCCTAACGGTCCTCGATTGGGCAACAAGGTTATCGAGGCTAAGCATGTGGCAAAAGCGTTTGGCGACAAGCTTTTGTTTGACGACCTCAACTTTATGCTGCCGCCTAACGGTATCGTGGGAATTATTGGCCCTAACGGTGCGGGTAAAACTACCCTGTTCCGCCTTATCATGGGGCTGGAGACGCCTGATAGCGGTGAGTTCGAAGTGGGAGAGACCGTGAAAGTAGCCTACGTGGACCAGCAACATAAGGATATCGACCCCAATAAGAGTGTCTATCAGGTAATTTCCGGTGGTAACGACCTTATCCGCATGGGTGGACGCGACATCAATGCGCGTGCCTACTTGTCGCGTTTCAATTTCTCCGGCGCCGATCAGGAGAAGCTTTGCGGTGTACTTTCCGGTGGTGAGCGCAACCGTCTCCACTTGGCCCTCTGCCTTAAAGAAGAGGGTAACGTGTTGCTCCTCGATGAACCTACCAATGATATCGACGTCAATACATTGCGTGCCCTTGAAGAGGGTCTGGAGGATTTTGCTGGCTGTGCCGTGGTTATCAGTCACGACCGTTGGTTCCTCGACCGTATTTGTACGCACATTCTTGCGTTCGAAGGCGATTCTAATGTATTCTTCTTTGAAGGTTCTTATTCGGAATACGAAGAGAATAAATTGAAGCGTTTGGGCAAGGAAGAACCGACCCGTGTACGTTATAGAAAGTTGATGAATGACTGATTTTATGTTTTAATCTGAAAGCATATATTCTGTATTTGTAGCAAAAAGAAAGCTCCGTGGGAAATCTACGGAGCTTTCTTCGTTTAAAGAGTTTTCAGGATAGTTTATTAACTTGAAAAAATGTAGCACAATCGTAATGAATATCTGATATAATAGTATTATATTTGCAACTCAAGTGCATATTTAAACTTTAATTAACAATATCTATTAACAAAAAGCAGAATTATGAGAAAACATCTAATTCAATTTCTGTTGGTTGCCGTGTTGTCGGTGTTTACATCCGCAGCATGGGCGCAGACCACAGTGCATGGCCAGCTCGTCGACGCTGAGACCGGAGAACCTTTGGTAGGTGCTGCCGTTATGGTAGAAGGAACCGCTCAGGGTTCGGTGACTGACATTGACGGCTATTTCAAGCAAAGCGTTGCTTCTAATGCCACGTTGCTCTTCAAGTACATCGGTTACAAAGACCAGAAGAAGAAACTTACTCAGAAGGGTGCTTCTGTAGAACTGGGTGCTATTAAGATGCAGCCCGATGCAGTGATGCTGAAAGACGTGGTGATTACTTCGTCTGTAGCTGTGGCTCGTAAGACGCCGGTAGCGGTGTCTACAGTTACTCCTCTGTCCATTGAGGATAAAATCGGCTCTCAGGAATTGCCGCAACTTTTGAAATCTACCCCGGGAGTTTACGCTTCTAATGACGGTGGTGGTTTTGGCGACTCCAACATAAAAATCCGTGGATTTAAATCGGAATATGTAGCTATGATGATTAATGGTGTGCCTATGAACGGTATGGAGAACCAGAAGGTTTACATGAGTAACTGGAGTGGATTGGTCGATGTGGCAAGTAGCATCCAAATCCAGCGCGGACTCGGTGCCAGCAAGGTTTCAACTCCTTCGGTGGGTGGTTCGCAAAACATCATTACCAAGACTACCGATGCCAAGAAAGGCGGCTTTATCTCTTACGGTATGGGTAATGATGGTTACAACAAGGTGATGTTCAGCGTATCTTCCGGTCTTACAAAAGACGGTTGGGCATTTACATTGTTGGGTGCCAGAGACGAACGTGACGGTTACATTCAAGGTACGGAGTCTGAAGCCTACACTTGGTTTGTTAGCGTGGCAAAGCGTTTCAACGATAATCATCAGCTTTCGTTCACGGCTTTCGGTGCTCCTCAATGGCACAACCAACGTAATTCGGCAAACGGTTTGAGCATTAAGGAATATCAACGTGTAAAGCAATGGATGGGCGAAGAAAGTCCTTACCGCTATAACTCCACTTTCGGTTATCGCAACGGACAAGTGATGAATTCTTCACGTAACGAATACCACAAACCGCAGATGTCACTCAACCACCTGTGGCAAATCAACCATAAATCAAGCCTTAGTACTGCTGCTTATATGTCTATCGGTACGGGTGCCGGTTATAGTGGCACGGGTGTTACGGGTTACAGCAGTTCTTGGTATGGTACAGGTTCTGATGGTACGGTAAATACCCAGTTCCGTTGCCCCGACGGCACGTTCGATTACGATGCGGTAGAAAAGCTCAATGCCGACAACTACGCCACTCCTGTGAATGTAAGCGGAATGCCTAATTACAACGGTTCGCTGATGATTATGAACAAAGCTTCCAATGACCATGTTTGGGCAGGTTTGATTTCTACTTATACTACCAAGTTTGGTGATTACTTCGACTTCTACGGAGGTATCGACTACCGTTATTATAAAGGATTGCATAAGAACATTATTACTGACCTTTTCGGCGGACAGTATTATGTAGACTCCTATAACCGCAAAAGCGTATTGGCTGCAAATAACGTGAATGGTGGAAATACAGTTTGGGTCAATCAGAAGTTAGGCGTAGGTGATGTAATCCGCCGTGACTACGATGGTTTTGTAATGTACGAAGGCGGTTTTGCTCAGTTAGAGTATAATAAAGATGCGGTGAGTGCTTTCGTGTCGGGTGGTTTGACCAACACCAGCTATTGGCGTCATGACCGTTTCTATTACAGCGGTGACAAGCAGACCTCTTCCAAGAAACATTATCTTGGTGGAAACGTGAAAGCCGGTTTGAACTACAACCTTGATGAACACAACAATGTATTCGCCAATGCTGGTTTCATCAGCCGTGCTCCTATTTTCGACAATACGTTTATCAACTCTCAAAGTTCGCATGAGCGTAATGCCGATGCCAAAAACGAGAAAGTATACTCTTTCGAAGTAGGCTATGGTTATCGCAGCCGTTTCCTCAGCGCCAACGTCAACGCTTACTACACTATGTGGAAAGACAAGGCTTTGTATGATACGGGAACGTATGAAGATGAAAACGGAGTGTCACAGCGTTGGACGATGAACATGGCAGGTGCGCAAGCCAATCACATGGGTGTGGAACTTGACTTCGTTGCCAAACCTTTCCACTGGATGGAAGTGAACGGTATGTTCTCTTGGGGAGACTGGCGTTGGAACGGAACGGCAAAAGGTTTCATGATGAACACCGAAGGTCAAATCATTAAGAGTACACAGGGTGGTATCCTGACCGATATGTCGCAGGCAGACCAATATAAATATAGTATTAAAATGGATGACGTGCATGTAGGTGGTTCCGCACAGACAACGGCAGCTTTAGGTGTGACATTCCGTCCTATGAAAGGTTTGCGCCTGAGTGCAGACTGGAACTTCTTTGCACGCAACTATGCTGATTATGATATCGATGCAAGCGATGCCAAGCAAGATGTTCCTTATGTGGTTTCTGACCCGTGGGAAATTCCTTCATGGAGTACTTTTGACGTAAGTGCCGGATATACTTTCGACTTTGGTAAGATTCGTGCTACGTTGAGCGGTAATGTTAACAACCTATTCAATCAGGAGTATATAGCTGATGCACGTGATGGAAGCAAGCACGATTGGGAGACTGCTACACGTGTGTTCTATGGCTTTGGACGTACTTATAGCGTAAGATTGAAGTTTAATTTCTAAGCGAATAAATTTATGAAGAAACATATATTATTAGGAATCGCACTCTCTTCGTTGCTGATGCTCGGAGCGTGTGATTACAACGAGGATAATTTCCCCGGATATGATGACCTTGCGACAATTACCAATGTCCAATCAGATACTCTTGATCTTGTTGCTGCTGATTACAAGAAAATAGCAGATTTGAAAGCTAATCAGGATTTGGCTCTCTCTAAAGATCCCGAAGGAGAAACCTATCTGACTGCGTTAAAACAGTTGGCAAAAGACGGTTTCTTTACGGAGACTATCACTCCGTCAGAATTTCTGCCTGCTTATTTGGAGAATACATATCCTTATGTAACGGATAACTCCAAGATTCTGATTAATTATCGTATGGCAGGAAACCTGCCCGAATATCTTACTGCTATTGCTGCAGCAAAAGAATTTGATTTGGGAAGTGGAGAGTATAAGACCGTATGGGGAGAAAACAGAGTGGTGAAATTCCTTACTCCTTCTACATTGAAGCAAATTCCTGCATTACTGAAAGATAAAGTGAAAAGCCCTAAAGAAGGAGACGTTTACCAAGTAAACTACGCTTGGTCGGAGACGGAACCCAGTACGGGTGGCGACGGGATGGATGAACCAGTCACTCCTAATTATACTCCTATTTCTGAGGTTTTAGCTCAGACGACTGGAAATTTTATTTCTAAAGGAGAAGTGGTGGGAACCAGTGCTACATCATTGCTTATCAGCGATGGAACGGGTATCATTCGTATCCTTCGTAATACTTTGCCTACTTTTGCTGTAGGAGATGTGGTGGAAGTGAGTGGAGACATTGAGTTTAAGCAAGAATTGACTCGTTTCAAATCGGCTTCTAAAGTGAAATTCCTGGAGCGTAAGCCCAATTTCGCTTATCCTGCTCCTAAAACAATGGATGCCGCAGGCTTTGCAGATTATGTAAAGGCTCCTAAAATAGAATATGTCAGCTACGAAGGTAAACTTACCAAGAGTGGTAGTAATTATAACATTATGATAGGTGATGCGACTATTCAGCCTGGATTGACCAATACCCTCTATATAAATCCGGATTTGATAGATAAGGATGTAGTAGTTACTGGCTATCTTGCAGGTGTGAGTGGTTCGTCTACCAAGTATCCTAATACTTTTGTGACTTCTGTGGTAGCCAAGGGGGCTACCGATGTTGTAACCCCCGCAGGTGTGCTTCAGTATAGCGATGCTGGCGATTATGAAGCAGAAGGAATTGTTTCGGCTGTCTATACAAAAGGATTTATGCTTTCCGATTGTAGCGGAAGTATCTTGGTATATAAAAATACAGCTCCTACTGAAAAAGTGGGTCAAATCGTCCGTGTGAAGGGTACTACCTCTTTGCGTAATGGTGTGAAGCAGTTTGGTAAAGATGAGCTTCAAGTAACGGTGCTGGATCAAACAGTCAGCGATATTCCTGCTAAAATGGTTCCACAAGAATTGACTGCTGCCGAATTCGGTGCTTTATCCGGTACTCCCCGCGTGGTATATGCCACTATCGTGGGACAGCTTGAAATTGAGGATAGTGGTAAAGGATATAACTTCTTCAATTTGTTGGTTGAAGGGGCTACTACCACAGTTTCTGTATCTTATGTGGATGAGTCTGAATTTGATATGTCGCTTCATGGTAAGAATGTGAAAATTACTGGTTTTTTGCTTGATTATAATAACGGTCGTGTGGCAATGATGTATTCGAAGGTAGAAGAAGTTGCAGCTGCTACCGCATTGTCTCGTGCTATTACTCGTGCATCCGACGTACAGCCTAACGCTTCTGCCCTCTATCAGTATAACGGTTCATCTTGGACAGTTTACGAAAAGAATGAAAATGTCGACATTGTAGTAATGCAGCCGTCTGATTATGCTTCTGTAGGCTCTTCCTCATTGAGTAAACCTGATGAAGTACTCCCGGTATACTTGAATAATTCTTTCCCCTACGCACAGGCAGGAAACATTACGACGGTAGTTTACCGTTATGACAAATCGGTAACCGCTGACGAATATACCTACGATGGTGCTGCTTGGGTTAAGACTGTGGCATCCGTACCGGGTACTATCGTATTTATGAAGGCAGGTGGCAAGTGGATTGAAGCAGTAGAATATTACTTCAATGACTTTGACGGCTTGCTTCATGGCGGGGCTCATATCGTGGATATAGATATCCCCGAATCTTTGAAGGATAAGAAGGTGTGGCGTGCTACTGATGGCTATAATACTATTCTTGGTTCAAGCCATGATGGCAGCAAGGCATGTAAGGCGGAATCTTGGCTCATTACGGGTGAGATTGACCTGAGCAAAGCTGTCACTCCTAAGATGATGGTGACTGCAAAATGTAAATATCTTCCTTCGGGTAAGACAATGACTGATTTTGTCAATGTATATATTTCAGCCGTTTACCAAGAAGGTGACGAGATAGTCAAAGAAGACAAGAATATAAAAGATTGGGTGAAATTGGACTTCCCCGAATGGCCGGTTAATGACTCTTTTGTAGATATGGAGACTATGGTGCCTGCTGAATTTATCGGAAAGAAAGTATATGTAGGTTTCCAATATGTAGGTAGTGAGGGTGGAGTTCCCAATATTCAGATGAAGAACTTTGTCGTAAAAGAATAATTTGGAATAAATCCCGACTATACAATAGACAATGAGGGTGCGTCAAAATGAAGTTTAGTTATCATTCTGTGCACACCCTCATTTGTATTTTTAACGAGTAGATGTATTATTAGTGCTTATTGTCAAATCAAAAAGAGAAACAAAGATGAAAAAAATATCTTACCTATTTCTTCTGCTGGCTGGATTTTGGCTGGCAGGATGCGATGATGCTTCAAACGCTTCGCTTATTCCTGAGATAATCCCTACCGAAGAAGGAGCAGATACCTACGTGATGAAAGGTTACAATGCTGCAAGCGATGGTTTTAATGTTTATAAACCTCAAGCCATAGGCAAGTCTTTTTATATCAAGTCCCAAGCCTTCACCGGTCGTAACTATGCTTTTGCCCCTGTTGCCGGTGAGTCGCTTAAGGAACTTACTGCTGTTCCGTCTGCCGAAGCTTTTGTTGAAAATGCCGAAGTGAAGCCTGCCACCTGCTATTGGGTACGCTTCAACCGTTACAACCACTATCAGATGGGTAAGCTCCGCGTGGCATACATCAATGGCAATGAAGTAGGCATCGAATATGTGGCAGCTGATGATGTAGATGTGGACAACGCCAATACTGCCGATGGCAATAAAGCTGACAACCTCGAGATCCCTGCCCTTAATCCTGCCAACCAGTATATCGAATACTACGCTGCCGCGTCTGACGCGGCGGATGCCGGACAGGTGCTCAACTTCTCGTTGGAGTATATCGCTGACAAGAAACATTCGGCATGGGTGGCATTCAGTTTCGACCCCGTCACTGCGCAGGACAATACCAGTCGTAATACTACATGGAATCAGGACGACCCCAACATTGACAACAGTGTGGAGGTAACCGAAGATATGCACAAGAGTGACGGTTACGACAAGGGACACCTCTGTGCCAGCGAAGACCGCGTGTACAGCGTGAGTGCCAATAAGCAGACGTTTTACTACAGTAATATCTCGCCGCAGATAGGTAGCTTCAACCAAAAGTACTGGGCGGCACTTGAGAAAAAGGTACAGGCTTGGGGACGTTCCACTATTGCCGGCACATACGATAAACTGTATGTGGTGAAGGGCGGAACCACCGACCGTTTGCTCACCAACTTCACAGGCGTGCAGAAAGCCAACGACGGGCTTTATCCCACTACCAATGCTGCCGGACTGACTCCCGGCGGACTGATTTGCCCCGGCTATTACTACATGGCCCTGTTGAGCGAGAAGGATGGCGAGTATCATGCCATTGCCTTTATGGTTCCTCACTCGGAGTTACTGCCTCAAAATCCGGCTAAAAAGGATTTCATGGTTTATGCCATTTCCATAAAGGATTTGGAGTACGAAACAGGCATTGACTTCTTCTGCAATCTGCCCAATGAAGTGGAGAGAAAAGTTGAAGCTGCTTACAGTGAAGAAGACTGGGCTTGGTAAACAAGTTCTGTTTGCTTTTAGAATAGCTGACAAATGGAGAAGGCATCCTCAAAAAGGATGCCTTCTTTCTGTTTTTAAACAATAAATCGCACTTTTTACTGAACCTTGCTTGCCGCATATCACCCGAAAACTATCAAAAAAGGGGGTAAAATCTGTCAAATGATAGTTTTTACCCCAAAGAATACCTGTATTTCATCCCTCGACACCTGAAAACTTCCGTATACTTGCACTCACTAAACGAAATGAATATTAACCATTTAAAAGAATTAGCAAAGTATGAATACCTACAGTTTTAGAAAAGATTTACTTGCAGTGCAAGAAGAACTGCTTCGCTTTGCATACAAATTGACGGCCAATCGGGAAGAAGCGAATGATTTGTTGCAGGAGACCTCTCTTAAAGCCTTGGACAATGAGGATAAATATCAACCCGACACCAATTTTAAAGGTTGGATGTATACTATTATGCGCAACATCTTTATAAATAATTACCGGAAGATAGTTCGCGAACAGACTTTCGTGGACCAGACTGATAATTTGTATCATTTGAATATGCCGCAGGAATCCGGTTTCGCCAATACCGAAAGCGCATACGACCTGAAGGAGATGCACCGCATCGTCAATTCATTGCCGCGCGACTATAAAGTACCTTTTTCCATGCATGTTTCCGGATTTAAATATCGTGAGATTGCCGAACGCCTCGGATTACCTCTCGGCACGGTGAAGAGCCGTATCTTCTTTACAAGGCAGAAGTTGCAGGAAGAATTGAAGGATTTTGTCTAAACGCCTGCTTAAATGTTCTTCGAAAAGTGCTGAACAAAAAAATATCCGGTCCTGAACTTTACGAAATGATATAAAACATATCTTTTGAACGAATAATTATAGGTGTTTTTTGACTAAATGTCAGAATAATCTTTTATATTTGTGTAAATCAAGTTAACCGATTGATCAAATAGTTAATGACCTATTACAATGAAAAAGGAAATCAAATTCAGTCTTGTTTACCGTGACATGTGGCAGTCATCCGGTAAATACCAACCGAGAGTGGACCAGTTGGTGCGTATCGCGCCGTTGATAATCGAAATGGGTTGTTTTGCCCGTGTCGAGACCAATGGCGGAGCTTTCGAGCAAGTGAACCTTCTCTATGGTGAGAACCCGAACAAGGCAGTCCGTGCCTTTACCCAACCTTTCAATGACGCGGGTATACAGACTCACATGCTCGACCGCGGACTGAATGCGTTACGCATGTATCCCGTGCCTGCCGATGTGCGCCGCTTGATGTACAAGGTGAAGCATGCGCAGGGTGTGGACATCACCCGTATTTTTTGCGGACTGAATGAAACGCGGAACATCATTCCCTCCATCCGCTATGCGCTTGAGGCAGGCATGACGCCGCAGGCGACACTCTGTATCACCCATTCGCCCGTACATACGGTAGAGTACTATGCGCAAATCGCCGATGAACTTATCGAAGCGGGAGCACCCGAAATCTGTTTGAAAGATATGGCGGGTATAGGCCGTCCGGGCATGCTGGGCGAGTTGACGAAAGCTATCAAGGAGAAACATCCCGGTGTGCTGATACAGTATCACGGGCATAGCGGTCCGGGGCTTTCAATGGCTTCCATCCTTGAGGTGTGCGAAAACGGTGCCGACATCATAGACGTTGCCATGGAACCCATGTCGTGGGGAAAGGTGCATCCGGACGTTATCTCCGTGCAGGCGATGTTGCGTGACAAGGGTTTCCAAGTGCCCGACATCAACATGAAAGCCTATATGAAAGCGCGTGCCATGACACAGGAATTCATAGACGATTTTCTTGGTTACTTTATGGACCCCACCAACAAGCATACGTCATCGCTACTTTTGAAGTGTGGGCTCCCGGGCGGTATGATGGGCTCCATGATGGCGGACCTGAAAGGCGTGCATGCCGGTATCAACATGATACTGAAAGGCAAGAACCAACCCGAACTCAGTATAGACGACCTGCTGGTGATGCTCTTTGATGAAGTGGAATACGTATGGCCTAAGTTGGGCTATCCGCCTTTGGTGACTCCCTTCAGCCAGTATGTCAAGAACGTGGCATTGATGAACGTGATGCAGTTGGTGAAGGGGGAAGAGCGTTGGACAATGATTGATAATCATACCTGGGACATGATTTTGGGCAAGAGCGGTCGCCTGCCGGGCGGGCTGGCCCCCGAAATCGTAGAACTTGCCAAATCCAAAGGTTACGAGTTTGTAGACGCAGATCCGCAGTCCAATTATCCGGACGCTTTGGATGAATATCGCAAGGAGATGGACGAGAACGGCTGGGAATATGGTGAAGATGACGAGGAACTCTTCGAACTTGCCATGCACGACCGCCAATACCGTGACTACAAGTCGGGTGTCGCCAAGAAACGTTTCCGTGACGAACTGGAACGTGCTAAAGATGCTTCTATGGCAAAGAGCGGGTATTCGGAAGAGGAGATAAAGAAGTTGAAACGTGCCAAGGCGGATCCTATCATCGCTCCGTCCAAAGGGCAGGTGCTTTGGGAAGTTTCCGTGGAAGGTCCGTCCGCAGCACCGTTCATCGGACGTAAATATCAGCACGATGAAGTGTTCTGCTATCTCTCCACGCCGTGGGGCGAGTACGAAAAGGTAATGACCGGATTTACCGGCCGTGTTGTCGAAGTATGTGCCCAACAAGGTGCCAATGTCAATAAGGGAGAGGTGATAGCCTATATTCAGCGGAGTGATATCTTTGCGTGAAAATCTTTGTGAATTATGAATTTTGAATGGGGGGACGCTGTGACAGAGTTTACGGAAAACAACAGGCGTAATTCAAAATTCATAATTCATAATTCAAAATTCCTCAAAACGCTTCCGTCATATTAAAATAAAAGAGTGTTTGTTTGTTTACCGTGTTCTTGCCCAAATCGAGACGTACGTTCATACGCGGCTGGACTTCGATACGCAGGCCTACGCCATAATTAGGCAGCACCCCTTCAATCTTTCCCATGGTAGGACCCATGAAGCCGCATCCCGTCCAGGCTACAAAGCCAATGTGGTGCAACAGGCGTTTCATCCAGTTGCCGCGGTCGGTGTTTATCATCTGGCGGTATTCTGCCATGACGACGTGCGAGGATTTGTCACGGTATTGCCCCATGTAGTAGCCGCGCAGGTCGAAAGGAGTACCTGTCAGCGAATATTGGGTGAGGGGGACGTTGCCGAATACGTTCTTGGTTTGTGCGGTCCAGGCGAATACCTTACGGTTGCCTACGGATTTGTATTGACGATAGTCCAACTCCAGACGGTAGAAGTTCTTGTCGCTACCGAATGCCTTGCTGTACATCATTCCCCGAAAATCCAGGTACATGCCTTTGTAGGCGTTTGCGGGAAGGTCACGGCTGTCGTATGTCAAGAGGAAGCCCAGCCCGGAGTTGAAATTCTTGTATCCGTCGGGTGTGCCTCCGGCTGCCATGTAGTCGGGTTCTTCAATGAGATATCTGGCAGGGTCGGTTATCCTGTCGTAATTGATGTCTACCTGCGGACCGGCAAAAATATTACTTTCGCCCAATCGGAACAGGAACCACGGATTGATTTGTATACCGCTGTAACGGTATTTGCTGGTGCTGTCGCTGCGGATATAATTCTTATTCGTACTGTAACCGATGCCGTAGAAGTTATCTTCCGTATTCTTGTAGACGAATTTTCCGAAGATGCGGAAGCGGTCGCCTTTGAAGAAAAGTTGCGGCTTTACCATCAAGTTGATTCCACCTTTGAACATATAGGCTATGGACATGGGCAACACCGAACGCAACTGCGTGGTGTCACTGGGATTCATACGGAAAGTCATCAGGGCGCTTCCGCCTACCAGCGCACCGAAGTCAGGTGTATAGCTAGGACCACCTAATATGTTGTAATGGAAATTTCTGCGTGCCACCTTTTGTCTGCGCAATTCTTTCTTGCTCAGTGTGTGAGCAGTGTCGTTGGAGACTGCGACAGGCTGTTCTTGTGCCGAAACTGCAATTGTCGCCAGTATCAGAGTAAATATACTCAGTATATATCTTTTCATATCGTACGAATATGACTGCAAAGGAAACTATTTTATTTGAATAGGTTCTGAGTGGAATAGATAATAAATCTAAAACAGGACACTAAAATTATCAAAAAAGACATTACATTTGTCTTTCCGTTGTTTCGGGCGGCGGAAAATGTTCTGAACATACATAATACACATAAATATATATTTGAAATGAATAAACGTATTTTATCCGTAATTGTTTTCGCCGCTGCGCTGCTTTCGATGCAGGCACAGGACGGAAAGGGCGGGATAAACCCCGTCATGCTCCAACAAATCCGACAAAGTTATCAGGGTACTCCTTCCGACAAGGCACTGCGCAATGCCATTGGCAACAATGACATCCGGAAATTGGCGCTCAACCAGGAGAATATGCAGGGCATGGATACCCACTTCTCCATTAAGGTAAATTCCCAAGGCATCACCGACCAGAAGTCGTCCGGCCGTTGCTGGCTCTTCACGGGGCTGAACGTGATGCGTGCCAAGACGCTTGCGCATTATGGTTTCCAATCCTTCGAATTCTCGGAAACATATCCTTTCTTTTGGGACCAGTTGGAGAAGTCCAACCTTTTCCTGCAAGGCATCATCGACACTGCCGGAAAACCGCTCGAAGACCAGACCGTGGAATGGCTTCTGAAGCATCCGTTAAGTGATGGCGGTACCTTTACCGGCGTGGCGGATATCGTCTCGAAATACGGTCTTGTGCCCAAATGCGCCATGCCTGAGACCAATAGTAGCGAGAATACCGCCCGCATGGCAAATCTCATTTCCCTGAAGCTGAAAGAGTATGCCCTTCAACTTCGCGACCTTGCTGCCCAAGGCGCCAAACCTGCCGCTTTGGAGAAAGAGAAAACCACCATGCTCGGTACCATCTACCGCATGCTGGTGTTGAATTTAGGGGTGCCGCCTACGGAGTTCGACTATGTGCGTACCGATGCCCAGGGCAATCCGGTGGAGACGGAGCATCATACTCCGCTGTCTTTCCTTGCAAAATACGGCGACCCGCAACTGCTCACCAACTATGTGATGCTGATGAACGATCCCAGCCGCGAGTATTATAAATGTTATGAGATAGACTATGACCGCCACCGTTATGACGGTAAGAACTGGACATACGTCAACCTGCCTGTAGAGGACATCAAGCAGATGGCTATAACTTCGTTGAAGGACAGCACCATGATGTATTTCTCTTGCGATGTGGGCAAATTCCTGAACTCGGCACGCGGTTTGCTTGATGTAAAGAACTATGACTACGAATCGCTTATGGGTACTACCTTCGGAATGGACAAGAAACAACGCATCCAAACCTTTTCCAGCGGTTCTTCTCATGCCATGACGCTGATGGCAGTAGACTTGGACAAAAATGGCAACCCCGTCAAGTGGATGGTTGAAAACAGTTGGGGTGCCGACAGCGGTTATAAAGGCCACCTTATCATGACAGACGAGTGGTTCGACGAATATATGTTCCGCCTGGTAGTGGAGACCAAATACGTCCCTGCCAAGATTATGGAAATTCTCAAACAAAAACCTGTCCGCCTGCCGGCGTGGGATCCGATGTTTGCGGAAGAGCGGTGAGGGAGATAACAAGGGAGTGTTATCCCCGTGTTCGTTAACGAAAGGAATTACGGAAATTTCTCCGTAATTCCTTTCTTTTTTACTCTTAATTCACATTCTTTTTTGCTACTTTTGCGGTCAAATTAATGAAACCATTATTTTATATAAACGCATGGCAAATGTAATTAAGTTACGTAAAGGCCTCGACATCAACCTGAAAGGCAAAGCTGCCGAAGAGTTTATGTCTGTAAAAGAGCCCGGGTTCTATTCGCTGGTGCCCGATGATTTTACAGGCGTCACTCCGAAAGTGGTGGTGAAGGAACAGGAGTATGTAATGGCCGGAGGACCCTTGTTTATTGACAAGAATCATCCTGAATTGAAATTTGTTTCGCCCGTAAGCGGCGTAGTGACGAGCGTGGAACGCGGTGCACGTCGTAAGGTGCTGAACATCGTGGTAGAGGCTGCCGCCGAGCAGGACTACGCGGAGTTCGGTAAAATGGAACCGTTGAAGATGAGCGCGCAAGAAGTGAAAGACGCATTGCTGCAAGCCGGTATGTTCGCTTTCATCCGTCAACGCCCGTACGATGTAATCGCCGACCCGACGGTGGCTCCGAAAGCCATTTTCATTTCCGCTTTCGACAGTAATCCGTTGGCTCCCGATTTCGAATTCGTCTTGAAAGGCGAAGAGGCAAATTTCCAGACAGGTCTCGATGCTCTGTCGCGCATGGCAAAGACCTATTTGGGCATCAGTGTAAAACAAAAAGCCGCAGCGCTTGCGCAGGCTAAGAACGTTACCGTCACCGCATTCGACGGTCCTAATCCGGCAGGTAACGTAGGTGTGCAAATCAATCACATCTCTCCCATAGTGAAAGGCGAGACGGTATGGACTATCGGTGCGGAAGCCGTTATCTTTATCGGACGTTTGATGAATACCGGTCGTGTAGACCTCACCCGTACCGTAGCCGTAACCGGTAGCGAAGTGTTGAAACCTGCTTACTGCAAACTGCGTGTAGGTGCATTGCTGACGGACGTCTTCAAGGGTAATGTGGCAACCGACAAAGGCTTGCGCTATATCAGCGGTAATGTGCTGACAGGTAAGAAGGTAGCTTCCAACGGCTTCCTCGGCGCTTTCGACAGCCAGCTCACCGTTATCCCCGAAGGAGATGAAATCCATGAAATGTTGGGTTGGATTATGCCGCGTTTCAATCAGTTCAGTGTCAACCGCTCTTACTTCAGTTGGTTGCTGGGCAAGAAGGAATATGTCATCGATGCCCGTATCAAGGGTGGCGAACGCCACATGATTATGTCGGGCGAGTACGACCGCGTATTCCCAATGGACATTTTCCCCGAATATCTGTTGAAGGCTATCATCGCAGGCGACATCGACCGTATGGAAGCTTTGGGCATCTACGAGGTGGCTCCCGAAGATTTCGCCCTTTGTGAGTTCGTATGCTCCTCGAAAGTGGAAGTTCAACGCATCGTTCGTGCCGGGCTTGATATGCTCCGTGCGGAAATGGCGTAAACTAATTATGGATTATAAATTATGAATTGCGGCAAATGGCGGTTCGCCGATTTGTAATTCAAAATTCAAAACTCAAAATTCAAAATCAATAAATGAAAGCGTTAAGAAATTATCTCGACAAGATAAAGCCGAACTTTGAAGAAGGCGGCAAATTCCACGCATTTCGTTCGGTGTTCGACGGCTTCGAGACATTCCTGTTCGTGCCCAACGCCACTGCGAAATCGGGAACGCATATTCACGACTCCATCGATAGTAAACGCATCATGTCGATGGTGGTCATTGCGTTGATACCGGCGCTGTTGTTCGGTATGTATAACGTAGGTTACCAGCATTTCACCAACACCGGTGCTGCCGGCAGTTTCATCGAAATGTTTGCCTACGGTTTCCTGGCTGTATTGCCTAAAATCATTGTGTCATACGTAGTGGGTCTGGGCATCGAGTTCGTTGTAGCCCAGTGGAAGAAAGAGGAAATCCAGGAAGGTTTCCTTGTTTCGGGTATCCTTATCCCGATGATTGTGCCGGTAGACTGTCCGTTGTGGATTCTGGCGGTTGCCACTGCATTCTCCGTAATCTTTGCAAAAGAAGTATTCGGCGGTACGGGTATGAACGTGTTCAACGTGGCACTCATTACGCGTGCCTTCCTGTTCTTCGCCTATCCTACGAAGATGTCCGGTGACGCCGTTTGGGTATCGGGCGACAGCATCTTCGGTTTGGGACAGTCGGTAGACGGGCTCACCGTTGCCACTCCGTTGGGAGCGGCCGCTACTGCGGGCGCTTATCCCGAATTTTCATGGGATATGGTAATCGGGCTTATCCCGGGCTCTATCGGCGAAACCAGCGTCATCGCCATTGCCCTCGGCGCCATCCTGCTGTTGTGGACGGGCATTGCAAGTTGGAAGACAATGTTCTCCGTATTTGTGGGCGGTGCCTTTATGGGATGGGTGTTCAACACTGTCGGACCGGACACTGCAATGGCTCAAATGCCGTGGTACGAACATCTCGTATTGGGCGGTTTCTGCTTCGGTGCCGTCTTCATGGCTACCGACCCCGTAACTTCTGCCCGCACGGAGACCGGTAAATATATCTTCGGATTTCTGATTGGTGTAATGGCAATCATCATCCGCGTGCTCAACCCCGGCTATCCCGAAGGCATGATGCTTGCTATCCTGCTGATGAACATCTTCGCTCCGCTGATTGACTACTGTGTGGTACAGGGCAACATCAGCCGCCGCGAGAAACGTGCAGCGTAATTAATTATGAATTAAGGATGATGAATTATGAATTTTGTTCAACATTCAACGTTCGGTTCAAGATAGTAACAGTTATACTATCATTTATGCTTCGGTAATGGTTGTTATCGTTGCATTCCTGCTGGCATTCGTAAGCTCTTCTCTGCGTGCCACCCAGAACAAGAACGTGGAACTGGACACGAAGAAGCAGATACTTGCCGCCCTCAACATCAAGGATGTGAAGGATGCCGACGCAGAATATAATAAGTACATCAAAGGCGATATGCTGATGAACCAAGACGGCACGCTCGCCGAGAACGAAGGTGCATTTGCCACCGCTTACGAAAAGGAAGCTAAGGAAAACAACCGTCTGCACGTGTTCGTGGCGGAAGTGGAAGGGGAGACCAAATATGTATTCCCCGTTTACGGTGCAGGTCTTTGGGGCGCTATCTGGGGATATGTCGCTTTGAACAGCGATAAGGACACCGTTTACGGCGTCTACTTCTCTCATGCCAGCGAAACCCCGGGCTTGGGTGCCGAAATCGCCACTCCTCACTTCCAGGGAGAGTTTCCGGGCAAGAAGACACTGGAGAACGGTGAAATCGCCCTCGGTGTTGTGAAGAACGGAAAAGTAGAGAAACCTGATTATCAGGTGGACGGTATTTCCGGCGGTACTATCACCTCTGTAGGTGTGGATGCCATGCTGAAAACCTGTCTGGCAAGCTACAAGAATTTTTTAACCAATAATAAGGAGGAGAAATAAGAATATGGGAGCATTGTTTTCAAAGAAGAATAAAGAAGTATTCTCAACTCCGCTCGGATTGAACAACCCCGTTACCGTGCAGGTGCTGGGCATCTGTTCCGCCTTGGCAGTTACCGCAAAGCTGGAGCCGGCTATCGTGATGGGACTTTCCGTAACAGTGATTACGGCGTTTGCCAACGTGGTGATTTCACTGTTGCGCAAGACTATCCCCAACCGCATCCGTATCATCGTTCAGTTGGTGGTGGTTGCGGCGTTGGTGACGATTGTCAGCGAAATCCTGAAAGCTTTCGCCTACGATGTAAGCGTGCAGCTTTCCGTATACGTGGGTCTGATTATCACCAACTGTATCCTCATGGGACGTTTGGAAGCATTTGCCATGCAGAATGGTCCGTGGGAGTCTTTCCTCGATGGCGTAGGCAACGGTTTGGGATATGCCAAGATTTTGGTTATCGTAGCTTTCTTCCGCGAGCTTTTAGGTTCGGGCACATTGCTCGGTTTCAACATCCTGAACTACGGATGGCTGAAAGAACTGGGTTATGTGAACAACGGCTTGATGCTGATGCCGCCTATGGCGCTGATACTCTGCGCTTGCATCATCTGGTATCAACGTGCACGCCATAAAGAGTTGCAGGAAAAATAAAATTAATTATAAATTATGAATTTTGAATGGGGGGATGAGGAGTTTTTCTCTATGGTCCTTACGTTTAAACAGTAGCAGATTCATTGATTCATAATTCAAAATTCGTAATTCAAAATTAAGAAGATTATGGAACATTTATTAAGTTTATTCGTCCGCTCCATTTTTGTGGACAACATGATATTCGCATTCTTCCTCGGCATGTGCTCTTACCTTGCCGTATCCAAGAATGTGAAGACTGCCGTAGGACTGGGTATTGCCGTAACTTTCGTGTTGGTAGTTACGCTTCCGGTCAACTATTTGTTGCAAACGAAAGTGCTGGGTCCCGATGCCATTATCGAAGGCGTCGACCTCAGTTTCCTGAGTTTTATCCTTTTCATTGCCGTGATTGCCGCTATCGTGCAGCTGGTAGAGATGATTGTGGAACGTTTCAGCCCTGCGCTTTACGCTTCACTGGGTATTTTCCTGCCGCTGATTGCCGTGAACTGCGCCATCATGGGTGCGTCGCTCTTCATGCAGCAACGCATCAACGTGGGCGAGAGCGACCCTAAATTCATCGGTGGCGTTGCCGATGCCGTTTCCTACGCTTTGGGTTCGGGTATCGGTTGGTTGCTGGCTATCGTGGGCTTGGCTGCCATTCGTGAGAAAATGGCTTACTCCGATGTGCCTGCTCCGCTGAAAGGCTTGGGCATCACCTTCATCACTGTAGGTCTGATGGCAATGGCATTCATGTGTTTCTCTGGTTTGAACATCTAAAAGAAAGGAATAAAGACAATGGATATGAATTTGATATTAGCAAGCATTGGAGTATTCCTCGCGGTTGTTCTGCTGCTTGTGGTTATTCTGTTGGTAGCCAAACAGTTTTTGGTACCTTCAGGTAATGTGAAATTGACTATCAACGGCGATAAGGAACTGGAAGTCGCTTCCGGTTCGACGTTGCTGAACACGCTGTCTGTAAACGGCATCTTCCTTTCCTCTGCTTGCGGTGGTAAGGGTTCGTGCGGACAGTGCAAATGCCAGGTTGTGGAAGGCGGCGGCGAAATACTGCCCTCCGAAATACCTCACTTCAGCCGTAAGCAGGTTCAGGACAATTGGCGTCTGGGCTGCCAGGTGAAGGTGAAAGGCGACATGGGAATTAAGATTGACGAGTCCGTGCTCGGCGTAAAAGAGTGGGAGTGCGAGGTTATCTCCAACAAGAACGTGGCTACGTTTATCAAAGAGTTTATCGTTGCTCTGCCTAAGGGCGAGCACATGGACTTCGTGCCGGGTTCATACGCGCAAATCAAGATTCCTAAATACTCGATGGACTATGACAAGGATATCGACAAATCCCTTATCGGTGAGGAGTATCTGCCTGCATGGGAGAAATTCGGCCTGCTGGGCTTGAAGTGCCGCAACGATGAGGAAACCATCCGTGCCTACTCTATGGCGAACTATCCTGCCGAGGGCGACCGCATCATGCTG
This sequence comes from uncultured Bacteroides sp., assembly GCF_910578895.1. Taxonomy (GTDB): domain Bacteria; phylum Bacteroidota; class Bacteroidia; order Bacteroidales; family Bacteroidaceae; genus Bacteroides. The sequence continues at coordinate 20,649 of NZ_CAJTSC010000044.1, forward strand.
ACGGTACGTATCGCCACTCCGCCGTTCAAGCCGAAAGACCAGGGTCCGGGCTTCATGGACGTAATGCCGGGTATCGCTTCGTCTTATATCTTCACATTGAAGCCGGGCGACAAGGTAATCATGAGCGGTCCTTACGGAGATTTCCATCCGATTTTCGATTCCAAGAAGGAGATGATGTGGATTGGCGGTGGTGCCGGTATGGCTCCGTTGCGTGCGCAGATTATGCACTTGACGAAGACGCTGCACACTACAGACCGTGTGATGAACTACTTCTACGGTGCGCGTGCGCTGAACGAGGTGTTCTATCTGGAAGACTTCCTGCAGATAGAGAAGGATTTCCCCAACTTCAAGTTCCATCTTGCCTTGGACCGTCCCGATCCGGCAGCCGATGCGGCGGGCGTGAAGTATACTCCGGGCTTCGTTCACAACGTAATCTACGAGACTTACCTGAAAGACCACGAAGCTCCCGAAGATATCGAATACTACATGTGCGGTCCCGGCCCGATGTCCAAAGCCGTTGAGAAGATGCTCGACGACCTCGGTGTTCCGGCTCAGAACCTGATGTTCGATAATTTCGGCGGATAAGACGTTATTGTCAGGACACATTAATAATAAAGAGACTCCGGCAGGGTATAAGACCTTGCCGGAGTTTTTTTGTGAGCGCATCCGCGTTATATTGACAGTTTATTTCTTATACACTGGTAGTATAATAGGAAAAAAACAATATCTTTGTTCTTTATTAAACCCAAGAACATTATGGAACAGTCGGATATACTTCGCAACTTACAGATAGAGTACCTCACTCCGATGCAGGAGGCTGCACGGGATGCTTACCGGTCGGATAAGGACCTCGTACTTTTATCGCCCACAGGCTCGGGCAAGACATTGGCATTCCTGCTGCCGTTGGTACAGTCGCTCCGGACGGATGTGCAGGGTGTGCAGGCGGTGGTGCTTGTCCCTTCGCGTGAGCTTGCCTTGCAGATAGAAACCGTGTTCAAGTCAATGAATGTGCCCTTCAAGGCAATGAGCTGCTACGGCGGGCGTCCCGCAATGGAAGAACACCGTACGATGAAAGGGATTAACCCTGCTGTCATTGTCGGCACCCCCGGGCGGATGAACGACCATCTACGGAAGCGGAATTTTGATGCCCGTTCCGTTGCTGCGTTGGTAATAGATGAATTCGACAAGTGCCTTGAGTTCGGCTTCCATGATGAAATGGCAGAGGTTATCGGACAATTGCCCGCCTTGAAGAAGCGGGTGTTGCTTTCGGCTACGGACGCGGCAGAAATACCGGCGTTTGTAAAGGCGGGTTCTGCATCCGTAAAGGTCAACTCTGCAACTCTGAAGTCCAACACTGCATCCGCAGCGTTCAACGTGGCAGATGCCCCTCTTCAACCGGCAGGAGCGGAGGGGTTTATCAAACTGGATTTCCTCTCGGAAGAAGCCGTTTCCGAACGCTTGAACTTGCAGAAAGTCATTTCTCCCGAGAAAGACAAGCTGGAGACACTGTTCCGGCTGCTTTGCACGCTTGGCGACCGTTCTACACTGGTGTTCGTGAACTATCGCGAGAGTGTGGAGCGGGTAGTTTCCTACTTGAAGTCGAAAAAATTCCCCTGCGATGCTTTTCATGGCGGCATGGAACAGGACGACCGCGAACGGGCGCTTTATAAGTTCCGCAACGGCAGTTGCCCAGTTCTGGTGTCGACCGACCTTGCCGCACGCGGGCTGGATATTCCCGGCATCGACAATGTGGTGCATTATCATATACCCGTCAACGAAGAAGCCTTTACGCACCGAAACGGACGTACGGCACGTTGGGAAGCACGCGGTTCGTCTTTCCTGCTTCTTCATGCGGAAGAACGCCTGCCCGGCTATCTGCCGGAAGAAATCCCTGTATCCGAATTGCCCGAACAGACTCCGAAGCCAGCAAAGTCCCGTTGGGCCACCTTATATATCGGCAAGGGCAAGAAAGACAAACTGAACAAGGTAGACATTGTAGGTTTCTTGTATAAGAAAGGCGGGTTGGTGCGCGAAGACGTGGGGCAGGTGGATGTGAAAGAGCATTATGCTTTTGTGGTAGTTCGCCGCAGCAAGGCGAAGCAACTGCTCACGCTGCTGCGCGGGGAAAAGATAAAAGGCATGAAGACGTTGATAGAAGAAGCCCGTTAGCGATATGTTGTGAAGCATGCCTGCTGATGTTGTTAAGCATAACGGAATGGCTTGTTTGTAATAATTATGCATGTTTTTTTCGGTTTTTGTTTCCGGTAGGAAGTTATTCCCGTTTCTGCCTTTCAGTTTACTTTTTAATAGTCTGTTTGGTAATTACACATAACAGATTGGTGAATATTTCTTGTATATACCAATAAAAAGTAAGGTAAATACGCGATAAAGAAGAATTTTTATAAGGAAAGATTTGCAATGCTGAAATAATTCCGTAATTTCGCCATGTCTAAAGACACAAAATGAACGAAATTGTATAACCAAAACAAACTTCAAATGAAAAAGCATAATTTCAATGCAGGACCTTCTATTCTCCCGCGCGAGGTGATAGAGGATACGGCGAAGGCTATTTTAGATTTCAATGGATCCGGTCTCTCTCTGATGGAGATTAGCCACCGTGCTAAAGACTTCCAGCCCGTAGTGGACGAGGCCGTAGCACTGTTCAAAGAACTACTTGACATTCCCGAAGGCTATTCGGTACTGTTCCTGGGTGGTGGCGCAAGCCTGGAGTTCTGCATGGTGCCCTTCAACTTCCTCGAAAAGAAAGCCGCTTACCTCAACACGGGTGTGTGGGCAAAGAAGGCGATGAAAGAAGCCAAAGGTTTTGGCGAGGTTGTAGAAGTTGCCTCTTCTGCTGAAGCCACCTATACTTATATTCCGAAAGATTACACAGTGCCGGCAGATGCGGATTATTTCCATATCACTACCAACAATACCATCTATGGTACGGAACTGAAAGAAGACCTGGACGTAAACGTGCCTATGATTGCCGATATGTCGTCCGATATTTTCTCCCGTCCTATCGATGTGTCTAAATATATCTGTATTTACGGCGGTGCACAGAAGAATCTGGCTCCTTCGGGCGTGACATTCGTTATCGTGAAGAATGATGCGCTGGGTAAGGTATCGCGTTACATCCCCACGATGCTGAACTATCAGACTCACATCGATGGCGGTTCGATGTTCAATACTCCGCCGGTTGTGCCCATCTATGCGGCATTGCAGACTTTGCGCTGGATCAAGGGTCAAGGAGGCGTGAAAGAAATGGAGCGTCGCGCTATCGAAAAGTCCGATATGTTGTATGCCGAGATAGACCGTAACAAGATGTTCGTAGGTACTGCCGCTAAGGAAGACCGTTCGCGCATGAACATCTGTTTCGTAATGGCTCCCGAATACAAGGAACTGGAGGCAGACTTCCTGAAATTCGCTACCGAAAGGGGCATGGTCGGTATCAAGGGACACCGTTCCGTAGGCGGTTTCCGTGCATCTTGCTACAACGCCATGCCGAAAGAAAGCATACAGGCTTTGATAGACTGCATGCAGGAATTTGAGAAACTTCATTAATAATATTGTTTCACCACAGATTACGCGGATTTTCATCACGGTTAAGTTTTAGACAGAAAAACAAAAAGACAAAAAGAGAGAAATAGGTTCTTTTGTCTTTCTGTCTAAAAATAAGAGCCTGTTTAAATTTTATTCAGCATTATTTTGAGAGTTCTTTTCGAGGATGTTTTTCAATTTTTATGAGGAGCATAACGGGTTATGTGACGAATAAAAAG
>NZ_CAJTSC010000045.1 GCF_910578895.1 uncultured Bacteroides sp.
GTTTGTAAGGATTTCGCTATCGCGCTGACTGTCGGCAAGATGGGCGTTTTTTGTTCCGTTTTTTCCCGCCGGCAGTACGCAAGGGCGGAAAAAACCGATTCTGCGGCAGCGGGAAATACAAATTGTCAGAAGACAGGGGCGGAATGACAAAAAGACAAAAAGGCAAAACGCCGCGGGCAGGCGATAAATCAGAACCGTGCCCGGAGAAGTTCAGAAAATTAATCGTTATATTTGCAGGGTTCTTAAAACCCAATAGCCATGGCACATCACCTGAACACCAACAAGCAGTTTATGGTAGGCAACGGCATCCTTGCCTTTGCCGTAATATTCGTTGTCGTTATTTTCGTCTATATGAGCATGCGCCTGCAACGGCAGAAGGAAGGCGGGCGGTACTTTGCCGAGACCTACAACATCACATTGGCAAAAGGATTCACGGGCGACTCCATATCCGTGTTCATCAATGACAGCATCCTGATAGACAGGCGCATCGACGAAGAGCCTTTCACGTTCGAAGTCAAGCGGTTTGCCGAACAAAGCGCGCTGATGGTGGTGGACAAAGCCACCGACAAGCTGTCTTTGTTCGAACTGAGCGAGAAAGGCGGCAATTACCGTTTCGAGAAAGAAAACGATGAGGTGAAACTGCTGGCACGGGAAAAGTGAAAGGCGGCGTCAGAAGTCGGTTTTATACTTTCTCAATTCGGCGCGCAGGGCTTGTGCCTTATTGTCCGTCATGCCGTCCAGCAATGTCCAAAAGCGCTCGCCGTGGTTCATCTCGCGGGTGTGCGCCAATTCGTGCAGCAGCACATAGTCAATCAGATGCCTGGGCAGCAGCACAAGGAAATAGGAAAGATTGATATCGCCGCGAGCGGAACAACTCCCCCAGCGCCCGCTGCTGGAATTTATCTTCACGCTCTTGTAAGAAAGGTTATGCTGCAGAGAGAGGGCATAGAGCCGGGGCGGAAGTATGATTTTGGCATTACGCCGCAGAGCCTCTTCAATCACCTTGCGAAGCCAGGCTTGCAAGTCCTTATCGGAGAAATCGGCATCCGGCGGACAGATAATCTGCATCTCCCCCAGTTCCGAACGTGAAAGGAAACGGTCGCGCGTTCCGCTGACCAGCGTCAATTTGAAGTATTCGGTATCAATCCGATAATTCAAGTCGATCAGCGGACGGCTTTGCTTCTGTTTCGCCACCCTCAACCGCGGGCGCAACTGTTCAACGGCATTGCCGACCTCTGCAAGCGGCGTGCCCGGCGGAACAGTGACTTGGATGGCATCCTCGCGTATGCGGAAAGTCAAACGCCGGGCGCGGGCATTCACCCGTACCCGAATGTGTCCCAACTCCTCATCTTCCAAAACACGTTCTGGTATCATCTGCCTTTATTCTTCCTGTTCTTTTAAACATAGGCAAAGGAACAAAGAATCAAGCGAAAAAGCAAACAATGCGCCGGCAGAATATTTTCGAAAAAAAGTGATGGTCACTGCAACTTTTCGAGAGAAGGGCACGTCTAACAAATAAAACAACTTAAAAAAACAGATATGAAAACCTTAAAAACAATCATCGCATTCGTCATCTTCGCATTAAGCACCGCCGCTTGTTCACAGAGTCATACATACAGTTCCGGCATGTTCGGCGGGAAAATCGTCAAAGCGAGCAAGAACTATGTAACCAAAAACATCAAGGTGTCCGACTTCACCGGTCTGAGCCTGGCCGGCAACCAGAAGGTCACTTACACCCAACAAGCCGGAAAGCCCAAAGTGGAAATTTACACTTCCGACAACATCGTAGACCTCCTGGACATCAACGTGACCAACGGCACACTGAATATCAAGTTCAAGAAAGGCTTCAATGTATCGTATAACAAACTGGAAATCCGTATCTCTTCCGAGACGCTGAACAAAATCTCCGTGGCAGGGGCAGGAAACGTAAAACTTGCCAACGAATTGAAAACAGACAAGCTGAAAATGTCCGTGGCAGGAGCGGGAAACATACATGCAAATAATATCCGTTGCACGAACAGCCTGGACTTTTCCATTGCCGGAGCAGGAAACATACAAGGCGGCAACATCAGTTGCGCCGACCTTACGGCATCCATAGCCGGCTCAGGAAACTTGAAGTTCAGCAATGTATCAGCCACCGACACCAAAGCATCAATAGCAGGTTCGGGAACGATGATACTGAAAGGGGTGGCCCCAGAGGCAAGTTATCATGTGGCCGGTTCCGGCAACTTGCTTGCTTCCGAACTGCAGGCAAAACGTGTTTCGGCAAGCATATCAGGCTCGGGAGATATCAAATGCCATGCTACCGATTTCTTGAAAGCACGCATCAGCGGCAGTGGAAACATAGGCTATAAAGGCAATCCGGAATTGGATCTTCCCAAGAAAGGGGTATACAAGCTTTGATGCAAACAGCTACTTTACAAAAAGACTTTACTTATGAAGTGTTTATAGAGCGTGAGAAGTTTCTCACGCTCTTTGTATACTATATATCTTGAAAGATTGTTCAAGATTCATTTTTTTATTTATATTTGTAACACGTTCTAATACAAAACAAAGAGATAACGAAGAACATATACCTTATCGCACTCATTGCGAATAATGGCGAACCCTATATTGATTGTAAACTCTCCGGATATATGGATGACCATTGTCTTGCACCTTGTATCAATGAACATTAAAGATAACCCACCATATTATTATGAAATGAAATCTACCTATTTATTGTCAATCTTGTTATTCTTATCCGCTTGCAGTTCTAATGAAAGAAACCTGCCTCAAGGTATGGAAATCATACCTATAGAATACGAGAATGCTACGGAAGACGCTGCTTCTTTTTTAGAAAAAATAGAAATTGTTCCGCTGGAGACCAACGACTCTTCGGTAATATCTTATCATGCAAAAGCCATTTATGACAAAGAAATGGATATGTACGCTTTCTACTTCCGAAATCAGGTTGTCTATACCTTTTCCGGTAATGGAACTTATATAAGCAATTCAAAAAAAATGAAAGGGAAAGGACCAAGGGAATATTATATGGCAATGGATATCCAGTTCAACCCCTATCTAAACGGTATAGACTTGCTCAGCCCGTACGGGACAGTCTATACTTATAGCCCGACATTTGAGCTTATTGCAAAAAGAAATTACCAGCAAGAATTTCCGGTAAATAAATTCATGCCACTGGATAGCGTAAACTATCTGTTCACCTATCCCAACATGTGGACAGACCAGGAAGTCTCGTTCGAGAATATAGAAACCCATCAAAAAACCAATACGGCTTTTCAAGGGACTATAGGTAATAATAATATGTCAAAATCCTGCTTCTATAAGAGGGGGACAGGTTTTGATTTTGTCCCATTCGGCTTGAATTATTATTTATATCAGATTGACAAGCAAAAAAAAGAACTTCTGCCTGTAGCTTACCTTGACTTTGGCACCGCGGAAGTAAAAAGCAAGAACCTGCCCGGGATATCCACGGGACAACGAACCAAAGATGATGCAAAGCGGCGTGCTATATCCAAAGGATTGCAAGAAAGATACCAATATCTGTTTAACTCAACTGAAATCATTCCCGAAATCAAACTCTTCAATGAGGATTATGTGTACGTATTTATGGTCAAAACAACCATGCCCGGTAGAACCTTCCTATATAACCGGAAGACAAAGAAAGGTTTTCTACTGAAAGACGGAGTGCCTTTCGATATGTTTTTATGCTTCGATATAGTGGATAATATCCTGCTTTCTCTCTGTTCTCCACGTGAGATTTCCCATTTTATAGACCGCCGTTTTATGTCAGAGGAAGAAATCCATAAGATGGAACAACTAAAAGAGGAAGACAATCCGGTCATTATCAAATATTATTTGAAGTGACTATGAAAAGTATTGTTTTATTGCTCCTTATTTCTCTGGCACTCTTTACTTGATAACTTAACGATACAAATTCTTTTCCGAAGCTCCTCTACATAAAAGGGACGCTGCATCACGCGGCGTCCCATCTATCTTAGTTAGTTTTTATAAAAATTTGAGAGAATTGAAACTTCACAGCTTCTGTTTTTTGTTTTAAAAAGCACACTAACTATATTATATTAAAGCAAATGAAAATGTTATTTTAAAAGCAAATGAAAACGCTTATCACTTGATTTCCTTTTCCGTATTCGCACGATGCAGACTATCCAGCAACTGCTTCTCGTGCGTTGCGGCCATATCCCCCGAAAGGGCAACCGACGGAGCGGAAATCTGTTTGCCGATAGTATCGGTGGCGGCTACTTCCCTGACATCGGCAAAGAGTGAGTGTTGCATCACATTACCCAAAGAAAGTATCACTGCCACTACCGCAGCGGCTTTGAACAACGGCGTGAAACGCGCAACCAATGACATACGTCTCGCCTTCACCACCGGGACCTCAACCTCAGCAAGCACCCGCACATCGAAATCCTCATTCAGATGTTCTTCCTGTTGAAACTGCTGATATACAAACAAATCTTTGTAACGCGACAGATGCCCGGGAACGTCCGCTTCCGCAAAGAAAGCACGCAATTCCGCTTCTTCCTCAAGGGAAGTCTCACACTGCCAATAGCGTTCTAAAAGTTGTTCTATATATTTAAAGTCCATAATTCTCTATATCGATAAACCGTTGTTTCACTTTTTGCCGCGCCCTGAAGAGGTTTACTTTCACTTGCTCCTCGGTCAGATTCAGGACAACCGCAATTTCCTTATAGCTCTTACCTTCAATATCCCTCAGTTGCATAATCAGCCGCTGTTTATCGGGAAGTCCATTCATCAGGCGATGTATCAAAGCCATCCGCTCTTTACTCACCAACCTTTCGTAAGGGCTTGATGCATCGGAAGCTTCTTCCATGCCGGGTGTCAATTCCACCGTTTGAGCATCTTTTCTTTCGCTGCGGTCTATCGCCAAGTTCTTTGCCACTGTCAGGCAATAGGCTTCGATAGAACCGAACCGCGTCCACTCGTCACGCTTGTTCCACACCCTAATCAGTGTTTCCTGCACGACATCTTCCGCTTCCGCCCTGTCGAATGTAATCCTTAGGACCAACCGAAAGAGTTTGTCTTTCAGGGGGAGAATGTCGTTACGAAAACTGATTTCCTGCATCTCTAACTAATTGACGGTTCAGCAAACGGAAAGTTACAGCCTGCCACCACTTTTTTTAAAATTATTTTCTGATACGGGTTCCACCGTTGCTGTTTATAGCTGATGCCAAAGTAATTACAACTTCCGAGACACCGGCATCCAAAGCTTCGAAAGAGTTCTCCAACTTGGGAATCATGCCGCCTTGGATTACTCCTTCGGCGACATATTGCTTGAACTCTTCCGGAGTAATTTGGGGAATTACGCTGTCGTCATCGTTCTCGTCGCGCAATACGCCTTTCTTCTCGAAGCAATACACCAGCGTTACGTCAAACTGCCCGGACAATGCCTTGGCAGTTTCCCCGGCAATCGTATCGGCATTCGTATTCAACATGTGCCCCTCTCCGTCGTGTGTCAGCGGAGCCATTACCGGAACAATCCCTTTATGGATAAGGTCGGCGAGAAAAGTTCCGTTCACTTGCTTCACATCGCCTACAAAACCATAGTCCACCTCTTTTACCGGACGCTTCACGGAACGAATCACATCCATGTCCGCACCCGTCAGTCCCAGTGCATTTACACCACGCGCCTGCAGACCGGCTACGATGTTTTTGTTCACCAGTCCGCCGTACACCATAGTCACCACTTTCAGGGTTTCGGCATCGGTAATGCGGCGTCCGTTTACCATTTTGCTTTCAATGCCCAGCAAGGCTGCCATCTTCGTTGCCGACCGTCCGCCGCCATGCACCAGGACCTTATAACCCTCAATAGCGGCAAAATCATCCAACAACTTGCAGAGGGTGGCTTCCTCTTCCACAATTTTGCCACCCACCTTGATTACTGTCAGTTTCTCTCTCATTATTCCAAATAAGTATATCCGTACAAGCCGGAACGATAATTAGATAAAAATTCCTTCCCCTCTTCCAGCGATATGCGTCCTTCCTTTACAGACTGGCTTACCCATGTCTCCAATGTACGGACCAACTTCTTCGGGCTGTATTGCACATAATCCAACACCTCGGCAACAGTTTCACCGTCAATCACCTGCTCTATCGTATACCCCTTGTCGCTTACAGAGACATGCACGGCATTCGTGTCGCCAAACAGGTTGTGCATATCACCGAGAATTTCCTGATAAGCACCCACCAGGAACACACCTACATAATAAGGTTCTTTACTCTTCAGCGAGTGTACCGGCAAGTAATGAGATACGTTCTTGGTAGAGATGAAGTTGGCTATCTTACCGTCCGAATCGCAAGTAATATCCTGCAAGGTGGCTGTCCGGTCCGGCTTTTCATCCAAACGCTGGATAGGCATAATGGGGAATATCTGGTCTATTGCCCAAGAGTCGGGCAAGGACTGGAAAAGCGAGAAGTTGCAAAAATATTTATCCGCCAGCAACTTGGGAAGCCCGCGGAACTCATCGGGCGCATGCTTCAGCCCACCGGCTATCTGGTTCACCTCGCGCATGATAGACCAATACAAGCGCTCAATCTTGGCACGGGTCTGCAGATCTACGATACCGTGGCTGAACAAATCAAGCGCTTCTTCACGTATCTGTTGCGCATCGTGCCAGGCTTCCAGCATTTTATTCTGGTTCAGCGTATCCCAGATGGCATAAAGCTCACGCAACAGTTCATGGTCACTCTCAGTTACCTCTTCATCATCGTCCCATTCGGGCAGATTGGTTGTCTCCAACACCTCGAAAATGAGTACGGAATGATGCGCTGTCAAGGCACGGCCGCTCTCTGTGATTATATTGGGATGAGGAATACCGTTCTTGTCGCTGGCATCTACCAATGTGGATATGGAGTCGTTGACATATTCCTGAATGGAATAGTTCACGCTACCTTCGCTATTGGAAGAGCGCGTACCGTCATAATCCACTCCCAAGCCACCGCCGATATCCACAAACTCGACATTGAAACCCATGCTGTGCAACTGCACATAGAACTGCGATGCTTCACGCAGGGCTGTTTTGATGCGGCGGATTTTCGTCACCTGGCTTCCGATGTGGAAATGTATCAATTTCAGGCAGTCTTGCATGCCTTTGCTTGTCATGAAGTCGAGTGCTTCGAGCAATTCACTGGAAGAGAGTCCGAACTTGCTTGCATCACCTCCCGAATCCTCCCACTTGCCGCTTCCCGATGAAGCCAGCTTGATACGAATGCCGATGTTGGGCTTTACGTTCAACTGCTTCGCCATCTTGGCTATAAGTTTCAGCTCATTCAGTTTTTCCACTACGAGGAAAATACGTTTCCCCATCTTCTGCGCCAAGAGGGCAAGTTCGATATAACTTTCATCCTTATATCCGTTGCAAATAATCAGCGAATCGGAATTCATATTGATGGCAATCACCGCATGCAGTTCGGGCTTGGAGCCTGCTTCCAGTCCAAGATTGAACTTCTTGCCGTGGCTGATAATCTCCTCAACCACCGGACGCATCTGATTCACTTTAATGGGATAGATAATAAAATTCTCTGCCTTGTAGCCATACTCCTCCGCCGCTTGCCGAAAACAACAGGAGATTTTCTCAATCCGGTTGTCAAGGATATCGGGGAAGCGGACCAGCATGGGAGCCGTCACGTCACGCAGTTGCAATTCGTCGACCAGTTCTTTCAAATCAACGCCGGCCCCGTCTTTGCGCGGTGTTACTACAACATGACCTTTGTCATTGATACCAAAGTACGAAGTGCCCCAACCCGTAATGTTGTACAGCTCTTCTGAATCTTCAATACGCCATTTTCTCATCAGTTCGTTTACAATTTGACTATTTACAATTTACTAATTATGTGAATCAGGAGTTAAAGAAATATCGTCTTTACTACCTGACCCGTATTATTTACAATCTAACCAAACTTAAGGGGTACAAAAATACATATAAATCCGGAACGCTCCGCTTTTTTGCACGAAAAATACACATATACAAGGGATTAAACACCCAACAGGTTACGCAACTGCTGTACGGACTCGGCTATCTGCCTTCTGCTTTCCAGACGTCCGGCATCGAAACGGTAACGGGCTTGCGAATAGAAAGGAGCACGCTTGTCCAATGCTTCCACAATAAAGGCGCGCAGTTGCCCGTCCGTTTTTCCTTGTAGAATGGGGCGTTGATGGGTCGCCACCCGCAGGCGGTTGAACAACACATCGGGATGCACATCCAGAAAAACGGTTTGCCCGCAACTGTTCATGTAGTCCATATTATCGAAGAAGCAGGGCGTACCGCCGCCGGTCGAGATTACGACATCCTCAAACTCGGACACCTCGTGAAGCATGTTCCGTTCCAATTCACGAAAAGAGGCCTCTCCCCGCTCTGTGAACAATTCACGAATAGATTTGTGAAAACGTTCTTCTATGTACCAATCCAAATCAATGAAAGGCACATCCAGTTCGCGGGCAAAAGCCTTGCCTAATGTTGTTTTGCCGGCTCCCATGTAACCGGTCAGAAAGATACGTATCATAATTGCTTACCGTTTGGCGGCAAAGATAAGCAAACTGAGAGCAGAATAAAATGAAGTTATCCATTTTTTATGGCGAAATGCCACTTATTTTCGCTTTTGGAACAAAAAAGACAGTTCGGCGTTAAAACCAATCCGCAATCAGCGGAAAATCTTGATCCGTTCGCTCAGCTCCCGGAACTCCTTTGCTTCGGGGTCGGCAACCGGCGTGCCAAAAGGCATCTCGGCTATCAGCATCCAACTTTCAGGCAGATTCCAAGTGTGGCGTACTTCATCATCAATCAACGGATTGTAATGTTGCAAGGAGGCGCCCAACCCCACGTCTTCCAGCATTGTCCAAATGGCAAACTGGTGCATCGCCGACGTATGCTGCGACCAAGTCGGGAAGTTGTCGCTGTATGCAGGAAACGCATCCTGCAATTTTTTCACAACCGCAGTATCCTCAAAATAGAGTATAGTGCCATGTCCGGCAGCAAAACACCTGTCAATCTTGCTCTCCGTATTCACAAAGGCTTCGGGCGAAACATGTTGTTTCAGGATGTTCTTTACAATGTCCCATAGCCTCCTATGCTCATCACCCAGCAACAGGACGACTCTCGTCGACTGCGAATTAAAAGCCGATGGCACATTCTTCACTGCCGTACGGATGATATGTATCACTTCCTCGTCCATAACGGGGGAGTCGCTACCGATGGAATAATAGCTGCGCCGGTGCTCCAACGCTTCTGCAAATGTTCTTTTCATATATTTTCCTTTCATTCTTTGTGGGAACAACAAGCGAAAGAGACCGATTGTTCGGATTTGTGAAATATATTCGTACCTTTGCCGCAAGTTATGAGAAAAGAGAAATTCTACGTTGTATGGGTGGGTGGCACTCCGGGCATTTATACCTCTTGGACCGACTGCCAGTTACAGACCAAAGGCTACGAAGGAGCGAAATATAAATCGTTCGAAACCCGTGAAGAAGCAGAAAAGGCCTTTGCCGCCTCACCTTACGATTACATCAAACGTAACACGTCCGCAAACGGCAAACAAACCGGGAACTCTCTGCGTGCAGACGCTCCCTATCCTGCTGCCGTCCTTGAAAACAGCCTTGCCGTAGATGCCGCATGCAGCGGAAATCCCGGCGCAATGGAGTACCGGGGCGTGCACGTTGCCAGCCGCCAGCAGATTTTTCACTTCGGCCCCACGTACGGAACCAATAACATCGGAGAGTTTCTTGCCATCGTCCACGGACTCGCCCTGCTGAAGCAGAAAGGCTTCGACATGCCTATCTACAGCGACAGCGTAAATGCCATCCATTGGGTAAAACAGAAGAAATGCAAGACCAAGCTACCTCGCGACTCCAGAACCGAAGAACTTTTCCTGCTGATAGAACGCGCCGAGAAATGGCTGCGCGAGAATACCTACTCCACCCCCATCCTGAAATGGGAAACACAGCAATGGGGGGAAATACCCGCAGACTTCGGAAGAAAATGACACAGGGCGGAGCGTCCCGTCTTATCCCAAAGACTGCATATCATTCAGTTTCTTATAGTAACCATCTTTGGCAAGAAGTTCCTCGTGCTTGCCACGTTCCACGATTTCCCCTTCGTAAAGCACACAGATTTCATCCGCATTCTTGATGGTGGAAAGGCGGTGCGCAATGGCAATCGTGGTACGGGTTTTCATCAGCCGCTCCAAAGCCTCTTGTACCAAACGTTCCGATTCCGTATCAAGCGCGGAAGTAGCCTCATCCAAAATCAGTATAGGCGGGTTCTTGAGGATGGCGCGCGCGATACTGATACGCTGGCGCTGTCCACCGGAGAGTTTGCCGCCACGGTCGCCTATATTGGTGTCGTACCCCTTTTCTGTGTCCATGATAAAGTCGTGGGCATTGGCTATCTTCGCCGCTTCGACCACTTGTTCCATAGTGGCATTCTCCACACCGAAAGCTATGTTATTAAAGAAAGTGTCGTTAAAGAGAATCGCCTCCTGATTGACGTTACCTATCAGACCGCGCAAATCAGCGATACGCGCATCCTTGACGTTAACCCCGTCTATCCGTATCTCGCCCGACTGCACGTCGTGATAGCGGGGAAGCAAATCCACCAATGTGGATTTACCGGAACCGGACTGCCCGACCAGCGCGATGGTCTTGCCTTTGGGCACGGTCAGGTCGATGTGTTTCAACACTTGGCGGGAACCATCGTAACTAAAACTGATATCCCTGAACTCCACCTTATCCGCCAACGAGGAGAGCGGTTTCGGCAAGGCAGGTTCCTTGATGGGGTTCTCCGCAAAAAGTATCTTGTCGATACGTTCCATAGAAGCAAGTCCTTTGGGTATGTTGTAACCCGCTTTGGAGAACTCCTTCAACGGATTGATGACACTATACAAAATCACCAGATAGTAGATGAACGAGGGGGCGTCAATCGTAGCGCTGTTGCTCAAAATCAACGTTCCGCCAAACCACAACACAATAACGATGACACACGTACCCAGAAACTCGCTCATGGGATGCGCCAATGCCTGGCGGGTAGCAACTCGGTTGATGGCATCGCGATACTCATTGCTGCATCTGTTGAAGCGTTCCATCATCTTGCCCTCGGCAATGAAAGCCTTGATGATGCGCAGTCCGCCCAAGGTCTCTTCCAATTGCGACATTGTGTCGCTCCACTTCGCCTGTGCATCCAACGACTGCCGTTTCAACTTCTTACCTACCGTGCCCATCACCCAGCCCATGCCCGGAAGCACCAACAGCGTAAACAGCGTCAATTGCCAACTGATGGCTATCAATGTTCCGAAATAGGCAATAATCAGTATCGGATTCTTTATGAGCATATCCAGCGAGCTGGTGACAGATGTCTCCACCTCGGTGACATCACCGCTCATACGGGCTATGATATCTCCTTTCCGTTCTTCGGAAAAGAAACTCAATGGCAAATGCAGCACCTTATCGTACACCTGCGCACGAATATCGCGCACCACCCCCGTACGAAGCGGAATCATCACGGCAGAAGAGGCAAAATAGGAGAATGCCTTCAGCAGCGTCATCACCGCCAAAAACACGCCCAAGATTAGCAACGTCAACGAGCCGCCCTGCGAGGCTATCATTTCGGTAACGTAGTAGTAGAAGTTATTGGTCACCACATCCTTCAGGCCCACTCCGGCAGTATCCCACGGAATGAACTCGTAAGTCTTGGTGTCCATCTTAAAAAGTATCTGAAGAATAGGTATAATCAGGGCGAAAGAGAATATATTCAGAATTGCCGATAGCAGGTTCAGAAACAGTGCCCATATCAGATATTTCTTGTAAGGCGGGACAAAACGCCGCAGAAGTCGGAGGAATTCTTTCATTCGATTAAACTGTTGTTAATTCATTACTCGTGTATTGGTGGCAAAGATAGCACAAAGCACGGGGAGAATAAAGCGAACATGTTCTTTTTTGCGCGCCGACAAGACAAAAACAGCGGTAATTACGTATATAACAGAATTTTTTATCAATATGCGGCATAATATATAGAGACTTGTTCTGCAAGATTGGTGATAATTATGTAAATTTGTTCCTGAATTAAGGAAGTCCGGCGCAAAGACCGGCATTGCCCTGAACCCACCGAAAGAAGATGAAGAAAGCAACATAAATTACGATAAATCAAGAAACCAACTCTAAATAGAAAGCAATGAAACCATACGATTACCTGATTGTAGGCAGCGGCTTGTTCGGAGCCGTATTTGCTCATGAAGCCCATAAAGCCGGCAAGAAGTGCCTTGTAATAGAAAAGCGCGCACACACCGGAGGAAATATCTATTGTGAGGAAACAGACGGAATTAACGTACATAAGTATGGGGCACACATCTTTCATACAGACAATAAAGAGGTATGGAATTATGTGAACCGGCTGGTGGAATTTAACAGATATACCAACTCCCCCATCGCCAACTACAAGGGGAAACTGTATAATCTGCCTTTCAATATGAACACCTTCTACCAGCTATGGGGAGTGCGCACCCCGGCAGAAGCCAGAGCGAAGATACAGGAGCAGTGCAGTGAATACGAGCACATAACCAATCCGCAAAACCTGGAAGAACAAGCACTGAAACTCTGCGGAAAAGACATTTACCAACAACTGATAAAAGGATACACCGAGAAGCAATGGGGACGTTCGGCTACGGAACTTCCGGCATTTATCATCAAACGCATCCCGTTCCGCTTTATCTTCGACAACAACTATTTCAACGACACGTATCAAGGCATCCCCATCGGCGGATACAACCGTTTGATTGACGCCTTACTGAAAGGCACCGAAGTCCGTACCAGAATCGACTACATGGAACACCGCAGTGAGTTGAGTGCCTTGGCGGAAAAGACCCTCTACACTGGTTGCATTGACGAGTTCTTTGAATATGCCTGCGGACGACTGGAGTATCGAAGCCTGCACTTCGAACATAAGCATCTGGTCGGAGTAGAAGACTTTCAAGGCAATGCGGTCGTTAATTACACCGACCGCGAGACTCCTTACACACGCGTTATCGAGCATAAGCATTTCGAATTCGGCAAGCAGCCCTCCACCGTCATCACCTACGAATATCCCGACGACTTCGAACAAGGGAAAGAACCGTATTATCCGGTAAACGATGAAAAGAACACCCGAATATTCAACGAATATCAGGAACTTGCCCGGCAACGGAAAGACGTTCTATTCGGCGGCAGACTGGCGCAATACACCTATGCGGATATGGATGACACGGTAGCTGCGGCACTGGAATTGTGGCGAAATCAAACTAAGTAAGTTTCAAGGATATGAGCATAAAAGGTCTTTTTACCTTCCGGTGTCCGAAGGTTTAAAGACCCTTTATAAGTCAATTTATGAAAATCGTAATCAGTACAGAATTTATTCCATTTTTCTTCCGTATACTCCTCATTCAAGCACTTGCCAAGAGGTCCCATGACTGTTATCGGCACTTCTTCAATCATTTGATGTATAGACGGTATATTGGCACGGGCTATGGCGAATGTGTAATCTAAAAGTAAATAATCAATCAGTTTTTTATGGGACTTCCAATAAGACAAATGCATATCCGCTATGAAAGCTGGCAGTGGATTCCCCTTTCCGCAAGCCAAAAAGAAACTTGTCCATCCGCCTTTTGAGATATTATGATAAATGGGAAGATGATGACAACTCCAGAACTTTGAAGCCGGAAGAATAAACGTATTCAATCCTTTACCGGGTATCAACACCGTACTATCCAACCATATTCCACCATATTGCTGTAGTAATAGCATACGAAGTATATCGGAAAAGTGGGTTAAATCAATTTCTCCCCTTTGCTGCTTTTCTAAAATAAAAGAAGGTGGGACTACATAATCCCGATAATTCTTTTCTGTAATCAATATAACCGGATGATTATCGGCATGCATCAGAACAGAGTTATAACACGCCTTAGCAATATCCGGCATAGCATCTTTACCTTGCCACCAACAAATCCAAATAGGAGAGATTTCCGTAATCTGTCCACTTGTTGCCAACGAAGAGTGTATGTATTTAGAAATAATCTCCTTACCACCATGCAACAGTAAATGGCGCACGATTATGTATTGCTTACAAGATACAACCACTCCTTCTATACGCTTAAAAAAGCGTTTAATTCTTGAATTCCTTTTCATTTCGTGCGCACAATATTGATAATCAACAAACAACCAATAACAACTGTTTTTAAACGGTCGTTTAAAAAACACAAAGATAGAAGTTATTTCCTAATTAAAAAATATTTTTACGTGTTTTTCATAACCTACGGGTAAAAGCACTTTAATATAAGTATTACGTGCATTTAGGACAGTTATAAATGCGTACAAATAAACATCCTTTTAAGACATCCGCAAGAGCAAACTATTTGTTGTTATTTATAACTATTCGAAGAAGTATATGATATATTTATAACCTCTTAAAAAAAATAAGTATTCTCAGATTGACACATTTTTACCTACAATTATAAAAAAATGAGTAACAATATTTTTTAGGTAATAAAATACACGTATCTTTGTGTTTTCTAAACGAACGTTTAAAAAACACATTAAATACATGTTTCGCATTGAAACAATAATGATTATTCAATGAGCTATAAGCCCCCTTATTTCAGCGGTAAAATTTGTGTTGATAAAATTAAAGAAATGAAAAAGAGCCCCCTTGTCAGCGTCATTGTACCCAATTATAACTATGCGCAATATCTGCCCATGCGCATTGAATCTATTTTAAACCAGACTTTCACCGACTTTGAGTTAATCCTGCTTGATGATGCATCAACAGATGAAAGCATTTCTATATTAGAAGAGTATCGCAATAACAAATATGTCTCCCATATCGTAATCAACAATCAAAACACTGGAAGCCCCTTTCAGCAATGGATGAAAGGTATTTCTTTAGCGCGTGGGAAATATGTTTGGATAGCCGAAGCAGACGACCTCGCAGAGCCTGACTTTTTGGAAACGTGCATCCATCTATCTGAAAAGAATGAGAATACTGCCATTTGCTATGTTGGCTCATTGCTAATTGACGCGGATGGCAACATATCCCCAAAAGATATAAATCATTGGGGAAACCGAAAGAAAAAAGGAGCACAATGTTTCGATGGGATACAGTTTGCAACCCATAATATGTATTGGAAAAACTATCCGATAAATGCAAGCGGTGTTCTCTTTTCGAGAAATTACGCATTGGAACTTGCCGATACCGCATTTCAGCACATGAGATATTGCGGCGATTACCTGTTTTGGTTTGAAATGAGTTTAAAAGGAAAAGTAATAGAAGTATATAAAAATCTAAACTATTTTCGGCAACATCCCACCAAAGTTACTAATGCATCACGAACAAAGGGTGGTGGAATCATGGAAGATATCCAAATAGTTCGTGCCATGGAAAAGAAATTGAACAACCTAAGTAACTATAAAAAACAGCTAAGACGTGGGCTATTGTATCGAAAAATAAAGCGTCTTCCTATTGATTTGCAACAAAAAAACAAACTCTACCATTTTCTATATGAAACCTTACAAGCGGGAGTGCCGGAATACAGACTGGAACGTTGGAATCAAATCCTAAGGATTTTAATCCCGACATTACTCACCTCCAAACGAGATAGATTATAGCATTACATCCAGATTCATAAGAAAACCTAATGGACAATTTAAAATTAGCATCGTTTGACATATTCGATACCACACTAATACGCAAAGTAGGGGCACCAGAAAATATTTTCTACATCTTGTCCAAAGCCTTATATCCTGATAGTGAAGCTTTCCAAACAGACTTCTTCTTGTGGAGAAAAAGAGCAGAAAAGGAAGCAATTGACAAGTCTCAAAAACAACATCTTACTTTAGAAGAGATTTATTCATTCGGAGACTTCCATAGCCCAACCAATATATCACAAGAATGTGCAACAGCTTTGGAATATGAATTAGAAAAAGAGAATCTCATACCCAATGCTAAAATACAAAAAGAGATTCTCAAACTACGCTCGGAAGGTTATACAATCTGCTTCATTTCGGACATGTATCTAAGCAGTAAGTTCCTTAAAAAACTATTAATAGAACAAAACTGCGCATACGAGTCTGATCCTGTATTTGTATCTTGTGAAATGAAAGCCACAAAATACAATGGAATGCTATATGACATTGTAAGAAATCAATATAAAGACATCAAAGAATGGAAACATTATGGTGATAACTTCAAAAGCGACTATACCAGAGCCAAGAAAAAAGGCATAAAAGCGCATCTGGTAGAAACTCCATATACAGAAGCAGAACGATTATTAATAAAGTCTGCCCAGAACTTTCCTCCTAATATCACAATGAATATATTAGCCGGAATCCAAAGAGCAGCACGTATATCTTCCGAAACATCTAATGCCAACATAGACAATGCCGCCGACTTTGTAGCATCATTATATGTTCCATACACTATGTATGTGCTAAAAAAAGCGACAGAGCTACATATAGACAAATTATATTTTCTATCAAGAGACGGATATATCTTACAACAGATTGCGAAAACATTTTCCGGCAGTTTTCCCAACATAGAATATCGATATTTATTCGTATCACGTTATTCGTTGTTTTTACCAAGTATCTATACGCTAACAAAAGAAGAATTATACGAAAATCTAGGTGTAAGTTCCTTACACAAAAACAGGAAAAGAGTAAAAGAAATATTTAAATACTTACGAATTGACCCTTTAAGCCTAGACAACAATACTTTAAAAGAAATTTCCTTCGATCGAATAAAAGATCAAAGGCAGGAAGATATTTTTTTGAACTTCCTACAACAACCGTTGATCAAGCATTCTATTTTAGAACGTGCTGCTACTGCCAGAAAAATTTTATTGGATTATTTCAGACAAGAAGGGTTATTGGATAATAGCAAATGCGGAATAGTAGACATTGGCTGGATAGGCACATCGCGACTAATGATAAACCGCATACTTGAAAACTCCAACAAAGAGAAGGCGATATGTTTTTACTATGGATGCAGCCCAAATGTTTTATCTTCCAAGTATGGATTATATTATTCTTTCTGCAATGACAATCTGTATAAGGCACATCTTCCACCATTACTGGAGCAATATTACTCCGCTTCACCGTATCCTTCTACCGATAGTTATTACTACGAAGAGGATACTGTAAGAATCAACTTCAAAAAGAAGATGTTTATGCAAGATAAGAATGTTACAAATACCAACATTACCATATCATGCAAAATAGCATCTTTCATACAGCAATTCCAATACATAGATTTTGAGAAAGTAATGCCGTTTTGGGGAACAATCTATCTAAATATGTTTTTACAAATGCAATGCCACATAAACTACTCTACATTTCATCGATTAGGTGCATTTGACGACAGAAACATTTCTTATATTGTAAAAAAAGTAATGCCCCACCAATTATTGGTTTATTTTTACAAAGGGAAAATTAAAGGTATAGAATTTCCACGCCAAAGTATATATTATACCTATGGCATAAAGGTCCATGCAGAAGACAAATGTTTAAGAAACCAATGTAAGTACCTTTACAAAAAGATTCTCTATTTTATAAGAAGAAAACTATGAACAAAGAAACTGTATTGAGATAATTAAAATAAGCCGAAACATTACTATTCGCTTTCAGCTATCAGGAAAAACAGATAAGTATTCTTTGTTACAGGCATTTATCTCTATCATTACAGGGTATTTTTGCGGATATCCGCAAAAATACCCTGATGATAAATATGAAAGATGTACCGAAACCATGAAAAACTTACATAATCACACTTTTTAGACACAGATAACGCAAATAAATCAAGAAAAATCCGCGTATAAAAATAGTGTATAAATTGTTTCAACATGCCCTTTATTTTCTATCAAAGCCCTTATCGGTTAAACAGCGTAAAGCGTATCCAAAGAACAATATGCTTCATCAGGCGTTCGAACTTTCTTCCCAACTTGTGCTTCTTCCAACTTCCATAAACCTTATGTTTGGCAAAAGCATCCGGATGTTTGATTGTATTCTTATTACACGGAGTGACAAAGTATCCCGGATAAATTACAGTATCATCGACCAAATGCTGCTCTACATCTTCGGCCTTGTAACCCTTCTCGCGGGCAATCTCGACCATTACATCCGGAGATATTTTCAGATCGAAAGAGCCGTCCGGTAAAAGGAAAGAACGGCTGTTGTAGTAATTAAATACATCTTCGCAGAATTTATTTCCTTTCTCACCTATCAGGAAAGCTGCCTGCAACTTAACAGTGGTACAGATATGCTCATGAAACGAGACAAAACCATGTTCCGGAATAAACTCATCAAAACGTTTCTTCACGAACATATCGCTATCCATATAGATTCCTCCCTCTTTATAAACAGAATAGAAGCGAACTACATCGGCAGCAAATGCCCACTTCTTTGCAGCTAATGCCTCATCAATATACTTACAACCAATAGCCTGAGCATCAGCATAAGTCCAACGCCTAACTGTATAATCCGGCAAGACCCGCTTCCAGCTTTCCATACAGATTTTTATTTCTACAGGAAAAGGGTCATCGCTAAACCAGCATAAATGTATGATTTTAGGTACCATAAATAATATTTTCTTTTAAACAAATTGATTAGTCATCTTCAAATATTTATCCATCACCAGCAACGAAATCAGCCGTTCGCGTTTGGCATCGAGAAATTGAGCCACATATTCATGGGCATGCCGGACTATCTGTTCCGCTTCTGCCGGATGACTGATATAATATGCCAGCTTTTCCTCCAAATCAGAAAGGTCGTCTTTAATTTCGATGTAATGATAGTCGGGAATTAGTTTTCCTTCCATAAACCAAGTCTCGCAAGTGGGGCGCGTCATTACGGCAATGGAGTTGGAAGACATTACCCATTTCAGGTTAGAAGCCACATCGTTGCCTTCGAGCGCCATAATAAACTTGTAGTCAAGATGCTCTCGAATGGTTTTCTTAGGTGTCATCCATTCCTCGGGATATCCTTCGTTCTTACCTACCACACCGCAATCGCAAATGGATGAGCCGAAATACTTTTGAAGAAACTTCTCGCGGATGCGGCTAAGGCGGATTTTCCCACGAAAGACAGCCTGGTCGCGTTTCTGCGAGAAAGGGACAGGGTCGTTCAGGAAAATGAAATGACGCAGCTTGTCCAACTTAAGCACCACCGAATACACATTATCCTCTTTCAGCAACCGGCTCTTCACAATCGAAGGATATTCCGGAGTAAAATATACATCGCCGGGGATATAACTAATGCGCGATTTCCGGTTGAACCAACGCGCCACGTCCTGCAAATCGAAATAATACGCTTTATGAAATGTGGACGGGCGGAAATTCTTTATCTGGTCCAAATAGACGTAATAGCTATGCTTATGCTCATGCAGTATCTTATCGGGCAATCGGACCGGATGCTGTATCTTATTATAATAGTTCACCCGTTCGTAAATGTAATCCTTATCATGCCGCGCCTCCACTTGCCTTAAAAGGCTTTTTCTCCGCATGCCGAAAAAGTAATCGGGCATACACCGCTTCAAATATCCTTTCAGGAAAAAGAATGCCTTTGACGGTTTACCGCTACGAAGCTTATACCACAGACTATCATTCATTCAGTATTGTTTTATAAGTATTATGTAAGTCGTATAAATTAATTTCCAACACTTGCTTAGTCAAAAAAATAGTGCTTTCTTAAATATGAACATTTAAGAAACACAAAGATAGAAGTTATTTACTACCTAAAAAATATTCCTATTCATTATTTTCACGTCCACAGGTAAAAACGCGTATATCCGATGACAGCCCACCGCATGCAGCTATAAACATATACAAGCAGTCTTCTTACAGACGCTCCGGACAGAACCGCCAACGGGCGGACGACAGTTGCGGCGCATGCTTCTTCCATACAAATATTGCGCTTGTCTTGCCAGTTCACAGGCAAAGTCTTGCCAATAGGGTGGCAACAACCGCATCAATAAGCATTCATCTTTCCTAACCGTTCGTTTACTCCGTCACGATAGGCTTTCCACAATTTAGGGATATCACTCCACTGATAGGCATCGGTAAACGGGCAGGTGGCAAGAGCCGTCAGGATATAACCCGCCACGCCATTAAAGCCGCGAAGATACCTCACCGCCCAGTTGCCGCCGTAATGATGATTCAAATAAGCGGAATTACGTATCTGGTAAAAACGCTTCCACTTTTTCTTTTTATTCCTTTCGCTCCAGCTGTCGTCCGAAAAGAACTTTTCCTTATCCATCAGTGCTGCGGGAACATACAATATCTTATAACCGGCTTTCACCGTACGAAGGCAATAGTCCGTATCGTCACAAAAGATAAACAGGTCCTTGTTGGGATAACCTATCTTCTCAACAACCTCACGCCGGATAAACGGTCCCTCAAAAGCAGCTCCCTGTATCTCCACAGGCTCTGTTACAGTCTGTTTCGACAATTTACCGGTGTACATGGAAACAAAAGGGTTTATTAAATTATAACCTTGAAACTCATGCGTAAAGAGCTTGCCTTCCTGCAAACGGCGCGGCGCAAGTATGCCTATATCTTCCCTGCCGGCATGCAGCAACAGCTGCTCCAAACAATCGGCATGTGGAAAAACATCATCGTCCATACACCAAATCCAATCGGCACCTGCCTGATACGCATACCGCATACCAGCATAGAAACCGCCCGAACCGCCGACATTGGCTTGATTGATGACAATAAGTTCCGGCTGCGTCTCCAGCCACTCGACAGTACTGTCGGTACTTCCGTTATTAACAACAACGATTGAAGAGACCGGCTTATTCTGTTGCAGGCAACGAACGGTCCGTTTCAGCAGTTCTATCCGATTATAAGTGACAACTACGGCTATAATATTCATGGCAAGTTTAATAAAGGTTATCAATCTTTCCCGGCTGAGTGCTCCTGTAGGCAACCATCAGTTCAAAACACTTTTCCGCATCGAACCCTCGTGCCTTAGCATACTCCTCCGCCATCCAACGGTGCATCTGCGGAGTGGCAGGCAAGCGTTCGAAGTTCTTACACCCGGCTTTCATGCCGATGGTTCCGACAGACATGCGATTCAAATCCACAATCTCCAACTCGATACCTTCCGGCGTCTTGCGAAACAGGATATTTTCACGCCCATAGTCTTTATGGGCATATCCATGTTCGTGAAGAACGGCGGTCACCCGCCCTATCGCACGCAGCACCTCCTCTTCATACTCGAACTTCTGCCCGAACAAGTCGTTATAGACATAAGGGCATGCCGACAGGCAACTCACATAGTAGCTCTTATCGAACAAAAGACCGCTACGGACATTGAGGTATCCCACCGGTTGAGGGGTACCCACCCCTATCTTCTGATATATCCGGGCATGGTCGTAGGACCGTTTTGCTTTAGAAGGACGGAAAACACCATACACAAAACGGTTAATGAAATTGGGCCGATGGAAAGACTTGACGACATACTCCCTGCCACCATACTCCATCTTCCTCAACTCATTGCGCCCCTGATGGATAACAACTCCCTCATTCTTTTCAAAACGCTCCGGCAGAGACAAGATGAAATCTCCCAACGCTTCAAAATCCCGGTGAACAACTAAGGTATAAGGATGAAACATCGCAAATTTCCGGTTCATTTCAACTTTCATAGACATATCAAATTTTATCCAACCCTTTTGTATACTTCAACCAATAATACTTTAACGGATTCTTATACTTCAATTGTTTCCACGGGCGGCTGCCATGAGGCTGGTGAAGCACCGGCAATGTGGTAAACAGGTAATTCTTAAACCCTTCCTTCAAAGATTGATGCGAAATGGTCACATCGTGCCAATTCTTTTCAGGATTCAACTGATGGAAGTCAAAGGCCTTCAGGAAGTCCAGTGTCAGCAGGGAGCAGCAGAAACTGCAATGTTTCTTCTCCGGAAACACCTGGTTCTCCTTACCTTTGGCATACAGGTAGGGGTAATTGATTTCTCCTTTTTCATCTACTGTAACGGCAGCAGCAATGCCACACCCTTCTCTTTCCATCGCACCGTCAAACAGAGCCTGCAACGTATTCTTCCTGACTACGACATCCGACTCTACAATCATCAAGCCCGCCTCCGCTTCAATGGCACGCTGTTGCGCCATTTGCAAGACCAACAGATAGTTCGGCGAAGGATGGTTTGTAATATCTGCAAGATTCACCAATTCAAAACCCTGTTTTTCGGATGCTTCCCGCAACTTAACCGTGTTTTCGTCCGTACTGAAATCGTTGTATACGGTATAGGTGAAAGGCGTCCGGAAATCGGATGCCATAATGGCTTCCACGGTTTGCAGCGTCAATTCAATAGAGTCTTTTACGGGGGTAATGATATGAATACACTTCATGGGGTATAAAAAAGTTATCTACACACACCTGCAATCACCTGATTTACAATCAGAAATATATACCTTCCAAGCAGAAGATGTGTTTTTTAGACGTTCGTTTAATAAACACAAAGATAGGTGTTATTTCTTATCTAAAAAATATTATTACATTTTTTTTACGTCCATGTCCCAAAATAGTATTCAATTCGACAAACCGGGACTTATCAACAGTTATAAATATATACATTTTCTCTTTTTCTAAAAAGGAAGAAAGACGTGTTTATTAAACGAACGTTTAAAAAACACTTTTACGTGTGCAACAACCCGATATTATTTAATTTTAAACTATTTATTTATGAACCTTACCGAAAGTTGCATCAATGTCTTCATCCAATCCATCGTTGATTATCATCAGACAGATGACGTAAATACCCCTATCAAAAATCCTTTCAACCCAAGGAGTATAGAACATGACCTTTATCTAAAGAACTGGATTGACACCGTTCAATGGCATCTGGAAGATATCATACGAAATCCTGCCATAGACCCGACAGAGGCTTTGACAATCAAAAGAAAAATTGACAAATCCAACCAAGACCGTACGGATTTGGTAGAACGAATAGACTGTTACTTCCTTGATAAATATAAGGATGCCCCAATAAAGGCAAACGCCACTATCAATACGGAAAGTCCGGCATGGGCCATTGACCGTTTATCCATCCTTGCATTGAAGATATATCACATGCAACAAGAAGTGGAACGCACCGATGCCACCATAGAACATCACGCCCGATGTGAAATGAAATTAAACATCTTGTTGGAACAACAAAAAGATCTTTCGACTGCTATTGAACAACTGATTACAGACATTGAAAGCGGAAGGAAATACATGAAAACGTATAAGCAAATGAAAATGTACAACGACCCTGCTTTAAATCCTGTTCTTTACAACAAAAAATGAAATTACTTGTCATACGTTTCTCCGCACTTGGTGATGTAGCAATGACAATACCTGTCCTTACTACTTTGGCACAACAATACCCTCAAATAGACATCACCGTGTTGAGTAAGCCTTTCATGCAACCTCTATTTGCAAAGCTTCCCCCTAACGTACACTTCCGGGAAGTCGATGTAAAGATGTACAAGGGGGTGAAAGGCTTGTTTCGCCTGTTTCGTGAGTTAACGGAAGAAAAGCACTATAATGCGGTTGCCGACTTACACGATGTCCTGCGTAGCAAAATATTGAGAATGTTCTTCGTGGCTACAGGTGTAAAAGTAGCACACATCGACAAAGGGCGCAAAGAAAAGAAAGCTTTAATCCGTCCGAAACACAAAATAATGAAACAACTTCCCTCTTCTTTCATGCGTTATGAAGATGTATTCAAGAAGTTAGGGTATCCGATAAAAACAACTTTCCACTCTATTTTTAAGGAAAGCAAAGGAGACATATCCTTATTCCAACAAATAGCAGGGACACCAGATAACAAGCCGTGGATAGGCTTAGCTCCTTTTGCGGCACACAAAGGAAAAACTCTGCCTCAAGAAACAATCAAGGCATTGATACAAGAATTATCGGCACATGCCGATTGGAAAATATTCCTCTTTGGTGGCGGGAAAACAGAAAAAGAACTGTTGGAAAAATGGGCTGCCATGGGAAGCAACATACAATCTTTGGCAGGAAAACTAAAATTAAACGAAGAACTTGCGTTGATGAGCCATTTAAAAGTAATGATTTGCATGGATTCCGGCAATATGTGGAAAATCCACTCAAAGTAGTCCCCTTAATTCACAGCAATTTGACCCCTGTTAA
>NZ_CAJTSC010000046.1:0-9718 GCF_910578895.1 uncultured Bacteroides sp.
GCCCGCTATGCTCCTCATAAAAATAGAAAAACATACTCGAAAAGAACTATCAAAAGAAGGCTGAACAAAATTTAAACAGACTCTAAGGATAATCATTTTTTTAAATATTCAAACAGTTTCTACTGTTTTTCACAATTCATCCCACGGTTCTTTCATCACAACCCCACCACAATCAACATTATTTGTATCCGGGATTTTGTTCCAATACTGCTTCTGTATTTCTCTCTATTTCAGAATAAGGAATAGGCCACAAATTATGATAATCATAAATGGTTTTACCACTTACCGGATTATATTTACGATTCATCTCGACCAATCTTCCCATACGACATAAAGTAAGCATACGGGTTTCTTCAAAGTATAGTTCCCTTAAACGTTCATCAAGTAAATAATAAATATCCACTTCACTTTCCTCTGCAGGAACAGCATGTGCCCTATTACGAATAGTGTTAATATCTTTTGTTGCATTTGAAATATCATTTTTCATCAGATAAGCTTCTGCACGCAACAAATAAGTTTCCGCCAATCGGAAAAAATATTCATCTTTATATCCCTGATTAGCAGTACTTATCAATATATGTTCTCCAAATTCGGTCATCATTGGATTGTTGTTCTTATCTCTCTTCCAAAGATCTTCCGGATAATTTCCTACACGGGAATATTTAGTCACAATAGGAAACCAAATACGGATAGGATCCAAATCTGTGGCATAACCATCTTTTACCAACCATTTTCCAAATGCCTGAGCCTTTGGATTGTCTATTTGTAAATCACGGATAATATTATATCTTGAATTACGAATATCATTTTCAGATCCTTTTGCCCATATATCGGTAAAAAAATGTTCCGTAGGCTGTATCCATGCGGCTCCATTGCCCCCCTTTCCATCTGTTATATCTACAAAAGCGGTTACTTTTACCTCTTTTCCATTCTCCATTTGTGTCAACATGACATTCTTATACATAGGAATAATCCATTTGGCCATTTCATATTTTTCAGAACCGGAATTTTGATAATCATATTGCATTACCCACAACCCTTCCGTATTACCACTGCTTCTATTCTGATTGTTTAAGCGAAATAAATCCCAATACACATCACCATTTTCGTCTTTGCGAGACCCGAAGCGCTCTTTCATCAATTCCAATCCCTGATAATCAATTACATTTGTAGCCATTTTTACAGCTTCATCGTACAATCCCAAACAAATATATATTTCTGAAAGAAGATGTTGGGCTATTTGCTTGTTAACTTTTCCTTCTCTCACTTTATCAATATCCGGAAGAACCTTATACGCTTCCTCCAAATCTTGTCGGATTTGCTTGTAAACATCTTCTCTGGCAGCACGCACATAATCCCTGCGAGGAACCATAACCTCATTCAACTCTATAGGTACACCACCATATAAATGAGCCAAAATCCGATAAGCAAAAGCCCTAAAGAATTTGGCTTCGCCCGTGATGACCGCTTTATCCGTATCACTAACCTCATTAGGCATATTAATACGATTTAAAATAACATTTGCATTTGATACCAATTTAAATGTTTCCTGCCAAAGGAGTTTAATCACTCCGTCTGTTGGAACCATCTTATTGGCATAATCATTCAAGTGTCTCGGTTTATAATAGTCTGTGGCATTAAAAGCAAAGTCCGTACCGTAATAAAGAGCCATACGAGTACCTACATCAATATTACAGAAAATATGCCTGGTCTGGTTATACAGATAATTCAAAGACGTTTCAAAATGTTTTGTTGTAATCATTGAGTTTTCCGGCGAAAAAAAGTCCAACGGTTTCTCTTCCAGAAATTTACTTTCATTACAAGAAGCACATATTACAGTACAAGATAAAATAGCAATCGTGTATTTAAGAATTTTCATACCTTTCAAATTTAAGTACATTTTTAAAATTCAACATTTAACCCAACCGAATAGCTTCGCATCACCGGATAGTCCGCTTTAAGACCACTGCCGGATTCAGGATCCCATCCGTCCCATTTTGTAAATGTCAACAGGTTTTTGCCTGTCACATAAAGTTTTAATCGATTTATATGAAACTTGCCCAAGAAATTGGCCGGGACATCGTATGAAAGAGTAACATCTTGCAAACGTACAAAATTGCGTTGCATATAGGGTGAAAAACCGGTTCCCAGCACATTGGGTGAATATCCTAATTGACGATAACGGGCATTGGGATTTTCAGGTGTCCAATAGTCAAAGTCAAATGAATTGTTCTGATAAACATTATCCGGATTATTCAAATCCTTTCCCGGTTGTCCGTAATAGTACTTCTTCCCCCCTTGCACAGAGTTTACCATAAATTTCAACTCCCAGTTTTTATAGCGTATGGAGTTTTGTACACTGAAGCGGTAGGCCGGGTCAGTATAACCTAATATTTTACGGTCATCCGCTTGTGTGTAATCCCCGTCTCCATTAACATCTTCCACTTTATAAGTACCATACGTAAATCCATCAGGAATTCTTCCTGCTAAATAATCCTCAATCTGCCACATTCCAATCAGATTATAGTCATAAACAACCCCATACGGATGATTTATAAATATTTTTTCAGACACTAAATCATCTTCTCGTCCGTCACCATTTAAATCCTGTCCCAAAATACTGACAACTTTATTCCTGTTTCTGGAAAAATTGAAAGTAATATTCCAAACTAAATCTTTTGTTTGGACAGGCACTCCAGTCACAGACATTTCAAATCCCTTATTGCTCAGTTTGCCAATATTTGTTGGGATAGATCCCAAAACATTTATCTGCGGGATATTTATATTATAAAGTAAATCATGGGTTTTTGCCCTATAATATTCCAAATTACCAAAAATCCTACCGTTCAAAAGGCTGAAATCAACCCCGACATTGAATGTATTCGTAGTTTCCCACTTCAGATTTGAATTAGGCATGGAAGAGACCCACTGTTTTTGTTCTCCGGTAGCACCATCTCCAAAAAGATAACCATTATCATTATCTATTTTTGCCAACGTCTGATAGCGCCCCACTGTTCGATTACCATTTTGTCCATAGGACAGACGTAATTTCAAATTATCTATCCATTTTACATTATCTTTTATAAAATTCTCCTCACTAACGCGCCAAGCAATGGCTGCAGACGGAAAAATACCGAATTTATTATCTTTTCCAAACCCGGAAAAGCCATCACGCCTGATTGTTCCTGTGAAAATATACTTATCATTAAAAGTATAAATAGCACGGAACATAAGATATAAACTGGTTTCTTCCCATGCTTCGGATGAAGCCGTTTGCAAATCAGACTGTCCTAATCCCAGATTGTTATACCCTAAAACATCATTCAAGAATTTGGAAGCTCCTGCTGTTGTGGATTCATATTGACGTTTTTCGGCACCATACACAAAAGTCGCATTAACAGTATGCTTCCCAAATGTATTTTTATAAGAAAGGATATTATCTACAGTCCAATTATATTGACTATCATTCATTTTAGATCCTTCACCTTCAAAATTAGCACCCCATTTGTTAAATTTGAATTCTTTGTTCTCAATGAGATTCTGTGATAAATTCACACGGTAATTAAGTCCTTTTAAGAAAGGGAAATCTATATCCACATAAAAATTGCCGGATAGATTATAACGTTTGTCCACATCGTCTTGCCGGATAGTCAACATTGGATTTAATACACTTTTATAAGGTTGTTTGACATACTCTCCATCCGAGTCACTCACGGCAGCAAGCGGTGGCAACTCCATTACACTCTTCAAAGTAGGTGATTGACCGGAATAGTCGCTGACCGTAAAAAAAGACTGCATTCCTACTTTTAACCAATCTGTCACTTTCAAGTCCATATTCGCACGGACATTGTAACGCTTATAAGTATCGTTTATAATCAGATTCTCCTGATCGGTATATCCCACAGAAAGAAAATAGCTGCTTAATTCATTTTTACCTCTTACACTCAAATTATGTGTCTGAATATAAGGAGTATCATTTGTCAACATGTCCCACCAATCAATATCCGTTCCGTTTAAATAACCATTTAATACATTTCCATCCATCAGATGTTTGGTTACATCCCAGTTCGGGTTGGGTTGAAGCAAGTCATCACCGGTACGGCTTTCTTCCAGAAAGCGGTCCGCTATTCTACGAAGAAATCCCTCACGCCCTGTAGGATATAAATCTTTATTAGTAGGTTGTTGGAACGAAAAGGAACCACTGTATTCAATGATAGGCTTACTCATAACCTTACCGACCTTGGATGTTATCAAAATAACTCCGTTACTTGCTTCCGAACCATAAATAGCCGCTGCACTGGCATCTTTCAATACATCAATAGTTTCCACATCATTCATATTAATGTCCACCAAGTCACCGCGATATATAATACCGTCTAAAACTATCAAGGGACTCGTTCCACCACTTATAGAATTGCGCCCGCGAATAGAGATAGAAGGATTTTCACCGGCCTTTGTTACAGCTCCTACATTCAGTCCCGGAACCAAACCTTGTAAAGCCGAGCCTAAACTAATATTGGGAGATTCTTGCAATGTACTCAAATCTGCACGTACAACAGCACCGGCTAAATCACTTTTTTTCGCAGTACCATAGCCTACCACGACAACCTCATCCAACAATTCATTATCTTCTTTCATAATAATCTTATCGAGCCCCTTGCCATTGGCTTTCAGTTCTACCGTCTGATAACCGATATACGAGAAAGCGAGCAACGCATTTTCCGGTACGTTTGTCAAATGATAATTTCCATCCAAGTCGGTAATCACCCCATTAGTAGTACCTTTTACCAATACACTGGCACCAATGATAGGCTCACCGTTTGGATCAACTACTCTTCCATCAAGATTTTTCAGTTTCACATCATTAGTGACTACTTGTCCGGTTTTCTGCTTGCCAACGGATATTGTATGATTATCCCTATTGAAATACAATTTCGTTTGTGAAGTAATGTGCTTCAACACTTCCTCCAAAGAGACATTTGACATATTGACCGTAACGCGTGGAGCCGAGTCAACAATTTCCTGGTCATAGAAAAATTTCAACCCCGTTTGCTTACTTAACTGATTGAAAACATTCTCTAACGGTTCATTTTGTACATTTAACGTAATAGTGTTTGAATTTTGCGCTTGGGCATTATAAGAAACAAATGACAAGCATACGAATAGTAAAAAAGCTAAAAACCGAAAGTCATTTCTACTTTTCCTTTTAGAATTAGGAAGAATATTCATAAATTTGTGCGTTTTAGTAATTGAATAAATTATTTAAAACAAAGGTTTTAGTAATCCGCGATACGCTATTCATACGGGGGAAAACGAATGAATAGCTGTTCGGATTAGGATAGGGGCTTCTCTGAGAGACAGCTCCTATTTTTTTCAATAGATAACTAAGTGGGTGTTTTCATACGCAATTTACAGTCAGATTAAAGTTAATATTTACGAGACTACATCATATAATACACATTCGTTTCATTATACCGGGGTGACATTAACATATTTTCATTATTTATACAGCAGGACTTCATTTCCATTCTTTTTATAATGAATGCCACTTGTATATTCAACAGACTGCAACACAGACTCTAAACTCTTGTTATCATGTTCCCCTGAAATGAGATTATTAAATTCCTGCCCTTCGGCAAAAGTAATACGGCAATTGTACATACGTTCCAGCTCCTTCGCCACATCATGTATGGGAGTACTGCTGAAACGCAAACCACCCTTGCGCCAAACCGCCACCGCACGTTCTTCATGCCGCTTGTTGTATTCCCACGAAACGGTATTGATAAGTACTTGTTCCTTAGCATACAAACGCATCATTGCTTCCGGCATATCCACCTGTACCTTACCGTTTTCCACATCTACGGAAACCACTTCATCCGAAGAATAAGATTTGACATTGAAGCAAGTACCCAATACACGTACATCGAAGTGGCGGGCACTGACAATGAAGGGATGTTTTTCGTTACGATATACGCGAAAATAACCTTCACCCTCTAACTCCACCCTACGCTCTCTATCGACAAAACGGTCCGGATAGCGTACACGCGAACAGGAGTTCAAAGTCAAATACGTGCCATCAGGAAGTCGTATCTCCTTGCGCTCGCCAAAAGAAGTGGAAACTACCAAGCAGGACACTTGTTGCTTGTTGATATCACGTATGTAGCCGATACCGCCAAGAACCAAGCAGATTATCGCAGCCACACTTGCCACTGCCGCTACCATCCGACGGAACCACATACTTTTTTTATGCTCAAGATGCCTTAACAGCAACCGGGCTTCTTTCTTATAGCGTTCACGCTCCAGGTCGGTATGAGCCTGGCGGACAGAAGATTCTTCCCAAACATCGGCAGCCAGTTCCTCCAACTTATTGGTACCATGTTCCGAACGCCGCAGGTCATCCAGCAGCTTATGCGCATCGTCTGTGGTATACAAATCGTCCAAATAACGGCGGAATAAGGATTTATCGCTTTTACTATTTTCCATAATTCATAATTTTAATAATACGAAGATTATCAAAAATATACCCTTTACATGAATATGTACACGGAAGCAAAGAAGTACAGGGGTGTGATTAATATTTTTTAAGACACAAACTGTCTGAAAGGATAGGCTACAAGAAGTTAACTATTCAAAATCAAACGCATCATTTACAAGTTCAGGCAGATAAGCAGCAAAACAAGCTCGGCGCCACCCACCGAATGCTTTTCCAAGTAAGTGCGCAACGTCCGCAAGGATATGGAAATAGATTCCTGCACCGTATTGACGGAAATCCCCAACACTTCCGCTATTTCGCGATGCGACATTTGCCGCTCGCGGCTCATCCCGAATATTTCACGCTGACGAGGTGTTAACTGCTGTAACGCACATGAAATAAATTGCCACAGGTCATTGGCAAGAATCGTGTCTTTCGTCTCGTTGGTATAATCCACCGCTCGCGAGAGTATCTGTTCGCAGAGTTTGTCGCGGTTGGACAAGTCGCGCAACTGGTTCAGTATACGATTGCGCACGATTGTATACAGATAGGCAGAGAATGAAGCATCCGGATTGATGAAACGACGACTTTGCCAAACTACCGTGAAAGCATCCTGAAATATATCTTCCGCATACTCACGCGACTTCAGGAAACGCATGGCAAAGTATATCAAACGATTTTTGTAGGCAGCATAAAGTTCGCAAAAGGCATCCTCGTCTCCTTCAATCAGACGGAGCACAAGGGCATGTTCATCATTAATTTTTTCGGTTGCGTACATATTGCCTTTTTAGATTTCACTTACTCAATAACACTATTGGGTTACAAATTTATGTAAAGTTCGAGAAATAAAAAAGGAAAAACGGTGGTATATACAGATATGCTTACCCACCCTACGTCTACCAAGCCTATGTAAAAACGTATTCTTATGACTATCATTTTCCAAGATTGCATTAGAACCGGAGACTGATGCAATCTTGGAAAATGCCCCTACTCTTTACTTCGCGCGTTCCATACCAGCAATGCCAACAATACGGACAGTAATGCCGCACCTATCCAAAACCAATTGATATAGGTGAAGTCATAGACTTCTACACCATCTACAACCTGCTTATTGCCTTCAATCAGCACACCGCTCATCACATCCTGCAAACCGGCGCCGATATAACTCGCAATGCCAACCACACCCAAAGCGGCACCGGAAGCATTACGGGGAGCAATATCCACAGCCATCAAGCCGCCCAAGAAACAAATCAACACACCGATGCCCAAACCGAAGAGAACCATCGCCAATACATCCACCCAGAAGCACGCACCCGGAACAAGCAGGAAAAGACACAGGGCAAGCACATTCACCAAACCGAAAATCAATGCGGGAACGTTGCGGCGACCGCCGAAAAACTTATCCGAAATAACTCCGGAAAACATAGTCCCCACAATACCGCATACCGAACTGATGGAAATGATGAAGCCGGCATCCAGCGTGGAATAACCTTTCTCCGCCTGCAAATAGAAAACGCCCCAACTGTTTACAGCATAACGGCTGATATACATAAAGGCACTGCTGAGCGCAAGTATCCAAATGGCAGGATTTCGTAATACCGCCTTTTGGGCACGGTTGAACGCTTCGGTTTCCAAAACATCCAGCTCCTTTTTCCTTGCAGGAACATTGACAGCAGGAAGACCTTTGCCCTGAGGAGTGTCGTGAAAGAAACGCCACACCACCAAAGCACCCACAAGACCGACAAGACCCGCACCCAGAAAACCGTAACGCCAACCCAATGTACTGACAATGGAAGCCACGATGATAAAAGTCATCGCCTCGCCGATATTATGGCTCGCACTCCAGAAACCATAGAAAGAACCGCGCTCCTTATCCGTAAACCAACGGGACAGACCAACCACGCAGGAAGCGGCACCCATAGACTGGAACCAGCCGCTGATGCCCCAAAGAACGGCAAACAGGATGAAAGAGTGTACAAAGCCCAGGCAGAGATTGACCAATGCCGTCACCAGCAAACCGGTTGACATGAAACGGTTGATATTGCTACGGTCGGCAAGGAAGCCGTTAGTAAACTTGCCGACGGCATAGGTGAAGAACAGCACGGCACCGATGATACCCAATTCCGTTTCCGAAAAAATACCTTCGTCCACGATTGGTTTCTTTACGACATTCAGGCTCAGACGGCAGACGTAATACATGCCATAGCCCAACGTAGCGGAAAGAAAAGTGGACCATTGAAGACGCTTCAAACGGCGCTTCCGTTCGGGCAAAGGTTCTTCATTACAGGGTTTCGGTTGCGAAACCCTGTAAAAGTTTAGTATATGTTTCAGCATAATGTCCTACAGTCCTTGCTTCTTAATCATGTAGTTTTCTTTTCCGCAAATAATCCAGCAGGTAAGCAGGGCGGTCGGTCTGGATGATACGGCATCCCAACGTATCAATCAGATAGCCATAACCGGCATCAGGATCTTGCAAGGACATATCATCGTCATGTCCGCCCGCCATTGTATCCCATAAAGTGTTATACCAAATCAGGGCGCGGCTTTCCAAAGTAGCCGCAAGTTTCTTAGGAAGCGGGTTGGCATCGTTCACGAATAGCAACTCCAAAGCAACCGGAGACATATCTTTAATAAAAGCCTCTACCTGTTCTTCGGCTCCGGAAGCGTCAAGATTGATAATCGGCATATAAATCACATCTTTCAAATAGTCGCCAAACTGTTTCTTCACTTCCGTTGCTGGTTTTCTTCCTTTCATGATAATTTGCCTGGTTGTCCCTGTCTTTTGCATGAGTTCATAAATCTGGTCGAAGTAAAGGTCCGCCTGGTCCAGGTTAATCATGATTTTTCCTTTGGCATGTAACAGCGCCTCCTCTAAAGTGGGTACTTTATGAATGGTACGGATATTGCAACCGTTTCTCAAATTCAACTTGCGAATATCGTCCAATGTATTGTCCGAAACCAATCCTTTGCCGGTAGTGGTACGGTTCAACGTACGGTCGTGCATAAGAATCAGTTCACCGTCTTTCGTTTTCTTAACGTCCAACTCTACAATGTCCACCCCCATTTTTATAGCGTTGTCTATGGCTTCCAACGAATTTTCAGGAAAGTTACGCCAATCTCCGCGATGAGCCACCACAATTACGGAACCTGAGTTACAACTCATCAACTTTTCACGAATCTGTTCCACACGGTTTTGTGCCGAAAACTGCAATGCAACAAAGACGGCACACAATAATATGTATATTC
>NZ_CAJTSC010000046.1:9728-23295 GCF_910578895.1 uncultured Bacteroides sp.
TTTTGAAAAAAATTTAAACAGGCTCTAAATATAGATACAATCATTCAGAACACAAAAATTTATTCTATGGCATACCCCTCGTTCTGCCAACCGGTCTTATCATTGACATTCTCAATCTCCGTCTGAGGTATCGGATACAATTGGCGGTAGGCAGCTATACCCGGGAACACGTCAGCCATCTGTCCGGTACGCACAATATCGAACCAACGGTCGCATTCCAAGGCAAGTTCCAAACGGCGTTCTTTGTAAACAGCCCGGCGAAAAGCATCTTTTGTAGACAGTTCCGCCAACGTCTTTCCCGCAAGATTAGCATTTATGCGGACCGCATTCAAAGCATCCAATGCCGCTTGCGTAGGAGCGGTGGACAATTCGTTTGCAGCTTCGGCGTACATCAGCATCACTTCGGCGCAACGCATCACAGGAAAATCGGCACTTGTTTCATTGTTTGTTGCCGGAGCATTGAACTTGCCCGGACGTTGACCGCTTCCCGTAGGAGCCACTAACGCTTTCCGATTATCGGCATCGCTTTCAAATTCCGCCTGTTCCAAAGAGATAATATTGCCGTTGTCGTTGTTTCTATACCGGTTATTCTGATGAGCCGACTCCCCTACACCGCCCTTCAGATACTGAACGGCGAAAATGATATCCTTACTTGTCTTTAAATCATTAGGAAAAGTTTGCGGCATAGGCACCAAAGCCAGGTTTTTCTTGGCATTGATGTCGTCAACCACCGAAGTCAATTCATTGACGACTTCCTGATAATTTTTCATGTACAAATGCACTTTTGCCAACAACGCATGAGCCGCATAGGACGTAGCACGTCCCCGTTCCGCATCGCTCCATACCTTCGGCAAACCTTTAGCCACGTTCAGGTCTTTGATTATCCGGTCATACACCTCACTGACAGGAGAACGCTTGTTGCTACGTGCTTGAGCCACAGTCTGCGTTTTTGTGATAACAGGGACCGATCCCCACAAACGCACCAGGTTAAAGTAGCATAATGCACGAAGAAAAGACGCTTGTCCTGCTATCCGTGTCCGTTGTTCTTCCGTCATTTGCACATTCTCCATATTTTGGAGTACGAGATTGCAACGATAAACCGTTTTATATAAAGAGAGCCATGCACCCGACAGATTGACATTAGCCGGAGTTTCGGTGAATACTTCTATCTGGTAAGTAATGCCGCCGCTGGCACCGGAATTGTCATTTTTCACATTATCTCCCCGGACTTCCATCAAAGTCATGAACTTAGCCCCATACTGGTCGTTGGACTGCAACTCGTCATAAATGCCAATGATAGCCCCTTCCAATCCCTTTACATCCGTATAGAATGTTTCTTCCGTAGGGAAATCAATAGGTTTCAAATCTATAAAATCATTACAACCGGAAAGAGCAAGCGCTGTAAGGATAGATATTATTACTTTTTTCATACGATAGTCTTTTTAAGATTAAAATGTAAGATTAACACCGATAGAGGTGGTTCTTGCCAACGGATATACCCCATAATCCTCGCCATTGGTAGTCACCGCACTGCGGTTGGAGACTTCGGGATTGTATCCCTCGTAATGAGTGAATGTAAACGGATTTTGGAGTGAACAGTAAATACGGGCAGATTTTAAATATACCTTCTTTATCCAATTTTCAGGCAGTGTATATCCCAAAGAAATATTCTTGATACGTAAATATGAACCGTCCTCTACATGCCAGGTGGAGGTAGTTCCGTTCTGCCCCTTGCTAACGCGGTTGGCACGCACATTCATGCCGCTACCCGGATTATCTTCCGACTTCCAACGATTTAAGGCTCCCTTATAATTATTCATATTACCCTCATGATTATAAAAATAGCGGCGAGAGAGATTTAAGATTTCATTCCCCTGGACACCCTGGAATGTAATGCCGAAATCAATTCCCTTCCAAGCCAACGTCGCTCCAAAGCCGTAAGTAAAGTCGGGCATATAATTACCCACAATGGCACGGTCTGTGTCCGAGATATCAAGAATATGGTCACCATTGACATCTTTAAACTTGAAATCGCCGGGTTTCGTATCTGCCAGACCATAGTTTGTAGGAGAGTCCAAATAATGCAAAGCCGCATCCACCTCTTCCTGATTCCTAAATACTCCTTCCACTACCGGCAAATAATAGCTTCCGATAGGCTCGCCCACGCGGGTGATAAAATAAGCATTGCTTACTGAACCGGAAGAGATGATATCCGCATTGCCCGGTCCGAGTTCCTTTACCTCATTGATATTCTTCGAGATATTGAAATATACGCTCCAATTAAAATCGCCCATTTTCTGATTGGTTGCGATATTAAATTCGACACCTTTGTTGTTGACCTTACCGATATTTTCCAAACGGGTCTGATAGCCGGTTGTCATCGGCACAGGTACATCGAGCAACAAATCATAGGTGTTACTATTGTATAGGTCCAACCCCAAAGTCAAACGATTGGCAAACAAGGATGCATCAAAACCGATATTGACCTGGGCGGTCTTCTCCCAATGCAGTTCCGGATTGGGCATACTCTTGGGAGCAGCTCCCTTGACAACATCCGCACTGTTCCCACCCAACACATAACTATAGTAAGCCACTTCTCCCTGCGCTCCATAATTGGGTATACGGAAATTACCCGTCAGACCGTAACTGGCACGAAGCTTCAAATCATCAATAAAAACCAGCGACTTCATAAAAGGTTCTTCCGTCAGGCGCCAACCCGCCGATACGGAAGGAAACCACCCCCAACGGTTATCCTTGCCAAAACGGGAGGCACCGTCTGTGCGAAGTGCTCCGGTAAGCATGTATTTTCCCTTATAATTATATTGCACCCGGGCAAGACCGGACAGCAATGCCCACTCGGAAGCATGGGTGTTGCCGCGTGTCACAGTACCTGCATTCAGGGTAGGCACATTATTTGTGATAAATCCGTTGGCAAAAGCATACGTGCTTTCGTCACGTTGATATTGCATAGTCCATCCCGCCAATGCAGAAACAGAGTGTCCCTTGATATCCTTATTATAGGCTATGGTCTGCTCAAACAACCAGTTATACATTTTTGCCGTCTTTGCCGTAGCTTCAGGTTCGGACTCGGGATTGCCCTCGGTATTGGCTACCGGGATGGTAGACGGACGGAATGTGTCTTGCGAACGGCTGTAGATATCCACACCGAAATTTGCACGATATTTCAATTCGGGCATAAAAGCCACCTCTCCATAAACATTGCCGAAGATACGTGAAGCTTTTGTCTCATCCTTCTGCAACAGAGCCAATGCCACCGGGTTCCATGCTTGCGTCTGGCTGTTTCCTTTTTTAACAGTACCATTCTCGAGGGTCGTCTGGGTATCCGGGCTCCAAGCATTCTGTGCAAAACAGAAAGAGCCGTCGGCATTGTAAACAGGAAATATAGGAGCACTGTGCAAAGCCGAAGCGATGATACCGCCACCATCCTTATTATAAGCGCCATCGGAATTGACAGCATTTTCTATCGTTACGGACGGATTTAAAGAAAGCCCGAACTTAAAGATGCCTTCGGTAACATCCAGGTTGAAGCGTGAACTGTATCGCGTAAAGTCGCTGTTGATAATCACGCCATCTTGTGACAGATAATCCACAGAAGCATAATATCTTACCTTCTGACTACCGCCGGACACGGATACAGAATGGTTCTGCATGCCTGCCGTACGGAAAATCTCGTCTTGCCAATCCGTATCGACCAACCCCGACTCACCCCTCAAATAGGGCAAAATCTCAACCGGCACAATCGTATTGAAGTCATTACCCGTATTTTGCAAACGTATGGCGTTATTGTCAGTAATGCTAAATGCCAGAGGTTGCTTGTTCTGGGCTATGCGCTTACGGTTTACGGACTCCATTTTATCTACATAGGTATTGTTCCGGGCATCGTTCACCAAATCGGCATATTCGTAAGCATTCAACATGTCTATTTTCTTAGAAACAGTCTGCCAGCCGTAGTATCCGTTATAGGAAACGGTGGCATGCCCTTCCTGTCCCTTTTTGGTAGTAATCAGCACCACGCCGTTAGAGCCGCGCGAACCGTAAATAGCAGCAGAAGAAGCATCTTTCAACACTTCAATAGACTCTACATCATTCATATTGAAAGTATTCAGTTGCTCTTGTGCAAGGGGTACTCCGTCTACTACATACAACGGAGAAGTGCCTGCGGTAATGGTGCCCGTACCACGCACCTTGATTTGCAAAGATGAACCCGGAGCACCTGTAGACTGCGACACCTGTACCCCCGGCATTTTACCGACCATTGCTTCGGCCATGGAAGTTACGGGTTGTCCTTTCAAATCACTGGCACGTATACTGGCAATAGCCGTTGTCACATCACGTTTCTTTTGCACACCATATCCCACAACAACCACCTCATCCAGCAATTCATTGTCTTCTTTCATCGTTATCTCATCAAGTCCCTTGCCGTTGGCTTTCAGTTCTATCGTCTGATAACCGATGTACGAGAAAACAAGCGACGCATTTTCCGGCACATCGGTCAGACGATAGTTTCCATCCAAGTCGGTAATCACACCATTGGTAGTGCCCTTCACCAACACGCTGACGCCAATGACAGGCATCCCCGTTTCATCCACAACAATACCGGAAATATTTTTCATCTTCCCTCCTTGCCCGGTGGTTTCCGAGGTATTTTTGGCTTTCAGGTAAACTTTCTTACCGCTTATCTCGTAAACGACATTCTTACCGGACAGCAGTTTGTCCAGCACAACGGAGAGTTCTTCCTTATCCGCCCGGACAGTGACAAGTTCATCGGGATTTACCGTAGGACGGCTGTATGCCACCGTCAGTCCGGTCTGTTGGGTAATGGCATCAAAGACTTTCGCCAGTTTCACCTGCCGGA
Source organism: uncultured Bacteroides sp. (assembly GCF_910578895.1). GTDB lineage: Bacteria > Bacteroidota > Bacteroidia > Bacteroidales > Bacteroidaceae > Bacteroides. Next base: position 14,605 of record NZ_CAJTSC010000046.1, read on the forward strand.
AATCCATTGAAACCTTTTGAGCAACGGCTTTGAAACAAGCCATGGAGCTTAAAAGCAATACAAGCAGAATCTTGTGTCTCATAACTTTTAGTTTTTGATTAACAATAGTATAAAAATCTCTTTATACCAAGTAGACACGCAAGACTCCGAAACGGGTGAGAAAAAATCCGTTTTTTTTGAAAAATTATTTCGTGGTGACGATTATCTCCTTTTCTGCCTCGTCATAATTGAAACGCAAGGGAGCGATTTTTTCCAAATCGCGCAATACTTTCTCGAGCAGGGTATTTTCGGAAGTCAGCGTGAAATAAACATTCCAGGCTTCCCGGTCGTTCACCTTAAAATCAACATTATACCAGCGGTGCAACACCCTGATTACTTCCGCCAAGGGTGCATCCCTGAAAGCGATTACATTGGTTTTCCACAAAGAAGAAAAGCGGTTGTCACTATTCCGCGAAATGGTACAGCGGTCATTATCGCGGTTGTAGACCAGACGTTCACCGGGCTGCACGGGATATTCCTTGTTCGAAGGAAGCGTAAGACTGATGCGCCCTTCGTCCAGGCATACGGCAATGTCTTTACTGTCCGGATAGGCATTGACATCGAACGAGGTTCCCAACACACGGATAGCCGGTCCGTTCAGATTGACGATGAAAGGGCGCTTCGGATTTTCGGATACCACGAAATATGCCTCACCCTCCAGATAGACCTCACGACTGGAGAGGGCAAATTTCTTAGGATACTTCAAACGGGAATCGGAATTGATATACACGCGCGTGCCGTCCTGAAACATCATTTGCAGGCGCTCACCCTTTGCCACATAGATTTCCTCATAACCGGAAACGCCAAACAAATCCACCCGCTTGTCCAGCTGCACAAACAAGCCTGCCAATATGATAAAAGGAACCAATACCGCAGCCACACGGAACGTTATCCGATGGATACGCTTCCGGCGAATGTTCCGACGAATACGGGCAAACAGTTCGTCTGAGTTTATCTCGTGGTCCACATAGAATTCCTCATAACCCGGTTTCACCTGTTCCACTTCACAGTCCATGTTCCGCGACAAATAGGCCGCCCCCTCGTCCGTAGCGAACCATCGCGCCACTAAGCCGGCGGTCTCCGGAGTAGATGTCCCGGCAAGCACTTCGCGTATCTGTTCTTCGGTGGGTCTGTTCATCATCTTGTCATCCATACTATAAAAAGACACTTAAATATTTCAGCAGAGTGAGGTATGTAACAAATATTAGCAATTTATGCAACTGGGCGCGCAACAGTTTCAACGCTTCCGAATAATGGGTCTTGACGGTATTGACCGACAAGCACATACGCTCCGCTATTTCCCGGTTGGTGAGTTCATCGCGTACTTTCATCATACAAATTTCACGTTTCTGCAACGGCAGTTTGTCCAAAGCACTATAGAACAAGGACATAAGTTCCCGCTTCTCCAAGTTTTCCACCAGCGTATCTTCGTATTCGGGAGCACCTTGTGCCATCTCATAGTTCTTGGCAACGGCGTTATTCTCATTACGGATTACATTCAGAATATGGTTTTTCGTCATCGTCACCAAATAGTTCTTCAGGCTGATGCCCACGTGAAGTTCCGAACGGAACTCCCAAAACCGGGTGAAGATGTGCTGCACCGCATCTTCCGCCATATCCTTGTTCATCAGATAGCGATAGGCAAGCACATAAAGCAACTTGTGATACTTATGATAGACCACGGTAAACGCCACCGTGTCTCCCCGCTCTACCCGCGCGAAGAGTGCCTCATCATCCATATCCGGTGCTGGTGGAATAAATAAAGACATCCTACAATTGCTTTTAGGTTACAATAACGGACCAAATATAGCTATTATAGATTGAACACCATACAAAACGATACAAAAATAGCAAGAACTTTTTATCCGTATCCTTCCTTTCCTGCGAAAAAGACCTTATCAGGACGAAGCGGATAAACAAAAAGTCAGAAAGAGTAAGTACACGCCACCCCTATTATATCCTTACGCGCCTTGCTTTCCCACTGGCGGCAATAAAAGATATCCGCTTCCCAATCGGGAGACATGGGAATAACCACCCCGCCACGATAGCGCATACGCTGTACATCAAAACGTTCCCCACGGTTCAGCCCGTTATACATCTCAACAGAAGCATAAGGTTCTATTTTACATCCCGGAATACCATACGACAACTTGATGCGCGAACGCCAATGCAGTTCACCGTCACCATCGCCGAACGTATGCTGAAAGCGTTCGCGGAGTGAAACCTTCAGTCCCCACACACGTGTGGAAAGTGTTCCGTCCGCATAATAACGGTGACGGAATTTCCAACCGGCTTCTCCACGGTAACGGTAATGGGCTTCGTAGCCCGTCCCCACTTTCAGGAAAGGAAGCACCGAATATGCCCCGCCTACATCCACTCCCCAGCGGTCTGTCTTATCAAGATTATCTTTTGTACGCCACTCCAGATTGCCGGACAGGGTAAATGCCTGCTTAACCTTGTATTTAAAGCCGGCACTTGTCCATGTGATAAAATCCCTATCCTGTGCGTGTAACAGAGCGGACGCCGTAAGAAACATCGCTACTACCAAACTACAGATTCTCCGCATGCAAGCAGTATTCTTTATCATAATTATTGCCCAAAAAACAGATTATTCCTCTAAGATTTCAATATCAACACCGGACTGAATAGCGGGCGTTTTTAATGTTCGGCGAAAAGCGAGCAGAAACCTTGCTTATTGAACTGATAGTACATTTCGATGCGTTGGGGCGTATCGTTTTCAAGCAACATAAGCAGTTCTTTTGCAAATTCAAGTGCCGCAGAGCCGTTTGCCGTCACTATGTTCCCGTCACTCACCGCTTGGGCATGGACGTAACCCTCGGGATTCATGTAGTTCTCCCCGCCCCAAAGTTTCAGTTGCTCCACACCGTTGCCGGTATGTTTAACGGCATTGAGAAATCCGTACTTTGCCATGAACGAAGCCCCGTTGCAGATTGCACCTACAATCTTACCTTTCGCAATAGCTTGTTCCACAATCGGCACGACCCGTTCAGCAACAGGCGTGCTCCAGCCGAAACCGCCAATCAGCACCAATGCCGCATAATCACCGGGCATCGTGTCGAAAGAGTAATCGGGCAGGATACGAAAACCGCCGATTGATTTGACCGGTTCCAATGTCGGGGCCACAATCTTATTGACATACTTCGGATTTTCCTTTAAGGCAAATTCATCAGAAGCAACAGGTTCCGAAAGATATACCATCTCATGGGCGGCATAGTCCGGCAAGAGGATATACAAAATTTCGTTGTTCATCTTTTTTTAGTTGTTTTTACGTGAGTAATTTATCAGGACTGTTTAATTTCTTTCTTCGTATCATGCAATCTCTTTCAAGTGTTTTTCTATCTTCTCAAAAAAAGAAGCCAGATGCGAACCGTCTACAAAAGCATGATTCACATAGATGGAGAGCGGAAAAACCAAGCGCTCGCCGCGAGACACCACCTTGCCGACGGTCATCAGCGGATGGCTGCATCCGTTACCGGCTTCTGCCACCGTATAAGTAGTTGACGTAAAGTACATCTTGGGCACCGCACTCAGATGCACCACATCATAATCGCCTTGCCGCATCAGTGCCTTCTCCGTGCCGTACGGGTCGCCGTCTTCGGGAATATTCGTAATCAGCGCATACGCTTCGGCGTAAAAGCGTTCGAAATCTTCGTAATAGGGAATGCGGACCGTATAAAAGGTTTTTCCCGGAACTGCAATCGGAGAAATAATATCCACTCGGTCGTGAAAAACCACCTGCCCGTTCTTGTCGGTGCGGTAACGAAGCTCGTCCACCTCATTGGCAGAACGCAGAACGGCATACAAATAATAAAGGAAAAAGGAATGCTTCGATTTCCTTGCCGAAACACTTGCTTCTGTACAGTCTATCTCGGTAGTAACCGAATACCATGAATTTAAAAACGAGCGGAAAAAGCCGTAATTGTCACGACGCTCCCAAGTATCAATGTCGATAATGTGCTTCATAAATAAAAAACGAATTATGAAAAAAAGGACGCTTGTGCAGCATCCTTTATCCGATTTAGTCCATCATTTCCCTTTTTTATAATTTTCCAATCCGGTCTGCAGGAACTCGATGTACTTTGAAATGCTTTCATCGTACGAGTACGATTTGTTCAGCGGCTCGCCCTCATTGTTGATCAGCATGTAGAAAGGCTGTGTATTGGCGCCGAACTTGACACGCTGCAAATAGCTCCACTTGTCTCCTACCGTACGCAAGGTGCGCTCCGTGCCATTCTCCACAATCTTCACCGGCGAAGGAAGCGGAGTCTTGTTGTCTACATAAAGTGTGATGAGCACATAGTCGTTATTGATGATATCGCTGATTTTCGGATCTGTCCATACGGCAAGCTCCATCTTGCGGCAGTTCACACAACCGTAGCCTGTAAAATCAAGCATCACCGGTTTGCCATGCTGACGGGCATACTCCATGCCAAGCTCATAGTCATCGAACTTAGCATGTACTTCATTATTGTACAGATTGAAATCCTGGGTCTGCATAGGCGGCGCAAAGGCACTGACCGCCTTCAACGGCGCTCCCCACAAACCGGGAAGCATGTACACTGCAAATGCCAGTGAACACAATGCTATGAAGAAACGAGGTACGCTGACCTTGGTGTCATCATCATCGTGAGGAAACTTGATTTTGCCCAACAGGTAGAGACCGAGCAAGGCAAACAGCACTATCCATAAGGCAAGGAAAGTTTCACGGTCGAGTATGCGCCAACCGTAAGCCAAATCGGCTACAGAAAGGAACTTCAAGGCAAATGCCAGTTCCAGGAAGCCGAGCGTCACCTTGATTACATTCATCCAGCCGCCCGACTTGGGCATCGACTTCAACCAGGACGGGAACAGCGCAAACAGCGTGAACGGCAATGCCAAAGCAAGGGCAAAACCCAGCATTCCGATAGCCGGGGCAATCATGTTGCCCGTAGTGGAAACCTGCACCAACAAGAAACCAATAATGGGTCCCGTACATGAAAATGATACCAATGACAAGGTAAATGCCATCAGGAAGATACTCAACAAACCACCGGTCTTTTCCGCTTTAGAATCCACCGCATTACTCCATTTGGAAGGCAACGTAATCTCAAAAGCTCCGAAGAAAGAAGCGGCGAAAACCACCAGCATCAAGAAGAAGAAAATATTGAATACGGCATTCGTCGACAGCGAGTTCAAGGCATTGGCACCAAAAAGTCCGGTAACCAACAATCCCAAAGTAACATATATCACCACAATGGAAGCGCCGTAGGTCCAGGCATCACGAATACCTTTCTTCTTGTCCTTACTGCGTTTCAAAAAGAAACTGACGGTCATCGGGATAATAGGCCACACGCAAGGCGTGAACAATGCCAGCAGCCCGCCGATAAATCCGGTTATGAAAATATAAACCCAAGACATATCTTCTTGCGAAGTGGTTTCTCCCAATGCCTGCAATTCGTTGACAACCGGTTTCCAAAGGTCGGCAGCTTCATTTTCGACAACCGTTGTTCCGGCAGTTCCATCCGCTTCGCCGGCAACAACCGTATCTTCGGTCTGAACGGTTTCGGACGCGGCTGTGCCTTCCGTCTTACCCGAAAAGCTGAACGGTACCTGTGTAGGCGGCAAGCAGTTTTCGTCATTACATGCACCATATTCCAAATAACCCGCTATCTTATAGGCACCGTCGGTCAGTTTCAACTTCTGTGTAAATTGAACGAAATTGGCAAAATAGCGCACCTTCATCTCGAACAACTTATCGAATGCGGCAATCTCTTCGCCTACCGGCTCCAACTTGCCTGCAAGTTCCGCGCCCGAGATTTCTTCGACATTAAATGTTGCCGAAATAGGACCGCCCTCTCCCAATTCGGTTGAGTACACATGCCAGCCTTTGTCAATTGTTCCGGTAAATATGACCTCCGCCTCGCCTGCCTGCAAATTCTTCAGTTCCGACTTAAACTTGACAGGTTCCTGTATCTGCGCCTGCACCGCCACGGCAAGCAACAACAGGAGAAAAGAAAAAAATATCTTTTTCATTCTTTTATATTTCTCAATTGTATTTCCCTACTTTACAATTCTCAATTTTCATAGTCCACGCAAGCACGGCTCTCCTTGACCTCGGCGATGAGTTTACCGGCAGCCACGTGCTCAGGGTGCGTAGCGTAGAATTTCACATCGTCCAACGTATCGAATTCGCTGTAAAGAGCGATGCTCCAGCTCTCGGAAGGATTGATGTTCAGCCCGACCTCAATCTTGCGTATAACGGATATTTTGGCAGGAAGCGCTTCGATGGCTTTCTTAAAATTATTCATTGCCGCTAACTTTTCGTCAGCAGGCACTTCGTCTTTCAGCTTAAATAAGACAATATGCTTTACCATAACTTTGTTATTTAAATGATTTATATCTATATTTGTCAACCGAAACGGTTGCTTTTTCAAACCGCAAAAATACTCGTTTTGTTTTAATTATACACTTAAACGGATGTTAATAATAGGAATTGCAGGCGGAACCGGGTCGGGAAAGACCACCGTCGTACGTAAAATAGTGGAAAGTCTGCCGGCAGGCGAAGTGGTGTTGCTGCCTCAGGACTCTTATTACAAGGACAGCAGCCATGTGCCTGTAGAAGAACGGCAGAATATTAATTTCGACCACCCGGATGCTTTCGACTGGGGACTTTTGTCGAAGCACATATCCATGCTTCGCGAAGGCAAGAGCATCGAACAACCCACCTATTCCTATCTGACCTGTACGCGCCAGTCCGAAACCATTCACATCGAGCCTCGGGAAGTCATTATCGTCGAAGGCATCCTTGCTTTGTGCGACAAGAAACTACGCAGCATGATGGATCTCAAGATTTTCGTCGATGCAGACCCGGACGAACGCCTTATCCGTGTCATCCAGCGCGATGTCATAGAGCGTGGACGCACGGCAGAAGCCGTAATGGAGCGTTATACCCGCATTCTGAAGCCGATGCATCTTCAGTTTATAGAACCTTGCAAGCGATATGCCGACCTTATCGTGCCGGAAGGTGGAAACAACCGGATAGCGATTGATATCCTTACGATGTATATCAAAAAGCATTTATAGGTAATGGGGTTCCGCAAGTTCAGTTTCCCAGCCAACAAAACTTCGGTTAATAAACCTACATGTGTTCGTTTGGCTCCTGCCATGTCAGTCTTCCATTGTCAATTGTTACTTGCAATACTGTTGTTTTGCAGTGTTGCAGGCTGTCGTGGCAATCATAGTGCGGCTAACGCAGAAGAAGCCGGCGACTTGCAGCAGATAAAAGACAGCGGAGAGCTGGTGGTGTTGACCTTGTACAGTTCCACGTCCTATTTCATCTACCGTGGGCAAGACATGGGATTCCAATATGAACTGAGCGAACAGTTTGCTAAAAACCTTGGTGTGAAACTGAAGATTAAAGTCGCCCAAAACGTACGCGACCTCATCGAAAAGCTCCGCGCGGGCGAAGGCGACCTCATAGCCTACAACCTGCCCATAACCAAAGAATGGAAAGACAGCTTGCTATATTGCGGCGAGGAAGTGATAACCCATCAAGTCATTGTGCAACGTGCAGGCGGACGCAGCAAACCGCTGAAAGACGTAACGGAGCTTATCGGAAAGGATGTATATGTAAAACCCGGAAAGCATTACGAACGCCTTGTCAACCTGGACAAGGAGTTAGGAGGCGGTATCCGTATTCACAAAGTAAGCAACGACAGCATCACGACAGAGGACTTGATTATGCAAGTGTCGCAAGGCAAGATACCCTATACCGTAGCAGACAATGATGTGGCGCGGCTCAACACCACCTACTATCCCAACCTGAACATCGGGCTCTCCATCAGTTTCGACCAACGGGCTTCGTGGGCGGTACGTAAGGATTGTCCGCAACTGGCGGAAGCCGCCGACAAATGGCACACCGAGAATATGACTTCTCCGGCATATACGGCAAGCATGAAGCGGTATTTCGAAATCAGCAAGGCAATCCCCCATTCTCCCATCCTGTCCCTGCGGGAAGGAAAGATATCGCACTTCGACCACCTTTTTAAGAAATATGCGCCCGACATCGACTGGGACTGGCGCCTGTTGGCGTCTTTGGCTTATACGGAATCCAATTTCGATACGACCGCCGTGTCGTGGGCGGGCGCAAAGGGATTAATGCAACTGATGCCCGCCACAGCCCGTGCCATGGGAGTGCCCCCGGGAAAAGAGCTGGATCCGGAAGAGAGCATCAAGGCAGCCACCAAATACATTGCTGCCACTACCAAGAGTTTCTCGTCCGTACCTCAGGAAGAACGGATTAATTTTGTCCTGGCATCGTATAACTCCGGCATCGGGCATGTATTGGATGCCATGGCGTTAGCCGAGAAATACGGCAAGAACAAGTATGTATGGCGGCACAACGTGGAGAACTTCATTCTCTTGAAAAGCAATGAAGAGTACTTTACCGACCCGGTCTGCAAAAACGGCTATTTCCGCGGAATAGAGACTTATAACTTCGTGCGGGATATAACGGCGAGGTTTGAGCAATATAAGAAGAAGATAAAATCTTAGAGCCTGTTTAAATTTTCTTCAAAAAGTTTTTCTTCAGCTTCTTTTGAGGTTCTTTCCGGTCTGTTTTCCTCTTTTTATTCGTCACATAGCCCGCTATGC
>NZ_CAJTSC010000047.1:0-14697 GCF_910578895.1 uncultured Bacteroides sp.
GCCTTATTTGAAAAGAAACATGGAAAATAAATTTAGTGCAAGGTGCAAGTATATATCTTTATATATAGCTTGCACCTTGCACTAACCGCAGAAGATTTATTTTCAATGATTTGCACATATCAAAAGAAAGCCGTATCTTTGAACCGAAGATAAAGGCAGACACAATCCCGACAAGGGAAGACAAAAGCTCTCTGAAAAAAGTGCCTAATTCGTACCCCTTAAAAGATTGAGGTACGTTAAGATATTGATTTTAAGACTTGTGAGCCGCATGGTTCAAGACCCAGGCGGATCACCAATCAACGATGAAAATCGAAGAAAATCCCTGATAACCAACAGTTATCGGGGATTTTTAGTATCTACACACCTCCCCTTTTTACGCAGAATGCGGCAACTTTCACAGGCCAATTCGGTGGAGTAAGATTCCCGCCGAAAAAGTCCACCGAATAAGGTTGTTTTGCGTTGATACACACTATTTTGCGTAGTCTCACTTCTGGCTTTGGAACTTAATTTTGCAAACAAAAAAAGTATCAAGCCATGCAAAGAAACTATTTCTCGATTCTCTTCTTTATCAGAAGAACAAGACTGTTGAAAAACGGTGAGGCACCCATCGGGCTGCGAATCACCGTGAACGGGCAACGTGCCGAAATGCAAATCAAGCGCAGCGTAGCCGAGGAGCGTTGGAATGCCTCCAAAGGATGTGTGACAGGCAAAGACCGGAAAGCGTTGGAACTGAACCAGTATCTGGAATCTGTCAGGACGAAGATTTATCAGATACATCGCGAATTGTTGCAAGACGGCAAGCCTATCACGGCTTTCACTATCATACAGAAATTCAATGGTGAAGGCGAAGCTCCTAAGATGCTCTTGGAAGTATTCCGTGAGCATAACAAGAAGTACAGGGAATTGATAGACCGTGATTATGTGAAAGGCACGGTTTTGAGGTACGAAAGGACTGTCCGCTATCTGGAGGAAATGCTGCAAAGCCAATACAACCTGAAAGATATTCCGTTGAAGGAGCTGAACCATGAGTTTGTCTTGAACTTTGAACACTTTGTAAAGGTGCAGAAGAACTGCGCCCAGAATGCGGCGGTCAAGTATCTGAAGAACTTGAAGAAAATCACCCGGCTTGCGTTGGTCAACAAATGGATTACCGATGACCCGTTCTCAGAAATCCGCTTTCACCAGACACAGAGCAACCGTGATTTCTTGACGGAGGAGGAACTCAATGCCATCATCAACAAGAAGTTTGACATACCACGCCTTGAAACCGTCCGCGATATTTTTGTCTTTTGCGCCCTGAGCGGTTTGGCGTTCACGGATGCACAGCATCTGACACCGGAGCATATCACACAAGACAGCAACGGGGACTATTGGATTAGAAAGCCGCGCGAAAAGACAAACAACATGTGCAACATCCCCTTACTGGATATACCACGAATGATTGCGGAGAAATACAAAAGCCATCCCGAGTGTATCAAAAAAAGTGTGGTATTGCCCGTCCCGTCCAATCAGCGGATGAACAGCTACCTCAAAGAGATTGCGGATGTATGCGGCATAAAGAAGACTTTGAGCACACATATTGCCCGTCATACTTTCGCCTGCATCGCCATAGCAAACAAGGTATCTATGGAGTCCATCGCAAAGATGTTAGGTCACTCCGACCTCAGAACGACCAAAATCTATGCGAAGCTGATGGACAAGACAGTTTCCGAAGAAATGAATGTTTTGAAACGAAAATTCAGTGCAGTATGAGCAGAGGAGTAATAACAATCAGTAAAACGGGAGCGGTCAATGTATCGACTGCTCCCGTATGGATGACCAAGTTTGAGATTGCTGACTTGTTCGGAGTTTTCTCTTGTGACATCGGCAAGGCGATTCATGCTATATATAAAGGTAAAGAGTTGGACGAATGTGATACAATGATGTATATCAAGCAAACCGATGGCATCAGTTACGATGTGTATAATCTTGAAATGATTATAGCCGTTGCATTCAGGATATGCAGTAAAGAAAGTATCCTGTTCAGACGGTTTGTAATAAATGAAATCTGCGCCACCAAGAAAGAAACTCCGGTCACATTGTTCTTCTCTTGTGGAAAGGGCGGCAACCTATGGTATAGTTGAGGCTCATTCCGTCAGCCGCCCGTTTCCGATGTACGGATGCAAAGGTAGCGTGTGGCTTTGACGGCATTGGCAAGGTCGGACGGCATAGCCGTTTCGGGCGGTATCTTCCTCAAACGGGGTTGAGCGTATTCCGCTCGAAAACCTTGCCACTGCCAGCCACACACTTGAAAGGCATCTGGCAACGGAAACAAGCGACTGAGGGAAATCAGAAGAAACAGAGGAACGGCTTACAGACGAAGCTAAACAATGATGCTTCCTCCGTAAGCCGTTCCTTCTTTTTGCCGAAGTTCCATTGCTGCCGCAAACATGGGGCAGACGGCAAGCTGCGCTCCTTCAAGAAAATCAGGTTGCCGCCTGTCGGTAGGCAGTACGGTAGCTATCAACCAGCATCCTTTCAATGTCGGATTCACGGTAGAGGATTTTGCCGCCCAACTGGATGTAGGCTATCCGTCCCTCGTTGCGGTAGTCCTGAAGTGTCCGGCGGCTCACCTTCAACCGTGCCGACACCTCCTTGTCGGTGAAGAAACGCTCCCCGTTCAGTGTCGGGCGGTAGTTGGCGGTCAGATTCTCTACGTTGTCAAGCAGGCGGTCGAGGCTGCCCATGAAGTGGATTATCCACTCGTTTTCTTTGTTTATCAATTCATTCATATTACTTTGGATTTAGTAGAATTGTTGTTGCTACTATATTCAGTTATCAGATAGTCCTGCCTTTGAACTTCGCTTCCTTTCGCCTGTCCTCCACAATGGGGACGATGCGCTGCACGTCTTCGGGACGGTAATAGGTCTTGTGGTTTATCTGCGAATAAGCCAACGTGCCGTTGTCCCGAAGCGTCTGCAATGTTCGTGGGCTGATGTTGAGCATCCGACATACATCCTGATTATCCATCCACTCGCTCATCTTCTTTTCGCCGTGCCGATGGCAGATGGCATCCATACGGCTGACGAAGCGGTCGAACTTGGCGACCAGTTCCTCGAAGGTCTTTCTCTCGATTGATACGATTTCCATATTGTCTTTCTTTTAGTTGTTACTATTTCTTCTACCGCAAAGGAATATATAATCTGTTATCCTACAATGGATTTTTCGGAAGTGGCAGCGTGTTGCGTCAATAGGTAGCCTTTGTCCGGGATACCATCTTTCCTTTAGCCGTTATCATTCCTTCTTCCGCAAAGAAATACATAATCCGTTATCCGGCAATGATTTCAAACAGGTCTGGCAGCAAGTGGCACAGGGTGGTAGAGGTTGGCATAGGCATGGTTCACCGATTGCCCAATCCGTTCAGCCCTTAGTCCTTAATTTCCCTATTTAATAAGGAAGCCACAGCCCAAATAAGAACTTAATTCAAATTCGCCTACGATTGAAGCATAACCCTTTCGAGCATTCACATCCGGCAAATCGGTGAAGTCCTCACCGCTTTATCAATCGTCATAAAGCAAAACCATACAAAATTGCCGAAGCGCACCCAAGTGCTTGACATGTTGAATTATAGATACTTACTTTGCTACCGACAAACGGTCAACTATGCGCATACAGACCACAGTATTAACTTTTAAAATGTAACAAGATGGCAAAGAAAAGAAACTACGAGAATGACGAAGCGTTCAAGAACTTCAGAGTGCAGGACTACCTGCCCGAAATGAAACGGCGTGAACCGGAGGCAAAAGCTCCCGTACAGGAACAGGAAGTATTCACGGAAGAGGCTACACTCTTTCCTCCGTTAGACGAGCCGGGCACATCCGCAGCACAAGCAGCGGTATCCGAAACTCCCCAACCTAACGAGCAAGAAGTATGGGAAGATGATGTGGAAACTGGCGATACCGACAATGACGAAATAGAGGAAGCTAATCTTAAAGCGGATGCCCCGGAGGAACGAACCATCGCCAAACGCATCAGCAGCAAGCAGCGCAAGATGTCGTTGGAGGAATACCGTACCGCCTACTTGCAGGTTCCCAAGATTACCAACCGCAAGCCCGTGTTCCTCAGCGGGGAGATGCGTGACAGGCTGGACGAGATTGTCCGCCGTCTCGGAGGCAGGGGGTTGAGCGTGTCGGGACTGGTCGAGAACCTCGCCCGTCAACACCTCATCGCCTACGAAAATGACATCGCACAATGGCGTAAATTGTAGGAATTAAGACAAGACCAACGGGCTGTCTTTGGGGTATCTTTTAGAGATGCTCTAAATCACTTGTAACGAAGTTTGGAGGGGCAAGTTTATGTTTCGGGCAGACCGAAACCACTTGCCCCGCTCCAAACCTCGCAGGGAAGCCACATCCCGTTGGTCTATCTTACATACAATTATTATACTCAGTAATTAAACTAAGAAACAGGTAAATATGGACAGCGAAAAAAGAAAGAACAATGTAATGAGCAACGGACGGGAGCGAGCCAACAAGGGCGGTCGTCCCGTCAAGGGTGTCACAGAGAAACTGAAATACCGCATCACGGTGAAGATGGCAACGAAAGACTACTATCTATTGAAATCCAAGGCGAAGTCGGCAGGAGTATCAGCCAGCGAATTCATCCGAGGTTGCATCGCAAATGGCGGTGTAAAGGAACGACTTTCAAAAGAGCATGGAGACCTTATCCGCAAGCTGTGCGGCATGGCGAACAACCTGAACCAGCTGGCGAGAAAGGCGAATGCGGAGGGGTATGCTTCCGTGTTCATCCCCTGCCGCACACTGATGATAGAGATAGACAACCTTATAAATCGGATACGCCTATGATAGCGAAGATTATGAAAGGCTCGGACTTCAGGGCTGTGGTTTACTACATCCTGAATGATGAGAAAGGTACTCAAATCATAGATTCGGACGGCTTATTTTTGGAAAATAACGACACAATAGCGCAGGGATTTATAGGTCAGGCGCAGATGAATCCGAGGGTTACAAAGGCAATCGGGCATATCGCATTGAGCTTCTCCAAAGAAGATGCGCCACGGTTGGACAATGCGGTCATGGCGCAGATAGCCCGTGAGTATATGGAGCGGATGGGCATCAAGGATACGCAGTACATCATCGGGCGGCACTTCGACAAAGAGCATCCGCACGTGCATATAGCGTTCAACCGTATCGACAATAACGGCAAGACCATTTCCGACAGGAACGATCGTTTCCGAAGCGAACGTATCTGCAAGGAGCTTACCAAGAATTACGGGCTTCACTTTGCTGGTGGCAAGGAACAGGTGAAGATAGACCGATTGCGTGAGCCGGATAAGACAAAGTATGAGCTGTACCAAATCCTGAAAGCTGAGGTAGGCGGATGCAAAGACTGGAACACCCTGCTTGAACGGTTGAAGCGGCAAGGTATTGATGTGCAGTTCAAGTACAAGGGTCAGACGGATGAGATTCAGGGCATCGTCTTTATGCTGAACGGCTACCGCTTCAATGGCTCAAAGGTTGACAGGCAATTCAGCTACTCCAAGATTGATGCGGCATTGAGCCGTAACAATTACGAAGAAAGACAGATGCGACAGCAACCACATCCGCAAGCTAATCGGGAAGAAACAAGTCCGGTTTCAAATAGTGGAAGCGCTCTTATTGAGGGTTCATTAGGCTTGTTTACTCCAAGCAATGTGCCGGAAGAGCAGCGGCCTTACGACCCGTATCTGAGAAACAAGAAAAAGAAGAAACAACGTAAAATCAACTGGTAATTATGGAAGACAACAACAATGTATTCATCCTCTTCGAGGAAATCAAGACAGCCTTGAATGGCATCAAGCGTAAAGTGGAAGAGTTGCCCAACGTGGCAAATCAACAGCCTCCAATCGAGAATGACAAGCCGGACTTGTCCCCGATTAAGGATACAATATCGGAAATGGCAAAGGTTCAGTTTAGAGAAATTAAGGGCTTGTTGGATAAGCACTGGAAGGCTTACGCACAGCTTTCCACCCTGACCTTGCACCACTTGGATGCTATCAAGAAGTCGCAGGAAGAACAAGGGACACAACAAGAGCCGCCTCCGCAGGAGCATATCCACAAACACAGTTTCGACATCAAATCAAGCAAGGTATTTTCTTTCGTTGTGGGGCTTGGCGTGGTATGCGCCTTATCCTTGTGGGGTAACATCGAGCAATGGCAGTCCAAACGGCAGTATGCCGATGATGCGTTGAAATTCCGTGTCATCCGCTCATGGGGTGGATGTTCAGCGGATAACATACTTTGGCTGAACAAGGTATTTGACATACATCGGGACGAGACAGCTATCGAATGGGTACGGGAACAGGCGGATGGGTACGACACATCCCTGAAAGCCGTTGCCGATAGTCTGATGCAGGAAAGTATCAAATCAAAATCCGACTGACATGGCAAGTGTGAAAACAAAGTTCAGACCTTCAACAGCCACAGGCAAGGAAGGTACAATCTATTATCAGATTATTCAGAACCGTGTAATCCGTCAACTGAAGACGGATTACCGGATTTTCACGCACGAATGGGAAGCGGAAAAGGAATTGGTTATTACAGGCGCAAGTGACCGATATAATTTTCTACAATCTGTTCAAGAACGAATTAACTGGGATGTAAAGCGGCTGCAATCCATCATCAATAAGTTGGAAGATAGTCATATCAAATATACTGCCGATGATGTTATTTCTACCTTTCATAAATCTGCCGATAAACAATCGCTGTTTAACTTTATGCAAGACACAATAACCCACCTTAAACAGATGGGAAAGATACGCACGGCAGAGAACTATTCATACGCTCTGAAAAGTTTTATGCAATTCAGACAAGGCAAGGATATAGCCTTATCGGAAATGGATTCCGATCTGATGCAACTATATGAAGCCTACCTTCAAGGCAATGGGGCGGTACGCAATACCAGCTCTTTTTATCTGCGCATTTTCCGTGCCGTGTATAATCGGGCATTGGAAAAAGGTTTGACCGAGCAACGAAATCCTTTCAGACATGTGTACACGGGAGTGGACAAGACTGCCAAACGTGCAATTCCTTTGGCGGCCATAAAAAGAATGAAGAACCTTGACCTGTCATTGCAGCCCAATCTTGAATTTGCGAGGGATATGTTCCTGTTCAGTTTCTATACCCGTGGAATGGCGTTTGTTGATATGGCTTATCTGAAAAAGAAGGACCTGCAAAACGGTACTTTGTCTTATCGCAGACGTAAAACGGGGCAACAACTGGTTATCAAATGGGAAAAACAGATGCAGGGGATTATCAGCAAGCATCCGGCAGACAATGGTAGCACGTATCTTTTGCCTATTCTGAGATACCCGTATCACGACATTCATAAACATTACAGGAATACCCTATCCGGCATAAACCGCAATTTGAAGGAGGTGGCAAAATTGGCAGGAATAACCATACCTTTAAGTATGTATTGCGCCCGCCACTCGTGGGCAAGCGCCGCAAAGGGAAAGCATATCCCTTTGTCTGTCATAAGCGAGGGTATGGGGCATGATTCGGAAAGCACCACTCAAATTTATCTGGCATCCTTGGATAATGCCTTAGTGGACAATGCCAACGCTCAGATATTGAAAAATTTGTAAAGCGAAACCGTTTAGCAAGGCGGTATCTTTCTTAGGAAGAGGGACTTACTCTATTGCAAAGTTACACATTTTGCTGAAAATCCGCCCATTATAGGCGATGGAATTTAACTTGAATTATCAATAAATATGTGCTTGTTTAGGTAACTATGATAAAATTAGGCTATAAATCAACCTTATAGACTAAAGTTTCCCTCTTCCTAAGAAAGGCACTCTTTTGGGAATACTATTCAAAGGTACCGGGGCTTTCTCATTCCCTTTACGTAATTGAAAATGATTGAGAAAACGACCGAGGATATAGATATACAGGAAAACAGGCTGATTGAACTTTCCCCTGATTTGCTGAACACCCTGCTCAAAGATCATACAACGAGTAGGGAAGGCAAACAGTGCAATATATTCTGGGCTACATCGGATTATGAATATTTGGGTAGTGGTTATGAGTATCAGTCGCCTATTCTGCCGGAACTTATAACTGGTGATAACGGAAATGTAGTCATGCCCCGTGTGATGAAACACAAGGCTACACAAACCATGCGATCACGGGAAATGGCAGAGGTGTTCACGCCGTCATGGATATGCAATGCGCAGAACAACCTGATCGACGAGGCGTGGTTTGGCAGAAAGGATGTGTTCAACAAGGAGATAACTACAGACAATGACACGAACACATGGCAGGTCAATGAGGAAAGAATCACTTTTCCTGAAGGCAAGACATGGAAAGACTATGTACGTGAGAATCGTATGGAAATCACTTGTGGCGAAGCCCCCTATCTCGTGAGCCGTTACGACACGACCACAGGAGAGTTTATTCCGGTGGAAAGGCGAATTGGCTTGCTCGACCGCAAGCTCCGTGTTGTCAGCGAGAACACAACCACTTCCGGCGAATGGCTGGAAGCCGCACAAGATGCCTACAAGAGTATCTATGCCTACGAATGGCA
Source organism: uncultured Bacteroides sp. (assembly GCF_910578895.1). Classification (GTDB taxonomy): domain Bacteria; phylum Bacteroidota; class Bacteroidia; order Bacteroidales; family Bacteroidaceae; genus Bacteroides. Next base: position 8,563 of record NZ_CAJTSC010000047.1, read on the forward strand.
GGGAGACAGTCTTCTGCTTGCCCGTGAAGCTCTTCTCATCTCTTTCATCGAGTATTACCGAAGTAAGTTCGGAAAAGATCCGCTATTGAAATCTGTCAATTATATCGCCTACATCATTTCGTGGAATGTATGGCAGATGGACGGGTTAAAAGGTGTCGTGCCGAACAGTTGCGGTGAACGCAGGGAAGTTGTTGCCGACCTGTTCGGGACAACGGAAACAATCAGTCAATGTGAGGGATGCCGGAAAAACGATATCCGCAAGCATAACGGAACTTACTGTATCATCAAGGACTGGCGTGCCACCGATAAGGCTACAGGCAAAAAGGGAAAACGAATCCGATTCATCGACCTCATAAAGTGACCGTATCATGAAAACCAAGTATTTTGAAGAACTGAAACCCAAGCTGATTTATGTATTCCGCATCAATGACGGTACACACAAAGGCTGCCTTAAAATTGGTGAAGCTACTATGGGTGTTGACCCGGACGAGGTGGACATCACAGCCATCGTGCCAAACAGCAAGGTACTAAACAAAGCAGCGAAGAACCGCATAGACCAATATACCGCCACCGCAGGGATAGCCTACGAACTGCTTTATACCGAATCCGCATCCTATCGCAAAGGTTCCCGAACCATCGGTTTCAACGACAAGGATGTGCATGAGGTGCTGAAGCGCAGTGGTATTCAACGAAAGGAGTTCAAGAATATCGACAAAGGCGGCAAGGAGTGGTTTATCACCGACCTTGAGACCGCCAAGCGAGCCATCGCAGCAGTCAAAGAGGGGCGCGAATCGCTCAACCCCGGTGAAATCAGTGTCGGACGGTCGCCCATCGAGTTCCGCCCTGAACAGGCAGAAGCCATCGCCAAGACAGTGAAACTCTACAAAAAGGCAGGAGCGAAGAGCCGCCGGATGCTCTGGAACGCCAAGATGCGTTTCGGCAAGACACTCTCGGCTCTACAAGTCACCAAGGAAATGCAATTTGTCCGCACCTTGATTCTCACTCACCGCCCCGTGGTCGATGCCGGATGGTTTGAGGACTTCGACAAGATTTTCTATGACAGTCCCGGCTATGCCTACGGCTCGAAAAACCGTGGAGCGTCTTTCGCCAGCCTTGAAAGCCGACACAGGAGGGAGGGTTTGAAATATGTTTTCTTCGCCTCGATGCAAGACCTTCGCGGTTCTGAAACCGTTGGCGGCAAGTTTGATAAGAACAATGACATTTTCTCTACTCCGTGGGACTACATTATTATAGATGAAGCCCACGAAGGCACACAAACCGCACTTGGCAAGGCGGTTATTGCCGAACTCACCAAAGAATCAACCAAGATTCTTCAGCTCTCAGGCACTCCTTTCAACCTTATGGATGATGCCACCGAAGAGGAGATGTTCACGTGGGACTACACGATGGAGCAGCGTGCCAAACTGGAATGGGACCGCAATCATTTCGGCGACCCGAACCCCTACGCCGGACTGCCACGGATGAACATCTACACCTACGACCTCGGACGACTGATGCACGACTTTGCAGATGAGGACATCGCCTTCAACTTCAAAGAGTTCTTCCGCACCAATGACAATGGCGAGTTTTTGCATCATGCCGATGTACTCCGCTTTCTCAATCTTCTTACCAAAGAAGACCCTGAAAGCATGTACCCCTTTGCCAATGCCCGATACCGCAACATCTTCCGTCATACGCTGTGGATGGTGCCTGGTGTGAAGGCGGCAAAGGCTCTCTCGGCAATGCTCAAGGAACATCCTGTGTTCGGCAACTTTGACATAGTGAATGTGGCAGGGGATGGAGACGAGGAGGAAGACCGTGAGGAAGCCCTCAAAAAGGTAAACAAAGCAATAACCGAAGCGCAGCACGGAACCATAACACTCTCTTGTGGCAGACTGACAACGGGCGTGAGCGTTCCGCAGTGGATGGGTGTGTTGATGCTCTCAGGCTCTTTCAACACCGCCGCCTCCGCTTATATGCAGACCATCTTCCGTGTGCAGACCCCTTACTCCATAAATGGTCTTGTCAAGGAAGACTGCTATGTGTTTGACTTTGCTCCCGACCGCACCTTGCAAGTGCTGGCCAGTGTGCCACGCGTTTCCCACAAAGCTGGCAAAACCACCGACACACAGCGTCAGGCTCTCGGTGACTTCCTCAATTTCTGTCCCGTCATTGGAATGGAGGGCAGCGTAATGAAACCCTACGATGCCAACAAGATGATGGAGCAGTTGAAGAAAGCATATGTGGAGCGTGTGGTGCGCAACGGCTTCGAGGACGGCTATCTATATACCGATGAACTTCTGAAGCTCGATGAAGTGGCAGTCAAGGACTTCGACGATCTTAAAGGCATTATCGGTCAGACCAAGGCGATAGGCAACAGCGGCAACATTGATGTCAACGCCCAAGGATTGACCAATGAGGAATACGAGGAAAAGGAGAAGCTTGAAAAGAAGAAGAAAAAGGAGTTGACCGATGAAGAGAAGGCTCGTCTTGAAGAGTTGAAGAAAAAGAAGAAACTCAAGGAGGATGCGGTGTCTATCCTTCGTGGCATCTCCATCCGTATGCCCCTGCTTATCTATGGCGCGACGATTGAGAACGAGGACGAACAACTGACCATCGACAACTTCACTTCGCTTGTTGACCCTCAGTCGTGGGAGGAGTTTATGCCCCGTGGCGTGACCAAAGCCACATTCAACAAATTCAAACGCTATTACGACCCCGACATCTTCGCCGCCGCTGGCAAACGAATTCGAGCGATGGCTCGTGCCGCAGACCGCCTGACCATAGAGGGACGTATCGAGCGCATCACCGACATATTCTCCACTTTCCGCAATCCCGATAAGGAAACGGTGTTGACCCCGTGGCGTGTGGTAAATATGCACATGAGCGACACGCTTGGCGGTTATACATTCTACAACGAGGATTTCAGCGAAACCATAGCCGAACCGCGCTATGTGGAGCATCACAAGGTAACAGATGAGGTGTTCGCCCCCGGAAGCCATCTTTTGGAGATAAACTCCAAGTCAGGTCTTTATCCGCTGTACCTCGCCTACAACCTTTATCGCCGGGCTTGCAAGAATGCTATGTTCTCGCCTCAGACACTCGATGAACATCTTGCAATTTGGGATAAAGTGGTAGCCGATAGTATTTTCGTTATCTGCAAAACACCAATGGCTAAATTCATTACTCGGCGCACCCTCATGGGTTTCCGTAAAGGTTCTGTCAATATGTGGGCACCGGAAGATCTAATCAACAAAATCAAGAATCAACCCGAACTTTTCATCAAAAAAGTTCATGACTTAGTAGGAAAGAACGTGAAAATAAATGCAATAGTAGGTAATCCGCCGTATCAAGAAGTCGTTGCGCAAAAGGAAACGGCCAATGGTCAAAAACGAAGTTCAAGTATATTTCAACATTTTCAAATCCTAAGCGAACAATTGGGTAAATATACTTCGCTTATCTATCCTGGCGCAAGATGGATTCATCGCTCAGGCAAAGGGCTTGAACAGTTTGGATTATCACAAATAAACGACCCTCACTTATGTTTGTTGAAATTCTTCCCAGACTCAACAGATGTGTTCAAAGAGGTTGGTATTGCTGATGGCTTATCTATTGTGATGAAAGACACACATAAAGAAAGTTATGGCTTTAGATACATATATTCTAAAAATGGGAAAGAAATAACAGTCAATGCTGATAATCCAAACGAAGATTTATTTCCATTAAATCCTCTTGATAATGAAATAGTTTCTTGTTTGGATGCCATTATAGTAAAATACAACAGTTTACACGAATCGGTTTTGTCCCAGAAATTATTTTCTATTGAAAGTGACTTCGTTGAGCGAAATCCTACACTTGTAAGAGAATATAACGAAGGTGATTATTTTGACCCTGAATTAGAAATCAAGCTTTTCACCAATGATAAAGCAGGCAAGAGCGGAAGAGCACGTTGGTATGTTGCGAGTAAAAATGTTATTACAACCGGGCTTGAACATTTGAATAGGTGGAAAGTCATTGTATCAAGTGCCAATGCTGGAGGTCAAAAACGTAGCAATCAAATCGCCATTGTGGATAACCACAGTGCTTTTGGGCGTTCCCGTGTAGCACTGAAAACATTCGCCACTGAGCAAGAAGCCAAAAACTTCTTCAAATATGCCACAAGTGAGATTATACGCTTCGCATTCCTACTGACAGACGAATCTTTGACCTCTTTAGCAAAGAAAGTACCGGATTTATTGGACTACTCCAATGCCAATGGCATTATTGATTACAACGGTGATGTGAATGTCCAACTGTACGAACTATTTGGCATTGATGATAGGAATCAACAGCATCTACGCGAGATTCTTGCCTCAAAAGAATAATAATCTATCAATCAGAAAGGAGGACGCTAAAATATGAATCCTCCTTTATTTGATTTTATTAAATGTAAGCAACCTATTTATTGACTGTTAATACACAGTTTTCATTCATTTATAAACTGAAATGAATATCGACCTATTCCGGTATTTCTTTACCTTCACCGATATTTTCATCAGATATTGCCTGACTAGGAATGCGCGGTAAAGCTTGACGTTGAGTATATAGTGCATACCTCTCCGTTATATGTCGTATAAACGGTTGTAGGATACGGCCTATCTTATCGTTTTTTATATCATCATATTTTTTTATAATTACATCTTGAAATTTAAAACTATAAAATTTATTATTCATAAGAGGCCCTAAAATCGCCTCATTATTTCTTTCCTTAAAAGTACCATATCGTTCTTCAAATAAATCAGAAACTTGCCCACTGCTCAATTTGTCAAATTGGATCAAATATACTTTATTTGGGCATTCTACGCAATTTTTTTCCTTACAACCATCACAATTAAGTCCTTTTCGATTAATACAATCACATGTTGGACGTATATTTAAGTAATACTTTTTACCAATTTTATAGATATCTCCAGTCGTGGAAGTTTCTTTATTGGGTGATAATTCTAAACGTTGTACTTGTAAAATATTCAACACCTCGTCTTGAGTAGATTCTTTTATTTCTACTTTGAACAATTGCTCTTTATCGATAGCCAGAGGTTGCATTCTTCCAAAAATATTTTGTGTTAAAATATCCAACATTTCTTCGTTAGGATCAACAGAATCTGCATCTGCTGTTTTCCATATTACTAAAGGCCAGTATTTAGTTGTTGACAAACTTTTAAATGTTTGCATTTTGGCAGAATTGACCACGTTTTCCCACTCTTTGAGAACATAAATAGATGGAAAATAGGCAAATAACAACTTTCTTGTATTTTTCGGATAAATTGTAGAAGAGAATTCATCGCATCTTTTTTCAACTTATCACCACCAGGCATAGGAATACCAGATTCATCAAGTATATTTACAAGTTCCCAATCTAATAATACAAAACTAAATTTAGAGATATGTATTTCTTTTATATTGGGGACATCAGCATATTTAACCAAAGGGAATCCTTTTGATTCGAGATTCTCAACTATATGAATGATTTTGTCACCACTTTCTTTATTGTATACTTGGTCATCGACAACCATTCCGATACCAGAAAAAAGTTCTTCAATATTCATTATGCTCTTGTTTTATAAAATTCACAACAAAGTTAGCTCCAGCCAAAATTTTATCTTCATCAATGTCTGCTAATTCAATAGAGTAGTCATTACGTTCCATAAGTTTTCTTGAAATGTACAGACCTAAGCCACGACCTTCTTGCCCTTTTCCTGAGTAAAAAGCATCGAAAATATATGGTTTATCTTCATCTCTAATTCCCGGACCACTATCGGAGAATATTAGTTTACAATTATTACCATCTAAAGTGATAACAACCGTTTTATTATCTTTTTCTTCTAACCAATAAATCGCGTTATCTAAGAGATTAATCAATAATTGCAAAAGATCTGCATCTGTGCATTTTGCAACTAATGGTGAGCCAATATCATTTATCTTATATTCAATTTTAGACTCGGTTAATGTTCGCTTATATATAGTAATGACCTTGTCTAAAATATCTTTCACTCTTATTTGACGACGCCTTTGTTTGGACGATGTAAACAACATCTGCATATCTTTCATTTGATTTTTGATATATGAAAATATGCCATACAATTTCTGAAGTTCTGA
>NZ_CAJTSC010000047.1:14707-23281 GCF_910578895.1 uncultured Bacteroides sp.
ATTTGAATGTAATGAATCTTCATATAGCGATCTTAATTCATCAACCCCCTTGTTTAACATCATCATTATGTCATGGCTGGCAGTTTCTACAGAAATGCCAACAGCTGCTAATGATTCAGTTCGTTCAACTCTGCAACTTAAATATTTATTCTCTGATTTATAAGCATTCTCTAATTGAGTTAATAGAGCTAACGCATACTTGTCGTCCTTAAGTTGATTGCGAAGATTGGATATTTCTTTACTTACCGCATCTTTACGTATCTTATCAAGTTGTGACTTCTTTTCTTTATCTGCTAAATAAGCAGCATAAGCCCCATTACGTATGTATGATAGAAAACTTTGTATTATACAAATAAAATCAGTAGTATAATTCCCTTCTTCGATAAGTCCTTCTCTATTTGTTTTATCTTTCAGATGAGGATTACCAAATTTAGTTATCTTAATCCTTCCTACTATTTGGTCATTACTTAAAAAATCTCCGGCTCTGACTGTACCACGACGTACCTCTATTTGCAGCCAGTCGTCATCTGGATCACCATAGGGAAGAACACGGATATTATCGCGGAGTAAGTAAATTCTATGCTCTTTAATAATAGACTTTGCTTCCTTAGGTAAGTAATACTTAGATGACTCATCCTTTGAATTTAAATCAAAAACATAAAAATCAAACTCAAAGTCACCGAAATCAGTAACTTCGCGAAATGCCTTAGTCACCTTATTTTGGAAATGATTTCTAAAAACGCTCATACCTCTAAGTCCATCTTCTTTTATACTTACAGACTTAGTGTGCCCATTTTGTTTATATGTGAACAATCCTAAATTCGAGGAATAATGTCCATTTGTTATTTGTAATACGCTTTGAGTCTCAATCAAATTACGCAATGTAATATCATTAGACTTTTCTTCTTGAATCCAAGGATGATTATTTAGATATAATCCAATTGTAAAATTATTCTGTTTCTCATTCGGGCTGATAACTTCATTAAACAAATCTCCAAACCTTAAAAAACTATCTTTGATTGGTTTAAGTTTTGCTAAAGACCACGAACCAGATAGATTTGATATCTCAATACGAGTCCCATGGCTATTCTCGCATTTATCGAATTTTAAATTATTTATAGTAACATCATGCTCCACAAATACATTAGGAGATTTTTCCTCTAATTTAAAATTTAATTCGTCTAGATAGAGTCCTTCATTACCTTCTTTAGCTCCGTCTATAAAATCACTATCATACGAGCTTAAATCAAAACACAAAGTATATTCTTTACTGCTTTCGGATTCCTCTTTTGGATTTAAAAGCCAGTTTGCAGGTCTAGTTGTTAAATTTACGGTCTTACCTAGTTTTAGCATAGCGTATCTACCAATCCCTTTCTCTCCTTGAATAATACGATTATATTTAGGAGTTCTCCGTTCAGAACCATCTTTAGAAAATTTATTAGGTGTAGCCGGACTCATCCAAGATTTTTCAATCCTCTCAGATGTCATGCCACATCCATTATCTTCAATAATAATTCGAGATTCTGAAGTAATATTTAAGGACTCTGTAAATCCCTCAAAAGAAACCTTAACCCAATCTGCATCTGCATCATAGGCATTTTTTATCAATTCAATAACTGCTATCTGCTCGTTCTTAATTAGTTGATCGCCCAACATGGTTAGCAATCGAGCAAATGGTCTGATTGTTATATTCTTAGCCATACTAATTACATTTTCTTGCAAAAATGACAAACTCCTCTGAATAAACTTTCCTACAACAGCCTTTGGCACAGGCAAATTTTCCATTAGTATCTCGATATGGGGTAAGTATTTTATTAGAAATTTTACGCCTATCTACTTCTACATTGCCGAATCCTTCTGCCAACAAACATTCTGTCAAATGTTTCGCATTATCAATTTTTACTCCTTTATATTCTGTATTACCTATAACAAACAGGCAGGCACCTATAGAATTCAACATTTCTGCAACTTTATGTACAGTTGACTGCATGTCAATATAATATTGTGCAATAGAACGAGCTTTCCTTTTGTCTATTGGATACATCTTGAATACTATGTCTTGACCTGTGTTGTTTAGTTTTTTCAAGTTTTGATTGAATTCTTGTGAATGATATAAACTTCCTATTGTACCTTCACGAAGTGATCTGAAATCATCGGTATATTCAAGCCAAAGTGTTGATAATTGATGTAAGTCAGCATATTCATATGAGGTTACATATGGGGGACTGGTTACAATCAAGTCTGCAAATGGTTTATCAATATTGATATCCAAAATATTAGTTCTTATAATATCTGCCTCTCCATATTCTTCATTTGTATTTTCCCTATTTGCTTTTCTCATCATATTTACTTGGTACATATATGAAGAAAGCACATCCTTAGGTTGCTTCTTAGGATCAATTTGCGGCTTAATTGATTTTGTAAGCCATCGTGAACAAGATTTTAGTATATTAGAGAAAGCACACAGAAAAAAATTGCGGTATAATCCGCCATTTGTAACCTGATATATTGCAGACCTAAGTTTTAAAAGGTCATCAATGTGCGCTTCATCAAACCAGTAGCGTATACGCTCATTAGAATAGACACGGTTACTTTTATCTACACTACTCGTTTTGTACACAGTAATTATCTGGTCAAAAATATCTTCTAATTGTTTATCTTGGTATACATTGCTTTTAGTTTCTGCAATCAATGTTGCTACAGGATTTATATCACATCCCCAAAAATGTTTACCACTCCTTACTGTTTCAAATGCCACCGTACCACAACCACAGAAAATATCTGCTACTGTTTTGACTGATATATTGTATTCTTCAGCTTTATGGATTGCTTTTGTTGTTATAAATGCCGGAAATTTAGCTGGGTATGCATGTATACTATGCATACGCCTTTCCCGTTCTGCTGGCATATTCCATTCCTCTTTGATACTAATTGTATCAAAGTCAAGAGAGCGATAATTCTCAAGTGTTACATTCATTCTTACTTTTGCTATTATATACAATATATCTAATATAACAACAAAAGTACAAAATAATTTCTGATTAACCAAATCTATTGGATATTTATTGAATAGCGTTTAAATAGGTATTTGTTATTAAGGGATACGAAGAACACTACAAGAAGATGGTGAAAATTTAAGTTCATTAATATGTCTGTTTCAGTCTTAATAGAGTGTATAGGAACTATAAATAAACATACTTAATTAGCACATTACAAAATCCATCAATCATAAAAACTGTTACCATACACACTTTTTTCGATTAGTAACAGCATATTACTCAAAAAATAGTATTAACTTTGCATCAAACAAAAGCCAATGAGTGGTGCGCAAAACGCGGAAAGTATCACACTGCGAAATCGGTGGAGATGATTTGAAAAATTTAAAATAATAACTGAATATCAGAGATTTATAAGATATTAGTGAACCCCAGGCGGATCACCAAAGAATTCAGAGAGTTACCCCAAAAGGTAGCTCTCTTTTTTTATGCCTGAATTACGCTGGTTTACATGGTTCAGTTAAACCGAGAGTTAAACCAAGAATGGAAGCAATAGTTAATGCAACCTGTTACAAATCAAAGGTTTTAAAGAAAACAGAGGACGGAGAAGTCATAACACCAGCCGAAGGTGCTGAATACCGCTATGTGAAACTGCTTAACGGGGAAGTTTTGAGCGTGCGTGTCTATTAATAGCAAAAAGGGAATATACCGCAAACCGTATATTCCCTTAATCAATGTCATATTGAAAATTCAAACTATATCTTTTCTATTTCTTCTTTAGTCAATCCGGTCGCTCCAATTATCAATTCTATGGAAGTCCCGGAGGATTTTAAATAACGGGCCACTTCTATCGCCTTTTTTCTTTCTCCTTTATTTAATCCTTCTTCAAGTCCTTCAGCTCTGCCTTCCGCCTTACCTTCCGCTCTGCCTTCCGCCCTGCCCTCTTCACGTTCCGTATTGATGTTGTCGCGGAGAATCACAATATTGTCCAGGTGGCGGTAATAGGCGGAAAGTTCATCCTTCGTCATGCTGTCCAGTTTCAACCGCTCACGGGCCTCTTCAAGACCGGGAGCTGTGGCGGTAGAAGGTATCTCGCCCGTATTCAGGTAGTAAATCCATTCTTCCAAGGGAGTTTTTGCCACCCGGTTGAAGTCGTTCACTTTCAGGATGTAGTATTCGGGATACAGCCGGCTGACCGCATCCACCTTGAATGTCTGTTTCTGGAACGGGGTAAGCTCAAGGAGGTCGTTGGTGTGGATGCCACGGAACTCGGTCTTTCCGTGATAAACGAAATCGCCCCCGTGACCCAGCGAGAAATACACGATGTTGACACTGTAGACCTTACGGACCTTGTCGTAGCTATCACCTCGGTTGATATATTCGGTGACCAGCTTGGAAGTGCCGAACAGCATACGCTGGAAGTAGGCATATTCGTTGTTGTTCTGCACCTCTATCAGCACAAGTTCGCCTTGGGAGTTCTCGGCAAGCATATCCACGCGGTTGTACTTGTCGTACTCGTACTCCTGGTTGCTCTCGCTCTCAAGAAGGCGCCGGATGATGATTCGCTCGCCCAGCAAGGTGGTGAGCAAACCCTCGAGGACACTGAAGTTGGCTTTGTTCCGCAGCAGGCGCTTCATAGCCCAGTCGAAACGGATTACAAGGTTCTTGTTATCGCTGTTCATAACGGTCTAATGCATCGGTTGATACAAAGGTAAACAAAAACCTCAAGATTGCCAAAATAAAATGATATCACCCCACGTTTTTTTTCATTTACAGGAGTTATCGGGAATTAAAGGAAGTCATCAGCCGACAAACCGGCACGGGAGTTAGAAGCTGATAATATCGCTATACATCAACAGAGCTGTCGGCTTCCAACGACTCCTAAGCCCGAAGAACGATAATTCCTAAATGAAAAAGCCGTACCTATTTTTGCCAAGGACAATATAAAAAACATGCAAACATGCAGAAAATGCAGTGCACAGTTTTCCTCACACACACGCAACGCGTACATTAATATAAAAAAGAAAAACGATTATCCGTATAACTCCCCAATTAGCATAGTAGCCCACTATTCACTAAATATGTTCAGTGAAATTCCGTTTTATAGATTATCTTTGTGTATCAATTATTTGCAAATATTTTCATCTGGTTTGAATACTCACAAAATTTCACTGTTTTAGAAAATATTGGTACTATTTGATACCATATTTCAGGATATATTTTGTACCTTTACACCACAGTAACCAAGATATATCGCATATGGATTTCATCTTCATCAAATCTGCCCCGACAAAGCGATAAACGCCATAAGGCTGTTACGGAGCAAAGTTCCCGATAGCTGGCACAAGAACCCTTACGCGTGGACAAGAATCGGTTGTACGCTCGTATTCTTTGCCCTGTTTACCATCAGTTGGGTACAATGGCATAAGTACCGGGAAGAAAACAGACGGTTGAGAACGGTTGCAGCCAAACACGAAGTGACTACGGTCATGCTCAATGAACTACACCCGGAACTGGCTGTAACCATTGGGGCTTACGAGAGACTGGTGGAAACGGTTGGCGCAGATTCGACTTTGACCATATTCAGTGAACAGGTCAAAGCCGTTAGAAAGGAATCCAAAAATCAAAGCAAATAAATCAAGAAAGAGCATATCCTATAGTGTATACATTGGTTTATGTGTATATACTTGCAATTTGTTAATACCGCTTTTAGTTACCCTATTGGGTAATTTTCTGTGAGGAAATATCAAAACTACCCTATTGGGTAGCTGATAAAAAAATATCTTTCAGGAACTTTGTGCCGGAAATATTTAAAATCATAGGCAATAATGAAACGATTCAAATGTATTTTCCTATTGAGTGTGTTCCTGCCTATACTGGTGCAGGCACAGATAACCACCGTCATCGGTCGTGTGGTGGACGAACATAACCAACCTTTGCCCTTTGCCAACGTGGTGTTGCTTTCGTTACCGGACTCCACCTACGTAACAGGCACGATTAGCCGCGAGGATGGCACTTTCTCCTTAGAGAACAAAGGAGAAAACCTGCTATGCGTTTCTTTTGTAGGTTATACTACTACCTATAAAAAGTGTGTATCGGGCGATGCGGGTACCTTGCAACTCCTACCTGACGCGCAACTGCTTGGCGAAGTTGTGGTGAAGGCCAGTTTACCCGTCACCCACATAAAAGACGATGCGTTGGCTACTACCGTGCAAGGCACTGTCCTCAGCAAGGCAGGTACGGTAGAAGATGTATTGGCGCACATCCCCGGCTTGCAGAAGAAGCAGGACGGCTTCGAGGTGCTGGGCAAAGGTGCGCCGCTTATCTACATCAATGGACGGAAGATGCGCGACGCGTCGGAACTAGATCAACTCTCGTCCGAAGACATCCGGAGTGTGGAAGTGGTGCAGAATCCCGGTGCCCGCTACGATGCCACGGTGAGTGCGGTGGTACGCATCCGCACCGTGAAACGGCAGGGCGAGGGCTTCGGCATCAGCCTGCGCAGCAGTTACGACCAGTCGCAGAACGCCGACTTCGGGGAGCAGGCCGACGTGAACTACCGTCATAACAGTCTCGACGTGTTCGGCATGATTCGCTTCGATAAGACGGACGACCGGCAAGAGGACTTGTTGAACCAGACCACCTATGCCGACACGCTGTGGGCACAGAACAACTACCAACGAGCTGATGAGGAAACCCGTGAACTGAGCGGACGCATCGGCTTCAACTACGACTTCAACGACCGCCACTCCATCGGTGTGCGTTACGACATCGGCAAGACGCTGCATCAAGTGGAAACCAGTATCTTCGACAGCAAGGTGCAGGCAGACGGGCTGCCTTACGATGTGTTGCACTCCGATATCTATGCCAAGGTGGATTTCAGCCCCGAACATTCGCTCAACGCCTACTACGCCGGACAGATAGGCAAGGGGCAATTGGAGTGGGATGCTGACTACTACAACTCCCAATATACCCACCGCACGCTGAACACGGAAGACAGCCAGGACCACGACGACCGCAAGGTGACCTCCATCAACGACGTGGACAACCAGCTTACCGCGACAAAGGCTTCCTTCACCCATCCGCTATGGGGCGGCAGCCTCTCCGTAGGAGGCGAGTACACCTATACCGACCGCCACGATGACTACATCAATCACGAAGGCTACGTGCGTACCTCTTATAGCCGCATCCGCGAGCAGAACCTGGCCGGATTCGTGCAGTACAGCCACCCTCTGCGCTTCGGCAGCTTGGGCGGAGGGCAACTGGTTGCAGGCGTGCGCTATGAGCATGTAGACTTCGATTATTACAGCAGTGGCGTCTACGTGCCCGAACAGAGCCGCACCTACGATAACCTTTTTCCCAATGTTTCCCTTGCCGGACAACTGGGCAAGGTGCAATTCCAACTGAGCTATGCTGCCAAGACGCAACGCCCCTCGTATAGTCAACTGCGCAACAACGTGACCTACGCCAACCGCTTCACGTGGCAGACGGGCAACCCGTTGTTGAAGCCCAGCATCACGCACGATGTAACGCTGGCAGGCGTATGGCGCTTCTTCCAGGCGATGGTCAGTTATAAGGTCGTCCGTGACTACATCTTCTATTGGGGCACGCAGGTCGAGGGGCAATCCGCCGTCACCCTTATCAACTACATCAATCACGACCGTCTGCCCGGCCTTACCGCCGTGCTCTCCGCCTCGCCCACCATCGGTCTGTGGAACCTCAATGCCAGTGCGGTGCTGATGAAGCAATGGTTCTCGCTCGATGCAGCCGGACAGCACCGCACGTACAACAATCCACTCTTTATCGGTTCGCTGAACAATGTCTTTACTCTGCCTGCCGGTTTCCGGTTCACAGCCGACTTCACGTATCAAAGCCGGGGGCAGGTGCAGAACATCACCCTGCGCCGCCCGCAACTGACGCTCAACGTCGGCCTGCGTAAGTCATTCCTTAAAGACGCCCTCAGCATCGAGGCACGCGGCAATGACCTGTTGCTGGGCGCGAAACAAGAAGCCCTGCTCTACATGCAGAGTTCGCAGATGACTGACCTGTCGTGGGGTGACTGGCGTTCGTTCAGCCTCACCGTGCGCTACAAATTCAATGCGGCGAAGAGCAAGTATCGCGGCACAGGTGCAGGGCAGGAGATCAAAAGTAGATTTTAAATCCTTATTTGTATGGCTATACATTTCATAAATCTCTCTTGGGCAGAAATCGGTATTGTGGAAAGTACCAGTTTCGTTCTTTCCTTTCTGCAGAAAGGGGATGAACCGATAGAGCAGGCGGTAGAGAGATACGTTATCGGTTATATGGCATTTTGGGGTATCGTCTTTGTCAAGAACAACTTAATACATTCCAGACCTAACGAAACTACGATGGAAGCCGGGAAAGAGAAAATCAGGCAATATGTGGCGCGACATCCGCCTGCGACACCTTTGCCACGATTCTACATCACGCTTCTAAATCAACCTCATATTGCTGGCGATGCCTATGGCTTCAGTGATGTTTTTTGCCTTTAGCTTACTGAATTGGAAAATCCACTCGTATCTGCCCCCTTCCGTTCACTTTAAAGTGATCCCCCCAA
>NZ_CAJTSC010000048.1:0-5790 GCF_910578895.1 uncultured Bacteroides sp.
GCATTGTATTTGTTACGGTTCTGAAACATCCGTATCCAAGTTTTTCTATTTTATCTGAGAAATAGAATAAATGATACAAAAAAGCCTCGCATTATGCGAGGCTTTTTTGCATTTTATGAAATTATATTTAGCATTTGATATTCAACTCATCCAATATTTTCCGCATAGCTTCGAAAGTCGTAATTCTGGTAGGTACCAATGGCAGACGAAGTTTGTTTTCAATCATTCCCATTGCATTCAGCATGGCTTTTACTCCGGCAGGATTACCATCCACAAAGAGCAACTTGAATAATTCGGCAAATTTGTGGTGGATAGTCAGTGCATTCTGATAATCTCCCTGTAACGCCAAACGTACCATACGGCTGAATTCCCGCGGAAAGGCGTTTCCGATGACCGAAATGATGCCTACTGCCCCTAAAGTAATCAATGGGAAGGTAATGCCGTCATCGCCCGAAATAACGTCAAAATTGGCGGGTTTGTTTTTTATGATGTCATCCATTTGGGTAATATCTCCTGATGCCTCCTTTATCGCAATCACATTCTTGAAGTCACGTGCGATGCGCAAGGTTGTTTCGGCTTTCATATTCACGCCGGTTCGCCCCGGCACATTATAAAGCACGATTGGAAGTTCCGTGGCTTCAGAAATAGCCTTATAATGTTGGTAAATTCCCTCTTGAGATGGCTTATTGTAATATGGGACGACAGAAAGGATGGCATCCACGCCGGTAAAATCGTCATTCTTCAGAGTTTCTACTATGGCACGGGTATTATTTCCGCCTACTCCAAGCAGAATAGGTATTTTTCCGTTTACACGTTCAATAACCATCTTTTTGATTTTCTTTTTTTCCTCTTCAGTCAGAGTCGGAGTTTCTGCCGTAGTGCCAAGCACACATAAAAAGTCAGTGTTGTTTTGAAGTTGATAGTCCACCAAACGCATCAATGCGTCATAATCAACGCTTTCATCCTCTTTAAATGGAGTAATCAGCGCTACCCCCATTCCTTTCAATCTAGTCTGTATCATGAGTATTATAAAGTAATCTCTAATTAAATGACACGCAAAAGTACGATTTTTTTCGATTTGCCATACAAATATAAGCCATAAAAAAGTTTTTTGTAGAAATTTGTTAGGATATGAGCGCTAAAAACTCATCTTCGCTCATAATCTTTATGCCCAGTTTGTTAGCTTTTTCCAATTTGGCAGGACCCATATTTTCGCCTGCCAGAATAAAACTGGTTTTGGCGGATATGCTACCGACATTCTTTCCACCGTTTTTTTCTATCAACTCTTTGTATTCATCTCGGGAGTGATGTGCAAATACACCGCTTATAACAATAGATTGTCCCGCAAGTTTGTTGGTGTATCCGCTCAAGTCTTCTTCTTTTCGATAGAGTTGTAATCCAGTGGATTTTAAGCGTTCTACCAATTGGCAATTTAATGGATTTGCGAAGTATGTCAGAATGCTTTGTGCTATTTTTTCCCCGATTTCATCGATATTTATCAGTCTTTCGAGAGTTGTATTTTTCAACTCGTCTATATTATTAAAGGATTTGGCTATTTTTTTTGCAACGGTCTCTCCGACAAAACGGATACCCAAAGCAAAAAGTACCCTTTCAAACGGAACTTCTTTGCTGGCTTCGATTCCTTTGATGATATTTTCCGCTGATTTCTCGCCCATACGATCCAGGTTCTTGATGTCATCTGTGGTAAGCATGTACAAATCTGCCGTATTCTTAATTAAGCCCAAGCGATAGAACATATCCACAGTCTCCGGACCTAATCCGTCAATGTTCATTGCTTTGCGGCTGATGAAATGCTCTATCTTTCCTTTGATTTGAGGAGGACAGGAGGTTTCGTTGGGGCAATAATGGGCAGCTTCTCCTTCATAACGTATCAGTTTGTTGCCGCATTCGGGACAGTGAGTGATGAATTTTACTTTCTCGCCAATGAGCATACCGCGTGCGTCTTTATCTACCTCCGTAATTTTAGGAATGATTTCTCCACCCTTTTCTACGTAGACCATATCTCCGATGTGTAAATCCAATCCGTCAATAATATCGGCATTGTGCAAGGAGGCTCTTTTGACGGTAGTACCGGACAGTTGTACCGGGTCCAAATTGGCAACAGGGGTTACTGCTCCGGTACGTCCCACTTGGTAAGTGACTTTGTTCAGACGAGTCAAAGCCCGTTCTGCCTGAAATTTATAGGCTATTGCCCATCGGGGGGATTTTGCCGTATAGCCGAGGTGCTTCTGTTGGCGCATACTGTTGATTTTTAGTACGATACCATCTGTTGCTACCGGCAAGTTCTTACGTTCGATATCCCAGTATCTGATATATTCGAACACTTCTTCAAGGCTGTGGCACTTTTTCGTATGTTCGGAGACTTTAAATCCCCAACCGGCAGCTGTTTGCAAGTTTTCATAATGTCCGTCACAAGGCAATTCTTCGCCAAGCAGATAGTACAAGTACGCATCAAGTTTACGAGAAGCCACAATAGCGGAATTTTGTAACTTTAAAGTCCCGGAAGCTGCATTGCGCGGATTGGCAAAAAGAGATTCTTCGCATGCTTCTTTTTCGCGGTTCAGTTCTTCGAACACTTCCCAAGGCATTAATATTTCTCCTCTGATTTCAAACAGTTCAGGATAATTGCCATGAAGCACCAATGGTATGGTACGGATTGTTTTTACGTTGTCCGTTACATCGTCACCTTTTTCGCCGTCACCACGAGTTACGGCACGTATCAATTTGCCGTTTTCGTAAGTCAGTGAAATGGATGTACCGTCATATTTTAATTCGCAGCATATCTCAAAGTCTTCATTCAAAGCCTTTTTCACCCGATCGTAAAAGTCTGTCACTTCGCTTTCGGAATAGGTGTTTCCCAACGAAAGCATGGGATATTTATGGGCTACCTGTGTGAAATTCTTATTCAAATCACTTCCTACACGCATGGTAGGTGAATTTTTGTCTTGATATTCAGGATATTCTTTTTCGAGTTCCTGTAATTCACGCATTCTGTCATCAAACTCTTTATCGGAAATTTCAGGAGCGTTCAGCACGTAATAATTATAATTGTGCTGATGCAAATCGGCACGTAACAGATCTATTTTTTCTTTTATTGTCATAACGGTTCTGGAGTTTGAACGCAAAAATACGGGTTTCTCCCGAATATTTTTTTGCTTTTACTCTTAACTTACACTATTTTTGCGGAAAAATTGAATATATGCGTATTGACATCATCACTGTTTTACCGGAAATGATTGAGGGATTCTTCAATTGCTCTATTATGAAACGTGCTCAGAATAAAGGGCTTGCGGAAATACATATCCACAACCTTCGCGATTATACCGAAGATAAATATCGCCGGGTGGATGACTATCCTTTTGGCGGATTTGCCGGAATGGTTATGAAGATAGAGCCTATAGAACGCTGTATCAATGCCTTGAAAGCGGAACGGGAATATGATGAAGTCATTTTTACGACTCCTGACGGTGAACAGTTCAATCAGCCTATGGCAAATACTTTGTCTCTCGCTAAGAACCTTATTATTCTTTGCGGGCATTTTAAAGGGATTGACTACCGCATCCGCGAGCATCTTATAACGAAAGAAATCAGTATCGGAGACTATGTGTTGACGGGTGGTGAACTGGCAGCCGCCGTCATGGCAGACTCGATTGTGCGCATTATTCCCGGAGTTATTTCCGATGAACAATCGGCTCTTTCCGATTCTTTCCAGGATAATCTTTTGGCGGCTCCGGTTTACACACGTCCGGCTGATTATAACGGCTGGAAAGTTCCTGATATTTTACTATCCGGTCATGAGGCTAAAATTAAGGAATGGGAGTTGCAGCAATCGCTTGAAAGAACCCGAAGATTGCGTCCGGATTTGTTAGGTGAGTAAAAAACGATATGTAAATAAAAAGAAAAAGGACATTCTTGATGAATGTCCTTTTTTATGGAAATAGTTTGCGAATGACCCTACTTTGTTATTCATTATACCTCAAGTGCACCTATTATATCTTTAACTGACTTATATCCGTGTCTGTTAAGATAATCATCAATGCCCTCTGCCACCTTTACGGTAACAGCCGGATCAATGAAGTTTGCCGTACCAATCTGGATGGCAGAAGCACCTGCAAGCATAAATTCCACAGCATCTTTCCAGTTCATGATACCTCCTAAGCCAATGACTGGTATTTTTACTGCTTTGGCAACTTGCCATACCATGCGAAGCGCTATAGGTTTCACTGCCGCTCCGGACATGCCACCGGTTACTGTAGAGAGTATAGGACGTCTGCGTTCCGCATCTATAGCCATTCCCAGCAGGGTATTGATGAGCGATACGCTGTCTGCACCACCGTTTTCGGCCGCACGTGCTATCTCTGTGATGTCTGTCACATTGGGAGACAATTTCACGATAAGTGTCTTTTTGTAAACTGAACGTACTGCTTTTACCACTTCCTCGGCTCCTTTTGTCGTAACGCCAAATGCCATTCCACCTTGCTTGACATTGGGGCAGGAAATGTTCAATTCTATAGCAGGAATATTTACAAGTTCGTTGATGATTGCAGCCGTTTCCACATAGTCTTCGATAGCGGATCCCGAAACATTTACAATCATGTTGGTTTTTATATCCTTGATACGTGGATAGATGTGTTCAACAAAGTGATGCACACCCTTATTTTGCAGACCTACAGCATTTAACATACCTGAAGGAGTTTCCGCCATACGCGGATATGGGTTTCCTTCACGTTTGTGAAGAGTGGTACCCTTTACAATTATACCACCTATTCGCGATATGTCAATGAAATCGGCAAATTCTTCACCATATCCAAAAGTTCCGGATGCCGTCATTACCGGATTTTTCATTTGTAATTCACCAATGTTTACACTTAAATCTGCCATAATAGTTTGTTTATATTAAAAACCGGACCTTCTTTACATACACACAAGTGACCTTCTGCGGTATTTTCCACACAACATAAGCAAGCACCTACGCCACATGCCATTGTATTTTCCAAAGATACTTCACAGTTGATATCTTTACTTTTGGCATATTTGGCTACAGCCATCATCATGGGTTTAGGACCGCAGGTATATATTTGCTCGAAGTGTATCTTGTTTAATATGGAATGTTGGGTGACATATCCTTTTTCACCGTGACTACCGTCTTCCGTGGTAGTATATACATCTCCATAAGCTGCAAATTCTTCTAATTGCAACAAATCTTTGTCGCTTCTGGCACCTAACAAGAAAGTTGGTTTACTTCCATTTTCAGCCAATTGCTTACCTAAATACAACATGGGGGCGGTGCCTACACCTCCGCCTACCAGTAAAAGCTTGTCTGAGGGCTTTTCGGGCATCGTAAAGCCGTTTCCCAGTGGAAGCACTACGTTGATTCTGTCGCCTTGTTTAGCTTCGCCCAAGCGTCTGGTTCCATCTCCTACAAGTTGAATGAGAAACCATACTTCATTTTGTTGCTTGTCTACATAATTAATAGAAATAGGACGTCGCAGGAAAGTAGTGGGCGAATTTTCTACGCGGATTTCCGCAAATTGTCCCGGAAGCATTTCCGGAAGCAAGGACGAGGAAGTCAATTTCAGCAGCGCATAATTGGCGTGCAACCGGACGTTCTCTGTCACTGTCAGGTCTAAAATATATTTTTTCATATTATCTATAAAGAAGAATTATCTTTCGGGTGCAAAGATACGGGAATTTGAGTAAATAGTCGTAGTTGCCTCTTAATTTTCCGGTTTGAATGTTTCATAAGTATTATCATCAAAGAAAATTCTT
>NZ_CAJTSC010000048.1:5800-12677 GCF_910578895.1 uncultured Bacteroides sp.
ATTCCACGTCCTACAGTTGACACATCTAAATTATCCACCTTTTTCAGTTTTCCTCACCTTATTTCACGACCTAAAGTGTGTAATTCTTATTTCCGTGATTTTCCTAGCAGGCTTTTCTATATACCTAATCTCTTGTTTTACAATCTCTTTAGGTGGTTTTTGAGGGTTTCCTATTGCGATTTCCTTGCGATTTTCCGAAACGTCCGGTTCATTGGACGGGTTTTCCGTATTGTCGGCAAATAAAGGATAGTCAAATTCATCGGTTTCGGCAGACGAAGGATTATTGCTCATATTTCCTTTTCCTGTTAAGAGCCATTCAAGATTGATGTCATTATACCGCTTGTGCAGTTTCAGAATAACCTCCGTACTTGGATTATTGCGGGAAGCTAAAATATGGGAGATAGTGGCTTGAGCCACTTCTATGCTTTCGGCAAATGCTCCGGCAGTAAGCTGCTCTCGCTCCATTATCATTTTAAATCGGTCTTTTATACTCATGATGTAGCTGTTTATTACAATTGTATTCTTCGTTTAATTGGATTACAAAAGTAAAAAAAGCAAATTACAAAAGCAAATTATATATGTAATATTTGTATGTTTACATGTGTATAGTCTTAGTTCAGTGATGTTAAGTGCATATCTGTAAATGGATTATATTCCAATAAAAACACAGCAAATATTAGCTTTATCAAAACTCCTTATTTTATTGATAAATAATGATATATTTATATCGTATATCTTGAATAAGTCAAATATTACAAATGTTTCAGCATAATTTCCTTTTTATATAATCTATCAATTTAAATAAATCAATGTATATGCCTTGTTTATAATGATATATGGTGTGGGTATAATGCGGTTAACCGCTTGTAATATAAAGATGTAATTATATGTATTACAAATGCAAAAGCAATGAACAATAATTGTATTTTTATGGCGTTGTTTATGTATGTAATATATTAAATCTGTAATATACACATCTGTGAATAGCTATGTTTTATAGATGTAATTATTCATGGTTGTAGCATACAACTATTCTTTTATTACTTTGGATAAAATGGCTAAACTTTACAGAGTTTACAGGCTTTTTTTCTTTTATATCATTGGGGCGCAATAAGAATAAAAGAACTTATGCTATGCAGATAGATGGCAAGTTGGATAATGTGATGGACGCTTTTTATA
Organism: uncultured Bacteroides sp.; assembly: GCF_910578895.1. GTDB lineage: Bacteria > Bacteroidota > Bacteroidia > Bacteroidales > Bacteroidaceae > Bacteroides. The sequence continues at coordinate 6,980 of NZ_CAJTSC010000048.1, forward strand.
TCTGAAAATAAGCACCTCTTAAGAAATGAAAATTTGTGACAAGATAATAATGAACTGATGGGATTATTCAGTTTTATATGTAGTAATAGCGACTCCTTGCTTTATTTCAGTATAAATGCCCGAATGATTGAAAAAAAACAATTCTCAGGGGCTTATATTTGTTGTATTATACTGTGTTACAGTATATTAATTCTGTTTTTACACTCTTGATGAACTGTGATAATAGAAAAAAAGGGGGAAAATCCCCCTGAATGTGACATAATGATACAAAAATTGAGCTATTTCTATATCTTCTTTTTTTGGCGAAAAATCATAGATATGGGAAGTTAATGCAGGATTTTGAAGACTAATTCCTGCAGAAGGTCGCTATCATTTAATGAAGAGTTTCCCACTCCTTTAGACTTTGCGTCTGTATATCGTATCTCTCCAATAATTTGCATTGTCTTTACTCCATTGTATTTCCGCATGGCATTTAGGTACTCGCGAGACTGCCACGGACTCTTCAAACCTAAAAATGCGGCAATGCCTTGTTCCGACTTTTCAGGAGCATAATATGCCAGCATCAGGTTGGAAAAGAACCCGAAAAGTAAAGATAAAGTCATTTGAATTGGATTAGTTTTTGGATTTTCTTCAAAATATTTTATTATTCTGTTCGCCTTTAAAACGTCTTTTTCTACAATGGCGCTACGGAGTTCGAAGTTATTATAATCCTTGCTGATTCCGATGTTACGTTCTATCTGCTCGGGAGTGACACGTGTCTGATTTTTTGGAAGTGTAATAACCAGTTTCTCCAGTTCGCCGGTAAGTCGGCTGAGGTCGGTTCCAACGAAGTCGGCAAGCATGGAAGTAGCTTTTGATTCCAAGTCTATTCCCTTACGTTTCATGTATGATGTGATGAATGCCGGCAGTTGGGCTTCTTTCACCTTTTTGGCTTCAAACAGAATGCCCAATTTTTCGATTTCGGCGGCAAGTTTTTTCCTTCTGTCCAATACGCCATGTTTGTGACATATAACCAATATGGTAGATAGCAAGGGTTTTTGAAGATAGTAGGACAACTCTTCCATATTGCGTATGTTCTGCGCTTCTTTCACCACCACCACTTGGCGTTCGGACATCATAGGATAACGTTTGGCAGCATTGATAATCGTAGCCACATCTACGTCCGCACCATATACAACGGTCAGGTTGAACTCTTTCTCGGTTTCACTCAATACATTGTCCGTTATATAGTCTGAAATGAGGTCTATGTAATACGGTTCTTCTCCCATCAGGTAGTAGACAGGGCGATAGTGTCCGCTTTTCAGTTCCTTTAAGATGTCTTCACACGTGATTTCTTGCTTTGCCATATTTGTTGGTTTTACCAGTCGAATTTCAGATGTTTTACGGTTTTCTTTGCATCGATAATCATGCGCAACGATGCGATGCCTATTTCAACATGCTCTTTTACATAGTTTTGGGTTACTATATTGTCGCTTTTGTCTGTCTTGACGCCTTCCGGAATCATCGGTTGGTCGGATACCAGCAGTAAAGCACCGGTCGGGATGTGATTGGCAAAGCCGCAACTGAACAAGGTTGCCGTCTCCATGTCGACCGCCATGGCGCGTGTCTTCTTGAGATATTCTTTAAAATCCGTATCGTGTTCCCAAATGCGGCGGTTGGTGGTGTATACCGTGCCGGTCCAGTAATCGAGGGCATGGTCGCGGATAGCTGAAGAAACGGCGCGTTGCAACATAAATGCGGGCAAAGACGGTACTTCCGGCGGAAAATAGTCGTTTGAGGTACCTTCACCGCGGATGGCGGCGATTGGAAGGATAAGGTCCCCTATTCTGTTTTTCTTGTCTATGCCGCCACATTTGCCCAAAAACAAACATGCCTTAGGGCGGATAGCGCTTAATAAGTCCATGATGATAGCGGCGTTGGGACTTCCCATTCCGAAGTTGATGATAGTTATTCCTTCTGCGCTGGCAGAAGTCATATTGGCATCTCTGCCAAGAATGGGGACATTGAATTTTTCGGCGAAAATTTCTACATACTTGTTGAAGTTGGTCAACAGAATATACTCTCCAAAATCTTCCAGGTTACGTTTTGTGTAACGGGGCAGCCAATTAGCTACGATTTCTTCCTTTGTTTTCATAAGATTTCATTAAATTTGTTCCCTAAAGTTGTTAGAGAGCGATTTTGTAACATACAAAAATACAATAAAAAAGTAAAAACAAGAAATTAAAATAGAATGTTCTCACTGAACCTGCCGGCGTTTGATGCCAAGATTGTTACAAAGGATGGAAAGAGGGGTATTTTCGATGTCATTCGCCGCCGATACGTTGCCTTGACCCCGGAAGAGTGGGTGCGGCAGCATTTTGTGCATTTTTTGATGGCACATAAAGGTTATCCGCAGGCTCTAATGGCAAACGAAGTGCAAGTGCAATTGAACGGAACTAAAAAACGCTGCGACACGGTGCTTTACAGGCGAGACCTCACGGCGCGCATGATTATAGAGTATAAAGCTCCCGAGATAGAAATCACCCAAAAGGTATTCGACCAAATTACCCGTTATAACATGGTGCTGAAAGTAGATTATTTGATAGTGAGCAACGGCATCCGGCATTATTGCTGCCGCATGGATTATGAACGGAATAGCTATACTTTTCTACAAGATATACCTGATTACATAAATCTCTGATTCTTATTGCATTTCATCATATAAATCTGAATAGAAAAATTACACCCTTTTACAGAAAAAAGTTCAGGTTGTTATCGATTTTTTGAAACAACCCGAACCTTTATTTATTACGTAAATCTTGCGGAAATTATTCGGCGTCTGCCACTTTCTTTCTGCTTCTTGTTACCTTTTCCTTTACCGGTTCTTCTTTCACTTCCGGAGCGATGCCGGCCAATTCGGGGTCAATCATGATACGTCCGCAATATTCGCAAACGATGATTTTCTTGCGTGAACGGATGTCCAATTGTCTCTGGGGCGGAATTTTGTTGAAACAACCTCCACAGGCGTCACGTTGTACGTAAACGATACCCAAACCGTTGCGTGAGTTCTTACGGATGCGCTTGAAAGACTGGAGCAAACGCGGTTCTATTTTAGTTTCGAGTTCTTTTGCCTTGTCTCTCAGTTTTTCTTCTTCCTGTTTGGTTTCGGAAATGATTTCATCCAATTCATTCTTCTTTACATCAAGGTCTTTTTGCCTTTCTTCCAAAGCAACGGTACTTTCGGTAGCTTCCTGAGACTTAGTCACTTCGTCAGCGGCAAATTCCTTGATTCTCTTTTCGCAAAGTTCAATTTCCAATGTCTGGAATTCGATTTCTTTACTCAGGAAATCATATTCGCGGTTGTTGCGCACGTTTTCCTGTTGGTCTTTATATTTTGCTACAGAAGCTTTTGCAGTTTCGATTTCCACTCTTTTGGTTGCGATAGCAGATTTCAAATCGGCAATTTCGGATTGGATTCTTTCGATGCGGGTGCTCAGACCGGCAATTTCATCTTCCAAGTCTTGCACTTCCAAAGGAAGCTCGCCTCTCAGCGTCTTGATTTCATCAATTTTAGACAACATGGTCTGTAGTTGGAACAAGGCTTTTAATTTCTGTTCCACTGTCAATTCCTGGGGATCTTTTTTTGCTTCTTTAGCCATTTTAATTACATGTATTTTATGGGATTTGTGTTCACCTTACTTTGTTGCACCTCAACATTCGGAAACAAATCCCGGATTATTGTATAAAATATCTCTTTTGTATATTGTTCGCTTTCGTAATGTCCTATCTCTGCCAACAGGATATCCGTGTCATGACCGAAATAGTCGTGATACTTTATTTCACCGGTAATGAAGACATCTGCGCGGTTGCGTATGGCAAGCGGCATAAGGAAAGCTCCCGCGCCGCCACACAGGGCAACAGTCTGTATCTCGCGTCCGGTCAGTTTGTTATGTCTCAGGCAACCCACTTCAAAAGTTTTCTTTATACGTTTCAAGAACTCCGATTCTGTCTCCGGAGTCTCTAATTCGCCAATAACGCCTGCCCCTGCCTGCTGCCAGGAATTTTGCAGCCGATACAAGTCGAACGCAGGCTCCTCGTACGGATGTGCGGCAAGTAGCGCTTTGATTGCTTCCGATTTTCGGTAAGCCGGCAGAATGGTCTCGATACGCACTTCTTTTTCCGTATGCAGTTCGCCGATTTCCCCGCAATAAGGATTGGCACCTTCACGCGCCCGGAACATCCCCTCGCCTGTTACATTATAACTGCATGAGTCATAGTTTCCTATACATCCACATCCGGCGGATGACAATGCTGCACGCATCTCTTCCGCCCGGGTTACGGGAACGAATGTAACCAGCTTCAACAACGCATTTTCTTTCGTTTCCAGTACGCGTACATTCTTCAACCCTATTTTCTCGGCAATCTTGAAATTGACTCCTCCCGATGCGTTGTCCAGATTGGTGTGGGCGGAATAGACAACAAGGTCATTCTTGATGGCTTTCAAGATACAACGTTCCACGTAATCCTTGCCCGTAATGGATTCATAACCTTTAAAAATCAACGGATGATGCGATATCACAAGGTTATATCCCAATGCAATTGCTTCATCCAATACGGCTTCGGTAACGTCAAGACACAACAAAGCCCCTGTTGCTTCCGCATCTGTCAATCCGATTTGCAAGCCGGCATTGTCAAATCCGTCTTGCAATGGCAGAGGCGCGAACCGTTCAAGGGCGCTTACTATCTCCTTAATTTTCATTATCAGTAGAAAATTTGGTTGCAAAGATAGGAAAAAGTAGCGAATTACAGTTTACTTTTGCCTTTTTTTTCTACCATCACCTGCCGTAGCTTTCCATAGGCATCGAAAGACTTGCGCGATGCCAATGAAATGGTTATCATCAGCGAGAGCATGGATGCCGCAAATGTGATGACCATAATCATCATCTGGTATTTGATAGCGACATTCGGGCTGCTTCCTCCCAATATCTGCCCGATCATGGTTCCGGGAAATGCCACCAACCCCATGACGGAGATATTGGCAATGAGTGGGCTGAACGCCTTGATGATGGCTTGGCGGATGAACGGTGCTTGCGCTTCGGCACGAGTGGCACCGTTGCCAAGCAGATAGCGGTAGAGTTGTTGTTCGCGTTGCAGCCCGCTGTAATAGGTGTTGAGGGCTATGACATTGCTGGATAACATATTGCCCATTAGTATGCCGAAAATAGGAATGAAGTATTGGGCGCTGAATACATTTTCCAGGCGCAGCACAATTCCTATAAAATACATTCCTACGCATACTACGCTGCACAAGAAGCCTATGGATATCGGCATCAGCAGTATCTTGTGTTTCAGTTGGGTGCGTGCCAATGCCGTTTGCGAAGCCACAAGTATCATGACAATTACCCACAGGCAGTTGATCCACGGATTGTTCCAAAGAAAAAGGTATTTCAGGTAGACACCGATAAGGAAAAGCTGCACAATCATGCGCGCCGTGCCTATGAGAGTGGCACACAGCAGTCCGGTCTTGAATTTCCATATATAGAATAATGGAATTAACAGTAATAACAGCCCGATGCCCAGGCTGAGATATGATATGTCGATAGTTCCCATGAGTATTTCCAATAGCTTACAATGCAAAGGTAGTGCTATTAATAAATTGTGGAAGAAATTATTAATAATTTTCCGAGAATTTATTAATAATTTCTGCAGGATTTATTAA
>NZ_CAJTSC010000048.1:12687-22882 GCF_910578895.1 uncultured Bacteroides sp.
TATTAAAGGCCTGTTTTCTCTCTTTTTTATGCGATTAGTATATGCCGGTCGCACCCTTCGGCAAAATCCTTGTCGTGCGATACTGCCAGTATGGCAGTCCCTTTTTGAGTTTGGCGGCGCAAAAAGGCAAGTACCTTTCCCGTGGAGCCTGAGTCGAGTGCCGAAGTCGGTTCGTCTACTATGATTAGTGGTTTGTTAATCATGGAAGCCACAGCTATCATCATCCGTTGGCGCTGTCCGCCGGATATCTCGTTTACACGTTTATGATATAATTCTCTTTCAAGTCCCAGCTCTTCGAAACAGCTGAACAACTGTGTTTCGGAGAATGGCGTAGCCCGGTTGGCCTTCAGATTGAAAGGCAGCTGTATCATGTCCCTTACCCACTCTAACGGGAGTGCCAGTTCTTGCGGAATCCAAGCTATTTGCTTGCGGATAAGGTCTATGTTGGTTTTGTTCAATATGATATTATTGACCGTGATACGTCCTTCCTGCAAGGGTATGAAGCCGAGTATGGCATTAAGGAGAGAGGTTTTTCCGCATCCGGACGAACCGGAAATGCTGGCAATCTCCCCTCTTCTCAAATGCATGTTGAATTGGGAGAGCAACATATCATTGCCGTATGCGATACCGGCATTTTCTATCTGTAGCATATATGTAAATTCTTTAGTCTCTATTGCAAAGGTAAGGAAAAAAGATTTGCAAAGATAACTTTATACTTTTATCTTTGTGTCACTAATTAATATCAGGAAAGAAAGTATGATACAGAACGAACGGGATTGCCGCCATGAGCATGTGCTCAATGTGGCGCGGCAAATGATGACTGCCGCACGTACGGCACCTAAAGGAAAAGGCATAGATGTGATTGAAACAGCGTTGGTGACGGGTGAAGACCTGAAAAAGCTTTCGGAAAAGATGATTGCCATGGTGGAAGAATTGGGAATGAAATTCTTTCTCCGTGATGCTGCAAATGTCTTGCAGGCAGAATGTGTTGTTATAATAGGTACGCGCGAGCAGGCGCAAGGATTGAACTGCGGGCATTGCGGTTTTTCGACTTGTGCCGCGCGTGTTGAAGGAGTGCCTTGCGCCCTGAATACGGTGGATGTGGGAATTGCCGTCGGTTCGGCTTGTGCCATGGCTGCCGATATGCGGGTAGATAGCCGCGTGATGTTTTCTGCCGGGTTGGCTGCGCAGCGAATGAATTGGCTGAAAGATTGTAAGGCTGTATTCGCCATTCCGGTCAGTGCATCTTCCAAAAATCCGTTCTTTGACCGGAAACCTAAGGAAGACAAGAAATAACTTACTGATTGAATGATAGTTGAATATCTATATACAAGTAAATAAATGGGATATTTTTGTGGAATTCCATTAGGTGGAACTACTGAAAAAGAGTGCCAGGTGCGTTTTGGCAAGAACATGACTTTCCAGGTGGAAACGAGGTCTCCTCATCTGCCTGCCGAATGGGCTTTGCAAAGCGGTGTGCAGCTTACATGGCCTCATGCAGGTACGGACTGGGTATATATGCTTGACGAAGTGCAACAGTGCTTCGTTGCCATTGCAACCGAGATAGCCAAACGGGAGTTGCTGTTGATTGTGACTCCGGAACCGGAGTGTGTAAAAGAACAAATTTCCGGAAAAGTCAATATGGAAAATGTCCGTTTTCTGGAGTGTGAGACCAATGACACTTGGGCACGCGATCATGGAGCTGTCACCATGCTGGACACGGAAGGGGCTTCGCTGCTGGATTTTACTTTCAATGGTTGGGGATTGAAATTCGCTGCGGATAAAGACAACCGAATAACCCGTCGGGCTGTTGAAGCCGAAATATTGAAAGGATGCTACGTAAACCGTCTGGGCTTCGTGCTGGAAGGTGGCTCCATTGAAAGTGACGGCATGGGAACGTTGCTTACTACTTCGGAATGCCTGCTTTCGCCCAATCGCAACGGGCAATTGAATAAGGTGGAAATTGAAGAATATCTTCGTTCTGTATTCCACCTTGAGCGGGTGCTTTGGTTGGATTACGGTTATCTGGCAGGAGATGATACGGACAGCCATGTAGATACACTTGCCCGCTTGTGTTCGCCGGATACGATAGCCTATGTACAGTGCCGTGATACGAATGACGAGCATTACGAACAACTGCACCGGATGGAAGAACAACTGAAGACATTCCGCACACTCGGCGGAGAACCTTACCGTCTGTTGGCATTGCCAATGGCGGATAAAATAGAAGTTAATGGTGAAAGACTTCCGGCTACGTATGCCAATTTCCTGATAATGAATGATGCGGTGCTATATCCCACATATAATCAACCGGAGAATGACATGTGTGCCCGAGAGGTTTTACAGGAAGCCTTTCCCGAACGTGAGATTATAGGGATAGACTGCCGTGCCTTGATAAAGCAACATGGTTCGCTGCATTGTGTCACGATGCAGTATCCGATAGGAGTGATTAAATAAAAGAAATATAGATTATGAGAAAAATAAAAGTAGGTATCATTCAGCAGGCTAATGTGGCGGATATGCGCATCAATCTGATGAACTTGGCAAAGAGTATTGAAGCTTGCGCTGCCCACGGTGCGCAATTGGTAGTGTTGCAGGAACTGCATAACTCGCTCTACTTCTGCCAGACGGAGAATACCCAATTGTTTGATTTGGCGGAACCTATTCCCGGACCGTCAACCGGTTTCTATTCGGAATTGGCTGCTGCCAACAACATTGTGTTGGTAACCTCACTGTTTGAAAAGCGCACTCCGGGATTGTATCATAATACTGCCGTTGTGTTTGAACGTGACGGCAGCATTGCCGGAAAGTATCGCAAAATGCATATTCCTGATGATCCGGCATATTATGAGAAGTTTTATTTTACTCCCGGAGATTTAGGCTTTGAACCTATACAGACGTCTGTTGGAAAATTAGGTGTTTTGGTTTGCTGGGATCAGTGGTATCCCGAAGCAGCACGTCTTATGGCACTGAAAGGAGCCGAATTACTGATTTATCCTACTGCTATCGGGTGGGAAAGCAGCGATACGGACGAAGAAAAGGCGCGGCAACTTAATGCGTGGATAATCTCGCAACGTGGGCATGCCGTGGCAAACGGTCTCCCGGTCATTTCGGTAAATCGTGTAGGGCATGAACCCGATCCTTCCAGGCAGACAAACGGTATTCTGTTTTGGGGGAACAGTTTTGTTGCCGGACCGCAAGGCGAGTTCTTGGCGCAAGCGGGTAATCAGCAACCGGAAAATATCGTAGTGGAAGTGGATTTGGAACGCTCGGAGAATGTTCGCCGTTGGTGGCCGTTCTTGCGCGACCGTAGAATTGATGCTTACGAAGGATTGACGAAGCGCTTTTTGGATTAAGGAAAAGAGACGGCTTATTTGAATGTAACTTTTTTGTTCATCAGGAAATTGACTCCGCCATATACGAACAATCCTAAGAATTGAGCGAGATATTCGTTGCATTTCAGTCCTTCTACCAATCCGATAAGGAAAAGGAATTGTGCGCAATATGCCATTCCGAAAGCTATGGAAAAGAGCAGCACTTGTTGCCAAGTGTTGCTCTTTTTTTCTGTTGGGAATATCCAATACTTGCACCAGATGAAGTTATGAGTCTGCGCCAGTATATATGCAGTTATATTGGAGGACATGTAGTTGATATCCAATTCATCCATCATTACCCAAATGGTAATTGCTGTAATCAATGCATTCAGCGTGCCGATAACAGCAAAACGGAAAATACGCGTGGACTCTTTCACTCTCTCCTGTTCTCTTGTTTCTATTCTTTCACCTCAATAATAAGGTTCAGCTCATCCAACTGTTTCTGGTCAATAACCGAAGGTGCGTCTAACATTACATCACGACCGGAGTTGTTTTTCGGGAATGCAATGCAGTCACGGATACTGTCAAGACCGGCAAAGATACTTACCCAGCGGTCGAGGCCGTAAGCCAAACCACCGTGAGGCGGTGCTCCGAATTTGAAGGCATTCATCAAGAAGCCGAACTGTTCTTCGGCCTTTTCCGGTGTGAAGCCCAATATCTCGAACATCTTCGCCTGCAATTGAGCATCGTGGATACGGATAGAACCGCCGCCGACTTCAATACCATTACATACCATGTCATAGGCATCGGCACGAACAGCAGCAGGATTAGTATCCAGTAAAGGAATGTCTTCATCTTTAGGATGGGTAAACGGATGGTGCATAGCCATTAAGCGACCCTCTTCCTCACTCCATTCAAACATCGGGAAATCGACTATCCAAAGCAATGCGAACTTATTCTTGTCACGCAATCCCAATTGGTTACCCATTTCCAAACGGAGTTCGTTCAGTTGCTTGCGGGTCTTCATTACATCATCACCGCTTAAAATGAGAATTAAATCACCCGGTTTTGCGCCAAAGGCTGCTTTCATTTCTTGCAGGACCTCTTGTGTGTAGAATTTGTCTACACTGGATTTTACAGTACCGTCCGCTTCTACACGGGCATATACCATACCTTTTGCTCCGATTTGCGGCTTCTTTACGAACTCGGTCAGGGCATCCAGTTGTTTACGGGTATAGCTTGCAGCACCTTCGGCACAAATACCGCCGATGTATGCGGCATTGTCGAACACAGAGAAACCGTGACCTTTCATGATATCCATTAATTCTACGAACTTCATGCCGAAACGTAAGTCGGGTTTGTCGCTACCATAATATTTCATGGCATCTGCCCAAGGCATGCGTTGGAAGGGTCCGGTCAACTCAACGCCACGAAGTTCCTTGAAAAGATATTTAGCCATACCTTCAAAAAGTTCGATTACATCGTCCTGCTGTACAAACGACATTTCGCAGTCGATTTGTGTAAATTCCGGCTGGCGGTCGGCGCGCAAGTCTTCATCGCGGAAACATTTGGCAATCTGGAAGTAACGGTCAAATCCCGAAACCATCAGCAATTGCTTTAATGTCTGAGGGCTTTGCGGCAGTGCATAGAATTGCCCCGGATTCATGCGTGAGGGAACAACAAAATCGCGTGCGCCTTCCGGTGTGGAACCTATAAGGAGAGGTGTTTCCACTTCAATAAATCCTTTGCTATCCAAGTATTTGCGTACTTCGATTGTCATTTTATGGCGCAACTCCAGATTTTTGCGTACTGCGGCACGACGTAAATCCAGATAGCGGTATTTCATACGGATGTCATCGCCACCGTCCGTATTATCCTCGATAGTGAAAGGAGGAGTTAAAGCTGAATTCAGAACATTCAGTTCCGAAACAATGATTTCGATGTCTCCGGTAGGAATATTTTTGTTTTTGTTGAAACGTTCGTTCACCGTTCCTACTATCTGGATTACGAATTCGCGACCCAAGTGGTTCGCTTGTTCGCAAAGTTCGGCATCTACCTCTTCATTAAAAACCAATTGGGTAATTCCGTAACGGTCGCGGAGGTCTACGAATGTCATACCACCCATTTTACGGCTGCGCTGTACCCAGCCTGCCAGTGTCACTTGCTTGTTAACATCGGAGATACGCAATTCTCCGCAGGTGTGTGATCTATACATCTTATCTTTATTATTTTACAAATTACTATTTACAATTTACTGTTTGGCGATGCAGCATCAGGATGTATGCGCATTGTCAAAATGAGAATTAATGTTGCGCAAAAATACATAAAACATATTACAGACGTATCAAAACAGATAAGTTTATTTAAAAAAACAATATTATATGATAGCTGAAAGGTAGAATCCAAGACATACTCTCTCTGTAGTCTTGTATCCGCTAATTCTTTCTAAGCCTCTTTATTTGTTCTTTGCCTTTGTCCAATATCATTCTGTTTGTATGCGTAATATCTTCCAGTATGGCTTCGTTTATTTGCTTCAAGCCGTTAATGTAATCTTGTGCGCGCTGTAATACATTCAATGAGTTTTTTTCCGCATTTTTAGGCACAATGACCTGCAATCCGCTTTTGATTATGTTTACATCAATATTCTCTTCCATCATCATCGGATCTCCATCGAAATGTACTACTCCCGGTTTTGAACGATGGATGCGGAGTGTTTTGCACCGAAAAGTCTTTATGCGGCTGTTTTGGTCAATGGTTTTATTGAACAACTGGAATGATAATGCCGGTACGTCCAATACAGTGAACGGCTCCAGGATAGTAACATCCAATAAACCGTCGTTTAACGTGGCCTGCGGAGTTATGTATGCGTTGTTGCCATATTGTGAGGCGTTTCCGCATGCTATCAGGAAAGCTTTATATCGTGATGTACTGCCGTCCATTTCCAATTCGTATGTTTCCGGTTTATACTTTAGGCTTTCGAGCAGCGTCTTCTCTAAATAGATGAGCGGTCCTCTCCTGCCGGCTTTGGAAAATTTCAGGCTGACAAATGCATCAAACCCTACTCCGCAGGTACAGAAAAAAGGGACATTGTTGATTTTGCCATAGTCGATAATGTCTATCAATCCTTCATTGATGATGTCAATCGCCTTTTTGGCTTCCATAGGGATTTGCAGATGGCGTGCCAATCCGTTTCCTGAGCCACATGGGATAATGCCCAATGCGGTTCTGGTATGTACCAATGAACGTGCTATTTCGTTGATTGTTCCGTCTCCGCCAATGGCGACAACGGCAAAAACCTCTTCTTTTGCTTTTCGGGCAGCTATTTCAACAGCATGCCCTGCCCGTTCCGTATAAATTACTTCCGGTATGTAGCGGCTTTTGTCCAATTTTTCATCAAGCCATTTCAATATCTGCTCCTTACCCTGCGTACCGGATATGGGATTTATTATAAATGATATTTTCTTTTTATTCTCGTCCATTTAAACGAATATGACTACGGGGTTTTCTGTTATGCAAAAGTAATACAAATCCTTTAAATTTTAACCATATAAATCTCTTAAAACGACTTGGAGTAGATTTTTTGGAGTAAATGAAACATATAACAACATATTTTGTTATCTTTGCCCCCTGTTTTTAAGAACTTGTTTTTAATAGAATTAATATTCATTATATAAAAGACATTTCATGGGTTTACTGCAAGACAAATTCGCGAAATATGATTTGCCGCAACAATTTATGGCAAAAGGGGTATATCCTTATTTCCGCACAATTAACAGCCATCAGGATACAGAGGTAATGATGGATGGCCAAAAGGTTCTGATGTTCGGTTCGAACGCATATATGGGGCTGACATACGATAAACGGATTATCGACGCTTCGATAGCCGCTACCGAGAAGTACGGTACAGGCTGTGCCGGTTCCCGCTTCCTGAATGGTACTCTTGACATACATGTTGAACTTGAGAAAGAATTGGCCGAGTTCGTAGGAAAAGACGAAGCACTCTGTTTCTCTACCGGCTTTACTGTAAATGAAGGCATTATTCCCGCAGTGGTAGGACGTGGCGACTATATCATTTGTGATGACCGCGACCATGCATCTATCGTAGACGGTCGCCGTCTATCTTTTGCTACGCAATTGAAGTACAAGCACAATGATATGGAAGACCTTGAAAAGGAACTCCAGAAGTGCGAACCGGATGCAGTGAAGCTGATTATTGTAGACGGCGTATTTTCAATGGAAGGAGATTTGGCAAACTTGCCGGAAATCGTTCGTTTGAAAAAGAAATACAATGCCAGCATTTATGTGGACGAAGCTCATGGTTTGGGTGTGTTTGGCAAGCAAGGCCGCGGTGTTTGCGACCATTTCGGAGTGACTGAAGATATTGACCTGATAATGGGAACATTCAGCAAGTCATTGGCTTCCATCGGTGGTTTCATTGCCGGCGACAAGGCAGTTATCAATTGGTTGCGCCACAATGCCCGTTCTTATATATTCCAGGCAAGTAGCACGCCGGCGGCGACAGCAGCAGCCCGCGAAGCTCTCCATATCATTAAAACCGAACCGGAACGTATCCAACGTTTGTGGGATATCACAAACTATGCTTTGAAGAGTTTCCGTGACGCAGGTTTTGAGATTGGCGAAACCGAGTCGCCTATCATTCCCTTGTATGTACGCGATACGGAAAAGACATTTGTCGTAACAAAGATGGCTTTCGATGAAGGAATCTTCATTAATCCGGTTATTCCGCCCGCATGTGCTCCTCAGGACACATTAGTACGCGTGGCATTAATGGCTACTCACACTAAGGAGCAGGTGGATTATGCCGTTGAGAAGTTGACTAAATGTTTCAAGGAATTGGAGATTATCAAATAATAAAGAATAGCTTGATAAAAATATAAAGTCGTTTAATCGTGAGTCGGTTAGACGGCTTTCTTTTATAAAACAATCCATTAAAATAAAACCAAACAACATGAAAAAGCAAATTATGATTTTCGCCGCTATTGTATGCGGAATGACTTGCACAACAACTGCTTATGCGCAGTTTAAAATTGGTGGTAAGAAGATAAATGTAGGTAAGGTTATCCAAGCCGGTACGGATGCTGCTAAAGCTATCACTCTTTCGGATGCGGACATTGCTGCTATGAGTAAGGAATATATGCAATGGATGGACACCCACAATCCTTTGACAAAACCCGATACGGAGTATGGCAAACGCCTGGAAAAACTGACCGGAAACATCAAAGAGGTGGACGGTTTGAAAGTAAACTTTGGCGTATATGAGGTAGTTGATGTCAACGCTTTTGCTTGCGGTGACGGCAGCGTGCGTGTTTGCGCCGGATTAATGGATATCATGACAGACGAGGAAGTGCTGTCGGTAATCGGTCATGAAATCGGCCATGTCATTCATAAAGACTCTAAAGATGCTATGAAGAATGCCTATCTTCGCTCTGCTGCAAAAAATGCCGCCGGTGCCGCAAGTTCCTCAGTGGCTAAATTTACCGATTCCGAACTGGGGGCAATGGCCGAAGCTCTGGCAGGTGCTCAGTATTCTCAAAAGCAGGAGCACGAAGCCGATGATTACGGATTTGAATTCTGTATCAAGAATAACATTGACCCGTATGCCATGTATAATGCTCTGAACAAATTGCTGGAACTTTCGGCACAGGCTCCGAAACCATCCAAATTCCAAAGCTTGTTCTCTACGCACCCTGAAACCGCCAAACGTGTGGAACGTGCTAAAGCAAAAGCCGATGAATACATGAAAAATAAGAAATAAGAAATAAGAGATTATACTCTTAATTTATGGAGAAAGGCAGAATTCGAATGAAATTCTGCCTTTTTTCTTTCATATAAGAGAATAAAGCAAACTTTTGCTTTAAATTATCAGTTTTATCCGTCCGTTTGCTTCGATATCTGATTTATTTTAGTATGTTTGTTGCCATTATTAATGAAAAGCACAACATTTGAATGAAAAAGCAAGATTTTCTTTTTGTTTTTGTCTTAATCGCAATCTTCTTACCCTTTTTTGTGAGTGATACTATTTACGGTTGGTATAAATCTTTTAATGCCGCCCATGGCATGATTATGAGTTTTCTGAAATTCGGGATTCTGGCCACTTTGGGTGAGATGTTGGGACTTCGTATCGGTGTAGGAGTATACAACAGAAAAGGATTTGGAGTACTCCCCCGTGCAGTTGTGTGGGGATTTTTAGGCATGGGAATCAATATGGCAATGATCGTCTTTTCCAAAGGTGTGCCACAATTTATGGAGTATATGGGAATGAAGCATGCTTCAGTGATAATCAACGGAGAATTCTGTTTGGATAAACTATGGATTGCTTTGGCTATATCTGTTGCAATGAACACAATCTTTGCTCCTGTATTTATGACATTTCACAAGATAACAGATACGCATATTCTGGAGTGTGGCGGTTCGCTTCGCAGCCTTGCCATCCCCATCCCGATGACACGTATCATTACACATCTTAATTGGGATGCGCAATGGAATTTTGTTTTTAAAAAAACAATCCCCTTCTTCTGGTATCCGGCTCATACTGTTACTTTCTTGTTGCCGGGTGAAGTGAGGGTTTTGTTTGCTGCCATATTAGGGATTATACTCGGAGTGTTGCTGGCTGTCGCTGCAAGAATGAAATAATGTCTTTGTGGCATAGTTTTTTCTTGGAAAAACTTTATAATTAAAACCTGAAAAACTTGACAAAGCATACTTTGATGTTGTATATTTGCCTATCAGGGATTAATAACATCAACTTAAAATTTAGCTAATGGTAAAATCAATGTTTTTCTTTCTGAAATTTATACAAATAAAACGAAAAAAAACGCTTATGAGATTGGATGGTGATGGTATGCTCGTTGGAATAAAAA
>NZ_CAJTSC010000049.1:0-21785 GCF_910578895.1 uncultured Bacteroides sp.
TGATTTCATTTTATCATTGCTATCTCTCTCGATTGCGGTTGCAAAGGTAGGCGTTTTTTTTGAATCTGCAATAGCTGTGGCAAACTTTTTTTTGAGGATTTTGGCGTGTGTGTACTTTATGCTCTCATATATAGATTGTTGAGAGAAATGGAAATTTTGTGATTTAACAACTATTTAGGATATTGTTTGTATAACATTTAGGTAGTATTTAGTGTTTGATTGGGAATTTGTATATAGAGAAAACGAAACAAATCGCGCCTACTTTTAAACTTTATGCTTGAAATGTTCGTTGTTTTGCAATAAATCGTTATTTTTGCGAACTCAAAACAAGAATGTTGTAATTAGAAAACTATAAAAAGAGATTTTAGGATGATGAAAACGGCAAAACTGTTACTTCACTGTCCCGATAAGCCGGGTATCTTGGCAGAAGTAACAGACTTTATAACGGTGAACAAGGGTAATATTATCTATTTGGATCAGTATGTGGACCACGTAGAGAACATTTTTTTCATGCGTATTGAGTGGGAATTGGAAAACTTTCTGGTTCCTCAGGAGAAAATAGAGGATTATTTTGAGACGTTGTATGCGCAGAAATACGGGATGAATTTCCGTCTTTACTTTTCGGATACAAAACCGCGTATGGCTATTTTTGTGTCAAAGATGTCGCATTGCCTGTTTGATCTGCTGGCACGTTATACGGCAGGTGAATGGAATGTGGAGATACCTCTTATAATAAGTAATCATCCGGATTTGCAGCACGTGGCAGAACGTTTCGGCATACCTTTCTACCTTTTTCCTATTACAAAGGAGACAAAAGAGGAACAGGAGAAGAAAGAAATGGAGCTGCTCGCCAAGTATAAAGTAAATTTTATCGTATTGGCGCGTTACATGCAGGTCATTTCCGAGAAAATGATAGATGCTTACCCTAACCGCATTATTAATATCCACCATTCTTTCCTTCCGGCGTTTGTAGGGGCAAAACCCTATCATGCAGCGTTCGAACGTGGTGTGAAGATTATCGGTGCCACCAG
Source organism: uncultured Bacteroides sp. (assembly GCF_910578895.1). Lineage (GTDB taxonomy): Bacteria > Bacteroidota > Bacteroidia > Bacteroidales > Bacteroidaceae > Bacteroides. The sequence goes on from NZ_CAJTSC010000049.1 coordinate 1,032, forward strand.
CCATTACGTTACTACGGAACTGGACGCGGGACCTATTATCGAACAGGATGTAGTGCGCATCACTCATAAAGATACTGTACAGGACTTGGTGAATAAAGGCAAGGATTTGGAGAAGATAGTCCTTTCGCGTGCCGTTCAGAAACATATCGAACGCAAGGTGTTGGCGTATAAGAACAAGACCGTAATATTTAATTAATCAGTTGATGGATGAAGGTTGCAGTTGTCAAATATAATGCCGGTAATATCCGTTCGGTGGATTATGCGCTGAAACGTTTGGGTGTTGAGGCTGAGATTACGGCAGATGAAACGGTGTTGCGTGCTGCGGATAAAGTTATTTTTCCCGGAGTGGGAGAGGCGGAAACCACCATGAATTTTCTGAATGCCGAGGGGATGGGCCGATTGATAAAGGAATTGCGCCAACCGGTATTGGGCATCTGTTTGGGCATGCAGTTGATGTGTCGCCATTCGGAAGAAGGAAATGTGGACTGTCTCGGGATTTTCGATACCGATGTGAAACGTTTTGTCTCGCAAAGGCATGAGGATAAAGTGCCTCATATGGGTTGGAATACGATTACGCAGACTGACAGTGCCCTTTTCAAAGGATTTTCAAAGGAAGAGTTTGTCTATTTTGTACATAGCTTTTACGTTCCGGTCAACAGTTATACGGCTGCCGTAACGGATTATATACTTCCGTTCAGTGCCGCTTTGCATAAGGATAACTACTACGCCACTCAATTCCATCCCGAAAAGAGTGGAAGCGTAGGCGAACGTATCCTGCAGAATTTTCTGGACTTATAGGTAAAAGGGTTTGCTGCCTGATAATTCAAAATTCATAATTCGCAATTAGTCAAATGATAGAATTAATTCCCGCTATTGATATCATCGATGGAAAGTGCGTACGCCTTTCTCAGGGTGACTATGGTAGTAAGATAGTGTATAACGAGAACCCTGTAGAGGTGGCTAAGGAACTTGAAGCGCATGGCATCCGCCGTCTTCATGTGGTAGACCTTGACGGAGCCGCTTCCCATCATGTGGTGAATTACCGCGTACTGGAGCAGATTGCTTCCCGCACTTCTTTGGTTATAGACTTCGGCGGCGGGTTGAAAAGCGATGAAGATTTAGTCATTGCCTTTGAGAGCGGTGCGCAAATGGTAACGGGCGGCAGTATTGCCGTAAAGAACCCGGAGCGTTTCTGCCACTGGTTGCAGACATACGGTTCTGAAAAAATTATTCTGGGTGCGGATGTCAAAGACTATAAGATAGCTGTCAACGGTTGGAAAGACGAGAGTGCTTGCGAACTGTTTCCTTTTTTGAAAGATTATGTAGGGAAAGGTATCCGCAAGGTTGTTTGTACGGACATCAGTTGTGATGGTATGTTGCAAGGTCCTTCCATACCTCTTTATAAAGAAATACTGGAAACGCATCCCGACCTCTACCTCATAGCCAGCGGCGGAGTGAGTTGTGTCGATGATATTCGTCGGTTGGAAACTGCGGGTGTGCCTGCCGTCATTTTTGGTAAGGCGCTGTATGAAGGATGTATAACTTTTAAGGAACTGGAAAGGATTATGATTTAAGATTTTAGATTTCAAATTCAAATGTCATACCAAATCGGAAATCTAAAATTTAAAATAAAGAAGAATGTTAGCAAAAAGAATTATTCCCTGTCTTGATATCAAAGACGGGCAGACCGTAAAAGGAACTAATTTCGTAAACTTGCGTTGTGCAGGCGACCCGGTTGATTTGGCGCGTGCTTATAGCGAGCAAGGTGCCGATGAATTGGTCTTTTTGGATATTACGGCAAGTTTCGAGGGACGTAAGACGTTTGCCGAATTAGTGAAGCGCATTGCTTCCAATATCAGCATACCTTTTACGGTAGGTGGTGGAATCCATGAGTTAAGCGATGTGGACCGGCTGCTGAATGCCGGTGCAGACAAAATATCTATCAACTCTTCTGCCATTCGTCATCCAGGATTGATTGATGAGATTGCCAAGCATTTTGGTTCGCAAGTCTGTGTGTTGGCGGTCGATGCCAAGCAGACGGAAAAAGGCTGGTGGTGCTACCTTAACGGCGGGCGTGTGGAGACGGATAAAGAACTTTTTTCTTGGACAAAAGAAGCGCAGGAACGTGGTGCGGGCGAGGTGCTTTTTACCAGCATGAACCATGACGGCGTAAAGACCGGATACGCTAATGAAGCCCTTGCCACCCTTGCCGACAGGCTTTCCATACCTGTTATCGCATCCGGCGGAGCAGGTGCGAAAGAACATTTCCGTGATGTCTTTCTGGAAGGAAAGGCAGATGCGGCTTTGGCTGCCAGTGTTTTTCATTTCGGAGAAATTAAAATTCCCGATTTAAAATCGTATCTTTGCGCGCAAGGAATCGCAATGCGCCAAATTTGAAAACAATGGTTGGGAGAAGTGATAAGGCGATAAAGTGATTATACCTAATAATATATATAAAGATGTTGGACTTTGACAAAATGAACGGACTCGTTCCGGCAATCATACAAGATGCTGATACAGCAAAGGTGCTGATGTTGGGTTTCATGAACAAGGAAGCATACGACAAGACGGTGGAAACCGGTAAGGTGACTTTCTTTAGCCGTACCAAGAACCGCCTTTGGACCAAAGGAGAGGAGAGTGGCAATTTTCTGAATGTAGTTTCCATAAAGGAAGATTGCGATAAGGACACGTTGCTTATCCAGGTACATCCGGTAGGACCGGTTTGCCACACAGGCACGGATACTTGCTGGGGCGAGAAGAACGAACAGCCCGTTATGTTTCTGAAACTTCTTCAGGACTTCATTGACAAGCGTCATGCCGAAATGCCGGAAGGCTCTTACACTACCAGCCTGTTTCAGTCCGGTGTCAACAAAATGGCGCAGAAGGTAGGCGAAGAGGCGGTTGAGACGGTTATTGAAGCTTGCAATGGTACTGATGAACGCTTGATATACGAAGGGGCTGACTTGTTGTACCACCTCATCGTACTGCTGACCTCTAAAGGCTATCGTATCGAAGATTTGGCGCGTGAGTTGGAAGAACGCCATAGTGCGAGTTGGAAAAAACACTGATAATTAAAGGTTAAAAATAAAAGCGGGAATGGACGCTGAAACGCTGATACGATATAAAGATGTGGAGATACACCAGCAGGAACTGTGTGTGTTGAACGATGTGAACTTGGAACTGCACAAGGGAGAGTTTGTTTACCTTATCGGTAAAGTCGGTTCGGGCAAGACGAGCCTGCTTAAGACTTTTTACGGCGAACTGGATGTTGCGGCGGGTGAAGCCGAGGTACTGGGATATGATATGTTGCATATCAAACGCAAGCATGTTCCGCAGTTGCGCCGTAAGTTAGGTATTGTCTTTCAGGATTTCCAACTGCTTACCGACCGTACGGTGTACGACAACCTTGAATTTGTGCTTCGTGCCACCGGATGGAAAAACAAGGGAGAGATAAAGGAACGAATCGATGAAGTATTGCAACTGGTAGGCATGAGCAATAAGGGGTATAAATACCCTAATGAACTGTCGGGGGGGGAACAGCAACGTATTGTGATAGCGCGTGCCATGCTCAACTCTCCGGAAGTGATTCTTGCCGATGAACCTACGGGAAACTTGGATGTGGAGACAGGCTTTGCCATAACCCGGCTTTTGCATAGTATCAGTGCGGCAGGTTCGCTTGTCATTATGACTACGCACAACATGCAGTTGCTTTGGGAGTATCCGGGACGCGTATATCGTTGTGCCGACCATTTGATAACGGATGTAACGGGGCAATACTCCATAGCGCCGTCAACAATAGAAGAATAAACAAAATTATATAACATTTTAATACAGGAACGAAAATGAAAGTTTTAAAGTTTGGAGGTACTTCAGTAGGTTCGGCTCAGCGAATTAAGGAAGTAGCCAAATTGATTGCCGATGGTGAACGTAAGATTGTGGTTCTCTCTGCCATGTCGGGTACCACAAACACATTGGTTGAGATTTCGGACTATCTGTACAAGAAAAATCCGGAAGGTGCTAACGAGATTATCAACAGGCTGGAAGCGAAATATCGCCAGCACATTGATGAACTCTATGCCACTCCCGAATATAAACAGAAGGGGCTGGAACTTATCAAATCTCATTTCGACTATATCCGTTCTTACACCAAAGACCTCTTTACACTGTTTGAGGAAAAGGTAGTGTTGGCACAAGGCGAGTTGATTTCCACTGCCATGATGAACTACTATTTGCAGGAATGCGGTGTGAAATCGGTTTTGCTTCCGGCTTTAGAATATATGCGTACGGACAAGAATGCGGAGCCCGATCCTGTGTATATTAAAGATAAACTTCAGGTTCAACTCGAACTGCATCCCGATTCTGATATTTATATAACGCAAGGTTTCATCTGCCGCAATGCTTACGGCGAGGTAGATAACCTGCAACGTGGCGGTAGCGATTACACGGCTTCTTTGATAGGAGCTGCTGTCAATGCTTCCGAAATCCAGATATGGACGGACATTGATGGCATGCACAACAACGATCCCCGTATTGTGGACAAAACCTCTCCGGTGCGCCACCTGCATTTTGAAGAAGCGGCCGAACTGGCATACTTCGGTGCTAAAATTCTGCATCCCACCTGTATCCAACCTGCCAAGTACGCCAATATCCCTGTGCGCCTGCTCAACACAATGGACCCAACTGCTCCGGGCACGCTTATTTCCAACGAAACGGAGAAAGGCAAAATCAAGGCAGTAGCGGCTAAGGACAATATTACAGCTATTAAAATCAAATCCAGCCGCATGCTGCTTGCTCATGGTTTCTTGCGCAAGGTATTCGAAATCTTTGAAAGTTACCAGACTTCTATCGACATGATTTGTACGTCCGAGGTAGGTGTGTCCGTTTCTATTGACAACACCAAGCACCTGAATGAGATTTTGGATGATTTGAAGAAATACGGTACGGTGACGGTAGATAAAGAGATGTGTATCATCTGTGTGGTAGGCGACCTTGAATGGGAGAATGTCGGCTTCGAAGCGAAGGCACTCGATGCCATGCGCGATATACCGGTGCGTATGATTTCTTTCGGTGGCAGCAACTACAATATCTCTTTCCTTATTCGCGAATGCGATAAGAAACAGGCTTTGCAGTCGCTCAGCGATGCGCTGTTCAACGAGGAATAAGATATCTCTTTATAAATTCAGGCATGGATTGCGCGGATCTCACGGATAAGTAAATAAGAAGAAGCCGTGAAACCCATGTACTCCGTGCCTGAAAAATATAAAGCACCTTCTTCACTTTTTTCACTAAACCAAAGATTACATATTATATTATATGAAAGGAATATTTCCTATTGATAAATTCCGCGAATTGCGTACTCCGTTTTATTACTACGATACGAAAGTGCTGCGCGATACTCTTGCATGTATCCGTACCGAAGCGGCTCGATATGATAACTATTCGGTGCATTATGCGGTAAAAGCCAATGCTAACCCTAAAGTGCTTACCATTATCCGCGAAAGCGGAATGGGAGCGGACTGCGTGAGCGGCGGTGAAATCCGTGCGGCAATCAAGGCGGGTTTTCCTGCCGATAAGATTGTGTTTGCCGGTGTGGGTAAGGCAGATTGGGAGATAAATCTCGGATTGGATTACGATATATTCTGTTTTAATGTAGAGTCCGTCCCCGAGTTGGAAATCATCAATGAGTTGGCGGGCGCTAAAGGCAAGGTGGCAAATGTTGCTTTTCGTATCAATCCCAATGTAGGCGCGCATACCCATGCCAACATCACTACCGGTTTGGCGGAAAACAAATTCGGCATCAGCATGCAGGATATGGATCATGTGATAGACGTGGCACAAGAGATGAAGAACATCAAGTTCATAGGACTGCACTTCCATATAGGTTCGCAAATATTGGATATGGGCGATTTTGTAGCATTATGTAATCGGGTCAACGAGTTACTGGATAAGCTTGAGGCTCGCCAGATACGCATTGAACACGTCAACGTGGGTGGTGGTCTTGGTATAGATTACGGACATCCCAACCGTCAGCCCGTGCCCGACTTCAAGAGTTATTTCGAAACTTACGACAATTGCTTGAAACTCCGTTCTTACCAGACGCTTCATTTTGAGTTGGGACGTTCGGTGGTAGGTCAGTGCGGTTCGCTTATCTCGAAAGTGCTGTATGTAAAGCATGGCACTAACAAACAGTTCGCTATTCTTGATGCGGGTATGACGGATTTGATTCGTCCTGCACTCTACCAGGCATTTCACAAGATAGAGAACATCACTTCCGATGCTCCGCAACAGACTTATGATGTGGTAGGTCCTATTTGCGAGTCGTCCGATGTCTTTGGCAAGGCTGTCGACCTGAACGAGGTGAAACGCGGCGACCTTATCGCCCTTCGTTCTGCCGGAGCTTATGGAGAAATTATGGCCTCAGGCTATAATTGTCGTGAGTTGCCGCAAGGCTATACATCGGATGAGTTAGTATAGACGTATGGAAACGTTATAAAAATCCTTAAACGGAGATACTGAAATTCCGGTTGATATATCGTTCTGTTATTCAGAAGAGTTTGCAACGAAGAGGTTGCTTGTTTGGAATGACAGAACGATATATCAACCGGAATTTTAATATACTCTATTTCTTTTTATTTCAGATAAATTGAAAAATTATCGGCATTAAATTGTTGGCTTATTGTGGTGTTCCGTTGCTTTACCATGAGTACAGCGTCGCTTTATTGTAGGTACAGTGTTACTTTATCTGGGGTACGGTATTACCGTATCGACTATATAGTACGGGGTTATTTAGGATAAACAAAAATAAAGTTGTAATGTGATGGCTATTAATACTCTATAAACTCTTTTACTTTTATTGCTACTTACTTTTTTTATTGTATTTTTACGCCACTAACATTCGATGTAAATTCCATTATGAAACACAAATCAATTTTATTTTCAATTAGTCTGATAATAAATTTATTGACTCTTTCGGCGCAAGAATTACCGAAAGAAGTAGTTTGGCAAGAGGTAGAAGGGGTTAATGTACCGATTCCTCCTCAAACACACCCTCGTCTGTATGTTCGTTCGTCCGATTTGCCCGCTTTGAGAGAACGTATGAAAACCCCTCAGGCGCAACAGACTCGCGCACTCATGAAAGAGTTGGGCAAGGACCGTACCTCTGCCGAAGAAGCTGCTGTTACAAACCGTGGTTTCCGCTACTACTACGAGATGCGTGGCGTTACCACGCGGGCACAGTTGCAAGCCCTTGATTATTTACTGGAAGGTGATAAGCGCCTGGCACGTAAGGCAATTACTGCCATGCTCGATACTTTGCAGCGTGCCTCCTTTGGCACCCGTGCCGATTTGTCGAGAGCCAGTGGAGCCATGCTGATAACGGGCGCTATGGTGTATGACTGGTGCTACGACCAAATGAAGAGTTCCGAGAAACAAGCTTATGTCAAGGAGTTCATCCGCTTGGCTAAGAGTATGGAATGTGGTTATCCGCCACACAATAATCAGCCTATAGCGGGACATCCGTCGGAGTGGATGATTATGCGCGATATGCTGTCGGCAGGTATTGCCATTTACGATGAATACCCCGATATGTATAATCATGTCATTACCATGCTATATCGCGATTATATTCCGGCACGCAACTATTTCTACGGAGGGCAGAACTATCATCAGGGTACAAATTATATACATGTTCGCTTTGCCTGTGACCTTTTTCCATTGTGGATTTTAGATAAAATGGGAGCCGGCAGTATCTACGATGCTTCTGCGAGGTTCGTTCTCTACGACATAATCTATCGTCGGCGTCCCGATGGAGTACTGTTGCCTTCGGGCGATGACTATCCGCAGAACCGTCCTGCAACGCAGCTTACCATGCCGGTGCCCATGTTTTTGGCTTCCAGTTACTATAAAGACGAATATCTGGCGTATGAGTTTGAACGTAATCCCCATTTGGATAAGTCGGGCAATGAGTCCATGAATCATTGCCTGATATACGATTTGTTGTGGCGCGACTATAGTCTGAAAGGGAAAACTCCCGATAGTCTTCCTTTGACACGTTATTCCGGTACTCCCTACGGTTGGATGATTGCTCGTACGGGATGGGATGCCAATAGCGTGATAGCCGAAATGAAAATCAACGAGCAGTTCGTAGGTAATCATCAGCACATGGACGGGGGCGGTTTTCAGATTTACTATAAAGGTCCTCTTGCCATTGATGCCGGTGCTTATAGTGGCAGTTCGGGAGGATACAACAGTCCTAACAATAAGAACTACTTCAAACGTACCATTGCACATAACTCATTGCTGGTGTACAATCCTGATGAACAGTTCGGTTGCTGGAACTACGGTGGTGGTGCAAAGACCCGCTTCGCGTCCAACGATGGTGGGCAACGTATGTGTGGTGACGGTTGGAAAACCTGTAATTCGCTTGACAGCCTTTTGACCGAGGAGTATACGGTAGGTAAGGTGTTGGCACACGGATTTGGTCCTGATTCGCGGACTCCCGATTACTCATATCTGAAAGGGGATATAACCCAGGCATATACCCGTAAGGTGAAGGAGGCGAAACGCTCTTTCGTGTTTCTTAATCTGAAATCCGAAAAAATGCCTGCTGCACTGATTGTTTATGACAAGGTATCGGCATCTAATCCCGATTTCCGTAAATATTGGTTGCTGCACAGTATCGAAGAACCTGTGCTTGAGGGGAATGCTTTCACAGTGCGGCGCACGAAAGACGGTGATAGCGGTATGTTGCACAACACCGTCCTTTTGCCTCAGGCAGACAATGTACGTGTTGATAAGGTAGGTGGTTCTGGTAAGGAAAACTGGGTGTTCGGTACCAACTATCCCAATGATGCCGTGGCTCCATATCTGGATAATGCTAACGAGCGTGGAGCTTGGCGGGTAGAGGTGTCGCCTGTTGCCCCTGCGGTTACCGATAACTTCTTGAATGTAATACAAGTTGCTGACAACCGATGCGACAAGTTGAATGCCGTGCAACGTATTGATGGGGAACGGATCGTAGGTGTCCAATTGGCGGACCGTGTAGTTGTTTTTGCCAAGAATAGCGAACTGTTGTATAAAAACTTCACGTTCACTGTCAGTGGGGCAGGTACGTATAAGTTTGTCATCACCGACCTTAAAGCGGGTAATTGGCAAATAAAGAAAGATGGTCGTGTCTTTATCCCGCTGACAGAGGTTAGGGCTGCAGAGGGCGTTCTTGCTTTCGAAGGTACGGCAGGCAGTTATGAGTTTTGCAGGTGATTTTAAAAGGAAGTGTAACTCGTGGCTGGCTTCGGTTGTACTTTTTTTACTAAATAATGTTATCGGAATAAACAAACTTCATGTGTTCTTGTTATATTTGTAATCATTTCAATTTACTTAATAAATATAATTATGATAACAGAAAAATTACAGAATGCAATTAACGAGCAGATTACGGCTGAAATGTGGTCTTCCAACCTTTATTTGGCGATGTCCTTCTATATGGATAGAGAGGGTTATTGTGGCATGGCTTCCTGGTTGAAGAAACAAGCGATTGAAGAACACGGACATGCTTGTGAACTGGCATCGTATGTCATCAAGCGTGGCGGTAAGGCTACATTGGATAAGATTGATGTTGTTCCCAATGACTTCGGTACTCCGCTCCAAGTATTCGAGCAGGTTTACGAACACGAATGCCGTGTGTCAAAGATGATTGATGCGCTTGTAGATGTAGCTGCTGCTGAAAAAGATAAGGCTTCTCAAGACTTCTTGTGGGGATTTGTTCGTGAGCAGGTAGAAGAAGAAGCTACTGCTTCCGGTATCGTAGATATGGTGAAGAAAGCCGGTGCAACCGGAATTTTCTTTGTGGATGCGAAACTGGGTGAAAGAAAATAAAAAGAATACGGTAATAAAACGACAGGGTGGCAAGGCAATAGCTTTGTCACCCTGTTTTTTTATTTATTTCATCCTTTCAGTACGCCCAATTCTTTTCCTACCTTTATAAATGCTGCGATGCATTTATCCAAGTGTTCTTTGTCGTGTCCGGCAGAAATCTGTACGCGGATGCGTGCCTGCTCTTTCGGCACGACAGGATAGTAGAACCCGGTTACATAGATGCCTTCTTCCTGCATGCGTGCCGCATACACCTGAGACAACTTGGCATCGTACAACATTACGGCACAGATAGCACTTTGGGTAGGCTTGATGTCAAAGCCTGCGGCAGTCATCTTGTCGCGGAAATAGTTTACGTTTTCTACCAACTTGTCGTGCAAGGCATTGCTCTCTTTCAGCATCTTGAACACTTCGAGACTGGCACCGATAATGCCCGGGGCCAATGAATTGGAGAACAGATACGGCCGGCTGCGCTGGCGCAAGAGGTCGATAATCTCTTTACGTCCGGTGGTGAAACCGCCCAAGGCGCCGCCGAAAGCCTTGCCTAATGTGCCAGTATAGATATCCACACGTCCGTAAGTGTTATAAAGCTCGCTCACACCGTGTCCCGTAGCGCCTACTACACCCGCAGAGTGAGATTCATCTACCATTACCAATGCATCATATTTCTCTGCCAAGTCGCATATTTTATCCATAGGAGCCACATTGCCATCCATAGAGAACACTCCGTCCGTCACGATGATGCGGAAGCGTTGCGCCTGGGCTTCTTGCAGACATTTTTCAAGTTCTGCCATGTCGGCATTGGCATAACGGTAGCGCTTGGCCTTGCAAAGGCGTACACCGTCGATAATGGAAGCGTGGTTCAACGAATCGGAGATAATGGCATCCTCTTCAGTGAAAAGCGGTTCGAATACGCCGCCGTTGGCATCGAAGCAGGCAGCGTAAAGAATGGTATCTTCCGTCTTGAAATAATCGGATATGGCAGCCTCCAGCTCTTTATGGATATCTTGTGTTCCACAGATGAAGCGGACGGACGACATGCCGTAACCGCGGCGTTCCATTATTTCCCGGGCGGCGGCTATCAGGCGGGGGTGATTGGAAAGTCCCAAGTAATTATTGGCGCAGAAGTTCAGCACTTCCTTGCCTTTTACGGTAATAGCAGCTTGTTGTGCGCTCTCAATCAGGCGTTCCTCTTTATAGAGTCCCGCTTCTTTTATTTCAGCAAGAGTTTTGCTGAGATGGTCTTTCATTTTACCATACATAGCTTTCTATTTTTATAAGTGATACATCGTTGTTTGAAGCTCTACAAAGGACATCATTTTTCTTGGAATAAACAATATCTTTTTGATAGAAAAATGAAAAAAAAGTACGTATATTTGCGACTTGGTAATGAAAAAATACCTTATAAATAAGTTGTATGAAAAATATTTTGGTAATTGGAGCCACAGGACAGATTGGCTCAGAGTTGACTTTAGAGTTGCGTAAGCGCTATGGTGATGACCATGTAGTAGCCGGATATATTCCGAGCGCTATGCCGCAGGGTGAATTAAAAGCCTCGGGTCCTTCGGCAATAGCCGATGTGACAGACCGCCAGTCCATTGAAGTAGTGGCACGACAATTCAAGATTGATACAATATATAATTTGGCCGCTTTGCTGTCGGTAGTTGCCGAAAGCCGTCCGGCAATGGCGTGGAAAATCGGTATAGACGGATTGTGGAACGTGTTGGAAGTGGCGCGCGAATACGGTTGTGCCGTGTTTACGCCAAGTTCTATCGGTTCGTTCGGCGAGAACACTCCGCATGTACAGACGCCGCAAGACACTATCCAGCGTCCGCGTACCATGTACGGTGTAACAAAGGTGACGACTGAATTGCTGAGTGATTATTATTATACGAAATACGGTGTGGATACCCGTGCGGTGCGGTTTCCGGGAATTATCTCCAACGTGACACCTCCGGGTGGCGGTACGACGGACTATGCGGTAGACATCTTCTATTCGGCTGTGAAAGGTGAGAAGTTCGTATGCCCCGTAAAGGCGGGTACGTTTATGGACATGATGTATATGCCCGATGCCATTAATGCGGCTATCTCGCTTATGGAGGCTGCTCCGGCACGCCTGAAACACCGGAACGCTTTCAACATTGCTTCCATGAGTTTCGATCCGGAAATGATTTATGCCGCTATCAAGAAGCATGTGCCCGATTTTGAGATGACCTATCAGATAGATCCTCTGAAGCAGGCGATTGCCGACAGTTGGCCCGATTCGTTAGACGATTCTTGTGCCCGTGACGAGTGGGATTGGGTGCCACAGTTCGATTTGGAGTCTATGACCGTGGATATGCTTGAAAAACTAAGAGCAAAATTAAATAAATGACCGTAGAGGGGCGGTAAGGAATGAGACATTTATTCACGGGAGTTTTTATACTCGTCTTTCTGTTCTCGTGTGGGAACAGAAAGACGAAAATGGATCCCTTTGCTACCATTACCGAAATGGTGGATTCGGCAAGCCATAAAGCCGATACGCTGCAACAGGTAGAGGTGAAGGAAGAACCTAAACCGTTGGAAGCGGACGAACTGTTTGATGATTTCATCTTCAACTATGCTTCGGATGAGGCTTTACAGCGGGAGAGGACAGTTTTTCCTTTGCCTTATTATAACCGGGATACTCCCTCGAAAATAGAGGAACGTTCCTGGAAACACGATTATCTGTTTACCCGGCAAAATTACTACACGTTGCTCTTCGACCACGAAAACGATATGGATATGGTGGGCGATACGGCATTGAAGTCAGTACAGGTGGAGTGGATTTACCTGAAGACGCGCATGATGAAAAAGTATTACTTCGAGCGTAAGAAAGGCGTATGGATGCTCGAAGCTATCAACCTGCGTCAAATAGAGGAGGGTGAAGACGAGAATTTTGTAGATTTCTATACCCGCTTCGTGACGGACAGTTTATATCAAAGCCGGCACATTGCCGACCCGTTGCAGTTTGTTACCATTGATCCCGATGACGAGTTTGCCATATTGGAAACCACTCTTGATGTAAACCAATGGTATGCTTTCCGTCCGTCGTTGCCTGTAGACAACTTGTCCAATATCAACTACGGACAAAAGAATGAGGATAATTCGAATACGAAAATCCTGAAAGTAAACGGCATTGGCAACGGATATTCCAATGTCTTTTATTTTCGCAGACGGGGCGGAGAGTGGAAAATGTATAAATACGAAGATACGAGCATTTAAGATTTATGAGAATACCCAATACATTCGGATTTGATGTGAAAGCTGCCGTGTATGCAGAATATCACTCGGTAGAGGAACTGGAGAAATGGATAGCCGAGGGGCGTATTACTTCTCCTTTTTTGCATATAGGAAGCGGCAGTAACCTGCTTTTTATCAGCGATTATGAGGGCATTGTATTGCATTCCTGCATTGGTGGTGTGGAAGTGACTGCCGAAGATGACAAACAAGTGTCCGTGCGTGTGGGTGCAGGGGTGGTATGGGACGATTTTGTCGCCTATTGCGTAGAGCGGGGTTGGTATGGTGCGGAGAATTTGTCGCTGATTCCCGGTGAAGTAGGTGCGAGTGCCGTGCAGAATATCGGTGCCTATGGTGTGGAAGTGAAAGATCTCATTTCATCCGTAGAAACGATAGACATCTGTGGCAAGAAACGTGTGTACCGGCAAGATGAATGTGAATACGCCTACCGTAAAAGTCTTTTCAAGAAGGCGGAAATGAAGTCGGTCTTTGTGACTTATGTGAATTTCATACTGAGCAAGCAAGAGCATTATACATTGGATTACGGAACAATCCGCCAGGAACTTGCCAACTATCCGTCTGTAAACTTATCCACCTTGCGCCGTGTGATTATAGATATTCGCGAAAGCAAACTGCCCGATCCGCGGGTGCTGGGCAATGCCGGAAGTTTCTTTATGAATCCCATCGTTCCGCGTGTGCAATTCGAAACTTTGCTGAACCAATATCCCGCTATGCCTCATTATGAAGTGGATGCCGACCGGGTAAAAATTCCTGCCGGCTGGTTGATAGACCAATGTGGTTGGAAAGGCAAGGCGTTAGGACCTGCCGCCGTACACGACAAGCAGGCTTTGGTGCTTGTAAATCTGGGTGGTGCAACTGGAAAAGATGTAGTTGCTTTGTCGGATGCCGTCAGAACTTCGGTAAAGGAGAAGTTCGGGGTGGATATTTCACCGGAAGTAAACTTTATATAGTTGATTGCCGGATTGTATTGTTGTCTTTCACAAATCTTTTCTGATTATTTAATCTAAGATATATTCTTCGCGCTTCGTTTTGGATATCCGCAGAATGATATCCGATTTTGGCTTTTACCTTCTTTTTGCCTTTTTCTTCCATATTTTTAAGCCCTTGGTGTCTTTTTTGTTTGTAATAACCGGTCATCCTTTGTAAGTACAGTTCAAATAGTTGTAAAAATTGACCAAGACCGTTTTTTACAACTATTTGAACAGTATTCTCAATTCATAGTCTTACAATTCACATACTTTTATGCAATCAATAATTGAAATCTTGATTTTAATACTTGAAAGCATGAAACAGATGTTCTTTTTGGCAGGCGTATTGATAATCGTCATGTCCTGCCACCCTTATTCAAGAGAAGTGGAAGCGGCGTTGGCACTCTCCGGTGATAACCGCTCCGAGTTGGAGCAAGTGCTCAATCATTTTAGGCAGAAAGATAGCCGGAAATTTGAAGCGGCATGTTTCCTGATAGCCAATATGCCTTATCATCAAAGTAAAGAAGAAATAATTCCTGATTCTTCTTATAGTAATCATTTTCGGAAAACAGATTCTCTTTATGAAGCTATTTTTTCTCATCTTCCCATTTCAGAGATGCGCTTTGTGAAATATGATAAGTATGATTCGGTTATTCGTGAGATGTCTGCATACTTTGACCGGCTTCCTGAGGTTATTAAAAAGGTAACTGTAAAAAGTGATTTGGAATGTATAAAGGCTGATTATTTGATTGACAATATAGAACAGGCATTTGCCATTTGGAAAACTATTCCTCGATTGCGAACGATGGGTTTTGAAGATTTCAAAGAACTGATACTTCCTTATCGGACTACGGATGAATATGCTGAATTGTATAAACGTTCGGAACTTCGGCAACTGTTCGGGCAACGGTTGATGCCGGCAGACAGCATTTCTACGGTCGAGGTATTGGAACGGTATAAAGTGTATACCGAAAAGTGCCGGCGGCTCAATAATTATATTAAAACGAAAAGGAATGCAGGGATATTCTATGATTTCCTGTTGCGAAAGGCGGGTTGGGATTGTCAGAATACCACCAACTGGACGTGTGATATCCTGCGTGCTTGTGGTGTCCCTACCATATATGAATTTACCCCTAAGTGGGTAGAGAGAGACAGTAGGCATTTCTGGTGCTGTTCTCCCGATTCGTCCGGCATCCTTATGCCTTATACTCCTCCGGAAAATAACTTGTGCGAAGATTGGGAAACAAATTTGCAATATGCAAGCAAAGTATATCGCATGACGTTCGGTGCACAGAAAGACACACCTTATTTTATGGCTGGCGATGACGAATATATTCCTGCTCCTTTTCTTACTCCTTTGTTGAGTGACCAGACTTTCCGTTATCATCAGACGGTTACATTGAGATTTCCTTTGAAGGAGGAGATTCCCAACAAGGTGGTATATCTGTGTATGCTCACGCGAGGAGAACCACAGCCGGTAGGTTGGGGAGTGGTTGACAACCGTAAGAAAGAGATTGTTTTTGAGCAGGTTCCGCTCAATATGCTTTTTGTTCCCGCCTATTATGACGGAGATATGATGATTCCTATTCTCGAACCGTTCATGATACAGGCTGCTAAGGAACACGAAGTGATTTCCCGTCCGCTGACAGTCAACAGACAAAACAAGATAACAGAGTTATCCATACGTGATGGTATGCTTTATCATACCGGAATTTGGAACAGGAAAGCAGAGGGAATAAGTTATATGCCGATAACTTGCGATACGACACAGCGGACAACCATGAGGGTATATCGCAAGTATCCGGAAAAGAAACGTTTGAAAACGTTGCATCGCCAGCTGAACGGTGCCATATTTACTGCCAGCGACCACGAGAAGAAAAGACGTTATTTCGACACGTTGCATACATTGGATTATGTGCCGCACTCCTATCTTCAGGAAGTTGACCTGCACAATACTCGAAAGTATCGTTATTATCATTTCAGTAATCTGAACAGAGGCAAGGTGCATACCGCCCACATGGAGTTTCTGGGTCCTCGTTCTTCGGCGCATACCTGCACGTCGCCTACTCCTTTACCGGTATTTTCGGATACTGCCAGAGTACCGGTACCGGGTGATACGTTATATCGTATCCACGGGACTCCGATACAGTACCGTGGTGCTACGGCACACGCTTTCGATGGGAATTTCGAGACCTATGTGAGCGCCTCTATTATCGGTATGGACTTTAAAGAGCCTGTGCAGATTACACACGTTCGGTTTGTTCCGAGGAATGCGAACAATATGATTATTACGGGAGACAGTTATTTGTTGATGTACTATGACGGCAGCGAATGGAAGGAACATCTGCCGATTATATATGCTGAAACTAATTATCTTGATTTTACGGATGTACCGGTCGCTTTCCTTTACTGGCTGCGTAACCTGACAAATGGCAAGGAAGAACTTCCTTTCTTTTATCAGAATGGCAAGCAGTATTTCCTGCACGTTGATACGCTCGAAACGGCTTGTCGATGAAAAGGGACTTTTCAATCGCAGGTTTGTCCGTGTTGCTGGCGTTGCTGCCGGTAGGTGCGTCTGTGTATATAAGTGGATTATGCCATCCCACACATTCGTCTGCCGTTGCAGGTATGGGTTTGGTGATATGGGTTGTGGGGCTTTATACGGCTTGTTGTGTACGGAATGGCGGGTCGGGGTTCTCGTTGCCCGATTTGTTTGCAGGGATGCTTGCCGTTGTTGCGGCAGGTTGTTATCTGAAGTCTCCCGGTTTGCAGGGTTTGGGCGGTTTGTGTTTGCCGATACTTTACGTAAGCATTCGCCGGGCGGGTAAGATAAAGTCGTCCATCGTTCTTTGCGGTGTGGCGGTGGCGCTCATGCCGCTTTCTTTGTACGGATATTTGCAGTATTTCCGGCTGTTGCCCTCCCACAGTCCCTATTTTCCGATTACCGGACCTTATCACAATCCGGCTGTCTATGCCGGTGTGGTGGCAATGTTGTTGAGTGTACTTGTTGCCGTTCTCATAATTAGAACGTGTCGCCGCATGCTGGGTAAAAGAGTGAAAAGAGGAATCATGGCAATCGTCTTGTTGGCAGTTCCGGTTTTTCTGCTGACGGAAGCGCGTGCCGCTTGGGTTGCCTTGGGCTTTTCGGTAGTGTATACTTTCTTTCACGAATACCGGGACAGGTGTACGTCTCTTTTCCGGAAGCACTGCCGGGTTATCCTGTGCGTTTTGCCCGCACTGTTACTGTTGTGTGCCTTGGCTTGCTATCGTTTCAAACCCCATTCGGTCGACGGCAGGCTTCTTATATGGAAAGTAAGTTTTCACATGATAAAGGAGAAGCCGCTGACCGGCTTTGGAACAGACGGCTTCTCTGCCAATTATATGTTTTATCAGGCGCGCTATCTGGCTACGGAAGGCACTGAGCATGAGAAATACCTTGCGGGCGACACGCATCTGGCTTTTAATGAGCCTGTCCGGATAATGGTGGAATACGGGCTTGGTGGCATCCTGTTCTACCTGCTGTTTGTCGGATTGGTTATGAAGCTTCCGGCAAGGAACAATGCGGTGTCGCGTACGGCGCGTGCAATCCTTTTGGCAATGCTTGTTTGGGGACTGTTTGCCTATCCACAGCGTGTGTTTCCGGTGATGGCTTTCTCTGCCGTGGCATTGGCTTGCCTTGCCAATCAGTGCAGGCCCTTACGGGTGGCTCGCCGTTCTTTTGCGCGGATGCTTACCGCTTTCCTCTTTTTGGGAACGGTATTGCTGGGCGTCCTTGGTGCTTCCACCCTGCAAGCCTATTACCGTTTGCAGTCCTTGGCTCGCCAACCAACGGTCGATATACGGGAGATAGCATCACTCCGGCAGTTTATGGCAGGAGAACCTGCATACAGATACGCTTATTGCCGGCTTTTGGACAGGCAGAAACAGGACAGCCTACTGAAAGAACAACTGGACGCCTGCATTCGTGTACGGCCTTCGCCCGCCAACCTTGTATGGAAGGGCGATGTACATCGGCGGCTCAGGGAGTATGACGAGGCGGAAGCAGCCTATAAAACAGCCGGTGAAATGGTTCCTGCCATGCAAACGGCAAGAGGTCGGTTGGCTTTCCTCTATCACGACCTCGGCAGGGAAGAAGAGGCGCTTCGGTTAGCAGAAGAACTCTTGACGGAGAAAGTAAAGGTATATGGATTCGATACTCATATCTTGCGGCTGAAACTTAAAAAGACCTTCGAAGGTAAATTAAATAATTGTTTAATTACAAAAAAACAAAAATTATGAAAAACATTAAGCGCAAACATCTGTTGTTTGCCTTGTCGGCATTGCTAAGCATTTGCTTCTATGCCTGTTACGATGGAGAAGAGTGGAGCGTCCAGCAGGGCGTTCACCGCATATCTCCTACGAAGCGTAACAAACAGCTGACCACATCCGTGGCACGTCAGTGGTACGAGTTGCATTACGACCCGGTGGTTTCTGTCAGCACTCGTTCCGGTGGCGGCGATGAGATGCCTGCCTTGATTAAGCCCAAGTGGGCGAACGCTACGGAGCGGAATCGTGGGCGTTATGAAGTAGTCCAGATGCCTATCCTGACGCGGACTAGCCGTATCATTGTCGATGAAGATACCCGTCTTCATTTCGATGAACTACGTATGCAGAAGAAACTACGCAACTCTACCCATTTAGTCATTTTGAAAGATTTGAAGACCGGAAACATCCGTAGTTTCATATCCGTCTTTGTCGGTTCTTACGATTATCTGAAGAAGACAACGCGGATGAGTCGGAACACGTATCTTTATCGCGAAAAGGATTTCGATGGCAAGGTGTTGTTCTTCAAGTTGAACGGCAGTATGATAAACGGCTGGAAGTATCGCGATGGCAAGATTGTGGGCAAGATAACCCCGATTGATGAGGATACGAAGATACTGATGACCCGCAGTGGTTATTGGGAAGAAGAATGTCGTATCGAAACCAATTACGAATATGTGGAAGAGTGTGAAGATGCACCGGAAGAAACTGATTGGGACGAGGAATACGGAATAGGTCCCGTGATAAGGCCGCCTATTTGTGAAAATGTGTTAGTACCTATTGATACACGAGTTTGTGAGTATGTTTGGGTAGAAGAAGACGATGATGATATTGAAGGTGGAGTTGATCCGGAAGAGGGAGAATCGCAGATTGTGTCACTTAAGGCAAAAAATATATTTCAAAACTCTGAACTTTCGGAGCAGGATTGGAAATTGTTGGAGGTTAGACTTGATTCTATTATAGAGAAATGTATGGGAGCTGGACTATATAATAGTTTATTAGACTCTCTTAATGGTGCTACAATTATTTTTCAGTTCTCCGATAACAAAGATGCTGCATATAGACCGGAGACAAATATCCTTAAATGGAATAAAGAAATGGATAGTAATGAGCTTTTCCATGAATTATTTCACGCCTATCAATTACGGACAGAGGAATCTGCCGCTTCTTTTAAGAAAGCTATGTTGAACCTTGAAATCGAGACTCATTATGCACATTATCTTTATTTAAGAGGAATGGAAGAATATGAAACAAGTGAATGGAGAAAAGGTGTCAAAGGGGGCGATAAGCGGATACTGGCTTCTATGAATTTGAAAGTTTATTTAGATGAAAAAGGACAATTGTTAGAAGATGTTCTGATGGATCCTTTGGAAATTTATTGGGAACAGACTGTTTTGCCCATATTTAGCGAATTTAATGAATATGATACGTATTCGTATGACAAAAATCGTGATATTTTATCTAATTTTACAAATTTATCAAATATAACCAAAGATTGCTAATTATGAAAACAACTGTAATATGTCTGTTTTGTTTGTTCGCCAGCCTTATCGTAGCTGCACAAACCAATTATTATAATGTAGATAAGACGTTTTATGAGAAAGGTTATACATATCAGTGTGATGTTCTTGAAGGGGCGTATTATGTGACTCTTTATAATGTAGAGAACCGATTTACTAACGTTAAGCAAGTAGATAGATATACGGGTAAAGGTATTACCACAAAAGAAAATATGCGGGAAACGCAATTGGAAGATGATTCGTGGACAAAACCTAAATGTTTCTCAATTATCAATGGGGCTTTTTCGCAGGAGCAAAAACAATTAATACAAAATCAAGAGTTCTGTATCATATTGTATGTTGACCCTGATACCGGGAAAATAGCTGATGTAGAGTATCAGTTCTTAAGTCTTTCACCTTATGGTTCTATTCCTATTTCTGTTTTCCGCGAAATAGAAGTGGAATTAAAGAAAAATGTCTGGTTTGTTCCTACCAAATATGGTAAAAGACGGAATTTTATAATTGTAGGGTGGAGACACGAAGTAAGATGAGTAATGAAGTATATATTTGATATTGGTTAGTAACCTGTCGGCTTTTCTGTTCCGGATGATGTAATCATGACGAAAGAATAGAAAAGATTTATTGAATAAAATACCTTCGAAGCTATCAGGCTCTTCGCCATCGAAATAAGATTCAGTTTCATTTACGTGAGTTTGAGTGTTGTTCATGGCGGAGAGCCATTCAATAATTAAAAATTAGAAGTTTATGAATGTTGTTAATTTATCATCTGTATTATGAAAACAATAAGAATTATTTTATTACTGTTAGTGGTTGCG
>NZ_CAJTSC010000049.1:21795-22050 GCF_910578895.1 uncultured Bacteroides sp.
TTATGGGACAAAAGAATGTGTTCCCGACAAAGAATTTGGATGCTTATGTTGGTACTTGGGTTTATCAAAACAATGATACCGTTTTTAAGATAAGGTTGCAAAGAGGGCAAATAATAGGAGTGAATTATATAATTAATGGACTCTATGGTGGTTATTTCCTTTCTGTGAAAGGGAGAATAGTAGATAATTATTGGGGTGAACTCCCGACCTGTCGGGATTGGTCAGTACCTCATCTTGATAATCAGTATATATGGG
>NZ_CAJTSC010000050.1:0-14836 GCF_910578895.1 uncultured Bacteroides sp.
CTCTATTACAGGTTCCGGAGCTAACTTCTGTTGTGGTGAATACCAATTCTGATTTAGCAATAGATATTGTAAATGAGAAGTATAAAGGAGTAACGGCACATCGGCGTGAGGAGTATTACGCTTCTTCCAAATGTTCCGGCAGCGAATTTTTCCGTCATTTGGGCGAGGTTACGGATACGGATATTTTTGTTTATTGTCCTTGTACTTCTCCTTTTGTCAGACCTGAAACAATATCACAGTGTATTAACCGCTACTTGTCTTCCACCGAATACGATTGCCTGGCTACGGTATCTTCTGTTAAGGAGTTTTTGTGGCTTGATGGCAGACCGATGAATTACGATCCTCTCCATGCTCCCAATTCACAGGATTTGCCCAATGTCGTAGCCTTGAATTTTGGAGTTACTGTGATAAAAAAAGAAGATTTAATTAAGAATTGTAACATTATAGGAAAAAAGCCCCAGTTTGTCGTCACGGACGATATTGAAGCTGTTGATATAGATACTCCGTTGGATTTCTACATTGCGGAACAGCTTTATCGAAAATTAGTACTTGAGAAGAAAGAACTGTTAGGATGATACTGGCATAAATAGGGAATTAAAAAAAGTTGTAAAATCATTTTAGACACATGGCGAATGTAAAACAGAGTCTAAAAAGACTGTTGGGTAGGTGTTTTGACTCTATTAATGTTCTTGCTTTTTATCTTAGCGGGCAAAGTCGTATCAATAAAGAATTGATATCCGCCTTGCGTGATAAGTATAAAGGAAGGCGTTGTTTCATAGTATGTAACGGACCAAGTCTACGGATATCCGATTTGGATAAAATCCATGAAAACGGTGATGTATCGATTGCTATGAATATGATTGGGCGTTGCTTTGACAAGACAAAGTGGAGACCGACGGTATTGATGGCAATCGATGGGTGTGTGTTGCATCCTAAAAATAAAAAGGTGGTTGATGAAACGGAATGCGAATATAGATTTCGCTTGAAGAAGCATTTCTTGCGGGTTGGGAAAAAGTTCGGATCCACAGTATTTTATGATATAATAGGTGATTGGGAGTTATTGGATAACCCTAAATTCACAACAAAAGTGGAAGAAGCGTTATATTCCATCGGGACCACAGCATATCAAGCAATAGAAGTTGCTGTCTTTTTGGGATGCAAGGAGATATATGTCATAGGTTGTGATATGAGTTATGCAGTGAACATCGATCGTAATGGACGTATTTATTATAATGATACCAATAAGCAGCATTTTTATGGAGACAAAGATGAATCCATGAGTAAGATTGTTCCCAATCCTACTTGGCAATTGGAATTGGCTTGGAAAGCGGCATTGTATTTTTCAAAGGAACTGAATTTTAAGCTTTATAATGCAACGCGTGGAGGATGTTTGGAAGAATTGCCGCGTGTTGATTTCGATACATTGTTTTTTTCTTCAGTTGATAAATAGAGGAAAATCTGTTTCCTTGTTTTTTTCTAATTCTGTAATCATATCGTTATTGAAAGTGGAAAAATTTAGTGGGTGGCAAGAGTAAGAGTGGTAATTAAGAATAAGTACCAATAGTTTTAATGAAATGAATTCCAACTCTAAACGCATAGCTAAAAATACATTATTTCTTTATATCAGAATGGCTGTCTTGATGATTGTCACTCTGTTTACGTCAAGGATTGTTTTGGACAAGCTGGGTGTTGAAGATTTTGGCATTTACAATGTGGTAGGAGGTGTGGCTGCGACATTTACCTTTTTTACTTCCTCATTAGCCAATGCTACCCAGCGTTTCCTTAATATAGAATTGGGAAAAGGAAACGTAGAAGGAGCAAAGAGCATATTTTCCCAACATTTGGCAATATATCTGTTTTTGGTTATCGGAATGGTGGTACTGGCTGAAACGGCAGGATTGTGGCTGGTGCGCCATAAATTAGTGATTGCCCCTGAAAGAATGTCTGCTGCCTTGTGGACCTATCAGTTTGCTGTCCTTGCTTTGTGCGTTTCTTTTATAGGCATCGCATTTAATTCGGCTATTATTGCACACGAGGATATGAAAGTATATTCTTATGTGGGCATAGTTGATGCTTTTTTGCGGCTGGCTATAGCCTATGTGATAAGTGTGGTGGAGATTGATCGTTTAGTGATTTATTCTATATTGTTGTTCCTGGTAGCATTGTGCGTACAAGGAAGTTATGCTATATATGCATTGAGGAAATACAAGGAGTGTCAACTTTGTTTTTCTTATGACAAAGATGGAATGAGGTCTACTTTCAGTTTCATCAGCTGGAATGTTGTGGGAACTGTTATTTTTTTGTTGAAAGATCAGGGAGTAAATATTCTGTTGAATTTATTTTTTGGTCCTGTTATCAATGCAGCGCGTGCTGTTTCTTTTCAGATCAGTGCTGCCATATCTAATTTTAGTAATAATTTTTATGTGTCAGTGCAACCGCAGATTGTGAAATCGTATGCGGCAGGTGAACGTACTTATCTTAACACTTTGTTTTTAAACAGTACGAAATACTCCCTGTTTCTGATGTGGCTTTTTTGTCTGCCTGTAATGTTGGAAATAGTGGTAATTTTGAATTTATGGTTAAAGGAAGTCCCGCAGGGTACGGAAGTTTTTGCAAGATGGGTGCTGGCTGATGCCATATTGAGTACTATGACTGCTCCTGCATGGACGGTGGTTGTGGCTGTGGGTAAATTAAAGAAATACACACTTTTGTGCAATGGGTGTTTATTGCTGATTTTCCCTTTGTCGTATATCTTTTTGTCATTAGGTTACAGTCCGGTCAGTGTATTTGTCATCACTTTTGTTGTCCGTATATTGCAAGTGATAAGTTCTATCTTATTTGCGAATGCTTATATCCACTTTGGGTTTTTCGCTTATTTCAAGCGTGTAATATATCCGGTAATCTGTGTATATCTGTTATCCGGTTCTGTTTCATTATTCGTTTGGAAACAGATGGACAATGGCTTTTTTGCGTTGTTTGCTGTTTGTGTGGTGACATTTTCATCTACAATTATAGCTGTATATTATATTGGTCTTGATAAAAGTGAACGGATGTTCTGTTCGGATATTCTAAAAAGCAGATTGAGAAGTATCAGGGAAAATTTACTTTGAAATATTGCCCCATAAAGAAGAATACGTTCCTTCGCTATAATTTATCATTAACAATGATAATAATGAAACAACAAACAAGCAATGAAGTCATCAGTCGTCTCGGTTGGGGAGAAAAGTTTGAGACTACATGCAAGGGTGTATGTATCAACTGGACCAATTTCGTGAGTTTTGGTTGGGCTTGGTGGTTTAATTGATGATACGGATGGTTTGCGGAAAGAAAAAGGCGTGCAGAGTAGAAAGGAGAACGGTATGATACCTAAAGTGATTCATTATTGCTGGTTTGGAAGAAACCCTCTTCCGCCGCTTGCAGTAAAGTGCATCGAGTCGTGGAAGAGATTTCTTCCCGATTACGAGATAAGGGAATGGAACGAAGACAACTTCGATGTGGACATCATTCCCTATACCCGCGAGGCCTACGAAGCCCGTAAGTATGCTTTCGTGAGTGACTACGCGAGGTTTTATATCCTCTATCATCACGGTGGTCTCTATTTCGACACGGATGTGGAGGTAATACGTCCGATGGACGACATTGTGGCGCGTGGGGCGTTTATGGGGTGCGAGAATGAAGCGAAGTCCGACACGAGCGTTTTGGCAGTAGCTCCGGGACTCGGTTTGGGTTGTAATCCGGGGCTTGGTCTGTATGCGGAAATCCTCGAACTGTATGCCGGGTTGCATTTAAAATGCATTGGTGGAAGACTGAACCTCAAAACAGTGGTGGCGTATACCACAGAACTGCTGGTGGAAAAGGGATTGAAGAATGTAAATGAAATACAGTGCGTGGCGGATGTGTGGATTTATCCGAAGGAGTATTTCTGTCCGGTGGACTATCAGACCGATGTGCTGGAGATTACTGAAAACACGAGGTCTATTCACCACTATGCGGCATCGTGGTACGGGAAGAGACAAAAAATCAAAATGAAAGTTATCCAACTGTTGGGACCTCGATTGACATCATGGGGAGTTTCTTTAAAACGATTCATGAAACGTAATAAATAGATATTGTCATGTTGATTTCATTAGTTACCGCTACGTTGGGGAGAGTTCGGGAAATGCAGGATCTGCTGGACTCTTTGGCCGCGCAGACTTATAAAAATTTCGAACTTATCATTGTAGACCAAAATTCGCATACGTTGCTTCAGGAAATGGTTGAGAAATATGTCGATACCATTAATATCAAGTATATAAGAAGTGACGTGAAAGGGTTGTCGCATAATCGGAACATAGGTTTGAAACATTGTGCAGGAGAAGTTGTGGGGTTTCCGGATGACGATTGTTTCTACGATACCGATGTTCTCTTGAAAGTGTCTGATTACTTGGCTACGCATAAAAATCTCTCTTTCGTCCTTTTTGAGGTGAAAGATGTGGAGGAAGAGCGTGTTTTTATAAAATGTGGTGCTTTGGCAGTGAGTAGAAAGGATGTGTTTAAATATTGTATTTCATATAACGTGTTTGTACGCAAGGATTTGTCCGTCCTTTTTGATGAAAGATTAGGCGTAGGTTCGTTCTATGGTTCCGGTGAAGAAACGGACTATCTGTGGATGCTACTCCGTACGCACGATACAGGTGCTTTTTTAGAAGGTGTCTATATACATCATCCTCACAATGATGCTTCGGATAATTACAGGCGTGCCTACTCTTACGGCTTAGGTTTCGGTGCTCTGTTTAAGAAAGAGATTGTATACCGGAAACATTACAGTTATCTTTCGCTGTATCTTTATCATCTTCTTCGTACAATCGGCGGACTTATTGTCAGAAAACATAGATTGTTTTATTATCACACCCTCAGGGGGCGTATAAAAGGATTTTTTTCATTCCGTTTGGAACAATGATATACTATCTTTTACCGTTTTTTTCTTTTCTTTTATCATTTTCCTATTTTAAAAAGTTCTTTCCTAAGCAATTGATATACCTGTTCGTATATCTTCTGTTATTAGCTCTTTTGGCAGTCGGAACTTTGAGGGGTGAGGGAATCGGATCTGACTATTTTTCTTACTTCTATGTATATAGAGATAAAGAAGATATTGAAATCGGATTTTCGTTTTTGGCAGATTTGGTAAAATCTTGCGGAGGAAGTTTCCATACATTTTTGGGCGTGGTATTTGCTGTCTCCATAAGCTTGAAAGCCTTTGTCTTCAAAAAGATGTCTTTATACCCTTTGCTTTCTTTGATGATATATTTGGGCTTTTGGTTTCTTACGTATGACATGAATGGCATAAGGCAGGGCATAGCGTTTGCTTTCACAGGGCTTGCCACTTATTTTGTTTGGAAAAAAAAGAATGTCGGATACTGGATAAATTGTGCCTGTGCATTGTTACTTCATTATTCTTCTGTCATTTTTCTACCTTTTATATTCCTCATACATTGGAAATGTTCGTTAAGAATCATATTGTTTATATTGGGTGGGGCTTTTCTTTTTGCTCTCCAAGGGGGGATTACTAACTTGCTTTCTTCTCTTGTGGATGTTGACAGCTACCTTATAAATAAAATGTTTTCTTATGGAAAAAACGAAGATTTCAATGAAAACATATTATTCTCGTTTTCTACTTTGCATAGGCTGGTGATATTTGTGATGATTTATGCCGCAGTACCTAAAATGAGGATAGACGATAGGCTGAAAAATATCTTTCTGTGGGGAGCGACAATGAATGTAGGACTTTATTTGTTGTTCTCGGACATTGAGATTGTAGCTACTCGGATTTCTTTATACTATCGTTTTATTGAATGTTTGTCTTTGGCGGCTATACCTGGTGCTTTCAGTAGGCTCTCCAACCGATTCCTGGCTATGACCCTGTTGTATATATATGTCTTTTGGCAAGTTTATTCTACGCTGTCCATGCCAAATAACAGTTTGGTGCCATATTATATGTGTTTGTGATGATTAAAATCGCTGTTGATTGCCGTATGCTCGGCATGAGTGGAGTGGGGGTCTTCTTGAAGAATTTTTTGGATTCGGCGCTTTCCCGTTACTCTGACATACATTTTTTATTAATAGGAACATCCCGGCTTGAGTCATATTCGCATTTGGAGAATGTGGATATTCAAAAGGTTGATGTAAATCCGTTTAGTTTGAAGGAATTTTTCTCTTTTCCGGTAAAGGAAATAAACGGATGTGATGTTTATTTCAATCCTAACTATAACATTCCGTCGGGCATTAAGATTCCGATTTGCTGTACCATTCATGATTTGTTGTTTTGGGATGTAAAAGAAATTTCCTCTTTGATAGGACGCTGGATTAGGATATTGGCAGTAAAAAGGTCTTATCATTTAGCCAAATTAGTATTTACGGTCTCTGAATTTTCTTTATCCAGGATACATAAACACCTTGGCTGTAAAGAAGCGATAGTTACTTACAATGCGCTGCGTCCCGCCATAGTTCCGGTGGATATACCTGTGCCGGATAAGAAATACATTGTTTTTGTTGGCAATGTGAAACCTCATAAGGGATTAAAAGAACTGCTGGATGCATATACCGGATTTGGATTGGGAAACATCTATGATTTGGTGATAGTAGGCGATTACCGGAATTTCAAGACCGCTTTCCCGGAAATCTTGGAATATGGAAAGGTTGAGGGCATATCCTTTACCGGTAAGGTATCCGATGAAGAACTGTCCGGGCTATTGAAAAATGCCTCGATGTTGGTACAGCCTTCCGTGTATGAGGGATTCGGTATTCCGCCCATGGAGGCTTTGTTTTTAGGAGTGCCGGTGGTGCTTTCGGATATACCGGTGTTTAAGGAGATATATTCAGGTTTTCCTGTTACATTTTTTGAATGTGGAAACCCGAAAAGCCTGGCAGAAGCGATGGAACGGGTTGAACCTTATACCGAAACGGTAAAAACGCGTGTTCGGAATAGAATATTATCTCTGTATACTCCTCAGCGTGTGTCTGATATTATCATTCAAGCAATAATAAAAACTTATAATGAGAGTTCTGCAAATAGGTAAGTTCTATCCCGTTGTGGGTGGGATAGAGAAAATGATGGTCGATGTTGTTTCGGGAATATCCGGCTGTGAAGGCGTGTGTTGTGATATGTTGTGCGCGTCTGTAGACCGGCATTCGTCTGTAGTGCTTATTGGTAAGGGTTCCAAGATTATTTGCACTTCTACTTGGTTCAAGGCATTTGCAACGATGTTTTCTCCCATGATGGCGGTTGTGCTGAGACGGATAGGAAAAGAGTATGACATTATCCATATCCATCATCCCGATCCTATGGCTGCGTTGGCTTTGTGGATGTCGGGATATAGGGGAAAGGTTGTCTTGCATTGGCATAGCGATATCTTGAAACAACGCTTGGCGCTGAAACTGTATGCTCCGTTGCAACGGTGGCTGATAGAACGGGCGGATACCATAGTGGGCACATCGCCTGTCTATCTGCGTGAATCGCCTTTCTTGCAGTCGGAAAGGTTGAAGAAAGTGTGTATTCCGATTGGTGTTGCTCCTTTACTTCCCGATGTCCAAAAAGTGGAGAAGATACGGCAGAGGTATGCAGGAAAGAAACTGATTTTTTCTTTGGGAAGATTCGTTGCGTACAAAGGATTTGAATATTTGATAAAAGCTGCCGAATTTTTACCTGATGAGTATCTCATTCTGATAGGAGGGGGCGGACCATTGAAACATAGATTAGGAGAGTTGATTGAGGTCAGTCATTTGCAGTCGAAAGTGAAGTTATTGGGCAGGGTGGATGATGAAGACCTATCCGGATATTTCGGAGCTTGTGATTTGTATGTGATGAGTTCTATTTGGAAAACAGAAGCCTTTGGTATTGTACAGATAGAGGCAATGTCGTGTGGAAAACCGGTAGTTGCGACCAAAATAAAGGGTTCTGGAGTGTCGTGGGTGAATGAAGACGGAGTTTCTGGAATAAATGTGGAGCCGGAGAATGCCATGGCAATTGCCGATGCCATTATGAATATTTTGTCTGACCAAGAACGGTATAAGTCGTTTTCGCTTGCCGCTAAAGAGCGTTATGAAACGCTGTTCAGAAAAGAACGGATGATAGAGAAATGTATCGAATTGTATAAAAATGTGGTTAAGTCTTGAAATGTGAATTTATATGGATAGTATAAACTATAAAATTATTGATACCCGGAAAATAGCGGATTACATCAGTTCTCATTCTGGTACAGTGGTGACTGTGGATGATGTCATTCAAAATTCCGGCGCTGACAAGCTTCGTGTGTATCCCGCCCTATTCGAACTTGAACAAAGCGGATGGCTCGAAGTGGTGGAACGTGAAGAACTTGGAGCGCCCTCGGTCGTTCGCAGGAAGAAACAGGGATAAACGACAGGTAACAGCGGTTATTTTGTTTTAGGTGCAGCCGGAATTGCTTTGATGAAAGCGGTTTCGGCTGTTTTTATTGGATGGTTTCCGAGGTTGAATGGTTGAACCGGATTATTTTCTTCTCCGATAATTCCCTGTCAACCAAAAAATCTTATTAACTTTGCGGGTCACTTTTGGAAACAATAAAAAAATAATGATATGAATATCTCTTATAATTGGTTGAAAGAGTATGTCGATTTCGATTTGACACCGGATGAAGTAGCTGCCGCACTGACTTCCATCGGATTGGAAACAGGAAGTGTAGAAGAGGTGCAAACCATTAAAGGCGGACTGGAAGGTCTGGTCATCGGAGAAGTGTTGACATGCGAAGTTCATCCTAATTCGGACCACATGCACATCACTACCGTAAATCTGGGGCAGGGCGAACCTGTACAGATAGTATGTGGCGCGTCTAATGTGGCTGCCGGACAGAAAGTGGTAGTAGCTACTCTGGGTACAAAACTGTACGACGGTGATGAATGCTTTACCATCAAGAAATCAAAACTTCGTGGCGTAGAGTCTAACGGCATGATTTGTGCGGAAGATGAAATCGGCATCGGTACGGACCATGCGGGTATCATCGTGTTGCCGGAAACTGCCGTGCCGGGTACGCTTGCCAAGGACTATTATAACATCAAGAGCGACTACGTGCTGGAAGTGGACATCACTCCCAACCGTGCCGATGCCTGCTCGCACTATGGGGTGGCTCGTGATTTGTACGCTTATCTGGTGCAGAACGGTATGCCTACTGCCTTGAAGAAACCCTCTGTGGATGCTTTTGCCATTGAAAACCACGATTTGGACATCAAGGTTACGGTAGAGAACAGCGAGGCTTGTCCGCGTTATGCCGGAGTGACGGTGAAAGGCGTAACGGTAAAGGAGAGCCCGGAATGGTTGCAGAACAAGCTCCGCATCATCGGCTTGCGTCCGATTAACAATGTGGTGGATATTACGAACTACATCGTTCACGCATTCGGCCAGCCGCTTCACTGCTTCGATGCCGACAAAATCAAAGGCGGCGAGGTGATTGTGAAGACTATGCCCGAGGGTACTCCGTTTGTTACGCTGGACGGCGTGGAACGCAAACTGGGCGAACGCGACCTGATGATTTGTAACCAGGAAGAGGCTATGTGCATCGCCGGAGTATTCGGCGGGTTGGATTCCGGTTCTACGGAAACCACGAAAGACGTATTTATCGAAAGTGCCTATTTCCATCCTACGTGGGTGCGTAAAACAGCCCGTCGTCATGGCTTGAGCACGGATGCTTCGTTCCGCTTTGAAAGAGGTATCGACCCGAACATCACTCTTTATTGCTTGAAATTGGCTGCGATAATGGTGAAAGAACTTGCCGGCGGTACTATCTCTTCCGATATAAAGGATGTATGTGTTGCTCCCGCCAAAGATTTCAGAGTGGAACTTTCCTACGAGAAGGTTCATTCGCTGATAGGCAAGATTATCCCCGTAGAGACGATAAAGAACATTGTGACAAGTCTGGAGATGAAGATTGTAGCCGAAACGGCAGAAGGCTTGACACTGGATGTTCCGCCTTATCGTGTGGACGTACAACGCGATTGCGATGTGATAGAAGATATTCTCCGTATTTACGGTTACAATAATGTAGAGATACCGACTGCTTTGAAGTCCAGTCTGACAACGAAGGGCGAATGGGATAAATCCAACAGATTGCAGAACTTGGTTGCCGAGCAATTGGTGGGTTGCGGTTTCAATGAAATCCTGAACAACTCGTTGACACGTGCCGCCTATTACGACGGACTGGAGTCATATCCTGCCAAGAACCTTGTAATGCTGATGAACCCGCTTAGCGCAGACTTGAACGCTATGCGCCAGTCGTTGCTTTTTGGCGGGTTGGAGAGCATTGCGCACAATGCTAACCGTAAGATTTCGGATTTGAGATTCTTCGAGTTCGGTAATTGCTATTATTTCAACGAAGAGAAACGTAATCCGGAAAAGGCACTCGCACCTTACTCCGAGGACTATCATTTGGGATTGTGGGTTACCGGCAAAAGAGTTTCCAACTCATGGGCGCACCAAGACGAAGAGAGTACCGTATACGAACTGAAAGCGTATGTTGAGAATATATTTGCCCGTTTGGGATTGCAGATGCGCGATTTGGTAGTAGGCAATCTTACGGATGATATTTACGCTGCGGCTTTGTCCGTACAGACAAGAGGCGGCAAGCGGCTTGCTACTTTCGGCGTTGTGACAAGAAAACTTCTGAAGGCGTTCGATATTGACAATGAGGTGTATTATGCCGATTTGAACTGGAAAGAGCTGATGAAGGCTATCAAAAACGTGAAAGTGAATTACACCGAAATCTCCAAGTTCCCTGCCGTGAAGCGCGACCTTGCTTTGTTGCTCGACAAGAAGGTGCAGTTTGCCGAAATTGAGAAGATTGCCTATGAAACGGAGAAGAAACTCCTGAAGGAAGTCGCTCTCTTTGACGTATATGAAGGTAAAAATCTGGAAGCCGGAAAGAAATCGTATGCCGTAAGTTTCTTGTTGCAGGACGAGAATGCTACGCTGAACGACAAGCAGATTGACAAAGTGATGCAGAAGTTAGTGAAGAACCTGGAAGATAAACTGGGAGCGAAACTGCGCTGATGAGATTTGAAAATTCATAATTCACGACTCACAATTTAAAATTCATAATTAAAAATTCATAATTAAACAAATATGGGAAGAGCGTTTGAATATAGAAAAGCTGCCAAAATGAAAAGATGGGGTCACATGGCAAAGACCTTTACAAGACTGGGTAAACAAATTGCTATTGCAGTGAAAGCCGGCGGACCCGAACCGGAAAACAACCCGACATTGCGCTCGGTTATCGCTACTTGTAAGCGCGAGAATATGCCGAAGGATAACATCGAACGTGCCATCAAGAATGCAATGGGTAAAGACCAGAGCGACTACAAGAGCATGACTTACGAAGGATATGGTCCTCACGGTGTGGCAGTGTTCGTTGACACGCTGACAGACAATCCTACCCGTACGGTAGCGGATGTGCGTAGCGTATTCAACAAGTTCGGCGGAAACTTGGGAACAATGGGGTCATTGGCTTTCTTGTTCGACCATAAGTGTGTGTTTACTTTCAAGAAGAAAGACGGTATGGATATGGAGGAATTCATTCTCGACATGATTGACTTCGATATCGACGAGGACTATGAAGAGGATGAAGAAGAAGGCACAATTACCATTTACGGTGACCCGAAGAGCTATGCGGCTATCCAAAAGCATTTGGAAGAAGGTGGTTTTGAGGATGTCGGTGGCGAATTCACTTACATTGCAAACGACCTGAAAGATGTGGAAGCGGCACATCGTGAAACTATCGACAAGATGGTGGAACGCCTGGAAGAATTTGATGATGTACAGACGGTTTACACCAACATGAAGCCGGAAGCGGACGAAGAGTAATGACTTATACCTATAAGACCCAGGGTACATGCAGTACCCATATAGAACTTGAAGTAGAAGACGGCATCGTAAAGAATGTTTCATTTTGGGGCGGTTGCAACGGCAATCTGCAAGGTTTGTCGCGCTTGGTTTCCGGTATGCCGGTGAATGAGGTGATTTCCCGCTTGGAAGGTATCCGTTGCGGTGGGCGTCCCACTTCTTGTCCGGATCAGTTGTGCAAGGCATTGCACGAAATGGGATATTAAGTATTCGTATTCCGGAGTTGAGAGTCAAGATTGGAAGGGAGTAAACGGGTTTTTGCTTCTGAAATGTATACTAACCGTCTCGTGAGATGATAACCGTCCCACGAGACGGTTTTTTCTTTCGAGAAGCGGTTTTTCTATCCGGAGGGGAGCACTTTGTCGGTTTTGAACTAAGTTATGCTATATTTGTTTTTTAATTAACCATTAGTATTTACTTTGAATACTTTTACACGCCCGAAATAAGAACAACACAATGAAGAATATTTTTAAAGACTTAAAGCGGAAAGACCACAAACGTCATTTAGGTGGTTTGGACGTATTCAGATATATCGGTCCGGGACTGTTGGTTACGGTAGGTTTCATTGATCCGGGAAACTGGGCGTCTAATTTTGCGGCAGGCTCCGAGTTTGGCTATTCATTGTTATGGGTGGTGACGCTCTCTACCATTATGCTGATAATCTTGCAGCATAACGTAGCACACTTGGGTATTGTCACCGGATTGTGTTTGTCGGAAGCTGCCACGCGATATACTCCTAAATGGGTGTCGCGCCCTATATTGGCAACGGCGGTATTGGCTTCCATATCCACTTCCCTTGCCGAAATATTGGGTGGGGCCATTGCATTGCAAATGTTGCTGGGCGTTCCGATAATATGGGGATCGGTGCTGACAACCGCCTTTGTGTTGGTGATGCTTTTCACCAATTCTTATAAGAAGATTGAAAGAGCCATCATCGCATTTGTGTCCGTAATAGGGCTTTCGTTCATCTATGAGCTTTTTCTTGTCAGGATAGATTGGCCTATGGCGGTGAAAGGATGGGTGACACCCTCATTTCCCGAAGGGAGTATGCTTATTATAATGAGCGTGCTTGGCGCCGTGGTGATGCCTCATAATCTGTTTCTCCATTCGGAGGTGATACAGAGCCACGAGTACAACAAGCAGGATGATGCCTCTATCCGCAAGGTATTGAAGTACGAACTGTTCGATACGTTATTTTCCATGATTGTGGGGTGGGCGATTAACAGTGCGATGATATTGTTGGCTGCCGCCACTTTCTTCCAGGGCGGAATTCAGGTGGAAGAGTTGCAACAGGCGAAATCGCTGTTGGACCCGTTGCTGGGGAACAGTGCTGCGGCGGTGTTTGCGTTGGCATTGTTGATGGCGGGCATATCTTCTACGATTACGAGCGGAATGGCGGCAGGCTCCATCTTTGCCGGTATATTCGGTGAGGCGTATCATATCAAGGACAGCCACTCGCAGGTGGGGGTAATCCTTTCCTTGGGCATTGCACTGTTGTTGATTGGTTTTATCGGTGACCCTTTCAAGGGATTATTGGTTTCGCAGATGATACTGAGCATTCAATTGCCTTTCACCGTGTTCCTGCAGGTGAGTCTCACTTCATCACGCAAGGTGATGGGGCAGTATGCAAACAGTAAGTGGAGTACTTTTGTACTCTATACGATTGCGGCTGTGGTGACGATATTGAATATCATGTTATTAATATCCGGGGTGTCATGAAATGCCGTTTATTGAATGAAAGGTTCGTTACCATAGAGCGGTGGGCGGATGGCGGATATTCCCGCATACTTGCCGGAATGGTGATAGGGTATTCGTTTGCAGAGACATTCTTGGGAGATATGCTGGTTGCTTCGACCTCCCGCGGAGTTTGTTATTTGGCATTCGTGACCGCAGGCAGGGAAGCCGCATGTGCCGAAATGAGAGAGCGTTTTTCCGGATCTGTCTTTGAAGAACGTACGGATGAGTATCAACATAGGGCATTGGCGGCTTTATCGGCTGATAATAACGGTTTGGAAACAGTGCCCTTGCATTTGAAAGGGACGGATTTCCAGTTACGCGTATGGAAAGAACTGCTGAAGATACCTTTCGGCGAAACCGCCACTTACAAAGAGGTTGCCGCCGCACTGCAAGCACCTAAGGCATGCCGTGCCGTAGGTTCCGCCATTGGCGATAATCCGGTTTCGGTATTGATTCCTTGCCACCGGGTGTTGCGTACGGACGGGGCGCTCGGCGGTTATCATTGGGGATTGGAGCATAAAGTACGGTTGCTGGAGTGGGAGAGAGAACGTATGGTAAATGGTATAAGTTAATTATTAAAGTATAATCAGATAAAATATATGGAAGATAGAGTGGTGAAAGCTGTTGAGCTATTTAAGAGCGGTTACAATTGTTCGCAGTCGGTGGTGGCTGCTTTTGCAGATATGTATGGATTTACGGAAGAGCAGGCGCTGCGCATGTCCGCTTCTTTTGGCGGTGGCATCGGACGGATGCGCCAGACTTGCGGTGCCGCTTGCGGCATGTTTTTGTTGGCAGGATTGGAAAAAGGGGCTGTCGACGGCAAGGACCGCGAGGGAAAAGCCGCCAACTATGCGCTGGTGCAGGAACTTGCCGAAGAGTTCAGGCAACGTAACGGTTCGATGATTTGTGCCGAACTGTTGGGATTGAAGAAACCGGAAGGAACTTCCGTTCCCGAAGCCCGTACGGAACAGTATTACGCCAAGCGGCCTTGCGCGAAGATGGTGGAAACGGCGGCGGCAATATGGGCAGAGTATTTGGAAAAGCAGCGGAAATAAGGTGAGATTAGCCGTTTTTCTGACAAAACAGCGAAAAAAAAGGATGCTAATATGTTATATAGCATAAAAATAGCTATCTTTGTCACTGAAATAAAATCTGATTTCTTCTTTTCGGAAGACGGGTTTTGAAAATGTCTAACTA
>NZ_CAJTSC010000050.1:14846-21848 GCF_910578895.1 uncultured Bacteroides sp.
ACTAAAAACAAAAAGAAATGTTGAAAGAAAAAGCCGGTAAAACCGCAGGAAAGATTTGGAATGTACTGAATGAAACCGAAGGTTTAACCGCGAAACAAATCAAGAAAGCTACAAAGTTGGTAGACAAAGATTTGTTCTTAGGTCTTGGATGGTTGTTGAGAGAAGATAAAATTTCTACTCAGGAAGTTGAAGGCGAACTGTTTGTGAAGCTGAATTAAGAAAGAGATTTCACTTGTATTATTCATCGTAGGAGTTAAAGAATTTATCACTACGTTAGGAAAAAATGCGTTGGTACATCATTGATATGTTATCAACGCATTTTTTTTGTCTGTTCCTTTTTGTATCTTTGCGCACTGAAATTTTAGAAACAAATGAAGAAGAATATACGCAACTTTTGTATCATCGCCCATATTGATCATGGTAAATCAACGTTGGCGGACCGTCTGCTGGAATTCACCAATACCATCCAAGTTACCGAAGGGCAGATGCTGGACGATATGGATTTGGAGAAGGAGAGAGGTATAACCATCAAGAGCCATGCTATCCAGATGGAGTATGTGTACAAAGGTGAGAAGTATATTCTGAATCTGATTGACACTCCGGGACACGTAGACTTTTCATACGAAGTGTCTCGTTCCATTGCCGCCTGCGAGGGGGCATTGCTTATTGTGGATGCTTCGCAAGGGGTACAGGCACAGACCATTTCCAATCTTTATATGGCTATCGAGCATGATTTGGAGATAATTCCGGTCATCAATAAATGTGATATGGCAAGCGCCATGCCCGAAGAGGTGGAGGATGAAATCGTAGAACTGCTTGGTTGCAAACGTGAAGAGATAATCCGTGCTTCCGGCAAGACGGGTATGGGCGTAGAGGAAATTCTGGCGGCAGTCGTTGAACGTATACCGCATCCCGAAGGTGATGAGGAAGCGCCTTTGCAAGCGCTGATTTTCGATTCCGTGTTCAACTCGTTCAGGGGTATCATCGCCTATTTCAAGATTGTGAATGGCGTGATACGCAAAGGAGACAAAGTGAAGTTCTTCAATACGGGCAAGGAATACGATGCGGATGAAATCGGTGTGCTGAAAATGGATATGATGCCTCGTCAGGAGTTACGTACGGGAGATGTGGGCTATATCATTTCGGGCATCAAGACCTCCAAAGAGGTGAAGGTGGGCGATACGATTACGCACATAGCTCGCCCGTGCAAGGAAGCGATTGCCGGTTTCGAGGAAGTGAAGCCGATGGTTTTTGCGGGTGTGTATCCCATCGAAGCGGAAGATTTTGAGGATTTGCGTTCTTCGTTGGAGAAGTTGCAGTTGAATGACGCTTCGCTGACTTTCCAACCCGAGTCTTCATTGGCGTTAGGTTTCGGTTTCCGTTGCGGTTTTCTTGGGCTGCTTCACATGGAAATCGTGCAGGAACGCTTGGACCGTGAGTTCGATATGAACGTGATTACCACCGTGCCGAACGTATCTTATAATATTTACGACAAGCAAGGCCGCATGACCGAGGTACACAATCCCGGCAGCATGCCTGATCCTACATTGATAGACCGTATCGAAGAACCCTATATCCGTGCGTCGGTGATTACTGCTACGGATTATATCGGTCCCATAATGACGCTCTGTTTAGGCAAGCGCGGCGAACTGGTGAAGCAGGAGTACATTTCCGGTAATCGTGTGGAGATATATTACGACATGCCGTTGGGCGAGATTGTTATTGATTTTTACGATAAACTGAAAAGTATCTCTAAGGGGTATGCCTCTTTCGATTACCATGCAAACGGTTTCCGTCCGTCCAAACTGGTGAAATTGGATATACTGCTGAACGGCGAACCGGTGGATGCGCTTTCCACCCTGACACACTTTGACAATGCGTATGAGTTGGGTCGCCGTATGTGTGAGAAACTGAAAGATTTGATTCCGAGGCAGCAGTTTGATATCGCCATCCAGGCTGCTATCGGAGCCAAGATTATCTCTCGCGAAACAATAAAAGCTGTCCGTAAGGATGTTACGGCAAAGTGCTATGGTGGTGACGTGAGCCGTAAGCGTAAATTGCTTGAGAAGCAGAAGCGAGGTAAGAAGAGAATGAAGCAAATCGGTAACGTGGAAGTGCCGCAGAAAGCATTCCTTGCCGTGCTTAAATTGGATTAGCGGTTAATTGCCGGACAATTGATATATTTTTGTGGGGGAAGTTTTTTTCG
Source organism: uncultured Bacteroides sp. (assembly GCF_910578895.1). GTDB lineage: Bacteria > Bacteroidota > Bacteroidia > Bacteroidales > Bacteroidaceae > Bacteroides. The sequence continues at coordinate 17,053 of NZ_CAJTSC010000050.1, forward strand.
TGGAACTTCCCCTTTTTTCTTTCTTAGATAGGTGAAACCTTAAATTAAATACTTATGACGACTTTACGTACCCTGAAAAAAAATGTGTCGCCGAACATTGTGGCGAGTATCTTCCTGTTCCTGACTGCCATTCTGGCTGCTGTCGTGGCAAATTCTTCCTTGTCGCCTATATATCAGGATTTTCTGCTTCAGGAACTTCATTTGCGTATCGGAAATTTCAACCTGTTTTCGCATGGCGGGCATCCGTTGAAGATGATAGAGTTTATAAACGACTGCCTGATGACCGTCTTTTTTCTGGCGGTGGGATTGGAGATAAAGCGCGAGTTGTTGGTGGGCGAATTGTCTTCCGTGCGGAAAGCGGCTCTTCCTTTTATTGCGGCGTGTGGAGGTATGGTGCTGCCGGTTGTCATCTATTCGTTGTTGGTGGTTTCCGGTACTCCCGAAACTCGCGGAACAGCGATTCCTATGGCTACCGATATCGCTTTTTCTTTAGGGGTGCTCAGCCTGCTGGGCAAGCGTGTTCCGCTCAGCCTGAAGATATTCCTGACGGCTTTCGCCGTGGTAGACGATATCGGCGGGATATTGGTTATCGCATTGTTTTATAGCGCCGATGTGGCATACGGTTACCTGATAGTAGCCGCCGCCTTGTATGTGTTTCTTTACTATATGGGTAAGTATGGTGTATCCCAGAAGATATTCTTCCTGCTTTTCGGCGTTATTATTTGGTATCTGTTTCTCCAATCGGGCATACACAGTACTATTTCAGGAGTGATACTGGCATTTGTGATACCGGCGCGCCCCCGTTTGGATGCCGGCAAATACATTGAGCGCATTCGTGACATCGTAGGGGAGTTTCCGGTTTCCAAGTCGGATAACATCGTACTGACCAATGAGCAGATTGCTACGTTGAAGCAGGTGGAACGGGCATCCGATCACGTTATCAGTCCGTTGCAGTCTTTGGAAGACAATCTTCACGGAGTTGTAAGTTTTGTGATTTTGCCATTGTTCGCTTTTGCCAATGCCGGTGTGGTGTTCAGCGGCAGTGGTGATATCGTAGGGGAGGTGAGTATAGCGGTAGCTGCCGGTCTGCTTTTGGGTAAATTCCTCGGGATATTCCTCTTTACGTGGTTGGCGATAAGGAGCGGTTTGGTGTCGATGCCTGCAGGGATGAACTGGAAGAACATAGCAGGTGTCTCTTTGTTGGGTGGTATTGGTTTCACTGTCTCTTTGTTTATTGCCAACCTTTCGTTTGCGGGCGAATATCCGGAACTGTTGAACCAGGCTAAGTTCGGAGTACTTTTGGGAACGATACTTGCCGGATTATTGGGATATGTGGTGCTGAATCGGGTGTTGCCGAAAGGGCGATAAATTTGTTTAAGGATATTGCTAAGATAAAATAAAAAAAGGCAACTTATTCATTGCGAGTTAGTTGCCTTTTTTATTACATAACATTCCTTTTTTACTTTAGAATCGGGAAACTTTGGGACTTTCCCTTCTGATTCCTTTTCATTTTTCCGATTTCTAAATCTTCTATTCGTCCTCCGGTTCTTCCTCTTTTTCCTCCCCTTTAGGCAGCAGCCTTGCCGAGATACGTTTCTTCGGAGTAAGGCTCATGTCTTTCAGCATTTCCGCTTGGCGGACTACGCAACCGTTGCCTTCGGATAGTTGGTTGAGTGCTTTGTCATAGTCTTTTTGCAAAGCTGTCATGCGGTCGCCGAGGGTGAGGAAAGTGTCGGTGAACCCCACTATCTTCTCGTACAAAGCCGTGCCGCGCTTGATGATGGCCTGTACGTTTTTCACTTGGTTCTCCCGTTTCCACAGATCGAGTGAGAGACGCAGGGCGCTGATGAGGTTGGTGGGGTTCATCAGTACCACTTTTTTGTTATAGGCATATTCCCATAGGTTGGCATCGCTCTGTATGGCAAGCAAGTAAGCACCTTCTGTGGGAATGAACATCATTACGAAGTCCGGTGATTTGATGTTGTAGTGCGAATAGTCTTTTCGGCTGAGTTCGTCAATGTGGTTACGGACGGATTGCAGATGCGCTTTGAGCCAACGCGCCTGTTCCTCCCGTTCTTCGGCAGCCGTATAAGCGGCATAGGCGGTGAGGGAGACTTTGGAGTCTATTATCATTTCGCGTTCATCGGGATATTTGATAAGGATATCGGGTTGCATCTTTTGGCCGCTCTCTTCGCTGACAATCACTTCGCCACGTTCGTCTTTCAGAAATTCCTGACGGAAATAGTGTTCGCCTTCAATCAGCCCCGATGCCTGCAACAGGCGCTCCAGAATCATTTCACCCCAATTGCCCTGCATCTTCGAATCGCCTTTCAGGGCACGTGTCAGGTTGTTGGCATCTTCGCTAAGGCGGTTGTTCAGTTCCACTAATTCTTTGATGCGTTCTCCTAAGGAGAAACGTTCTTTGGCTTCGGTGCTGTACACTTGCTCCACTTTTTCCTTAAACTCTTTTATTTTCTCGTCCAACGGGCGAAGAAGGTGGTTCAGATGTTCGGCATTCAGTTTGGTAAAATCTTCCGTCTTGCTTTGGAAGATGCGGTTCGATAGGTTTTCGAACTCTATATTCATACGTTTGTGCAGGGCTTCCGCTTCTTCTTTCTGCCGTGCAAGACGTTGTTCCCATTGCTGTTGCTGTTCGGCGATGCGTTCGCTGAAGGAACGTTCCTGCCCGGCAAGACGCTCGTTAAAGCTATGCGCCTGCTCGGTTATGCGTTCGGCAAACAGGCGTTCTTGCGCGTTAAGGCGTTCCGATGCTTGACGGGCGGCTTCTTGCAGCCGTTCTTCGGCAATGGAACGTTCGCGGGCGATGCGCTCTTCGGCGGTGTGTTGCAACAGCGCTTCACGCCCTTCAGCGGCTTCTACTTGTGTTTTCAGGGCAGCGGCTTTTCTGCCGGCTATCAGATAGCCGATGATGGCTCCTGCGATAATTCCAATGAGTAATGAGACGATATTCATGATTATGTTTTTATTGTGTCAGTATCTCGTTTCCATCTTCGGTAATCAAAATCATACTCTCCCATTGGGCGGATGGCAGACCGTCGTCCGTACATACCGTCCAGCCATCGGCTTCGTCTATGAAAACTTCGTAGCTGCCCATATTTATCATCGGTTCGATGGTGAACGTCATGCCCGGCACTATCAGCATGCCCGTGCCACGTTTGCCGAAGTGCTCTACGTCCGGTTCCTCATGAAACTTGACACCTACACCATGTCCGCAAAGGTCGCGTACTACGCTATAACCGTTCTTTTCGGCATGTTCCTGAATGGCGGCACCTACATCGCCCAATCGTGCCCAGGGTTGCGCAGCCTGTATGCCGATGTCGCGGCACTCTTTGGTTACCTGTACCAGACGTTGCATTTCGGGACTGACTTCTCCAATCATGAACATACGCGACGCATCGGAGAAGTATCCTTTATATATGGTAGACACATCTACATTTACGATATCTCCGCTGCGCAGGAACTCTTTCGTACTGGGTATGCCATGACATACCACATCATTAATGCTGACACATACGCTTTTTGGGAACCCTTCGTACTGGAAAGGGGCGGGGATAGCATCGTGATCTGTCGTAAAACAATATACCATGTGGTCTATCTCTGCCGTAGACATTCCTTCACGGATATTCTCCGAGATATAGTCAAGCAGGGCAGTGTTTATCTTGGCGCTTTCGCGTATGCCTGCCAGTTGCTCTTCCGTACGCAGCAAATGGCGCATCGGCAGTTTGTATCCCTCTCTTTTATAATGTTGAATTTTGGCTTCTATTTCATCGGAATAGTTTTTAGGAGTAAACCGGGCTCCTTTTACGGACTTTTTCATGATTGTATATTTTATAAACGATATGCAAAAATAGCAATAATTTAAGAGGGAGTATTTATAATGTTTGAATAATTAGAGCCTGTTTAAATTTTCTTCAAAAAGTTTTTCTTCAGCTTCTTCCCAAATCTCTTTCCGGTCTGTTCTCCTCTTTTCATTCGTCACACAGCCCGCTATGCTCCTCATAAAAACAGAAAAACATCCTCGCAAAGGACGCTCAAAATGATGCTGAACAAAATTAAACAGGCTCTTGGAAACCTATAACCATGGGGTGATAATAAAAAGAGGGATGCCGATGTCGGCATCCCTCTTGCATATAGGCGTCTTATGTGGATTAGAATTCGTAGTGGAAACCGAATGAAAGGTCTTCGCTTTTGAAGTTGAAGCCATAACCGCTTCCGACATTCATATAGTCGTCTCTGTAGCCCAAGAAGCCGCATTTGGCAACCAGGCTGAACTTGTCATTCAGTTTGATGGCGATACCCGGTTTGAAACCGATTTCGAAACCGTTTACAGCATCAAAACCTTTTACTTTTTGGGTAGAGAATCCCAGACCGCCATCGACGAACAGGCGCACAATCTTGTTTTCGTAATAAGAGTAACGTAGATACGGGGCAATGCCGAACGCATTGTATTTTCCTTCGTCCAGTTTGCTGTGCGCAAATGTCAATATACCGCCGACAGCCAATTTTTCGTTCAGGTTGTATCCTACTTCAGGATTCAGTGTAAAAGCCGTTGCATCGGCATCGTCATTGTGCCATAAGGATACTGTTCCGCCAACATACACTTGTGCTTTTACTGATAAAGCAGCCATTGCTACGAATAATAAGATTACAAACTTTTTCATCTTTTTCACCTTTTAGTTATACAAATAGTTATTGAACTGTGGTATGCAGGGAAGTTCCCTGCGTTTCCGGGTGTAAAAGTATGGTGAATATTTATGTTGTACAAATTTTTAGTT
>NZ_CAJTSC010000051.1 GCF_910578895.1 uncultured Bacteroides sp.
CAGGTTGTTGCCGATTTGCAGGATACGTTCCTTATCGGTCAGGACGACTGCATCCGTCTGATTGGTTATGGCAAGAGCCAGCCCCTTGTTCATGGCGATAGGCGTAAACTCCGTTTCAAGAATGTGCGTGATTACCGAAATCCGGCAAGCGGAAATAACGAGCTGTTCCTTGCCGTTGTCCAGACGGAAGAAACTCAGCAGGGTGTTGAGCATTTCGCGCATACGGTCGGAAGATTGCCGGATATTACGGACATATTGCTCTTTTTTATCCGCATCATTCCCTTTTTCCATCAACGCGGTATAACCGATTATTGCGGTTAAAGGTGTGCGCAGCTCATGGGTGATGGTATGCACCGCTTTCTTGCGGGAGGCTATCAGTGCCTCGTTCTGTTCAACCGATTTTTGGAGTTCTCCGATTAAATCCGATGTTTTCCGTCGGTATCGCTTGATGCAGTTCGCATTTCGATGGATGATGATATAAGAAACGACCAAAATGAGAAAGAGAAAACCCGTCAGGCTACCGATTTGAAGGAATGAGCGTTCACGCATGGCCGCTATTTCCAATTCCCTTTTTTGCAGGTCTGCTTGAACTTTTCCATCTATTTGAATAATCAATCCTTGCAGCTGCCTATTCAGTTCTGCATTTCGTGCAGCAAGACTGTCGGCATGTTCCGACAAACGGCGGCTTTGCGTCTGTTGTTCCGCTATGATATTCCGGTTAAAGGAACGGAGCATCGTGGTGGTCACGGTTGGTTTCGCTTCCTCTTTTTTGCCGAAGATACCCCAGAATCCTTTTCGTTTCGGTTTCTTGGGCTGCTCCTGTACGCTTTTCTGCACGATTACAGGTAGTTGACGGACAATTTTCTCATTGAGGGCTTGTTGTTCATCAAGTAGCTTAACGATACCACGTATCGGCTGTTCCTTGTCTTTGAGAAGATGGCGCACGCTGTCGATACGCTCTGCCGGATAGATAGCCTTTAAACGGCAGAGCATACTATCCATTGCCATACGTTTGGTATGGTAATGTTCCAACTCTTCATCATCCCATTCCAATATCGTTTCACCCAATAGAGAAAACTCTATCAGTTTAATATGTACATCATTTATCTCTTTCTTTAATTCATCAATTTGTTTGTTTTCAGCTTCTAATATTTCTACTTCATGCCATTCAATATACCATGTATATGCTATTCCCACTACTAATAGAATAATTATAGTGTGACTTGATATTATTACTTTATGTACAAAATCCATCTACGTTTATATCTAATTTAACTTCTGTCGCCTCCCAGCGCATGATAAAGTTTAATAATACTCTGTATGCGTTCAAAATAGGCTTGTGACTGCAATGTTTCTGCTTCAAGCAGTGATTGCTGGGTAGTAAGCACTTCTAAATAGGTTGCGCCAGAATGGCACATCAGCAGTTCTGTCTTCCGTACAGCGTCGTTCAAAACAGAAACGCGCCTTTCACCAATTTCAATTTGAGATTTTGCCGTCTGCCATACGGCCAAAGCATCGTTCACTTCTTTTCCCGCATTCAGCAATGCTTGCCGGAACAACAGTTTGGCTTCTTCCTGACGGCTTTTGGCTATATTCAAGTTGGCTATATTCACGCTCCGGTTGAATAACGGCTGTGTAAGGGAACCGATGACGTTGAGCAACCATTGTCCGGGATTAGTGATTACTCCGCCTCCATTGTTAGTCCAACCAAGTGTCCCCGAAAGAGTGATATTAGGATAGAAAGCGGCACGGGCTACATTGGTGGCGTAAAACGCTTGTGCCAGTTCCATTTCAGCCTGACGTACATCAGGACGGTTAGAAAGCAACTGCAAAGGAATTCCGATAGAGATTGTATCAGGAAAAGACGCCTCAGTCAAATTATTCCGTTCAATCGAGTGTGACGGCATGGCAAGTATCGCAGACAAGGCGTTCTCTGTTTCAGAGATACTCTTGCGTATGGCCAGTTGCGATGATTCGAGTTGCATCACGTTTGCCTTTGCCTGTAATACGCCGGCTTCATTTGCCTTGCCCACCTTTTTCAATGCTTCAAGCGTGCGTACCGTAGCCCGCCAGTTTTCCAAAGTCCGATTGTTTATCGCCATCTGTGTATCAAGCATGGAAAGTGTATAGTAACTGTCAGCTATAGTAGCGACAAGTTGTGTCTGTACGGCTTGCTGATAGTCACGGCTCCCTTGCAGTGCGGCGACCGCACCACGCTTTGCAGCCGTGAGCCTGCCGAATATATCAAGTTCCCAACTTGTAGACGCACCAACATTATATGTCTTTGCCGTCGTCCCGTCATACCGGCTGCCACCACCTTCGGCATTAATCCCAAGTGAAGGGAGATATGAAAGCTTAGCCGTAATCAAAGCTGCCTCGGCTGCTTCAACCCTCAAACGTGCCACATTGAGATCAGTGTTCTGCTTAATTCCTGTTTCAATCAGAGACTGAAGTTTCCGGTCAGTAAACATTTCCCGCCATGACATAGATGCAATTGTTACTGTATCAATACCTGCCGGTAAGGTCCGATATAGATTCTCTGTCGGGATTTCAGCCCGATGATACCGGCTATATGTGCTACAGCCGGTAAACATCAAAGCGGATATTATATATATTGCTATCTTCTTCATTTAATTACGTTTAACACGTTCTTGAATATATTGGAATACGATGAATAATGAAGGTACAAGGAACAACAGGGCCAACGTACCTATAATCATACCTCCGATTACGCCTGTGGCAAGCGAGCGGCTGCCGTTGGCACCCACGCCATGAGCCATCATCAGCGGAACAAGGCCGAACACCATGGACAGTACGGTCATCAAGATAGGACGCAGGCGAACCTTCGCCGCACTGTATGCCGCCTGTGCCAGGGTCATACCTTCCGACCGCCGTTTGCCGGCATATTCGGTCAGCAGAATGGCAGTCTTGGCAAGCAGTCCGATAATCATAATCAGTCCGGTCTGCATATAGATGTTGTTCTCCAGCCCGAACAGCCATGAGAACAGGAAGCTGCCCATCAGCCCGCAGGGAACTGACAATAAAACCGCGAAGGGAATAAACACGCTTTCATAGAGGGCACACAGAATCAGATATACCAAAACCATACAGAATATGAATATAAGCGTGGCATTATTGGCAGTCTTGCTCTCCTCACGTGAGATACCCCCAAACTCATAGGTGTAATTTGCCGGAAGCACTTCGTGCGCCGTCTTCCTGATTGCATCAAGTACCTGCCCCGAACTATAACCTTGAGTCGGAGAACCATTTATCGAAATGGCATTGAACATGTTAAAACGGGTGAGATCCGACGGACCGTTGGTTTTGGTCAGGCGTACAAACTGGCTTAATGGTGCCATACCACCACCGGATGTACGTACATACATGTGATTAAGGGATTCCGCATTTACACGATATTCCGAAGGAGCCTGCATCGTTACATTGTAGAGTTTGGAGAATCGGTTGAAATCCGAAACATATTGTCCCGTGCAATATCCCGAAAGCGTAGAGAGCACATCGGACGGGGAAACACCCGACTGTTCGCATTTCGCCGCGTCAATATCCACCCAGTATTGCGGGTAGTCCGTAGCAAATGAGGAATAGACTTCTCCGATTTCAGGACGCTGCGACAATGCCTCGACAAACTTGTCTGCCTCTTTCTTGAAGGCGGCGATGTTACCGCCGGCCTTGTCCTGCAAGTAAAGTTCAAAGCCGTTCCCCATACCGTATCCGGCAATCATCGGGGGAGACATGGCGAATACGGTGGCATCGGGGATGTCTGAGGTGGCGGCATAAATTTTTCCTATGACATCATTGACCGACTGCCCTTTCCCCTCACGCTGTTTCCAGTCTTTAAGCGTCACGAAATACATAGCTTGTGACGGACCGGAGCCGCTGAAAGAAAAACCGGCTATCGCGCCACTGTATTCAATCTCGCTTACGCTGTCGAGACAGTCGCCGATACGCTTCATGACCTTGCCCGTCTGTGCCATCGAGGTGCCGGGTTTTGTATTCATGCTCACCGACACCGTGCCGGTATCCTCTTCGGGGATGAGCCCCGTCTTCGTGACATTGACAAATAGTACCAGCAACCCGAACGAGACCGCAATGGTGCCCCACAACAGCCACCGGCGATGGATGATGTATAGTACCCCACGCACATAGCGACGGCTCAGGCGGTTGAAGACCGCATTGAAAGCCTTGCGGAAGCGCGCCGCAAAATTGTTCTTCGTGTTTCCGTGCTCATCGGTATAAGGTTTCAGGAACAAAGCGCACAACGCAGGAGAGAGGGTGAACGCATTGATAGCCGAGATGCCCACGGCAACCGCCATCGTAATGCCGAACTGGGCATAAAAGGCTCCGGAAGTGCCGCCCACCATGGCTACCGGAAAAAACACTGCCATGAATATAATGGTAGAGGTAAGTATGGCCGAAGATACCCCTTTCATGGCATCATCGGAGGCGAGAACTGCAGACTGATAGCCCTCGTCAAATTTCGCCTGTACCGCTTCCACCACCACGATGGCGTCATCGACCACAGTCCCTATGGCAAGCACAAGGGCGAACAGGGTAAGCAAGTTGATGGAAAATCCAATCATGGACATTACGGCGAATGTGCCGATGATGGATACAAAGATGGAAATCGTGGGAATAAGCGTGGACTTGATGTCCTGCAAGAACACATACACCACCACAATAACCAGAAGTATCGCCTCGATAAGCGTCCGTATGACAGAATGGATGGAGGCATACAGGAACTTGTTGGTATCGGTAAGTACCACGAATTCTGTTCCCTCCGGCAGGTCACGCTTCAAGTCATCGAGTACCTCATGAATTTCTTTGATGGTACTTGAAGCATTGGAACCGGCTTTCTGGTTAATAAGCATAATGGCAGCCGGACGACCGTTCACCTCGGTAGAATAATTATAGCTTTCATCACCGAGTTCCACGTCGGCCACGTCCTTCAGCCTCAGTACATCGCCTCCGGACTGGGACTTGATTACCAGTTCACCGAATTCTTCCGCCGTGGAAAGACGTCCGCGATACTTCATCGTGTATTCATTGGCCGTGGGATGGTTTGCTCCGAACGAACCGGTGGCAGCCTCGATATTCTGTTTCGCCAGAACTGAGGAAATATCATCGGGAATCAGTCCGTATTGAGCCATCTTGTCGGGACGCAGCCAGAGGCGCATACTGTAATTGGAACCGAACAGTTGCGCCTTGCCGACCCCGCTTATTCGTTTCAAGCGTGGTTCGACATTGATTTTCATGTAGTTGTTGAGAAACGTCTGGTCGAAACGGTCGTCGGGTGAGTAAAGCGCGAAAGTCATAAGTTCGGCATTCTGCTGTTTCTCTGTCGTGACACCGCTTTTGGTGGCCTCCGCCGGAAGCTGGCTCAACGCACCGTTTACGCGGTTCTGAACGTTTACCGCCGCCATGTCCGCATTTGCGCCCTGTTTGAAATAGATGTTGATGGATGCGTCTCCCGTGTTTGATGCGGTCGAGGTCATATAAATCATGTCCTCCACGCCGTTGATTGCTTCCTCAAGCGGGACGATTACCGCTTTCTGCACAGTTTCGGCATTTGCACCGGGATAGGTGCAGAATACGTTGACGGTCGGTGGTGCGATGTCGGGATATTGCTCCACGGGAAGGGCCTTCATTGCGATAATGCCCATCAGGACAATCACCACGGAGATAACGCCCGAAAACACCGGGCGGTCTATGAAAAAGCGCAAGTTCATGGGGTTACGGTTTTAGGTGTGACAATCATTCCTTCCCTTACAAGTCCTACTCCTTCGCACACAATGGTATCACCGACAGAGAGCCCCTGCTTTACAACGAAGTGGTTGCCGTCGTTCAGACGGTCCGCTGTCAGGTAAGCGGCTTCACTCTTCCCGTTTTTAAGGCGGTAGGCGATAATTTTGTCCTGCAACTCGACAGTGGCGGTCATGGGAACCAGAATGGCATCCGTATTCAGTCCTTGCAGGATGACGTTGCCGATGGTCCCGCTCAGCAGCTCGCGGTCGGGATTGGGGAACAGGGCTTTGATTTGTACCGCTCCGGTAGTAGGATTCACCACACCGCTGACGGTCTCTATGTGCCCCTTCTGTCCGTAGAAAGTGCCGTCATTCAGTTGCAGGCTGATTTCAGGCATTTTGGAAATCATCTTGTCAATTGATCCGTATCGCGCCCTGAGCTGACGCAGCTTGTTTTCGGAAACGGAGAAATAGGCGTACATCTCCGAATTGTCAGATACCACCGTGAACGGCTGTGCCATGTTGGGATTGACAAGTGCGCCGATGCGGAAGGGCAGTGTGCCTATCACGCCATCACTCGGACTTTTTATCTCGGTATATGAAAGGTTGTTGCGGGCATCCGTCTCCTGTGCCTTTGCCTGTTCGAGTTCGGCAAGTGCCACAGCCAGTTGATTCCGGGCAAGAGATAGTTCATAATCGGATATGACCTTCTCGTCAAACAAGGCTTGCTTGCCTTGCAGTTCGATTCGTGCCGTTTCAGTCTTGGCTTGTGCAGCGCTGACGTTGGCCTGCGCCGTGCGTAGTGCCGCCAGATAAGGCACTTGGTCAATCACGGCCAATACTTGTTCGGATTTCACCCATTCACCTTCTTTTACACACAGGCGGCTGATACGTCCCGAAATCTGGGGCATGATGTCCACATCCTGCCGTCCGCGGATGGAGGCAGAATACGTTTCCTGAAATTCAATAGGCCGGGAAGAAACCACCATAACGGGCAGTGTCTGTCCCGTTTCCTGTCCTTTCTGTTCCGGTTTGCAGGCTGCCAGTGAAGCAGCCATAAGGGTCGTTGCCGTGACACCGGCAATCCATGTTCGTCGATTCATCATCTGTTCTTATTGTTTTTCCATTCTTTATTCAATATCGCATAGATGCAAGTATCCTCATACCGTGGTGTACCGTCAGGATGACATACAAACGATATGAACTCTTTCATACATCCTTCACACCTCATTCCGAGACGTTCACACAATCTTTTCGACCGCAGATTATCGTCTTCGACAAATCCGTAAACACGTCGTGCGCCGGCATCACGGAAAAGGTAGTCCAAAAATCCTGTTGCCGCTTCATACGCCAATCCCTTGCCTTCGAAATGTTTGTTGAAATGCCAACCAATGCTATAAGTGTCAGTATATTCGCACAGAGCGAAAACATCACCGATAATAAAATCGTCCTCTCGCAGACATACGGCATAGCGCAGCATATCCTCGGAAGAATGGAAAATATAAGCCAATGCCGATTCTTCAGAATACAGACGGTCACCAACAAAGCAATTGACGCGTGGATGAGAAAGGTATTCCAACAAACCTGCGGCATCCTTCTTCTGAAAGTCCCTGATGATAAGATGTTCTGTTTTAATGATCATATATCGCAAATTTTAGATGCAAAAATACTTCGTACCCAATATGCTGACAATCGGAATACAATCGAAACGGAGAAAACCGCTTCCAGAACGACGAAAATAGCTTCCGAAATATCGGCTATCGCAAATCCTTCAATTTGTCGAATCGTATTATCCGGTCAGAGATTACCTGAGACTGCCGCATTCTCAGAAGTTCCTCGCGGGATAAAAACATGGTATCTCCCTCTATACTTCTTTTCGGGCTGATGGCAACACCCGGCTTTCCAGAATCGAGAATACTTTGACCGATACCGCTCCACCGATAACTTTCCAGACCGAGCAAGTTCAAAAGCGTGGTATAGATGTCCACCTGTCCCATTACTTTTGTATGATACATTGCTATAGGAGAGTTTAATACAATAAAAGGGGTGAACTCGTTCTCCGAAACGATTCCTTTCCCTGCTTTTGTACGGCACAAATCTTTGCGATTGTCCGCCAGTCCTTCGTGGTCGCCGGTTATCACCACCATTGTCCGTCCGTATTCGGGACGTGTTCTCAGATATTCCACGAATTTCCCGATCGCCTCGTCCGTATAATGCGCCACGGTCATATAGTCAGCCATGACTTCGGGAATCCGATTGGAGAAATGGACGGTTTTTAGAGATTCTGGCATCTTGAACGGCGAATGACCGGAATATGTGACCATCTGAATAAATACATTTTCATCGGAACGCCAAATCTCCCCGTTTTCCATTTTTTCCCTGCATTGGCTGAAAAAAGCGTTGTCGCCCAACCTTTTCCGGTTTCCGAATGCTTCCGTCATCCGGAAATCAGGATAAGAGACAATGGTATCTATTCCGAAACTCCGGGCCACCGCCCCCTGATTCCATGTTTTTGTCTTATCCACTGTTAAAAGATAATTGCGAGTTCCCTTAAGTTCTTTCATTGCCTTGGGCAAAGTGTGGTATGTATTGAGAGGAAACCGGCAACTGTATGCGCCGGTCTGCAATGGCAACAGACCGGCGAGCACAAGCAACTGGGCATCAATGGAACGCCCTCCGTTGACTTGTGTAAGCACATGGGGGGCATACAGCGTGGACCGTTCTTTGAGAAGTTTATTGAGATAGGGTGTGATTTCCTGATTCTCAACGGTGAGATTCAGTACCCAGCTCTCCAGTGATTCGGCCAGAATAAAGATGCAGTTGTCCCTGGATGCAATGTCCGGCACAGGAACAAGCGCAGGTCTCTCCGAAAGCCAATTGTGAATTTCATGTTCCTGTTCTTCCGTTAGTTCAGGTAGTTCGTCGGCATAGTCAAAATAGAGTGTGCCGAACAGTGTATAAAGCGGCGGACCACTTGCGTGTCGATGGGCAGACGATTTCATGTTCCTATAGACTGTAAGGAAACCGCCTCGGATAGAAAGATTGACAGCCAACAGTGCACATAAAAATATGAGCAGTGTAAAATAAGCGTGTTTGCCAAACGGAAATATGATTTTCGACCGATGGTTTCTCCAAAGCATAAAAAACACGACAGCGGCAGTTGAAGCAGGAAATAGTCCGTCGCACCATCGGAATGAAGCTGCCACACTCGGTAGAAAATCGGTCAGATTTCCTGCCAATAGGTAACTTGATAAGGGAATGGCGGAAAAATAGCTCCGATAATATAACAAGTTGGCTACCATCCATATATCCAGTACCACCATGACAAGTATGCTTGCCGCTATACGTCTTGTCAATATGTAGGGAACGGACAAGACAAGCGTGGCTGCAAGAGCCGTGGCATACGACTCCCAACATGAGAAAGGTGTAAAGGTGGTGTAATAACACCATATTGCATTAAACAGGAGGAATTTGAAAAATACTCCCGCTATTGGAATGGCAGGCTGTATTCTGCTGCCTGCAACATTCCCTTCTTGTTTGTTAACAGTCATTGGCTAATTCAGTTTAGTGGAATTCTTCCTAATTATTTTTACTTCACTGGGAGCGATAATATCTTGTTTCATAAGATAAAATATATCACTACCGATTACTTCAATCTTGGCTGCTCTCAGAACAATCCGAAATGGTCGCGTTCACACTGAATACGTTTCATCATTTTCCTCTTCGCTTCATCTGCTGTTTCACGATGCGGCTGTCCCCCATTTCAAATGAATCCGATACGGTTTCTTCCGCATATTTCCTGCTTTTTCCACCAAACGTGTAAGTGATGCCTATGGTGATGTCCTGCATGGGTTCAATAAGGCGTGATATGTTCGTGAAATCCCTGGTGCTGGATACCGACTCCCAATACATTTTGCCACCATGACCTAAACCGCTCATGCCACTGATAGCCACATCCAGTTTGTCATTGAGGAAGGAGCGCGCGAGTGTTGCACTTATCATCATCATACCCGAATCGTAACCTTGGAGAGAGTACCGACGCGACATCCATTCCATATTACTACTCCACTTCAACTGCCAAGGCAGATTCTGTTGCCACCCCAGATTCAGGTTACCATGCCAACCATAGTTGCAGGCATCAATCTCCCGGCTTCGCATGTCATTGTAGCCCACTTCTCCATTAAACATCAAGCGGATTGAATTTCTCAGTGTTTCACAAATGCTCCATGCCAATCCGAACAACTCCTGATAGGTATAAGTCTGGTTGTCAAGAACCAGTGCCGGACGCATGGCATAATGATTCGAGGCTCGGACAATAGCAGCCAGCATATCTGCATCATTTATCTTCTTCATAATTTGTATTGTTTCTATTTATATTTTCTTGTTCTGTTTGCGGTTCATGCAACACTGCTTTTTCTTTTGTGGATACTGGTTTGGTACCAAGCATCCACAAAAAATGAGGAAAAGGCAATACCAATTTCACTGTGTTTCCGTTTTTTGTTGTTTCCATTTTTCTCTTCAGTATAATGTAACTATTCTCTTTTGAAAATCTGCCTTTGGGAGAATGCGTTGATGACACCAGAAGTTCCAACAGTTTTTCAGATGACTCTTGTTCTTCTTTTATAAGTCTCAAAGGAAATTGGTTCTCCATCATTGCTTTATTTCTCTATTGGATTGAAATATCTCATTAACTCAGCAGACTGTCCAAAATTACTTACTGGAACAAAAAAGAACCTGTCTGAAACGGCGAAAACAATTTCCGAAACGGAGTTTTTAAACATTGAAAATAAATTAATATAAACGCTTATCTTATAAACAAAAGCAATATCGTTACCTTGTGAAGAATGTACTTCTAATACTCACTTTGATTAAAGAAACCGTACAAAATGGTCAAAAACAGGTTCTTCCAGAATATAGCCTTTAATCATATACCATAAATAAGGAACCGTCTTAAACTGTGCGATGCTATTTGAAAGTATAGCCAAAACTCAGATAAGGATACAATAACGGGGTTTTATGTAATCCGTATTTATCTCTAAAATTGAATGAAGGACTGACACCGGCACGGAACATAAAACCATTTTCCCGTTGATACCAGTATCCAATATTAAAAAAGACATAGTATCTGAAAGTATTCCGCGATTCAACTATCTGAGTAACTGGTTCGATAATGCTGACATTTCCCTCGCTGTTTACCCAATAGGTTTCCTTTATGGAATACAGCCCCATATTGATGCCTGTTCCGGCTTCAAACTTGCTGCGCCGTTTACCCAAAATGCAATTAAACTCCAATGGCACGGAAAAACCATGCCCTTCATAGGAATTGTAGTTCGTCCCATAAAAGTAGGATATTCCGGCACGATAGCCGAAAACTGAACCGGGCTTTATTCTTAAACGCCAATCATATTTGAGGCGCCCAATAGTTCCAAATAAATGCTCTTGTACGTTTTATCCTTGTGCGAACTTTCTATCTCTTGCCCAAAAGCAGAAAAAGCGAGAAAGCATATTAATACGCTCATTACAATATTTTTCATTGAAAATTTATCCGTATCACTGGATCTTATCCACAGCAGCATGAACGGCAACTTGTCATGCAAACAGCTAATAATATGACTATTGCCAATACGACAAGGATAGATAATTTACTTTTTCGATATCCCATTACTCAATTTATTTTTGTTGACATACAATAATCCATAACAATCCTTTTGGAAGAGAAAAAAGATATGCGTTTCTTCTACTCCCAAAAGGATTCTCTGATACTTTATTTTACTGTAATTGAAATAGTTCCAGTTTTCTTGTTCTTGTCAGTAACAGTCACTGATGTGCTACCAGCCTTGACACCTTTGATAATAATCTTTCCATCCTTGACTGTGGCTGTGGCAATTTTCGTGTCCTTGGCGGTTGCTGTATAAGGAGCGGAACCATCTTTTACAGTGACAGCCTCTTCCTTCCCAACAGTTACGGATACAGACTTTTTATCAAAATCAAGTCCGGATGCCGCAGCCTTGACCACCACAGGAATCTTTCCTGTAAGCTTCTTTGAGTCGGAGATGAGCATGGTTGCTGTACCGTCTTTAAGACCGGTGATTGTAATGGTGTTCTTGTCTGCTTTAGCCGTCGCAATCTTGGTATTGCTTGAGGTTACAGTAAATGGAGCAGTACCGCCACTTACAGTAACCGTTGCAGTTTTGCCGGGAGCCACCTCTACTTTAGAGGGGGTACACTTAAGATCTGGAACTTTGGGGTCATCATTCTTATCGCAAGAACCCATGGCTACTGCTAGAACACAGGCGAAAAACGCCATAGTGAATTTAAGAAACTTTACTTTTTTCATTGTTGTTCTTTTTTTTTAATTAAAAACTTTATTGTTTTGTTGAACGCTCTTTTATGCAATTGCAGAACAAAAGTAGCACTTCAGTGTAAACTCTTTAATTACATTTTATCTGAAACGGCGAAAACGGCTTCTGAAACGACATTTTTATTATTTGAAAAGAAATCACTTTCTTACAGGTTTTGCAAACTTGTTTTAGACTAATCCGATATTCACAGATACTCATATGAATTTTATCTTATAGGCTGTTTAATAGTTACCGTCACCTGTTCTGCCTTATTGGACGGATTATAAAGCAGACTTCCGCATGAACTCATGCACATCATGCAGCCGTACAGCAGAATCCATATTGCAACAATCATTATTTTGCTTTTTTTCTGTTTCATATTATCAATGATTAAAGAATAGTCCTTTCACGATTTGCTGGAACATTCCACCAAAATCCGCATTTATTTCACGCCCGTTATGCTTATACAACGGACGTATTATCGGTACAGTCGATTGCTGGTGAAACCCATTGCCGCCATAACTTCTCATGCCCACATCCATTGCCCATCGTTCTGCCAAATCAAAAGAAAGGTAACCGCCATAATGGTAGCCGTCCAGTCTCCTCATCGATTGCACACCCAGCAAATAGGTGCGATGATATGTACCAAAGAGATGGAGCGATGTTTGGGGAAGGAATTGATAGGAAACATCGGTGCCGATTCCGAATGTGTTGCTGCCCGAACGGGGAATGCTCAGTTTGTGCGCATAGAGGCACAGCCCCAATTTCCATTTCTCGTTTGGAGAATACACCGTTTTTACTTCAACATAGTTTGACACACCGACTCCTATGATGTTTTCCTGTCTGCCACGTCCCCAAATATCTATCTTGTCAAACCGATGAATAATCCCACCGACATTGTATTCGCCTTTATGCAAAGACGAACGGTCAACGGGAAAGTTCTGTGTATAATCAGGACGAAAGTTCAAAAGCGTTTCAGGCATTTTGGGAATGAAATCAAAATGTGGAGACAGAAACGACTTCCCATATTCATAAATCGACAGTTTAGTAGTGTCTATGTTCGTCACGGTCAGTTTTGCACGGCCGAAGAACAGCATAGAATTTTCCTGCCCGTATAATCGGGAGCAAACGGACAACAGTATCATGATGACAAAAACCACACTATATGCTGTCAGATTAATGCCGCAGATTTTCAATTTTTGTTTCCACATAATGATTATAGTCTAAGTTTGTATTCTTTCTCAGAACATATAAGCGCAGGATGCCACAAATGTCCTGTTCTTGCTGTCCACACCCATCTTGTTTATATTCTTCATGCCCCAATCATACCCGATGGAAAGCTGGACGCGGCGGGCAATCTCCGTTCCGGCACGGAATCCCAATCCCCAATCGAAGCGGTTGAGCATTTTGTCGCTGAATACGTTGCCTGCCGTCTCCTTTGTCGTGGCTGTTCCCTTGTCGGGAGTAATGGTTTCCTTTGCTTTGCCAAACAGACCGATGTTAAAATAGGGTCCGGCATTGACGAACAAGCTGACGTTCTGTCCGACGCAAAACTTGTAGCCGATGTGGACGGGAATATTCAGATAGTAAGGAGTACACTTATTGTCCGAAGTATAGCCCAACGACGGCTTATCCGGTTTTTCTCCGGTAGCGGGGTTATAGTTGCTGTTGTAGTAGTACCCCGGACTCTTCCATCCATGCGAAGAGAGCATCAGCCCGAAATCCATATACAGGCCTTTTGCCACCTGCGGAAGTCCAAACTCCCCCTTGACACCGACATGGAAACCGGATTGCGATTTGTAACCACTCGGAGAACTGAGGTTGTAACCTCCCGTCACTCCCATTCTGAAATCTTGCGCTTTCGTCGCCATGCAGAATGGCAGGGCGATAAGCAATGTCAATAGAATCTTTTTCATACTGAAATTAATTGTTAAATGAATAAATCTGTTTTACTATTTGGGGTTGCTCTGAGAAACTCCCCGTTTTTCTTTTTCTTCTTTAGGCTTGAACGTGTATTCCTGATAAATTCGTTCCTGACCGGAAACGCTTACTGGGTCTTCATACGTCAGGTATATGCACAATTTATTGGCATCAATCTTGTCTATCAGCCAATAACGAGGATAGTCCATGTAGATGACGTTGAATTGCGGAGTGGTGAAAGCCCAAGAGAAGTAGGTCGTGGTATCTCTTATCCCTCCATCCGTATAAGTCGTGATTGTTCTCCACGACCCTTTCCCATTGTCGCCAAAGCGCCATATCTCGTGTACGTCATAGCCGTAGTACGTCGAGCGGTAATCCCTTTCCCACTTCTTGTTGGTCAACTGTTCTATTCTCTTTTTCTGACCGGCATCATAATAGCCCGACTTCTTGATACATCCAGATAATACCACAGTTGTCGATAGTATTAGGATAAGATAGACGATTGCTCTCATATTGTTTCCAGCCCTTTATAGGTTTCTACTATTCGTTAATCGATAAAATCAATCCTAATCAAGCAAGCACCTGTTGCCGTAGGATTATAAAGGTATCCCTTAAATTTCCAATAAGTATTAGGATTGCTGCCCGATGCTTTCCATGTAAAATTCCATGTCTCCATAGAACCACTTCCAGACATTACTATCGCTCGGTCATTGTCACCGTTACCGGAAGGATAGCCTCCGCTTTCCGGGGTCTTCTTGGCATCTGTTTTACAGCCAATCTCAAAATAATAGTACTTATACCCAAACATATTGATATCAATCTTGGATTTGATTTGAGTGCCGGCATAGAAATTGGCTTCATTCACTGTGTCTGCCTGTAATTGCAGAGAGGCTCGAGTGTCTCTGGTTACGACAGTACCCACTTCTTCCGGCGAAGTTTTCTCTATCGTGACTGCCGCATCATGGTTTATCGTCCGAATCCACGTCTCGCCACCATAAGTACTGTAAACAATCTGGCTGACATCCTCACGCTTGGCTGCTACAGCCAGCTTGGAGTTTAATGCTTTCAGTTCGTCTTCAAACCTGGTTCGGTTGGCTGGAGATACCTTTTGAAGCTCCTGATAATCGGAGTCATAGATATAGGCCAATGGGGAGTTCTTTTTGTTCACGTTGATGTAATACTCTCCCAACGATTTATTCACATCAACAAACTTTGAAAGTACCTCGGCGTCAGTCTGGTAGTCACGCATCGCAGGCATTTCGTCACTCACAACAGTAGCATCCGAACATGATGCTACGCATAGTCCTGTTGACAATAG
This sequence comes from uncultured Bacteroides sp., assembly GCF_910578895.1. Lineage (GTDB taxonomy): Bacteria > Bacteroidota > Bacteroidia > Bacteroidales > Bacteroidaceae > Bacteroides. The sequence goes on from NZ_CAJTSC010000051.1 coordinate 15,339, forward strand.
AACGGCTAATGATAAAAATAAATTCTTCATACTAAAATTACTATTCTCAAGTTACTTCTCATTCCTTATGGTCTCATTATGAACCAATATGTACATACAATACAGTTGTCCGAATATCCGCTTAGATAAACGCAACTCTTCTTCGTCCTCAACATTTAATCTGTGGAAACCTTGGCTATCTTTTATTAAATGTTTCATAAAGCGTTGTTTCGCAATTTCCCATTTAAGGAACAGACCATCATCCAAAGAAGGAGGTAAACCCAGTTTCTCTTCAATATCAAAAAAATCAATATCAATATAAATGTTATTATTCTTTCTGATACGTTCTTGGAAACTGTGATTAGTCATGGCTATAGCTTTCCTCTCATCCTCTGCTATATGCAGATAATGAAGTGCATACAGGCACAATAGCCGATAGTATTTCCGATAAATACTATCAGCTATCTATTTTTTCAAATTTGGTTGATTCAGACTTTATCATATCATAGTGGCATTTACCTTACAAGGATGCAAAATTATCCGTGTAGTATCAGTCATAATAGTAAAATTCGACTGAAACGGATAAATTGATATCTGAACCGCCCAAATGGGCGGTTTATTACACAAAAAACTAATTTCCGAATTGGCATTTCGGCAAACGTAAAGTGTAACACTGTTCGTTTCAACATTCATTTTAATCATTTCGAAAGTGATTTTGTCCGTTTCAGCCGATTTTATCTTATCAAATAAAGAAGCAAATCCCTATCTTTGTGGAATATGAAGTAACTTTGCATCTGATATGACAAAAGAAAATATAAAAATAATGAACTGGCGGAACGGGCTTTTATTATCAGCCGTTTCCTATGTGCTCTACCTCATTATATGGTTAATTCTCGATGATGAAACAACTGACCAATCTCCGGGAATGGCGGCTGTCGATTATATCGTCGATTTTTTATTGTGCATACTCTTTACCTATATATCTTTGGGGTTCTCTTATCTTGTTTTTAGGATTTTGCCTTTCAGGACATCTTATGTGTGGGTGATTGTCTATGCCTCATGTCTTTTGACTCTGAATAATATTGTCGCATTCGGCATGATATCTTTATTCAATTTCTTATGGGATGAAACCGGGAACGGACTTCTTGACGAATTACTCAACATGAAAGGTGTATATACTTTTGCAATGATATCCACCTTTATATCAAGCGTTTATGCCAACGCATTCTACCTTCAATCTTACATCAAGGCACGTGACGAGAAGCAAACACTTGAAATGGCACTGATGAAGGAGAAAGAGATCGCCCTACAGTCACAACTCAACTCCCTGAAACTGCAAATCAATCCGCATTTCATGTTCAACAACTTCAACAATCTGCTGGAATTGATTGAAGAAGATACCGGACTGGCTGGCAAATTCCTAAGCAATCTGTCGAAAGTGTATCGGTACATCATTGCTAATTTGGACAGGAATCTGATTCCTGTTACTGATGAGATAAAGTTCCTTGATTCATACTTGTATCTAATGAAGGTACGTCACGCCGGAGGCGTCATTACGAAAATCAGTCCAGAGGTTAAAGAATGTAAGGGGTTCCTTCCTCCGGCGGTGTTGCAGCTTCTTGTGGAGAATGCAATAAAGCATAATAGCTTTTCAATGGAACATCCGCTGTTTATTGCCATTGCGTTGTCGGATGATTATATCACTGTCCATAATCTTAAATCGCCTTTGCTGTCAAAAATGGACTCAACGGGTTTAGGCCATAAAAACATCATAGAACGATACGCATTGCTCTGCGACAAAAAGGTTAAGATAGAGAATGCCGAAAACTTCTATTCGGTAAGTTTGCCAATAATTAGAAACATCATTTCCCATGAAAATATTGATTCTTGAAGATGAACAGCGCAATGCCATGCGCCTCATAAGATTACTAAATGATATTGATGCAACGTTTGTAATTGAAGGACCATTTACAAGCATAAAAGAGGCGGTCGAATTTTTCCAATCAAGAAAAACAACAGACCTCATACTTGCGGATATCCGTCTTACTGACGGTCTAAGTTTCGAGGCTCTTAAATACGCTCCGGCAACCGTACCCATCATATTCACTACTGCATACGATGAGTATGCGGTACAGGCATTCAAGTTCAATAGTTTCGACTATCTCCTGAAACCTTTGGATGCCGATGAACTTGAAGCAGCCATAAATAAAGCAATCAAAGCTGGTAAAAATTATACCGAGGAGAATTTTCGGCAGCTTTTCGACGCGTTACAAAAGAACCAGTTCCGTTATCGGGAACGTTTCCTGTTACCTTATCGTGACGGATATAAGACAGTACGTGTCTCAGACATCAATCATATTGAGACTGAAAATAAGAATGTGTATCTTCGCCTTAATAACGGCACTTCAGAAGTTGTCAATGTGTCAATGGAAGAACTTGAACAGCAACTCAATCCAGACTGTTTCTTCCGGGCAAACAGACAATATATTATTAATGTTGAACACGTACTGTTTCTCGGTAATTATTTTGGTGGAAAACTTATTGTTCGCCTAAAAGGTTATCCTAATACAGCAATAATAGTCAGTAAGGAGAAAACTCAGCGACTTAAAGGATGGATTGATAGATAAGGCTTATGTTACAAAATTATATGCTTTACAAAAGTTTTCAAGAGCCGAAATTTACACATTTGTCCCTATCAAGCCGATTGTTCATCCCAGACATATGGTTCTAATGCACGATGTTGATATGGTCAGTAATGAAATTGCCTGACGGACTTCTTTCATCTACCGGGCTGCGTATCTGCGAGAATTATTCCTTCTGTTGTTCCCACTTGGCATACATCTCCCTTGAAAGTTCCACAATCTCCCGGCTCAACTTTACGAGGTCGATGGTATGTTTCTCCAACTTGTAGAGCAACGCCATCACCTTCTTCTCCGAAAAATGGATGCGCAACTCTTTAACGACCTGATTGTAGTTCGTACCGATGGCACGGAACTGGGCGTGGAAGTCCGACAGTTTGGTGTAGTAGTCCACCAGCGTCTTGTCCACTTTCAGCACCTTGAACTTCTGTCCGAAGAAATGCGCCTTCAGAAAGACGGCTTTCGCATACACGTTCGATTCCTCGTACATCGTGAGGAATCTGTTCCATTCCACATCATCGAAGCGCACCATCACACAGTGCGTCTTCGGATTCAATTTGGGATTTCTCCCGTACTTGCTCTTCTTTTTCATTCTTCTTATTCTTTTAATTTTATGGCTTGTCCATTGTTTAATCTTTGATTAAGGAACCCCGAAATTATCCGACTGCGGAGGATAATTCTGCCCACGGCGGTGAAGGTGTTTTCAGTTACTTAGAATTATTCGGGTAACTGAAAATATATCTTGCTGTGTCTTTGAGGACACAAAAATCCTCCGCCTGTCGGATTGGTTTGTGTGTATAATAACTCATTTGGAATATCGGTCAAGCCGATGGAGTGTATCCACCGGCTTGACCGGTTCTACCGTAATCCGCTCAGAGTTTGCGCCACTGCTCGATATCCTCCCGGTAGGTTTCAAGGTGCAGGCGGGCGAGGTTCTCGATAAGTCCCGAAGCACTCATGCCACGCCCACCGAGACGGCGGACAATCCCGTCCAGCCGGTCACGCACCTCACCGCTGACGAACACGGGCTTGCGGTCGGTTATCTTGGGAACTTGCAGGTAAGCGGTACGGTACTCGTCCAGCGACAGCCTGCGTTGTTTGCTGCTGACACGCTTCTGTGACACTTCCACTTCTTCGGGCGTTCCGCCTGACGGTTCATCCACCGTAGCTGTTTCCGCTTTTTTCGTGATGGTTTTGACGGGTTGTGCCAGCTGTTCCGGCTCCAGACCGATGTTCCGGTAGAAGTCGTCCATAGACTTCTCACTGCGGGATTCCCTGCGTCCCATTCTTTCCACGATTTCACGAGCCTGCTGCTCACTGATACTTGGTTCTCTTTTCATTGTCATAAAACAGATTGATTAAGTTATTACTGTGGTCTTGGTCTGTGCCTTGACCGATTATCGCAAGTAAAGTAAGATACTTTAGTGCAGTCAGTCAACAACTTGGATTCGGTTAGGCAATATTGTGAGACTTTGCTTTATGGTGATAGAGATATTGGTGAGGACTTCACAGATTTGCCGGATCTGAATAGCCGGAAGAACAGAGGTGCGATTACAGTCAGGTTTGAATTAAGCCCTTGTTTTTTCTCTTGCCACATTGCTGATTTCCGGAATTAAGAATATAGCCCCAATCTGTGCCAACCTCTACCAACCTGTGCCACATGCTTCCACTTCTGGAAAATCCATTGCCGGATAACAGATTATGTATTCCTTTGCGGCAAAAGAAACAGTAACAATAAAAAGTATGTATATGGAAATCGTATCAATTGAAAGAAAGACCTTTGAGGCGATGGTCGCCAAGTTCGACCGTTTCGTCCGCCACATGGATGCCATCTGTCAGCGGCACGGAGAGAAGACAATGGGCGAGTGGATGGACAATCAGGACGTGTGCCGGATACTCAACATCAGCCCACGCACGTTGCAGACGCTTCGGGACAATGGGACGCTGGCTTACTCGCAGATAAGCCACAAGACCTACTACCGTCCCGATGATGTACAGCGCATTGTTTCCGTTGTGGAGGACAGGCGCAAAGAAGCAAAGTTCAAAGGAAGAACTATATAAACTTGATGAAATGAACGAAGAAAACTAACAATACCCACTCTTACCTTTGCAGTGTCAATAGCGATTGGCACTTTTTTCTAGTAAGAGAGATGTCCATCGGGTGGATAATTGTTTGTAGTTTTGCTAAAATGATTGTCCATCGGCAGCGAGCCCATCAACCACTTTGTCCTCCTCTGGAGATACCGTGATTTAGATTTCGCCGCTGCCTTTTTTATATCTTTAGAGCCTGGACAAAGTATCGTAAGCCGGATTGACCGAGCTTGAGTTCTGCCAAGAGTGAAGGTGACGAAGATTATTGACAGTCAGATTGTATAACCAAATAATCCAATTGACATGCAACCGAGATTTAAACCAACTGTCTATTTCCGCCAGTGCGTGGGTATAGATATCGCCAAATCGACATTCATGGCCTGCCTGTCCATGCTTGATGCAGAAGGATGTAGCACATCGCCGATAGAATTCACCAATGACAGGCACGGATTCAACCAGTTCGTCAGATGGACGCGTAAAGAGTCCCTCAAAGGGTATCCGCTTTGTTTCGTCATGGAGCCTACAGGTGTATATTACGAGGCTCTTGCAATGCACCTTACCAAACTCGGGATGACCGTTCATGTTGTTCCAGCAAACCGAGTCAGGGACTTCGCAAAATACGAAGGATACAAGACTAAGACCGACAAAATCGATGCCTATATCCTCTCGATGCTCGGATGCGAGAATCGCAAGCTCAAGAATTGGGCGGCACCGGATGAGCAGTTTGCGTCAATACGGTCATTGTGCCGCCTGCGCACCTCTCTGGTAAAACACAGCACGATGCTGAAGAACCGGCTTGGAGCACTTACTGTAAGCTCTTTCTCAGACAAAAAGACTGTAAGGATATGCTAAATCCAAAGTAACATGAATGAACTGATTAACAAGGACAACGAGTGGATAATCCACTTCATGGGCAGTCTCGACCGTTTTTTGGACAGTCTCGAGCATCTGACCGCCAATTACCGCCCGACACTGAACGGCGAGCGTTTCTTCACAGACAAGGAGGTGTCGGCACGGTTGAAAGTGAGCCGCCGGACACTTCAGGACTATCGAAACGAAGGACGCATAGCCTATATCCAGTTAGGCGGCAAAATTCTCTACCGTGAATCGGACATCGAAAGGATGCTTGCTGACGGCTACCGCTCCGCCTATCGGCTGACAGACACATGATTTTCTTGAAGGAGCGCAGTTTGCCGTCTGCCCTATGATTGCGGAGCAACGGACTTTCGGCAAAAAGAGAAAGGAACGGCTTACAGACGGAGCATCAAAATCCTGCTTCGTCTGTAAGCCGCTCCTCTCTTCTTTCTTCTGATTTCCCATCAGTCGCTTGTTTCCGTTGCCGGATGCTCTTCAAGCGTATGGCAGGCAATGGCAAGGTTTTCGGGCTGAATACGCTCAAACTCGTTTGAGGAAGATTCCGCCCGAAACGGCTTGCCGCCCGACCTTGCCGCTACCATCAAGCCATACGCTACCTTTGCATCCGTGCATCGGGAACGAGTGGCTGGTGGAATGAACCTCAACTATACCATCGGTTATTACCTCTGACGCTGGCAACAAATAGTGTAATCGGTGTAGCTTTCTTAATAGTGCTAATTTCATTTATTATAAACCGTCTGAACAAGACACTCTCTTTACTGCATATCCTGAATGCAACGGCTATAATCATTTCAATATCATAAACGTCATAACTGATACCGTCCGGTCGTTTAATA
>NZ_CAJTSC010000052.1 GCF_910578895.1 uncultured Bacteroides sp.
GCATTAACATCGCTCGCGATAGACATTAATGTCTCTCGCGACAGGCATTAATGTCTATCGCGAACCATGTCAATGCCGCTCGAAAAAGATACCGTTTTCCGGCAAACGGGATGCCCGCACGCGACATTTCCGGCATTTTTCCCTTCCAGTTGGTTTGTAAACATTTCGCTATTGCGCTGATTGTCGGAAAGATGGGCGCATTCCGTTCCGTTTTTTCCCATCGGCAGTACGCAAGGACGGAAAAAAACGATTCTGCGGCAACGGGAAATACAGATTGTCAACAGATGTGGGCGGAATGACAAAAAGACAAAACGAAGAGCCTGTCCGGTTTTTCCTCAGAAAGAACGGCCGAAAGACTATGCCGAAGGAGCCAAAGGGGTTAAAGGGAGTCAAAGGCGTGCCCGCCCCCGACTCCCTTGTGCGGCATCTGCATTAATTGCATATAAAGGATAAAAAAAACGCTATTCTTGCATATTCTTTCCAAAATATTCCCTATTTTTGCGCCATTCTAAGAATAATTATACAAAAACATGAAAAAGAAAGCCAATCGGTTAGATGCTATCAAGATGATAATTTCGAGCAAGGAAATCAGTTCTCAGGAAGAGCTGTTGCAGTCTTTGGGTAAAGAGGGGTTTGAACTGACGCAAGCCACCTTGTCGCGCGACTTGAAACAGCTGAAAGTGGCGAAAGCAGCCAATATAAACGGGAAATATGTATATGTCCTGCCCAACAACATCATGTACAAACGCAGCAACGGCCAAAGTGCCAGCGAGATGCTGATGAACAGCGGCTTTGTCTCACTCCATTTCTCCGGAAACATCGCAGTCATCCGTACCCGTCCGGGCTATGCCAGCAGCATGGCTTACGACATCGACAACCGCGAATGTCCCGCCGTATTGGGCACCATAGCCGGAGACGACACTATCATGATGGTGCTGCAAGAGTCCGCATCCCATGACGAGGTGCGTGAATTCCTGTCGCAAATTATCCCTAACATGAAGTAAATCAGTATAACCATAATATAACGAGACAAAAGAAATGGATTCGAAACAGATTGATGTGATGGTGGCTGATGCCTCACATGAAGTTTACGTGGATAAGATTTTGGATACCATCCGGGAGGCTGCCAAAGTACGCGGAACGGGCATCGCAGAGCGCACGCATGAATATGTGGCAACGAAAATGAAAGAGGGAAAAGCCATCATAGCCCTATGCGGAGAAGAGTTTGCGGGATTCACCTACATAGAGAGCTGGGGGAACAAGCAGTATGTGGCTACATCGGGACTTATCGTGCATCCCGACTTCCGCGGCCTGGGACTGGCAAAGCGCATCAAGACGGCTTCTTTCCGCCTGGCACGCCTGCGTTGGCCCAAAGCCAAGATTTTCAGCCTGACCAGCGGAGCGGCTGTCATGAAGATGAATACCGAACTGGGCTACGTGCCGGTGACCTTCAATGAACTGACAGACGACGAGGCTTTCTGGAAAGGATGCGAGGGCTGTATCAACCATGACATACTGGTAGCCAAGAACCGGAAGTTCTGCATCTGCACGGCGATGCTTTACGACCCGGAGCTGCACGAAGAGGATAAAATATAAATTAATTATAAATTATGAATTTGGAATTATGGATGGACTGACCGGGGCCGTTGTGAACCTCAACCCATAATTCATAATTCAAAATTCAAGATTCATAACCCTTATGGAAAAGAAGAAAAAAGTAGTAGTAGCATTCAGTGGCGGTCTGGACACCTCGTTCACGGTGATGTATCTTGCCAAGGAGAAAGGATACGAAGTTTATGCGGCTTGCGCCAACACCGGCGGTTTCAGCCCGGAGCAGCTGAAGACAAACGAAGAGAACGCCTACAAGCTGGGTGCCGTAAAATATATCACGCTGGACGTGACGCAGGAATATTATGAGAAGAGCCTGAAATACATGGTGTACGGCAATGTGCTGCGCAACGGCACGTATCCTATCTCCGTGAGTTCCGAACGTATATTCCAGGCGCTTGCCATCGCCCGCTATGCCAATGAAATCGGCGCGGATGCCATCGCCCACGGCTCGACGGGGGCAGGCAACGACCAAATCCGTTTCGACATGACGTTCCTTGTCATGGCGCCGGGCGTGGAAATCATCACGCTGACGCGCGACATGGCACTGAGCCGCCAGGAAGAGATAGACTACCTGAACAAACACGGTTTCGCAGCCGACTTCACCAAACTGAAATATTCCTATAACGTAGGACTGTGGGGCACTTCCATTTGCGGTGGCGAGATTTTGGACTCCGCACAAGGGCTTCCCGAAAGCGCTTACCTGAAGCACTGCACCAAAGAGGGCAGCGAACAGTTGCGCCTGACGTTCGAAAAAGGAGAACTGAAGGCTGTCAACGGCGAGAAGTTCGACGATCCTGTCAAGGCTATCCAGAAAGTAGAGGAAATCGGTGCGGCTTACGGCATCGGACGCGACATGCACGTGGGCGACACGATTATCGGCATCAAGGGCCGCGTAGGTTTCGAGGCTGCCGCTCCCATGCTGATTATCGGCGCGCACAAGTTCCTGGAGAAATACACGTTGAGCAAATGGCAACAGTATTGGAAAGACCAGGTGGCGAACTGGTATGGCATGTTCCTGCACGAAAGCCAATACCTGGAACCGGTGATGCGCGACATCGAAGCCATGCTGGAATCTTCGCAACGCAACGTCAACGGTACTGCCATCCTTGAGCTTCGCCCGCTCTCATTCTTTACCGTAGGCGTAGAAAGCGAGGACGACCTTGTGAAGAACAAATTCGGCGAATACGGCGAAATGCAGAAAGGCTGGACCGCAGAGGATGCCAAAGGCTTCATCAAAGTGACCAGCACCGCCCTGCGCGCTTATTATGCCAACCACCGGGAAGAGAAAGAAAACATTTGATTCATAGAAAAGAAACTGCAATATGATTAAAGTAGGAATCATCGGCGGAGCCGGATACACGGCGGGCGAACTGATACGTCTGTTGCTGAATCATCCCGAAGCGGAAATCGTATTCATCAACAGTTCGAGCAATGCCGGCAACAAGATTGCCGACGTACATGAAGGGTTGTACGGAGAGACGGACTTGGTATTCACCGACGAACTTCCGTTGGACAAGATCGACGTGCTGTTCTTCTGTACGGCACACGGCGATACCAGGAAATTCATGGAAAGCCATAACGTGCCGGAAGATTTGAAGATAATCGACCTCTCCATGGACTATCGCATCAAAAGCGACGACCATGACTTCATTTACGGCCTTCCCGAACTGAACCGCAGGGCAACCTGCACGGCAAAACATGTAGCCAACCCCGGATGCTTCGCCACCTGCATCCAACTGGGGCTGCTTCCGCTTGCCAAGCATCTGATGCTGAACGGCGACATCATGGTAAACGCCATCACCGGTAGCACCGGCGCAGGCGTGAAACCGGGAGCCACCAGCCACTTCAGCTGGCGCAACAACAACATGAGCGTGTACAAAGCCTTCGAGCACCAGCACGTGCCCGAAATCAAACAGTCGCTCAAGCAACTCCAGAACAGCTTTGATGCGGACATTGACTTCATCCCCTATCGTGGCGATTTCCCCCGCGGCATCTTTACCACAATCGTACTAAAGACCAAAGTGGCGCTGGAAGAGATTGTACGTATGTACGAGGAGTATTATGCCAAAGATTCCTTTACGCATATCGTCAATAAGAACATCGACCTGAAGCAGGTGGTAAACACCAACAAATGCCTTATCCACTTGGAGAAGCATGGCGACAAGTTGCTTATTATCTCTTGCATAGACAACCTGCTGAAGGGCGCCAGCGGCCAGGCGGTACACAACATGAACCTGATGTTCAACCTGGAAGAGACTGTAGGGCTCCGGCTGAAACCGAGCGCATTTTAACGGCATGCCTCCTCAATCAAAACAGTAAAAAAAACAACACGAATGCAGAACAGAAGAATCCCCGCTTGCATCCGCCATCCGGAGATTCTTCATTCTTCATTCCTAATCCTTCATTAAAACCATGAACTTATTCGATGTATATCCCCTTTTTGACATCAACATTGTCAAAGGAAAAGGCTGCCACGTATGGGACGATAAAGGTACGGAATACCTCGACCTCTATGGCGGGCATGCAGTAATCTCTATCGGGCATGCACATCCGCATTATGCAGAGGCAATCGGCAGGCAAGTAGCGACACTCGGGTTTTATTCCAACTCCGTTATCAACAAACTGCAACAACAACTGGCGGAACGGCTGGGCAAGGCGTGCGGCTATGACGACTACTCGCTGTTCCTCATCAACAGCGGCGCCGAAGCCAACGAGAATGCGCTGAAACTTGCCTCTTTCCACAACGGGCGCACCCGTGTGGTTTCTTTCTCCAAAGCTTTCCACGGACGTACCTCGCTGGCAGTGGAAATGACCGACAACCCCAAAATCATCGCCCCCATCAACGACTGCGGACATGTGACTTATCTGCCGCTGAATGACACGGAGGCAATGAAAGCCGAACTGGCAAAGGGGGATGTCTGTGCGGTAATCATCGAAGGCATCCAGGGAGTGGGCGGCATACAGTTGCCGTCCGACGATTTCATGCATGCCTTGCGCGAGACTTGCACGAAATACAACACCATACTGGTCTTGGATGAGATCCAGAGCGGCTACGGACGTAGCGGCAAGTTCTTCGCACACCAATACAGCGGCATCAAAGCCGACATCATCACCGTGGCAAAAGGCATAGGCAACGGTTTCCCGATGGGAGGCGTGCTTATCAGCCCGATGTTCACTCCCATATACGGACAACTCGGGACTACGTTCGGCGGCAACCACCTGGCTTGCAGCGCCGCGCTTGCCGTACTGGATGTCATCGAACAGGAAGGGCTTGTGGAAAACGCAGCCAACGTGGGCACATACCTGCTGGAGGAACTGAAGAAATTCCCGCAAATCAAAGAGGTGCGCGGACGCGGCTTGATGATTGGCATCGAATTTGAACAGCCCATCAAAGAACTGCGCCTGAAACTCCTGAAAGAGCAGCATGTATTTACCGGGGTCAGCGGCACGAACGTCATTCGCCTGTTGCCGCCTCTGTGCCTCAGCATGGACGAGGCGAACCTCTTTCTTGAACGTTTCAAGAAAGTGCTTTGACAACCGATAAATAATCAGCCGATAAAAGAGACGACCGAAAGAAGAATACCTTCCTGTTTCGGTCGTTCTTTTATAGAAAATCTTTACCTTTGCCAAAGGACAACATTTTAAATTACAAGACGATATGAGAACAGCGATTATTGGTGCAGGAAACATGGGCGGAGCCATCGCCCGGGGTTTGGCTAAAGGAACCGTCATCCCTGCCAATGACATCATCGTTTCCAATCCCACGCAAAGCAAACTGGATGCACTGAAGGCTGAGTTTCCCGCTTTACAGACCACACGCGACAACCAGGAAGCCGTCGACGGTGCCGGGCTTATCATACTTGCCGTAAAACCGTGGCTGATAAAACCTGTGGTAAGCGAACTGAAACTGAAAAGCAAACAGATACTTATCTCCGTAGCTGCGGGCGTGCCTTTTGAAGAATTGGCACACTATGTGGCAGACAAGGGAATGACCATGTTCCGCCTTATCCCCAATACCGCAATCAGCGAAATGGAGAGCATGACAATTATCTCGAGCCGGAATGCAAGCAAGGAACAGGAACAGCTGCTGCTCGATATCTTCAACCAAATGGGGCTTGCCATGCTGGTTCCCGAAGAAAAAATCGCGGCAGCCACTGCCATGACATCCTGCGGCATTGCCTACGTGTTGAAATATATCCAGGCAGCCATGCAGGCGGGAATAGAGCTGGGCATCTACCCCAAAGACGGAATGCGCATGATAGCCCAATCGGTAAAAGGTGCCGCCGAACTGATACTGAACAACGATACGCATCCCGGCATAGAGATTGACAAAGTATGCACTCCCGGCGGAATTACCATCAAAGGCATCAACGAACTGGAACATCAAGGATTCTCTTCAGCCGTTATCAATGCCATCAAAGCAAGTAAATAACAACAATACTAATCCACTTAACAAGAGCCTCATGGACGAACAGATTAAACAAATAGCCGAACGCTTGCGCGGATTGCGCGAGGTATTGGAGTTGACAAGCGGAGACATCGCCCGCGACTGCGACATTCCGGTAGAGGAATACCGCCTTGCAGAAACCGGAGAAGTCGACATATCCGTCAGTATGCTGCAAAAGATAGCCCGCCATTACGGCATTGAACTGGACGCTCTGATGTTCGGCGAAGAGCCGAAAATGAGCAGTTACTTCCTGACCCGTGCAGGAAAGGGCACCAGCATCGAACGTACAAAAGCCTACAAATACCAGTCGCTGGCAGCCGGTTTCATGAACCGCGACGCCGACCCGTTCATCGTCACCGTAGAACCGAAACCGGCGAATGAGCCGATACACTACAACAGCCATTCCGGACAGGAATTCAACCTCGTCCTGGAAGGTCGCATGCTGCTGAGCATCGATGGCAAAGAGTTGATTTTAAACGAAGGAGACAGCCTGTACTTCAACTCCAAACTGCCGCACGGCATGAAAGCACTGGACGGAAAGCAAGTGCGTTTCCTTGCCGTAATCATGTAAACAACAAAGAAATGGAAAATGAAGAATTGCGTTACATCGCCCCAACCGCACCGTATGGCAATTCCTCATTCTAAATTCTTCATTTAAAAGAGTTATGGTAGAAAGATTTTTATCGCAAACGTCCTTTGCATCGCAAGAGGACTTTATCAAGAACTTCAAGATTAACGTACCGGAGAACTTCAACTTCGGCTATGACATAGTGGATGCCTGGGCCGCCGAACAACCCGACAAACCCGCACTGCTTTGGACAAACGACAAAGGAGAACAAATCCAGTTCTCATTTGCCGACATGAAACGGTATACGGACATGACGGCTTCCTATTTCCAAAGTCTCGGCATCGGACACGGCGACATGGTGATGCTCATCCTGAAGCGCCGTTACGAATTCTGGTTCAGTATCATCGCACTGCATAAACTGGGTGCCGTTGTCATCCCCGCCACACACTTGCTCACCAAGAAAGATATCGTTTATCGCTGCAACGCCGCCGACATCAAGATGATTGTCTGTGCAGGCGAAAGCGTCATTACCGACCATATCACCGCCGCCATGCCGGACTCTCCGAGCGTGAAGAAACTGGTCAGTGTGGGTCCGGAGATAGCCGACGGTTTTGAAGACTTCCACAAAGGCATGGCAAATGCCGCCCCTTTCACAAGACCGGAACATGCCAACAGCAACGATGATATCTCTCTGATGTACTTCACCAGCGGCACTACCGGCGAACCGAAAATGGTGGCCCATGACTTCACTTACCCGTTGGGACACATCGTTACCGGAAGTTTCTGGCATAATCTGCACGAAAACAGCCTTCACCTCACCATTGCCGACACGGGCTGGGGTAAAGCCGTATGGGGCAAGCTGTACGGACAATGGATAGCCGGTGCCAATATCTTTGTTTACGACCATGAGAAATTCACTCCCGCCGACATATTGACAAAGATACAGGACTATCATGTCACCTCACTTTGCGCTCCGCCTACCATCTTCCGCTTCTTAATCCACGAAGATTTGACGAAGTACAATCTCTCTTCGCTGCAATATTGCACCATTGCTGGAGAAGCGTTGAACCCCGCCGTATTCGATACGTTCAAGAAACTGACAGGCATCAAACTGATGGAGGGTTTCGGGCAGACCGAAACAACCCTTACCGTTGCCACCATGCCGTGGATGCAACCCAAACCGGGCAGCATGGGATTGCCCAACCCGCAATACAACGTAGACCTGATAGACTATGACGGTCGTTCCGTAGAGGCCGGCGAACAAGGACAGATTGTAATCCGTACCGACAAAGGAAAACCGCTCGGTCTATTCAAGGAATATTATCGGGATGCCAACCGCACCCGTGAAGCCTGGCACGACAACGTTTACTATACCGGTGACGTTGCCTGGAAGGACGAGGACGGTTATCTATGGTTTGTAGGACGTGCCGATGATGTTATCAAAAGCAGCGGTTACCGCATCGGTCCGTTCGAGGTGGAAAGCGCGCTGATGACCCACCCGGCAGTAATAGAATGCGCCATTACCGGAGTTCCGGATGAAATCCGTGGACAAGTGGTGAAAGCCACCATCGTATTGTCCAAAGAGTATAAGGAGCGCGCCGGCGAGGAATTGGTCAAGGAGTTGCAGAACCATGTAAAGAAGGTGACCGCACCCTACAAATATCCTCGCGTCATAGAATTTGTAGACGAACTTCCCAAGACCATCAGCGGTAAAATACGCCGGGTGGAAATCCGGAAGAATGATGAGAAATAGTTGTTTCGGAACAATTACAGACACAAAAGGTCGTTTCTTCACAGGAACGACCTTTCTTTAAGTCTAATTTCACCAATAAGAAATATCACTATTTCCGGTTTCTTCAGTCATGAGGTTGTGGATTAGCGTTTGTATTCTTTTCGTAAATCTTGAAATCTGCTAAATACAAAGACTCATCCTTCAAACCAGTGGGAGGGAATTTTCCTCCATAGTCTGTCTCAAGATGGCCACCCCCGTAATTACGGTAAATCCCGAATTTATTTCGTATATTAGTTGCCCCCTTACGCCACATATCAATATTGGACATCGTTTTTTCCGCGAGTACCTTGCCGTCTCTGATACGTGTCATTTTGATGTAATACGAACCATTATGTGTGTAATATATTTCAGATGTAACCTGTATCCATTCGTCTTCAAAATCGCTTAGAGGCAATTTGTTGATGAAATACCCTTTGTTGGTACTGCTGTTATCGCCATTGTGTCCGACTTCTACACGAGAATTCTTACCATTTGCATCATCGGCGCGCAAGGTAATGGTTATCAAAGGACTACCATTGTTTCCTTCTTGCGCTTTCAACTGATGGATATGAGTAAAACCTTTTGTAGGGCGGAAACCTTTAGGTATTTTAAATTTCCACTCTATCTTTTGCCACTCTTCCCAATTGCCGTTCATGTGGTATTTTCCACTTCCTGTCCGCGATTTCATCTCGTTACGCATACGGTCGTCTATTTTGCCACGGTCACCATCCAACACAAGGATATTGCCGTCTGCATCACTTGAAGCATGAACATTGAATTTGAATACCCATTGTCCCAATCCTTTGTCTTCTACGACCTCAATATGTGTATCGTCATTATGGTCTTTCCCTCCGCCGTTATTGGGATGTTCAGTATATTCGAAATCATATTTTTTCATATATGCATCCACCGCCTGCCATCCTACCAAAGAAGCGGCAGCTTGCATTTCCGCTTGCAATTTCCAAGCATTTACTTCCTCTTTATCGGTCTTTACGGTAATCTTTGATGTTTGTGCACTGACTTCATCAACAGCACCATTGGGCAAATAGACAGTCGTTATTTCCATCGTTCCGTTTTCAGGGAATAACTGTAAAGTCATTTCTTTGTCTTTTTCGAAATCCAAGGTTATTTCTTTGGATTCACCGTTTACGTCAGTGTATTTCAAAGAACTGTATTTTGCATCCTTATAATTATCAGCCCATTTAAAACGTAACACATAGTCTTCCGGACTCCAATCAATAACCGTGATACCGGGATTTTTCAATGCAGCTCTATATTTTTCACCGTAAATGCTGACAGGCGATCCTATCCATTTAGGGGAATTCATTTTTTTATCTTCAGAGTAAGCGACAAAACTGAAAGTCAGTGTACCTTCTTCCAGGTTATCGATGTAGAATTCATTGGGCTTTTCTTCTTGTGAAACAGTCATAGCAACCACAGCAGACTTCTTTTCGCTTCCTACAGTCCAACTTACTTCACATTGTTTAGCACGTGAATCGGAATACTTATACTCTACCTTTATCCGTTCATTTCCGGGATACACCTTAATGTTATCGAACTTCTCCAGACTGGCTTTTTCCTCCTCTTGCGGGGGAGTAACCGGTTCTTCCGGCTCGCTCTTCGAGTCGGAACAAGCCAGTACCAAACATCCGGCAATCCAGGTTATCAACAACTTGTTATACCAATTTCCCATACGTTATCTTGTTTTTCATGGTTATACAAAATATCATGCAAGGTATTAAAAAAAGAAGAGTGTCAAAATCGATAACATTATTCTTTTTATCTGCCATTTGACACTCTTCAAATTTCGTTCTACGAATTTACTAAGGATTTACCGCAACCGGACTGTCATTGTTCTGGTTTTTCTCAAAAATTCTTATATCATCCAGATATACAGATACCGTTTCAATGCCGGAAGTCGGGAACATACCTTTAAAGTTATCTTTTATTTTACCTTTGAACCATCTGCGGATACCGAAGTAGGCACGCATATCGATGCAGTTCTCACGCCACAATTCAACATTGGTCTTTGTTTCATTTACGATAACCTTACCGTCGCTCACACGTTCCATTTTGACTTTCAATGTACCTTGGTAAGAATAAAGAACTTCAACAGTAACATGTACCCATTCATTTCTGAAATCATCCATATTCAATTTGTCCACCAACTTTGCATTGTTTCCGTTTGCTTTGAAATTACCGTTATGTATAATCTGGAAACAGGCATTCTTTCCATCCTTATCATCTCCATTAGCATTGAGAGCAATCACAGGATTGCCTTTTCTCTCTCCACCGTCTTCTTTAGGAATGAGATAGAAAAGATGACAACGCTCATTGATGGGCTTGAAATCCGCCGGTATCTTCATGTACCAATCATAAATCACCGTTTCACCATAGTTGCCACAAACGTCATGGTTACCGGCACCGGTTTGCGGACTGAACTGATTGACTTGGCGGTCTTCATTGTTACCCGCTTTCATAGCATCGTCCAGACACTTGATGCTTCCGTCATCGTTGGCTTCCGCATGTGCTGTAAGTTTATATACATACTTACCTCTGGCTGCATCGTTCACAAATTCGATATGTGTACCGATATCACCGGGACTATTTTTACTTACATTATCTCCTTCCGGATGTTCAACATAGTCATATTTAAACTGTTTCATGTAAGTATCCGCATCTTGCCAAGTGGTCCATGCAGCAGCCTCTTGGGGTACTGTCATGTTTGCTGTCAGAACCCAAGGTTTCTCACCTTCCGCTGCCGTATTGAACGGTTCGCTGAATGGAATAATAAATTCATCAATAGCACCTTCTGCGGGAAGATAGATCGTGGCGTACGTGAAAGAACCGAATTCAGGAAAATCAGGCAATACTGCCTTTTTTTCCTTATTTACTTCTGCCCTTATCTCACGTTCTTCATCATTCACGTCAATATATTTAAGTATATAGGCTACGGCTCCTTCATAGTTACTGGTCCAATACAGGGTCAATGCCTGTTCTATCGGATTAAAACTGTAGGAACTGACGTTTGTGTTTAGCAATGTAGATACATATTTGTCTCCATAAACCGTAGCACTAACACTTGTTTTCAATGAAGGATACTCCAAATCTGCAGTACAAGTATTGAAGTCAAAACTGAAGGTTGTCTCTTCCAAATCTTCTATAAAGAAAGAATTGGGAGTTTCGCCGGTTGTGTTGGTTATATCCACTACTTTAGATTCTTTACCCATATTCCAGGATATTTGGCACTTAGCTACTTTAGGGTCTGTCACCCAATAGTCTACACGTACCCGATATCGTCCGGAAAAGATTTTTATGGAATCAAATTTCGCCGAATAAATTGTTTCTCCTTGTTGCAGATATTGGTCATGCAGGTCGTTCATGTCCGAACAAGCGACAACAGCCACTCCCGAGAGGACAAACATCAACATCTTAATATACCATTTTTTCATAATGTCTTACTTTTAATTAGTTTGGCTTATTCTGCACTCTCTTCACCGTTTCCCCCATTGTATCCTTCGGGTTGCCCCCACATTTCCAACTCGGAAATATGAATCATTTCCGTACCGCCCCAAGTTTCAAGAATATCGAAACGAATGTAACGTACATCCGTAGCAAGTTCTACAGGGAATGTGAATTCCTCACCACCCGGACCACGCAATTCATCCTCTGGAGAAGCCTGCTCTAAAGGAAGCCCGGAAGGCTTATATGATTCGAAATACCCCAAGAAAATCCATTGGTCATCAGGATTTGTTGCCGTCATGGACACATTTCGGCTCTTCGAACCATATACCTCGAACCGTTTCGGGTTACCGTGTTCATAGGCCCAACCATTACCACGTTGATAGACTTTCATACGACTCAATGTATATACCTGTCTCATATCAAATGTAAAACGTACGGGGAATGGGTCACCACCCGGAGTATGGAAGAAGTTGTTGCTGGCCCCTTTTGCAGCCATATTAATACCATCCCATAATTTTGTAATCGGATAACTCTTTGAATATTCCCTATATGGGATATTCGGGTCACCATTCCATTTATTCCAATATGTGTTCCCGTCAATTCTTTCTTCATAAAGAGGGAGACACTCCTGTGACAATGCGTCTGTCTTATTACCATATTGATCGGAGATGGTTACAAAGAAAGTGACAGGTTCTGCATCGAAACCGCGTACAGCTGCCGAACCGTCAACTCCGGAGGAATAGAAATTCTGCACATCTTCCAATACGTCACTTCCTTCGGTAATCGGAGTAGAGACAGAAACGATGATGTCCTTCATTTCCGGATTCTGCCAAGTCAGTTTGGCACCACCAAAATCACTCGTAATGTTCAAAGTCTCGTATACATCAAAAATAGGTGCACGTTTTGGTGTGAATTTTACGGTTGTCGGTTCGGATAAGTTTTGACTTTTATCTATGGCATACAATACAGCCGAATGTTCAATTCCCAAGGCAAATCCCTCCAGAGTAATTTCACGGGCATATCCGGATACCATTACCGACATTTCTTTACCAGTGTCTAACGTATATTTGGCCATTACCCCCATTAAGTCGGGATCATCGGGAATTGTGTAAGCCAAAGTCACACCGCCACCGAATGCTTCTTTAGTGGTGACATTAGTCACAGGACCCGGAGCGATATTGTCAGTTGGATATTGTCCGACACTTTCCTCATTGCATGAAGTCATAAAGGCAAGTACCAACCCTAAAAATAATATATGTTTTTTCATCTTTCTACAATTTTAAAATTTTAATAGCCAGGATTCTGAGTCAAATTCGGATTGACATTGATATCACCCTCTTTGATGGGCCATAAATAATCACGTAAGGAGAAGGAAACGTTATAAACGGTACGAACCGTATAATAAGACACATTGTCGGCTCCGTCACAGTTCCATCCTTTAATAGGCTTATTCATTTCTTGCATGATGTCATAGCGATCTACTCGTGAACCGCCACTCCAACGCCGCATGTCGTAATAATAATGTCCCTCCAGCGCCAACTCAATACAACGTTCCTGATGAATAATATCACGCAAACCGTTTTTGGTCATGAATTTATCCGGTTTTGTTGAATATTTTGTCCAGCTATCCGCTACGCCTTCCAAACCTGCACGTTCACGGATTGGATCAATCCAATTCTCCCAGATATCAGCTGTCGGTTGATCCATAGTCTCATTTAAAGCCTCAGCATATAATAAATAAAGGTCTGCCAAACGCATATTGGGCCATTGATAACCGGATATTGACCAACCGGTTTGAGCTGTATTAAGAGCGGTTTTATAATTGATAAGTTTCTTCGTGAAGTAGCCGGTTACAGAATAATATTGTTCCCCACTACGTCCTGCAGGATTACTCGCCAAGTCGTCAGGAGTAGATAAACAGTGTAGTGTGTATTGATAGTTCTCGGCACATTCTCCGGCAGGAGCAGTAACTTGACTACCTAAACCAAACCATTTGCCACCATTGAAACCCATACTACCATAAAAACGCGGTTCACGATGCAAATGCAAATAAGGTACGGTCATGCCCGGTTCCATTTCCAAATAGTCTCCTTCCGGAACCGTAGTAGTTAAATAACGATTACTATACCAACCATTTTGGTCCCATTCGATATCCTCTTCGATAGGTACCCCTTTCTCAGTATAAAAATTTTCCGCAGTAGCCAAAGTGGGCGTCAACTGTCCTCTCGGGTTACGGGCACGAATGGGTAATGTAATAGCAGGCATGGCATAAGTTTGAACATTATTCGTACTGTTTTTGGGATCTGCCCAAATAATTTCCTTATTGTTCTCTTCCTCCGTTATAATCGTAGAAGTCTGCAAAATAAGACGCATTTCCTCTGAAATATTGGGTATGATGGTCAATTCCGGATTGTAATCGAATAATTTATGACCTGCTTCATGGCAGATGTCAATAGCTTCCTTACAGGCTTTGGTAGCATCCTCCCAACGTTTCTTCCTTTCCTCTTCCGAGCAAGCAGGGAAAAGCTTTATACCACGGGAATCCACAAAGTTTTCGTACATGGTGTTTTCTGCATAGAACGGACTTGCAATATGTACCATAATTTTGGCACGTATGGCTGCAGCAATAGGTAAGGTGATACGTCCGTTTTGGAAAGCGTCATCGGGAGTCAACGGCAATGGAGGTTCCACTATGTCTAAATCAAGATCTTCCACCGCTTCACCATAAACAGCCTCGTCCAACAATTGTAGTACGTAGTCGATACATTCATTTATTGGGGAACGGAATTGGAGTACCATTTCAGGAGAGGCATCCATAGAGAGGTTTTCTTTCTGCAATATGACAGGTCCGTAATGCTGGATTAAATACCAATGATAGTATGCTTTCAAGAATTTCACCTCAGCCATCCAACGATTAAGTTCTGAACCGTTCAAATCCCGAATCAGATGGGCATTTTCAAGGAAAGTATTACATGCACGGATAGCTTTGTACATATTGTCCCACTCTGCCAGTTTAGGACTGGAGACACTATTACCTTCCAAAGTGATTTTTACACCATCCTCACGATTGCGAAAATAAGTCGTTACTTCCGTTCCACAAGAACGTCCGATAGATTTTGTTTCATGCCCCAAATAGGGTAAATAGGAATAACATGTAGCTAAGTACTTTTCAGCGCTGAGCTTATCGCGGAACGCATATTCGATGGTTCCCACCTTTTCAGGAACTACATCCAAATAATTACAAGATGTTGTTGTTCCCAACAAAGCTAAAATAATCAGATTTTTTATTTTCATAAAATTCATTGTATTAGAGAGAGAAGTTTATACCCACAGAATGTGTACGTTGGAGAGGATAGTTAAATCCATTGCCTGCCAATTCCGGATCCCATAGTTTAAATTTACTGAAACAAAGCAGATTAACTCCTGAATAATAAACACGGATCGAACTGAATCCTATTTTTTTAATAAACCTTCGAGGTAAAGTATAACCGAAATCAATTTGTTTCAGACGAAGAAATGAACCGTCACGCATAAACCATGTACTTCTCTGACTGTTATTTTTGTTTTCGAGTGTAGAAAGACGAGGCCAAAAAGCATACGGGTCGCGATTGTTTACAGACCAGTGGTTGTCTGAGATAACAGTCAGCAATTGGTTTACGGCGATTGTTTTATTGATACCTCCGGAATTATAGAATGGAGTGATTGCATTATAGTCGAACCAGAAAGACTCACGAGCCAAACCATTGAAGAAGAAAGAGAAATCAAAACCTTTCCATCCCATGGAATAACCAAAACCATAGTTTATTTCCGGAGAGGTAGGATATCCGATAGGTACTTGGTCTGCATCGGTAATCTGCCCGTCACCATTGATATCCTTATATTTAATATCTCCCGGTTTATAGGTGCCAAATGTTTGTTTGGGCGAGTTGGCAATGTCTGCCTCATCAATAAACAGACGTTCTGCTACATATCCCCATGCCTGTTTCACCGATTGTCCGACACGTGAACGCCAGGGAGTGGTGCTGTAGTCGGGCTCTTCATAAACCTTATATTTTCCACGGCCATAAGTAAAGTTCAGACGTCCGGACATCCATAAATCCTTATTGATGGACTGGTTATAGTCAAGAGAAAAATCTATACCCTGGCTACGAGCCTCACCTACGTTAGACTTAGGTTTGGCTTCCAAGCCTAATGAAGTGGGAAGATTGGCTCGTTCCATTAAAATCTTTGAACGGTCATCACGGAAAATATCTACTTGCAATTCCAATTTGTCAAATAATCCCAATTCAATACCTATATTAGTCTTTTTAGAAATTTCCCAAGTCACATTCGGATTGGCATAACGGCTGATAGACACACCATTTACACTATTATGATCACTCAAGGTACCCCAAGTATAACCCTTATCCGAATCCTTCAAATCCACTACAGACAAATAATAAAAACGGTCGCTGGAACTACCAATTGCATCATTACCCACCAGACCATAAGTAGCCTTGAATTTCAACTTACTGATTACCTTCTTTAAATCCGCATTCCAAAACGGTTCGTTGGACATCAGGTAACCCATACCTACAGAAGGGAAAAAACCCCAACGTTCTTTGTCTGCAAAACGTTCCGAACCATTATAACCGAAATTGGCTTCCAAGAAATAACGGTCATCATAAGCATAGGTGAAACGTCCGGAAAGGCTCATGTTACGAAGAGGAAGAGACGACTGAACATCCCCATCTTTAACATCTTTGGAGGTCAATTCATTACGCATGGTAAATACCATCAATCCACTGACAGCATGTTTTTCATTGAAAGTACGGTCATAATTGACTGCTCCTTCCAAATATGTATTGACAACAACGTCTCGTGTTTTTATCGTCGGTGATAAATAATCAGTACCATCTTCCGGATTCAGGGGACTCAGTACATACGTATCATTTAACGCATCGTAACTACCCATAGAGTAATAGAACGGAACATACGAACGTTGTACAGAATACTCCGAACGACGATTGGTATTAAACATAAAACGCCCCTTCAATCCTTTTGTAATAAATTTCAAATCCTGATTCAATTCTACCTGTGCCATCATTAACGAAGTACTGGTATCTCTATAACCACGTGTCATTTCGGCATAAGGATTTAAATAATTACCGGTATCATAGTTACCATAAAGCAAATAAGGAGTTGTTTCATTAATTTTGTCCGGCTGATAATAAGGAGGATAAAGTACCGGAGAGGTTTGAGTAATCATCTTGTAAATCTCCTTACCTGTATTGATAGGACCTGAATAATCATCCATAGTTCCATGCAGACGTACTGTAGCCTTGGTGGTCTTGGAAACATTAACATCTACATTAGCACGCAACAAATAACGGTTAAGTTTGATATTATTATTGAAATTGTTCTGTTTAGCGGATCTCAAATTACCCGAATCACTGGAATAAGTTCCGGCGATGTAATATTTGGCAATATTCGTACCACCCTGAACATTCATGTTTGCGCTATAATTGACAGTGGATTTCTTGAATAATTCATTATACCAATCTACAGCGGGAAATACATTAGGATTTAGTCCCGCCATCGTATTGGCTATTTTTTGTTGGCTATGTATCAACCCATTACCGTCATACAAAGATGCTTCATTATGCATATTCATATAAGTAATAGGATCCGCCCATTCAGCGGTTTTTGTAGGAGACGAATGAGTCACTACTACACGAGCGGATATTTTTGCCGGACCTTCAGTACCACCTTTGGTATTTACCAAAATTACACCGTTGGCACCACGCGAACCATAAAGTGCTGTAGCTGTAGCATCTTTCATAATAGAGAAACTGGCAATGTCATCTACCTGTAGACGAGAAAGGTCACTGGAAGTCATTTCTACACCGTCAATCAAAATTAACGGATCTGTCTTGTAACCGAATGTAGTGACGCCACGTACGAAGAAGTCTGCATTATCAGCACCCGGCTCACCACTACGCTGATAGGAAATCAGACCGGCAACGCGTCCTGACAAAGCTGCTGTAAGATTGCTTGCCGGCGTTTTCAACTCTGCAGGTTTCACAGTTGAAACGGATGCCAACACGCTTTCTTTCTTCTGTTTGGCAAAAGCGACAACAGTCACCTCATCCAATTCATCTACTTTTTGTGATAAGGTAATTGTGAGCGGTTTATTCCCTTTTATTGTTACCACTTGTGTTTCCATACCTATATAGGATACTTCTAACTTGGCACCTGTCTCTACATCAATAGAAAAAGTACCATCAACATCAGTTGTTACACCCCGGGGGGTGCCTTGAATCACAATTGTAACACCGGGAAGAGGCTCTCCCATTTCGTCAATAACTCGTCCTGTCACCTTTATAGGAGCAGGAGCCTTTATTTCTGTATTATACAGAGGAGAAGTGTTCGTCGTAACAGTGGCTTGCAATGTTCCTTGAACAATAGTCGCACATATAAGCAAACTACAAAAGCGTTTATACTTTGTGCTTGGAAGAAAAGAATGATAAATGTCCTTCATCATTTAATTAGATTAATTATTATTAGATAAACAAAAGGCCTTTCTGTTTCCAAAGATAAGGGAATAATTAGCTATATAATTTTATAAATCCTCTCATTTCTTTGTAAAATTGTATCAATTTTAGCTATAAAATATAGAATGAGAACGTATTGATAGTTTAAGAAGCATTATTGATACAAGACTGACACCTTACAACTGTTCTTCCCCTCTCTCTTCGTTAAAAAACAAACATCTTTGCCCTATGAAAAATTATACAAAAACAGATATGAAAAGAGATAAAGATATCTTTATTTAAATATCCAATGATTGAATTACATGAAGCTCCTTCGAGGAAATTAATGAAAAAAAACAAGTTTAAAAACTCAAACAATCAAACGATAAAATCAATTAGCCTGTTAAAAACAGCAATACCCTACAAACTTTTAGCTTGTAGGGTATTACATAAAAAACGTACCCTTAACGGATGAAATATTGAACCTTTGGAATGATTTTCTAGAAATAGTAGATTATCTGCAATCAACGCCACAAATTAGTAAAATTATAGAGAGTATTTAGCAAGTACAGTAATAAGGATAAAAATATCAGCACACCTATATAATATGGATATAATAAATTAACATACAATAATTTAACACCGTAATCCGAGACTCAAAAAGTACTATTTTAGTAGGTATGATAAAGACCTAGCTGTTAGCCATCCATCAAAAATTTTCCAGATATTTTTTGAAAATTCAGCCTATTAGACTTTACTTTCCTACTAAACCACATATTTATATGTATAAAACAAATAAACTATGGATAATAACAACTACAAAAGACAGTATCGACAATTGAATGATACAACAAAACAAAAGATTAGCCAAAGTCTAAGAGGCAGAACAAAATCAGCCACTCACACCCAAGCTATATCTAACGGACTGAAAAAGTATTGGGCAACAGTACCCAACCAACCTAATAATAATGAAAATAAGAATGAAGAACATGAATAAAATATACGGTTTAAATATAGATGCGTTGAGGCTCTGTTACGAAGTGACAGAACCCAACAATATCAACATCATAAAAGACAAAGAAATTGGAGAAGAAATTGATTTTCTGTATTTCTACCTAAGACGAATAGAAGGAAAGCACTTCAAATTTGTTTATGAAATACGTTATAATGACATGGGAAAAGATAAATTGTTTGGAGAACTACGTTTAGGCATCAATGACAATCAAGAAGAAAGCAATACCCACCAAAACGGATATAAAAAAGCATGGATTAGTATTTCCAATCGTGTGTTATACAGCGATGAGATATACTATTTAGATTTTATTGAAAACAATTTAGGCTTAGAATTACATAATATAACAACCCTAGACCTATGTCTTGATATGTCAAACGACATAGCCCGACTGATACGAAAACTTATCCGAAACCCACAAATAACAACGCTTCTGAACGGAAAAAGAATCACCAATCGCAAAGAAGACCGCCCCGAAATCACATATACTTTCAGTGGGAATATGGATAAAGATAAATACTTAACCGTCAACATTAAACAGAAAAAAGCTATAAAAGATAAGAGCAAAGGTAGCACCCTTATAGCATACAACAAAAAAGCTGAAATCATCAATAGTTCGGATAAAACATACATAAATAACTACTATAACAATCCTTCAAAATTGCATCGTTTAGAAGTCCATCTCAACAATGAAGAAATCAAAGATTATATAGCGAAAACCAGGTATGAATTATCATTTTATTCTTTAGCTGATGAAAAATTCCTAGCAAAACTTTTTGGTTACACTTTAAACAGCCTTATCAGATTTGAAAAAGACGGAAAAGCAATAGATTGGACAGACCTCTTATCAGAAGGGTATAACAACCACCCCTGCCAACGGCTATTTTCTAGGGTAACTAATTCAAATACAGAGAAAAATCTTTTTAAAAAAAGTAGTTCAAAAAAACAATATAGCGAAAATTAAACATTAACTTCGGATATGCGGAGTGCGGAATCAGAAATAGCAATTACTATATTTCACTCCGCACCTCCGCACTTCCGCATATAAAAACAATATTCAAAAACATGGCAAAAGACATAAGAGTGAAAGCATATATATCTATCGCCATGAAACAAAAACTATTTCCATCTAATAATCAGCAACTTAACAACAAATATAATATTCACTTCCAAGATTTGTGAATATAAATTAGAAAACTAGCCAATCCCTATTTTTCATTTCTTAATGGTGCATCAGGCAAAAAATCTTTAGGAGAGCAACTAAAAACTTTAGCCAACTCATTTAAATGATTGAGATTATATTTCGCTCTCCGTTTAGGATTCTCAATATCTGCAATAAAACTTGGAGAAAGATTCATGTAGTCTGCCAATTCTACTTGTGACCACTTTCTTTCCATCCTCATTGCCTTTACCTTTCGTATTACAAATTCTTCTATATTAGTCATATATACTATATTATTAAATTAGTAAAGGAAAGATTATTGCAGAAATGTTTTGAGCGTACATGTACGTGTATTATAT
>NZ_CAJTSC010000053.1:0-11382 GCF_910578895.1 uncultured Bacteroides sp.
ATAATTCATAATTCATAATTCATAATTCATAATTCATAATTCATAATTCATAATTCATAATTAAAAAAAAATGGCATTAATAAAATCAGTAAGAGGGTTTACTCCTGAAATAGGAGAGAACTGTTTTTTAGCAGACAACGCCGTTATCATCGGAGATGTAAAAACGGGACAGGATTGCAGCATCTGGTTCAGTACCGTATTGCGCGGTGATGTCAACTCCATCCGCATCGGCAACGGGGTAAACATCCAAGACGGCAGTGTGTTGCACACCTTATACGAGAAATCCACCATCGAAATAGGCGACCATGTTTCCGTAGGCCACAACGTCACCATCCATGGAGCCACCATCAAGGATTACGCACTCATCGGCATGGGATCTACCATTTTGGACCATGCCGTGGTGGGCGAAGGCGCCATCGTGGCCGCCGGTTCATTGGTACTTAGCAATACCGTAATAGAACCGGGAAGCATCTGGGGCGGCGTGCCTGCCAGGTTCATCAAGAAGGTAGACCCGGCACAGGCGAAAGAACTGAACCAAAAGATTGCGCACAACTATCTGATGTATGCGGGATGGTACAAGGAGAACGAGTAGCTATGCCTCCCAACGTCTCACCAATCCGGTTTCACTACGTCTTCCCATAACACTTCTACCTGAATACATGTTATACAGTTTATGCTTTCACAAAGTTTGAAAAATCTTGAAAACAAGGGAAACACAACGGAAAGACTTTTCTATATACACAAAGGCTCGGTTGTCCAATAGAACGGAGACAACCAAGCCTTTAAACTTGTCAGAGCGGATAAAACCACAATGAAAGTTACATCATTTAAATTTCTTATCTATATAAATATGGAATGACAAAGCCAACGCCGCACATATAATCCCCGACAACCACCATTCCATAAACTCATTGCCGATATACCACGCAAAAAGCCAACATATAGTATTTAACCAAGACTCCCGTATAAAATGATGTCTCAAATAAGCATCGATTTTCCTGTTACACTTCAACAACACTATACTTATTGAAATTAATGCAAATATCACCAATCTCAAAACATTTAAATCAGATGTAGGATTATCATTCATACAATATCTTGTTAAAAAACATCAGATGATTATCAAAAAAATCAGAACGGATAAAATACATAGTGAAAATTAGAGCCTGTTTAAATATTATTCAGCATTCTTTTGAGAACTCTTTTTGAGACTGAAAGGAAGCTGAAAAAACTTTTTGAAGAAAATTTAAACAGGCTCTTACATCACTTAAACTTTTTATATAAATAAAAATTAAACAGGAAACCTACCATCAGAACTATAATCCCTGACAACCACCATTCCATAAACTCATTGCCGATGCACCACAGACAAAGCCAACATACAAGATCCAACCGAGAATCCCAAGCGGAATGACTTTTAAAAAAAACATTCATTCTCCTGTTGCATCTCAACAATGCTATACTTATTGAGAGTAACGCGAATATCACCAATCTCAACACATCTAAATCCGATATAAGATTATCATTCATACAGTTCCTTGTTAAAGATTATCAAAAAATACGTATGAGACCCGCAACAATAGCAGCATCTATAGAACTCCTTGCTGCAGATACAATTATTGAACCGGCAACTGTTAAAACCGGACCACCAGGACCAAACACCAAACTTCCTGCCGCTCTACCAAACCCTCTAAAAATTCCGTAAACAGCCCCTAAAGCATCACTATAAATAACACCCTTAGCCTCAGCGCTCAACCTTGTCATTACATAATTACCACTACTCCAATATTTATAACTATCTTTCGTCACTGCAATAACATTCATTATAGCCTGCTTTCTTCTACATGCAAGATATATTCCCACACAAATAGAAAAACACAACCAGTACGTAACCGGTTTTCTTCAACAATGTCTTCATAATGCTATATTTTTAAAGTTACGTTCTAAATATAACGAAAAAACATTTCATTTCAAATAAAATCATAAAAAAACGCACTCTTTTGCACGGCTCTTTCATTTACAGGAACCAAAGGAGTTGCCTCCTCTCTTCCTCTGACTCCTGATAAATCCCGTAAATAAAAGCCATGTGACTGACAGCTTCTTTTTCATCCGATGTTCCCACTTAATTGGGAACGTGTTCCCTGTACGTTGGGAACGTATTCCCAATGAGGTGGAAACACGTTCCCAGTTAACTGGAAATAAAGTTCCACCATGCAGGGAATGGATGGCACTCGTATGTCGCTGACAATAAAAACTTTGAGGAGATATTTCGCTGACCTGTTCTTATCCGCTTGTTCTTCACCAATCCGTTTCCGTTTGTCCGCTTCCGCCTGTCTGTTTGCGCAATCTCTCCGGTCGTGTTCTCCGGTGTAGCGGTCGGCTTTTAATTCCTATCCCGAAGAGAGATAACTCCTTCCAACTCTCTTTAACTCCTGCAAATGAAAAAGCCATAACTTTTTTGTCAAATTGGGAATTAAAATTAAAGCTGACACCCTGCTTATGCGAGTTTTT
This sequence comes from uncultured Bacteroides sp., assembly GCF_910578895.1. Taxonomy (GTDB): domain Bacteria; phylum Bacteroidota; class Bacteroidia; order Bacteroidales; family Bacteroidaceae; genus Bacteroides. The sequence continues at coordinate 2,512 of NZ_CAJTSC010000053.1, forward strand.
ACTTACATAAGCAGGGTGTCAGCTTTAATTTAATTCCCAATTCTTAATTTCTAAAAGTTTATCATTCCCAGCACTTTGTCCGTCGCCCCGGCATTATCGGTCACGTAGGCTCCGGCGTTCATTCCGGCTTCGCGCAGAAAATCTTTATCCTCCAGCATACGGTCGAGCAATGCCTTCAGTTCTTCATAACTTCTGATAGAGAAACCGCCTTTCGCTTCCAAAAGCCGGACGGCTTCCTGAAACTTCTGATATTTCGGACCGAAGATTACCGGAATGCCATATACGGCAGCTTCCAGCGTATTGTGAATACCTACTCCGAAACCACCGCCGATATAGGCGATTTCACCATAACGGTAGATGGAAGAGAGCAGTCCGAAGCAGTCGATAATCAGGCAGTCCGCCTTACGGACGTTCTGCTCGTCCGCACGAGTGTAACGCACATACGGACGTTTCAATTTGCGGATTATCTCCACCAGGTGGTTCTCGTCGATTACGTGCGGGGCAATAATCAGTTTCACCTCCGGATGTTGGTTGAAGTATTCGATGAACAGGTCTTCATCGGGCTGCCAAGAACTTCCGGCAACGAAAGTCATCGTATTGTTCTTGAAGAGTTCCACCAGCGGCAACTCCTTCGCCTCCTCGCGGATTTGAAGCACACGGTCGAAGCGGGTATCACCCACCACAGTCGCCCGGTTGATGCCGATTTTCGACAGGTAACGTTTGGAACGTTCGTTCTGCACGAACAGATGGTCGAAGTTGCGCAACACGTTCCGGTACGTCCCGCCATACCATTTAAAGAAAATCTGCCCGCGGCGGAAAATGGAAGAAACACTGTATACCGGAATGCGGCGCTTGTGCAACTCATCCAGATAATTCTTCCAAAATTCATACTTGATGAAGAATGCCATGCAAGGATTTACCAAATCCAAGAACTTCCTCACATTGCGCGGTTTGTCGAAAGGCAGGTAACAGACGATATCCGCCCCACGATAGTTTTTGCGCACCTCGTAGCCCGACGGCGAAAAAAATGTCAGCAGAATACGATAATCCGGATATTTGGCACGTATCTCCTCAATCAGCGGCCGTCCCTGCTCGAATTCGCCCAAAGAAGCTGCATGAAACCAGATGTAGCGCGCATCCTTCTCCAGCTGTTGCCGGAGAAGCTCGTACACTACCCAGTGTCCCTTCATCATCTTCCGTGGCTTGCGGCTGAAAGGGGCAGCCAGATGCACCACAATATCGTAGATTATGATTGCTAAATTATAAAGCATACCACTCTTCGCCTCAACTTATTTCAACACTTCGACGGCACGCTGAATACGGGCAAGAGTCTCCTCCTTACCCAGCAATGCGGTAATATCGAACATGTGCGGTCCTTTGCACTCTCCCACAACGGCAAGACGGAAAGCGTTCATCACATTGCCCATATGATAGCCCTTTTCCGTAATCCAGCCGATTACTATATCCTCAGACGGCTTTGACGAGAAATCCTCAATGCCGCGAAGCACTTCCATCAGTTCTGCCATGATGCGCGGAGTATCTTCCGACCAACGTTTTTTTACGTCCTTCTCGGCATATTGCTGAGGAGCGGCAAAGAAGAAACGTGCCTGGTCCCACAACTCCTTCACAAAGTTGACACGTCCCTTTACCAAGGAAACCACCGTAACCAGGAATGTGTCGCTGTATGCGTCAGGATTGACGCCCTTCTCTCTCAACACCGGCTTGAACAGTTCCGCAAGCTCCTCGTCCGATTTCTGAAGGATGTATTCGTGGTTGAACCAGCTGCCTTTCTTATAGTCGAACTTGGCACCCGACTTGCTGCAATGGTTCAGGTCAAACAATTTTACAAGCTCATCCATCGACATCAGTTCCTGGTCGTTACCCGGATTCCAGCCCAGCAAGGCAAGAAAGTTGATAACCGCTTCGGGCAAATAACCCGATTCGCGGTAGCCCGAAGAGACCTCGCCCGACTTGGGGTCATGCCACTCCAACGGGAATACCGGAAAACCAAGACGATCGCCATCGCGTTTGCTGAGTTTACCGTTACCTTCGGGTTTCAGCAACAGCGGCAGATGCGCGAACGCCGGCATCGTATCTTCCCAGCCGAAAGCGCGATACAACAACACGTGCAACGGAGCGGAAGGCAACCACTCCTCACCACGGATGACGTGGGATACCTCCATCAAATGGTCGTCTACGATATTTGCCAAATGGTAGGTAGGCAGTTCGTCTGCCGATTTATAAAGAACCTTGTCGTCGAGAATAGAAGAGTTTATCACAACTTCGCCCCGGATCAGGTCGTTCACATGCACATCCTCATCCGGCTCTATCTTGAAGCGGACCACATATTGCTTGCCTTCCGCAATCAAAGCATCCGTCTCCTCTTTGGAAAGCGTCAGCGAGTTGCGCATCTGCATACGCGTGGAAGCATCGTACTGGAAATTGGCTATCTCCGCACGCTTCGCCTCCAACTCTTGCGGAGTATCGAAAGCGATGTAAGCCTTGCCGGCATCCAGCAACACCTGCACATACTTCTTGTATATTTCACGACGTTCGGACTGACGGTACGGACCATGCTCCCCGCCAAAACTGACACCCTCGTCAAAAGGAATGCCCAACCATTTGAAAGACTCCAATATATATTCTTCCGCTCCCGGCACAAACCGGTTGGAATCGGTGTCTTCAATACGGAAAATCAAATCTCCTCCATGCTGGCGGGCAAAGAGATAATTATATAACGCAGTACGCACACCACCGATGTGCAACGCCCCTGTAGGACTTGGGGCAAAACGGACTCTGACCTTTCTTTCTGTCATAATCTATCTTACTTATAACTAAATTAGACGGCAAAATTAAACCTTTTTTTCCATACTATTGTTTTTTTTTGTACTTTTCGCAAAAATTTCAACCGACATGAGCTATTTCAAAGACAAAAACAAGGAGTTCTCGTTCAGAGATTTGCTATACAAGACGCTTATTTTCATAGGTACGGTAGGGGTTATTGTCTATTTCCTGCCGAGGGACGGCAAGTTCAATTACCAGTTTGACATCGACAAGCCCTGGAAATACGGGCAGCTGATGGCAACTTTCGACTTCCCTATCTACAAAGACGACAACGTGGTGAAGAAAGAACAGGACAGCATCCTTGCCACCTTCCAACCCTATTTCCAATCGGACAGAAGCATGGAGAAACAGGCGCTCAAAAAACTGAAAGAAGACTATCAGAAGCATCTGCGCAGCGTCCTGCCCTCTACCGACTACATCCGCCATATAGAGAAGATACTCTCCGAGGTATACCGGGCGGGAATACTCTCCACCGAAGAGCTTGCCCAACTGCACAAGGACAGCACATCCGCCATCATGGTGATAAACGACAAGCTTGCCAACCAGCGGAATATCGACAAGCTCTACTCCGTAAAACAGGCATACGCCCATCTGCTTACGGCAGACACCATACACTACCATCCCAACATACTGCGGCAGTGCTCGCTCAACGAATACCTGTCTCCCAACCTTACCTACGATGCCCAACGGACAGAAACCGCCAGGAAAGAAATCCTTGACAACTATTCCTGGGCAAACGGCATCGTACTGAGCGGACAAAAAATCATCGACCGGGGCGAAATTGTGGACCGGGAGACCTACAACATCCTCGAAAGTCTGCGCAAAGAGTCCATCCAGCGCAGCGAATCCATCGGGCAGAAACGGCTGATGCTGGCAGGACAGGTACTATACGTCGGCATCTTCATACTCTGTTTCATGCTTTACCTCGAACTGTTCCGTAAAGACTATTACAAACGCAAGGGAAGCCTTTCGCTGCTTTTCGCCCTCATCGTGTTTTATTGCGTGCTGACGGCGGTCATGGTGACGAACAATATGTTCAATGTATACATCATTCCTTATGCCATGCTGCCCATCATCATCCGCGTGTTCCTCGACTCGCGGACAGCCTTCCTCACACAAGTCGTCACCATACTGATCTGTTCCATCTGCCTGCGCTATCCGCATGAGTTTATCCTGCTGAAACTTACGGCAGGACTGGCTGCCATCTTCAGTTTAAGGGAGCTGTCGCAACGCTCGCAACTGTTCCGTACCACGTTCCTGGTAATTCTCACCAACATGGCCGTTTACTTCGCCTTCGAACTGATAACGGAAAACGACCTGTCGAAACTGAACGGCAGCATGTACACCTATTTCATCATAAACGGCATATTGCTGCTCTTTACGTATCCGTTGCTTTTCCTGGTTGAAAAGACCTTCGGCTTTACGTCGAACGTCACTCTGGTGGAGTTGTCCAACATCAACAACAGTCTGTTACGGCGCATGTCGGAGACTGTGCCGGGCACTTTCCAGCACTCCATGCAGGTGGCAAACCTTGCTGCCGAAGCCGCCAACCGCATCGGGGCAAACAGCCAGCTGGTGCGTACAGGCGCCCTGTATCATGACATCGGCAAAATGGAAAACCCGGTATTCTTCACCGAGAACCAGTCGGGCGGTGTCAACCCGCACAAGAACCTGGGCTATGAACAGAGCGCGCAAGTCGTTATCAGCCACGTGACGGACGGGCTGAAACTGGCAGAGAAGAACAACTTGCCTAAAGTCATCAAAGAGTTCATCACCACGCATCACGGCCGGGGAAAAACAAAATATTTCTACATTTCCTGGAAGAACGAACACCCGGACGAACAACCCAACGACGAGCAGTTCACTTATCCCGGTCCCGACCCGTTTACCAAAGAGCAGGCGATACTGATGATGGCAGACGCCGTAGAAGCGGCATCGCGCAGCCTGCCCGAATATACGGAAGAGAGCATCAGCAACCTGGTAGAGAAAATAATCGATTCGCAGGTAGCGGAAGGTTATTTCAAAGAGTGCCCCGTCACCTTCAAGGACATAGCGACGGTGAAGAACGTTTTCAAAGAGAAGTTGAAGACAATCTATCACACCCGTATCAGCTATCCGGAACTGAAAAGGTAGCACCTATACCGGCAGTTATCCCAGCACATCCAGCAACCCGGCACAGGCGTCTTCCAGAATATCGAGCACGTATTCAAAACCTTCCGCCCCGCCATAATAAGGGTCGGGCACATGGTCGGCATGAGTGAACGTCGTGCAGTATTCCGTCATGCGGTGTATCTTCCCACACGCCTCAACGGACGGGGCACGCTCTTTCAGGTCATCGATATTGCGGTCGTCCATGCCGATAATCAGGTCGAAATCGTAGAAATCAGCCGTACATACGGGGCGCGAACGGTGCGTCAGGTCGTAACCGCGACGGGCGGCGTGGGCGCGCATCCTGCTGTCGGGCAACTCTCCCTGATGGTAGGAGAGGATGCCTGCCGAGTCGATGACGAACTCGGCATCGCGTCCGGCTTGCGCCACCAGATGTTTCATCACTGCCTCCGCCGAAGAAGAGCGGCATATATTGCCCAAACAGACGAAGAGTATCTTTTTCTTATCTTTCATATTAAAACTTATATTCTTGTTTAAGAAGCTATCAGCCCTTCGGGCTTGGAAGTTAAAGCCGATACTTCTCCTAATTCCTATCCATTTTACATCGGATCCACATCGTAATACACAATCAGCGACTTGAAGCGGTCTTCCATAACCATCTCCTTCTGTACCTGCAACAGCAGTTCGCGTACACGCGCCATCGGAGCCTTCGTCTCAATCTTCACGACGATTTTGCGGATAAACAGGGTTTGCACACGTGCCACCGGCGGCTTGTCCGGTCCCAGCACCCGACTGCCGAAAACGGCGCGCAACTTACCTGCCATGGTCTGCGCCATCAAATCGAGCAGCGTCTCGTTGCGGTTCTTCAAATACACATACACCAGGCGATAGTAAGGGGGATAGTGGAACATCTGCCGTTCGGCAAGCTGCCCGTCCACCATGGCCTCGTAATCGTTGGCAATCACCTGGGGGATGATAGGATGCTCGATGCTTTTGGTCTGCAACACTACCCTGCCCCGCTTGTTCTTCCGTCCGGCACGCCCCGCCACTTGCGCCATCAACTGGAAGGCGCGTTCGTAGGCGCGGAAGTCCGGATAGTTCAGCATGGTGTCGGCATTCAGGATGCCCACCACACTCACGTGGTCGAAGTCCAGCCCCTTGGACACCATTTGCGTACCGATAAGGATGTCCGTCTTGCCCCGTTCGAAGTCCGCGATGATACGCTCGTAAGCGGCACGCGTGCGGGTGGTATCCAGATCCATGCGGGCAACGGCGGCATCGGGAAACAGTTGTTTGATGTCGTCCTCTATCTTCTCCGTGCCAAAGCCGCGGTTGCGCAGGTCCGTCCCCTCGCAGGCGGGACAGATGCGGGGCAACTGATAGGTATATCCGCAGTAGTGGCACGTCAGTTGGTTCAATCCCTTGTGGTAGGTCAGGCTGACATCACAGTTCTTGCACTTGGGCACCCAGCCGCACGTGTGGCACTCTATCATCGGAGCAAATCCCCGGCGGTTCTGGAACAGGATGACCTGCTCTTTCCGCTCCAACGCCTCGCGGACATGCTGCAACAGCAGCGGGGAGAACGGACCGTTCATCCGCTTCTTGCGTTGCAGCTCCTTGATGTCTACCGGAATAATCTCCGGAAGCTGTATCTCCTTGTACCGTTCTTTCAGTTCCACCAGCCCGTACTTGCCGGAGGTGGCGTTGTGCCAAGTCTCTACGGAAGGGGTCGCCGTGCCCAGCAAAGTCTTGGCACCGTACATCGCGGCAAGCACAATGGCGGCATTGCGTGCATGATAGCGGGGCGCGGGGTCCTGCTGCTTGTACGTATTCTCGTGCTCCTCGTCCACAATAACCAGCCCCAGGTTGCGGAAAGGCAGGAATACGGAAGAGCGTACTCCCAGAATAATGTCGTATCCGCTGTCCGAAAGTTGTTTCTGCCAGATTTCCACCCGCTCGGCATCGGGAAACTTGGAGTGGTAGATGCCGAGACGCGAACCGAACACCCGCTTCAGGCGCTCGGTAATCTGTGTGGTCAGGGCTATTTCCGGCAGCAGGTACAGCACCTGCTTTCCCCGGCGGACGGCTTCTTCTATCAGATGGATGTATATCTCTGTCTTGCCGCTTGCCGTCACTCCGTGCAGCAGGCAGACATTCTTCGTACGGAAACTCTCCACAACGGCATCGTGTGCCCGCTGCTGGTGCCCGTTCAACGGATTTAAAGGAAGCTCCGCCCCGGCGGAGACGTTGTTCAGCCTGCCTATTTCCTGCTGGTACACCTCGAAGACACCACGCTCCACCAACCCGTTGAACACGGCGGGCGTGGCGGAAGCGCGTTGCAAGAGTTCCTTCTTAGCCACCTCTTTCGGCTCCGTGCCCAGGAAGCCGGAGAGTTCCATGTACTTCATCAGCAGGTCCAGCTGCTTGGGGGCGCGGCGCTGCAACTCATCGAAGAAGATGTGCAGGCGATGCTCGTTGCGTGCCGCCTCCGTCAGGCGTACACGGGTCTCGGTCTTGGGCTTATAGGTGCGCTTCAGCTCTTCCTTTACGAAGATGGCTTCTTTGTCCAACAGGGATTTTATCACGGCGAGGATGTTCCTGATTCCGCTCTCCTTCTCCAGCTTCGTGACGCACTGTTCCGGCTCGGCAGAGAGCAGGTCCAGTATCTTCCGCTCCTTTTCCGGCAGCGGCACGTCCGACTCGAAGTCGGGGTTGTACTCCACCATCGTCTCGCTCTCCAGTTTCAGTCCCGAAGGAAGGGCGGCCTTGTAGACATCGCCCTGCGTGCAGAGGTAGTAATCGGCAATCCACTCCCAAAACCTGAATTGCACGGGCAGCAGGATGGGGTGCGCATCGAGCAGGGCGCTCACTTCCTTCACCTCGTATCCGGTAGGCGCGGCATAGTGGATGTTGCGCACAATTGCCGTGTAGTACTTCTTCCGTCCGAAGGGCACCACCACCCGGCAACCTATCTGCACCTCTTCCGCCATCTCTTCCGGCAGCGAGTAGGTGAAGCATCCGTGCAGGGGAAGGGGCAATATGACATCTACAAACTTTTCCATCGCGACGGCAAAGATAGCGCAAAGTGCGGGCAGAACGAAACGAACCGCTCTTTTTTTACGTAACGGCACAGCCCGCACCAAGCGGCACTGCATTCAAAAAAAATAGCGCCGCCCGCCATAAGCGGGTGACGCCATCTATATATATGTATACTTGCTATCGGCTTTTAGAAGATGTAAGCAGCGGAAACCTGCCAAGTCTTGGTCTTTATGCCGGCATCTTTCACTTCTTTCAAATCAAAGCTGTTGCCCAACGGAATCTGGTAGTTGACGCCAACCTGCAGATGCTTGACCAGCTTCACACCCGCCCCCAGGTTCAAGCCTACCTGTGCGCTTTTCTTGTCGACACCTTCCAGCTTGATGTCCTTGAAGTTGAAGAAGAAATCAGGACCCGCCGCAACGAACACGCCCAGCATACTGCCCAAGCCAATCGTGTACTTCAAATTAACGGGCAGCTCGATGCCTTGCTGCTTCAACTCGTTTTTTCCGCGTTGCGAATAGAGCAAAGCGCCGTCAACGCCCAGCCCTACGACCGGGATAGTCACCTCCGCCATCGGACCGAAAAAGAAGCCGGTAGTATTGTCACTCTTGAAATTGTCTTTCGCATCGCCCGAGAAACTCAATTTAGCCATGTTCAAACCACCTTTCACACCGAACTTTACCAGTTGGGCATGAGCAGGCATAGCCATTGCCAAACAGCATACAGCTATCATAAATACACTAAAAATCTTTTTCATAATTCAATATGTTTAAATAATCGGGACAAAGATAACCAAATTCTCCCTATATATCACAACAAGCGGGATTTTTCTATATACACCCCACACGGCTCTTTCATTTAAATAACGTCCGTTCGATA